>NZ_CAKMMW010000019.1:0-167390 GCF_927798215.1 Paenibacillus allorhizoplanae
TTGTACCTTTGCCGTTGTTCACCCATTGTGAACACCTCCTCGTTGTATCTATTATCTTAAATCTGTTAACGAGGTGTCCACTTTTTATTCTAGTTGCAACGGAGGTCTTATGCGTTGAAATTCGCCCGTAGTATTGAGAATAGACAAGCTATGTGTGCTTATTTAACTTCGAATTACATGCCATCATAGTGAATACTGTTTACGGAACCGAAGCGGCGAGATGCCTGTAGCTGCTTTGAAGCAATTGGAGAAGTAAGGCGCATGAAGAAAACCAATATGATCGGCAATTCGCGCGATGGACCACTCTGTTTTAATGAGCAGCAGCTTCCCCTGCTCAATCCGGTAGTCGTGTAGATAGGCCATTGGTGTGCAGTCATAGATTTCTTTCATACATCTGACGATATAATTCGGATGAAAATGAAACTCTTCAGCGAGTGAGCTATTCGTCACATCGGATTGATAATGTTGGCGCAAATACGCTTCGACCTTGTCGGCGAGTATCAGGGCAGGTGACGCATCGTTACGCGACTGTCCAGCATCAAGGAGACGTAGCAGTTCCATGAAAAGCTGCTGCTCACTCCAATAGGTTTCTGAACGATGATGAGCCGAGTCGGTCAACAGCTTGCGGAGATGCCGCTCGGCAAGCGCGAACTCGGGTGGAGTGCAATATTGGGGGATGCGGATCCGATACGGATTTTCCCAAGATTTCCGAACTTGCTGCGGGTAAACAGTCCCGAGATCCTGATCCGATGTTTGCTGCCAGACACCATGAAAGTCAAAATGAATCCAATAGAAAACGGTCTCTGTATCACAGCCTTTGACGGGATAATGGTAGCGATCTGGCAGCAGTAATAACGCTTGGCCTTCTGTAACCTCCCACTCCTTGTCATCCTCACCGATGTATAAAGTCCCTTTGGTTACCCAGAGAAGATCAAAAATGCCTAGATTGCGTCGACTGGGGTGCATTTCGCCTGGACGGTAGGTGGACAAGCCAATCATGAGGTAATAGGGCAGTGGTGGTAGTTCCATCCAGATATGGCTAAGTTCACTCATCCTTTTCCCTCCTTTATGAAGTGTTAAATTTTATATAAAATAAGTTGTAATTATTCATAGTTTCTCTTTATTTATAAGGATAAACTGTAAATAGCTGATAATCAAATGTTATATAAAATTGGATCACAAGAGGAGAGTTTACATATGGTGAATTCCACACACAAGCAGGCTGCTATCACGAAGATACGCATACAAGATGATTTCTGGAATCCATTTATGGAGCTTGTACGAGGCACTGTAATTCCGTATCAATGGGATGCCTTGAATGATGCGATTGCTGAAGCAGAGCCTAGTTATGCCATTCGCAATTTCCGTATTGCAGCAGGGCTCGAAGAAGGAGAGTTTGGCGGTTTCATTTTTCAAGATAGCGACCTTGCCAAGTGGCTTGAAGCGGTGGGGTATTCACTGGCGAACACGCCGGATCCTACGTTGGAACAAACGGCGGATGAGGTCATTGATTTGATTGCCAAAGCGCAACATGAGAACGGTTACTTAAATACGTATTATACGATCAAGGAGCCAGGTCAGGCATGGACGAATTTGTATGAAGCACATGAATTATATTGTGCAGGTCACATGATGGAGGCGGCTGTTGCTTATTACAATGCAACGGGAAAAAGAAGGTTGTTAGATGTCATGTGCAAATTCGCTGACTATATTGAAACGATTTTCGGTCGTGAACCTGGTCAGATCAGAGGCTATGACGGCCATCAAGAAATCGAGCTTGCACTCGTTAAGCTTGCTCAAGTAACGGGGGAAGAACGCTATGTGAAGCTGGCGCAATTTTTCATAGATGAGCGCGGTACGGAACCGAACTTTCTAGTTGAAGAATGTAAAGTAAGAGAAGGTTTTAGCTATTGGACGCAAAAGAAGCAACCGATTCCGACAGTAGCGCAAATGGCGTACAATCAAGCACATAAGCCGGTTCGCGAGCAGGAAGTGGCCATCGGACATTCGGTGCGTGCTGTTTATATGTATACAGCTATGGCTGATCTTGCCAGACTGACGGGAGATCAAGAGTTACTCACAGCCTGCCGCCGCTTATGGGATAACACAACCAAGAAGCAGATGTACATCACAGGGGGAATAGGCGCAACACATCACGGTGAAGCTTTCACCTTCGATTATGATATGCCTAACGACACGGTTTACGCTGAAACGTGTGCCTCAATTGGCCTCATCTTCTTTGCTCAGCGTATGCTGCAGCTAGAAGCGAAGAGTGAGTATGCGGATGTCATGGAGCGCGCGTTGTACAACAACGTAATTGGCAGCATGTCGCAGGATGGCAAGCATTATTTCTATGTGAATCCGCTGGAGGTTTGGCCCAAAGCATCGGAGTTAAACCCAGGTCGCCATCATGTCAAAGCAGAACGGCAGAAGTGGTTTGGCTGCTCCTGCTGTCCTCCGAATGTGGCACGCTTGCTTAGTTCATTGAACAGTTATATCTTCACGTCTTCACGAGCGTTAAATACGGTCTACACGCATCTGTTTATCGGCAGCGAGGCTCGCTTTGAGCTTGCTATTGGCGAAGTCGCCTTTACCCAGCAGTCAAAGCTTCCATGGGAAGGTTATGTCAGCATAGAGCTAACGTTGGCTCCGCAAGACCCGTTTACACTTGCGCTGCGCATCCCATCCTGGAGCCAGGGTGGAGCGGTTATGAAAATTAATGGTGTACGGACAGCTTATGAGATAGTGAATGGTTATGCATCCGTTGAGCGGCAATGGGTACAAGGGGATATTGTGGAGTGGGAGCTTACGGTCGAGGCGCAGTTGACGATCGCTCATCCCGCAATCCGAGCTAATGCTGGCAAAGTTGCAATTGAGCGCGGACCTCTCGTTTATTGTCTGGAAGAAGTGGACAATAGTGCGCCTCTAGCGACCGTATCAATTGATGCCATGCAAAAGCTGCAAATGAATTACGATGCAGATATGTTAGGCGGAGCCGTGGTGATTGAAGCAGAAGGCCATGCCAATGAGTCTGCTTCTTGGTCGGAGGATACGCCGTACCGTCCATTCGCACAGCAGGATGTTTCACAACGAGTGAAGCTCAAGGCGGTGCCGTATTATCTCTGGGGCAATCGAGGAGTAGGCGAGATGGCAGTTTGGATTCGCAAGGGAAGCGTGTAAACCCTTGCGAATGTTGCGAGTCCTTCGGGGATGAATCCGAAGGACTTTTTACTGCGCTAGCGCGGGAAACACGCGGATCTGGTGTTGGACGTTTTGACCGATACAGTAAATAGATGGAAAAAAGGTAGTTATTTTCTTAGAAATTAAAGGTTGAGAGGGATTACCTGTATTTCCTACAGCTAATTTCATGACTTTCGGCCAGATGAGCGTATTTCCAGGATTTAAGCTGTATATTTTCCAGTTAAAATCATTTTCTTGTGAAAAGTGAAGGATTTAACTGGAGGTTTTCCAGCTATTCCAGACCATCACTAGCATAACCCAACCGCATCTGCCACTTATTCCTCATGCTCTGGTCTTCCGGCAAGCCAATCCTCCAGCGTAGCCACACGTGATGGGAATTTGTAGCTTCTAGCTAGGAAGCCAACCCCATGCTGAACCATAGGATCTTGATCTGTAGGCTGATAGCGCAGATCAACACTCCAGCGAACCGTATCGGACATATTCGGAGTGGACATATGAAGGCAACGATCGTTGAACAGAATTGCGCTTCCTGCGGGGACAGGCAGGGCAACGGTTTCTGTTTTGCCAAGTTGACTATCTTTGAGCGCTGTATAGCCTGTTCCCGTGTGGGTTTCACGATGCCACTTGAGCACACGTTTGCGATGTGTCTGCGGCTTGATATGGAGGCATCCATTCACTCCATTGGCATCGACAAGTGGGATCCAGACGGTAATAACGGGATTCGCATTCGCATCCGGCCAATACGATTTATCTTGATGCCAAGGAACTGCGCCAGCTGCTACTTTCGGGACCTTCGGCCGCACATTATATACCGGATTAGCGAATAGCTCTCCGCCAATTAACGATTCTACCGCGTCCAAAATTTTCGGATTGCTCATCAAGGTGAAGTAACCAGGGATGCGGTCGCGCCAGCTTCTGCCGTATTTCAAGAAGTTTTCGGCGGACAAATCCTGAAATAGCTCAGCTAACCGATTTGGAAATGGCCGATCTTCAAGCTTATCCGTAATAAGTCCATCCGCGAACAGTTCGTCCGCAATCATCGACACCTTCTGAGTCATCGCATCACGTGCAGAGGCCAAATCTTCTTCTGATAATAACTGGGGGATGATGAGATAGCCCTGTTCCTCATAAAACTGTGATTGCTCCTTAGTTAAACTTCCGCTTCCATTTTGCTTAATCAACCTACTCACCCTCCAACAAGTGTTGTAATATAGAAAATATAACATGTCATATGCTTATTGTATTTGCTTCTGTGTTCGTCTATTGATCAATTCTTCCGGTCATTCATATCGTCAATTTACTTTCGATTGCGAGGGTTATTATGACTTCCTTAACTGCCATTAGTCCCTATGTAAGAGTAGGACATTATTATCAATTTCCAGTCGAACGAAACCAAGCTGAGATGGGCAGAATCGGGTATTGCTATGCCTTTCATTTCGTTGCCGGAGGCAAAGGGACGATCAGCGCCAAGGGGAAAACATATCCGGTGAAGAAAGGTGATCTGATCTATTTTCCACCTGAAGTGGGTCACTCCTTTTACGCACATCCAGATCAACCGTTAGCTACGTATAACTTATATTGTGATTTATGGAATTATCAATTGAGAAGCAGTCAACATCTCGTTTGGGACGAGTCTGACTTTAATCGTGACTTGCTAACGCACATTGTTCCGTGTTCAGAGCTGGACATGCTACCTGTCGTTACGCCTATCCAGCATGATGCTTCGCTTGGGCAATTATTCATACATGCCGTGACCCAGTCGAGGAAAAGTGACCACTATTCCGAATTAATCGTAAGCAATCTCCTTAAAGCGTTTCTTCTATCACTTGTACAAATTGCTTCAACGCCACACTTCATCGATTACCGAATTATTCCGATCATCGAGCGAATGGACAAGGAAGCGAATGCAAGTCGAGGTTATGATGAATGGATGAGCCAATGTGGGCTTCGGAAAACGCAATTCCATGAGCTATTCAAGCAAGCAACAGGAATATCGCCCAAAGCATACTGGACCAAAGCCATTATGAGGCAAGTGGAAGCAGCCCTGTGGGAAAGCAACCGTTCCATAACGGCCATTGCGGAGGATTTCGGGTATTCTTCAGTCCATCATTTTACCAAACAATTCACACAATTTCATGGTGTTTCACCAACGGAGTTCCGGAGGAGGAAAAATTAGAGTTTATATGCGATATGGTTCCTGTACCATAAGTTAGTTCAATATAGACGTAAATAACTAGTATGTTACGATTTCTCCGATAAACTATAATTTGTCTTAGAAATGGAAGGAGGGACTGCCAATTTGGTAAGCGCTTGCATTTGAAAAAGCGGGTTGATTGGAAGCAGTATGCAATGATTTTCGAATTCGACTAAGGAATGATGGAGGAAAAATGAAAACAAACGTTATGAAGAAAAAGTTATCCGCAGTCATGGTATCCGTCATGATGTTCTCACTGTTTGCTTCCGTCGATTTTGCTTACGCAGACGCCACTACACCAACTACTTCAACTACAACGGCAACGACCCCAGCGACAACAACGATGGACACGGCATCCAAGTTTAAAGCTCTCAAAGACAAAGGCATTTTCGATGGTTCCGACGAATCAGGGTCAGCTGAACTCGATAAAGAGGTGACACGGGCTCAGCTTGCCAAAATCTCCGTTTTGTTGAATGGTCTAAAGGAAGATGTTCCTTCAAGCGCCACATATACAGACCTAGGTGAAGCAAGCTGGGCGGCAGGTTATATTGGAGCAGCAACCAAAGCGGGCTATATGCAAGGTGTGGAGAAAGATCGGTTTGATCCAGCCGGCTTAGTCACAATTGAACAAGCAGCTTCTGTACTTACACGTGTTTTCAAGCTGGAGGCAGATGAAACCGATACGGCCAAAGTGAAGGGCATCGTGTCCGATTGGGCGAAAGTGAATGTGGCTTCTGCCATCAAAGTGGGACTCTTAGCTGACATGGCTGATTTCACCAAAACAGTGAATCGCGAGCTGCTTGTCAATGCCGCTTACGCGGCGTATCAGCTGATTCAAGCCGGAGGTCCCGCCCTGTCCAAAGTTTCTGTGGCTGACTTTAAAGCTACGGGCGCTAAAACACTCGTGGTCAAATTGAATGGCTCAATCGCTGATACGAGTAAGTTAACGGTTTCCGTTCTTCGTGGCTCTATTACAGGATCAGCAGTTACAGGTGCTCAGAAGTGGAATACCAACAAGAACGAAGTGACGATCACGTTGGATACGAAAATGACAGAAGGGCTTTATACGGTAAAGGTTGAGGCTGTCAAAGATGGCGGATTAACTGTGGATAAAGGCACGGCAGAAGTGTCTGTTGGCAACGAGAAAATCACGCAAATTGATTTCACGACACCGTCGGATAAAATTGCGCAAGGGAAAGTCAAACTTACTTTTAAAGCTGTGAATCAGTACAAGGAAGTGTCCGATCTGAGTGCAGCCGTATTTACCATCCATACAAGTCTAGATGGCGATGCGATACCTGCGGGTGATTCACAGTCAGTCATGCTTGATGTTACCCATGCCGTCTACAGCAACAAGCTGCGTCAAGACTCGCAAGTGATTGTCACCATCATGGCTCCGGATTACTCCGTGACAGCCAATAAGACATTTACGGTTGGTGAATTGCAAACGGTTAGTAAAGTTGAACTGAGCGATGTTGTTTATGTGAGTGGGAAGACGAAATTCGAGGCTGGTGATTTGGTTGCGCTTCCTTACAAGGCTTATGACCAATATGGTTATCCAGTTACGGATTTGGATATTTTAACAAACAGCACGTTAACAAGTTCCACTGCAACGGGTGTGATCGACATGTCTGCAACAAGTCCTGCAAGAGGATTTGACTTTATTGCTGACGAAACCGGAGATGGCATACCCGAGTTGAAGGTCAAAGCTGCTTATAGCTTTACTAATTTCAGCATCCAGGATGTCACGCTTACGTTGACGGGACTTGGATCAGGCCAATCCGTTTCAAAGGTGTTAAAAGTGGCTGCTTCCAAAGCGCCTTATGAGATTAGCATAGGTAACTTCCCGAATACTGTAGCCGTAGGTGACGAGGACTTCTACTTGCCAATCGTTGTCAAAGACCAAGGCGGAACGATTCTTACGACAGATGAAGTTGTAGAAAATGCCGATAAGATTAATGTGTTTGGTTTTTCAAACGGCAATATATCAGTTGGCGCCAAGGATTCACTTGGCAGACTAATTGGCGGAATCGAGAAGAGTGGTGCAAATAGAGGTACAATTCGCGTCTCCGATTTAAAAACGTTATCAGACATAAATAAAGGTCCGTTAACAATTAAAGCTTCGCTCCTCACAAGTGAGAAAACGGCTGTGAATAGCACGAATATTGTTGCCAAGCGTTTTCCGAAAACTGTGTACTTCTCCGTTGTACCGAAACCTAAGATGCTTCCTTCACTCGAAATGGTGAATGGAAGAACGGAGAATGCGTTCCGTTTGAAGTTCAAAGATCAGTATAATGAGGATTTTGATCGAGATTACCGAGGCTATTCGATGAAATTATCTTTTGCCAAAACGTCTGGTACGGTTACAGATGCAGTTTATGTACTCAGAGGAAGTACAACTGCCTTCTTGGACACAACTAAAACATCTTTTATCGTAAGGGGTGTAGATGGTACGGTAGAAGGTTATGACTCAGGTAAAGTGTCAACTGATTTCGGTTATTATCGGGATCGCGATTTCTTCTTTATTGCCAAGGTTGGCGATAACAATGAAGGTACGTACCAGGTTACAGCTCAGTTGTATAAAGGGGATGAGGCTGCGGTTGCCGCAGGATCAGCATCCTTAATGTCAACAGCCATTGGTACGACGCAGCTTCTGAAAGGTCGAGAAGCCAATAATTTGGTGTATACACTGACACCATTTGCTAATGGCATTTATGCTGTCGATAAGGTGAAGGATACGCTGCAAGGCTCACTGACGAATGTCATTAATAACGTTTATTCAACAGAAGGTGTATCTTTAGAGAATATGTTTTCGGGTAAAGTTGTACTCACGGCCAAGGATGCTAACGGCAATATTGTTCAGCTCCCGAATAACACGATTCAACAGTTGAAATCGGTCACGACTTCCAACACGAGAGCTTCTTCCATTGTGAATAAGCCACGAGCTGATGGTGCTGTTGCAAACGCTTTTGACGGGTATGGGATTCGTGGTAAGGATGTTGGAACAACTAGCATATCCGTGCTATTCAAGCCATCAAACTACACGGGTAATAAAGTGGCTTTCCTCGATAACATCGCCATTAAAGATGATCCATTAGTCGTTAGCTCACTAACAGCAACTTATAATGGGAAAGCTAGAATTATGGGATTGTCGCAGTTGAAAGCAGGCGTTAACATTTTTACAGGTAATACCATCGATACGGTGGCCAAGAAATTGCTGCTGAAACAAACGTTTAGCAATATTACGCTAATGGATCAATATGGCAACAATGCCTTTAAAAACAGTTCTGTGATCCGTGTAGCACCAATTTTCGGTATTCAAATCTTTATTAGCAATGTCAAATGGACGAATGATAACATTGTACCAGATTCAGGATATCTTGCAGTTGAATCCAATATTACAGGTGTTAACAATGTGAATGGATTGTCGAATCAGCCTTATCCTTTAGCAGGAGATGAAACGGCTGGCTATACCTATCCATCAACAGACGCGGATATTGGTGCAACCGCTGGCGGTAAAGTCGATCCTACCGACTGGGTATTCTCCACGATCAATAGTAAGGTCAGATTATATCGCGGAGATGCGAAGTATATCTACAAACCAGCAACATCAGCGATTGATGGAACACCTGTCGAGGTGGCTTCCTTCACAGCAACGATGATTACAGCTAACGGGAAAAGCATTTCGGTTGATGTGTACCCGGATCCATCGAAGTAATGTAACGACCGTTCCTTGGTATTCTACCAGGGAACGGTTTTTTAATTTTTTAAGACCAATGCTCATCACCTCTTGGCAGTCAAGTTGTCATAGAAGTTATCCGCGTGAAGTAAGGATAAATAGACCAGAAAGGGGCGAGAAACGATGCGAACAACGGATTCAAATGAGTCCTCCTCAGAGGCAAACATACGTTGGCATTTAGGTGAAGGAGCAGGAATCGTCTGGGACATTCATCTCGGACATCTTGCCCACCAGGATCATGTCGAAATGAGTGGGAAAGAGATTTCCCTCATCGTGATGTACGGTATAGATTCGGAAGGTGGCGTTATTTTAAAGCGCAAAGTCGTATGGCCAGGCTTGCGCACGATTCCGAATGATACGCATGCTAGTTTAATGGAGGCATTTGGACAGGAGCTTATGCCGAGTATGCGTGTTGGGGGTCAACCTGTCCAAGAAAAACTGTTCAAAATTACATTCGACGGGATTCTGCATATGGCTTCTGTTTCCGATCAAGGCGTTCTGGTTCGTAGAACTGTATTTCCGACGAGAGATAAACCGTATGCGCTTGAACGCGTTCAAGTTCAGAACATGACGGAGGACTCTGTGCAGCTCGAAATAGGGCGGATAGCACGTGTATACTATCGAAGAGGTACCAAAGGGGTCTATAAGGTGGAAACGGGACATGACGCGCCGTCAATCATGGAGCTGAGAGCGGGTGAGACGCTGGAATTCAAGAGTTGGATCTGTGCTTCGACATTGCAGGGATCCTATGAAAGTCTCGACGTGTTATACGAGGAAAGGAAGCGGCGGGAATTCTTGAAGGAGATCGGTTCGTCATTGCAGCTTGAAACGCCAGAGCCTCATTTGAACCGAATGTTTGATTTGGCCAAAATCCGTGCGGCGGAGAGCATTTTTCGCACCAAGTGCGGTTTCATGCACTGTCCCGGTGGCGGATCCTACTACGCGGCCGTATGGACGAACGATCAAGCGGAATATGCGGGTCCATTTTTCCCTTTTTTAGGCGAGCAAGATGCAATGGAGGCATCCTTAAATGCCTATCGACTTTATATGCCGTTCATGGGACCTGATTTCCATCCCATACCATCCTCTATCATCGCCGAAGGCGTAGATATTTGGGAGGGGGCGGGAGATCGAGGGGATGCAGCGATGTACGCCTATGGTGCGGCGCGGTTTGCACTGGCAAGCGGCAGCTTGCAAATAGCTGAACAGTTGTGGCCAGCTATCGAATGGTGTTTGGCATATTGCCGGCGGAAACGAAACCAAGCTGGCGTTGTCGCATCAGATTCGGATGAACTGGAGAATCGCTTTCCTAGCGGTGACGCCAATCTGTTCACATCTTCACTTGCATACGGTGCTCTTCTTTCGTCCGCTCACCTTGCGCGAGCAGTCGGGAAAGCAGATCAAGCTCCAAGCTTAGAGGAAGAGGCGGCTGAACTGCGACAAGCGATTGAAGCCCATTTTGGCGCAACTATTGAGGGATACGAGACCTATCGCTATTATGAAGGAAACGACATTCTGCGTTCGTGGATTTGTGTACCTCTAACAATGAATATCTTAGATCGCAAGGAACAGACGATTGCAGCCTTATTCTCTTCGCGATTGTGGGTAAACGGCGGACTTGTCACGCAGGCGGGGGAAACTACTTACTGGGATCGCTCCACTTTGTATGCACTACGGGGCATTCTCTATGCGGGCGAAATAGAGCTTGGGATCACATATCTGCTCGAATATTCGCGGAACAGATTGCTTGGTGAACATGTTCCCTATGCGGTTGAGGCATTTCCCGAAGGTAATGGGCGGCATCTCTCTGCGGAAAGCGCACTTTACGCACGAGTCATTGTTGAGGGCTTATTCGGCATCGTGCCCACGGGTCTTCGTACCTTTTCCTGTTCGCCTCGAATGCCTGAACACTGGGACACGATGGCGCTGCGTTCAATCCGAGCGTTCGATTCTTGTTTCGATCTAGTCGTTACCCGTGGTGACGAAGGGGTATTAATAACATGTGTGACACCCGAAAAGCAGGAAATTTATCTATGGGATCAAGATGGCCCGATAACCATTCATCTGCGGTAAAAAAGGAAAGCCGAAGGGTCACTTCAAATAAAAATCGTTTGAAATCTTCCCTACAACGCTCGAAGTTTGGTATTATCTATAATGACAAAATCATCAAGACCTATGGAAATATTTTAATTTCGCATGAAAATAGGTTATGATAGGGAATGACATCATAATAGAAAGTGGGATCCATAGTGGGACGTAAATGGAATAACATAAAAGAGAAGAAAGCTTCGAATGATGCGAGTACGAGTCGCGTGTACGCGAAGTTCGGCCTTGAAATTTATGTAGCAGCACGCAAAGGTGAGCCAGACCCGGAATCAAACCGTGCGTTGAAAGTCGTTCTTGAACGCGCCAAAACGTATAATGTACCGAAAGCGATCATTGACCGCGCGATTAACAAAGCCAAAGGCAGCTCTGATGAAATTTATGAAGAGCTTCGTTATGAAGGCTTTGGACCTAACGGCTCTATGGTTATTGTGGACACGCTAACGAATAATGTAAACCGTACCGCGTCAAGCGTTCGCGCCGCATTTAGTAAAAACGGTGGTAACATGGGAGTAACGGGTTCGGTTGCTTACATGTTCGATGCGACAGCAGCGATCGGTATTGAAGATAAAAGCATTGATGAGATCATGGAGATTCTGATGGAAGCGGACGTAAATGTTCGTGATCTTCTTGAAGAAGAAGACATGGTCATGGTGTATGCAGAGCCCGAGGAATTCCACGCCGTTCAAGAGGCGCTCAAAAAGGCTGGCATCACGGATTTCGCAGTTGCGGAGTTGACAATGATTGCTCAAAATAACGTCACGTTATCTGATGACGCACAAGTTCAATTCGATAAAATGATTGACGCTTTGGAAGATTTAGAGGATGTTCAACAAGTGTATCATAACGTGGAATAGGCAAAATTCAGAAAAAGCAGTGCGAGATCTAGCCCTCGCCCTGCTTTTTATTATGGCATGAATTCGGCCATCAGGATAGATTTGACATTGGTAATTGTTGGTAGGGAGCAATTCAACATATACGAGATTCAATAGTGAAGGAAAAGCATAAAGTTACCGACTTCATTGATAGGGGAAATATTCCAAGTAATAATGAATCAATCGCTTGCGCCTCTAGCATTTAGGGGCGCATTTTTTTGTATTATATGGAAATTCCCCCATGCGTACATTACTTTTTTAATCCGAAAATGCTGAAAAACGGCCTAAATTCCCCCCATTTACGTCTTTTTGATGTGCATGTAGACTAACTCTATTAGCGGATTACCTATTTAATAATAGAGAGTAAATAACAGTGAGGAGAGAAATTATGCGTATAAGTAAATGTAACCAAATGACCTTAAAAGCTTTAGCTGGTTTGTTAGTCGTATCATCATTTCTTCCTTATCAAGCATTTGCTAATAGTCCTTCTCCACATCCAGAGAGTCTATTAAAAAATCTATCGATTGAGCAAAAGAAAGCGCTAACCGAAATTCAAGTTGGACGACCTGTCATTTCGCCAGAAATCAATTTGAAGAGTGCTGCACTGACTAATGTCATTATTGAGTTTAAGCAGGCTCCTGCTAAGGTAGAAGTGATTAAGCAAGCGGCAGAAGGCATTCACATCTCACCTACAGCCGCGCAAGCTCATGCAGAAGAAAATCATGAGACATTTAAAAAATTTGTGCAAAAAAAGCAAGGTAAGACGCCATCTATTCCTGAAATTAATCCATTCGTTATTGGTGAAAAGAACATACAAATTACAAGAGAGTATCACCATGCATTTAACGGCGTAGCCATGACACTGCCAGGTTCTGATATTGAATCGTTATTGCAATCAGGCGTCGTAAATCGAATTTGGAAAGATAACGTCGTTAAGCTTGATCCGAAGGAAGCGGCCTTGTCATCTGCTCAAATTGAAGCACTGATCGAGCGACAAACCGATGAGAATCGTATTCCTTTAGATGGTATTGACCTTCTTCACGATAAAGGTATTAAAGGGACAGGGATCAAAGTTGGTGTCCTTGATACCGGGATCGACTATAATCATCCTGATTTAAAGGATGTGTATAAAGGGTATAAGGCTCAACGGAATGTTGATCCGAAGTCAATAGATCCAACAACAGTTAAGGGATGGGACTTCATCGATAACGATGCGGATCCTATGGAAACGACATACAAGGATTGGGAAGAGGCTGGAAAACCAGAAGGAGCTACTTATTTCACTTCTCATGGAACTCACGTATCGGGAACGATCGCTGGCCAGGGAAGCAATAACGTTGCTTCTCCCGCTTTAGGCGTAGCGCCGGAAGTTGATCTTTATGCTTATCGTGTATTAGGTCCCTATGGCAGTGGAGCTGAGAGCGGCATAATTGCAGCCATTGATAAATCTGTTAAAGATGGGATGCAAGTCATTAATTTATCCTTGGGAGCCACATACAATGATCCACTAGCACCTGAATCTACAGCAATTAACAACGCAACCCTCTCTGGCGTAGTTTGTCTTGTGGCTGCTGGTAATTCAGGACCAAATGAGAGAACCGTAACTGTACCTGGCGTAACAGCGCTTGGGATTACAGTTGGAGCAAGCAATTTCTCCATGTCCATCCCAACCGTATCTGCGACTGTCTATTCGACCGTTGCTACACAACTTCCGGATATGAAGCTGCTAGCCAAAAATTATACGGATAACCTTGAGGATTTAACAGGACAGACATTCCCGATTGAATTCGCGGGACTAGGTATGACGAATGACTTTGAAGGCAAGGACTTTACGGGGAAGGTTGCTCTAATTCAACGTGGGGAAAATGCTTTAGATGAAAAAGTCGTTAATGCGAGAGCGGCTGGAGCGAAAGCGGTTCTCATGTTCAACAATGTCGATGGCGAAATTCCGCATTATACAGGGCAAGGTCCTAAATTTATCCCTTCTTTCCGGTTAACCAAAGCGGAAGGGGAGTTCTTATTAGGATTGGATAGTTTGCCTACGATTACGTTTGGTCATGTTAGCAGTTTGGCAACAGAAGGTAATCAATTAGCAGATTTTAGTGGAAGAGGACCAGTCAATACGAATTACGACATTAAACCCGATGTAATCGGGCCGGGTGTGGCTGTTTACTCCAGCTACCCAGAATATATCAATAGTCCAGAAGATGGGATAGATTATTCGTCTGCCTATGCTCGTATATCTGGCACATCAATGGCTACGCCGCATATGGCAGGTATTGCCGCACTGATTTTGCAAAAAAATCCTACGTTCACGCCTTTTGATGTAAAGGCTGCACTGATGAATACCGCAGATGCGCTGAATGGTACATATTCCGTTTATGAAGTGGGTGCGGGATTAGTTGATGTTGTCGAAGCGGTGTATGCGACTACTTCTGTTAAAGTAATAGATAAGACACTAAACGTAAACAATGAGGGCGAATTAGTCGAAATCGAAGATCCAACCGGCTCCATATTTTTCGGGAACCACGCGAAAGTTGCTAATAAAGCCGTTGAAGAGAGCAGACGTCTGAGCATTCAAAACAGAAGCGTCGAAAATAAACAATTTACGTTCTCCGTTGAGTATCTGCCGGCTAAGCCTGGTGTACCGAATGCTGTAGCAAATGGTGTTACGGTTACGGTTCCAAACACGGTGAATGTGGCAGCCAATCAGTTGTTCGATCTGACAGCGAGCATTCAGGTGCCGGCCCATGCGGCATTAGGCAGATATGAAGGATATATTAACATTGTGAGTGCAGATGCTACACAAACAGTAGAGAAATATCGAATTCCTTTCGCTGTTCGTGTCGTTGAGCCAGGAATTGAGTATATCCAATTAAGTAATCAGGCCATTATGACGGATATTCCTGAGATCATGCATCCATTTCAAGAAGACCCAATTAAAATATTGTTCTTTAAATTAAATAGTGTTATTCAAACCATCGATGTGCTCATTTCGGATAAAAACGGAAAAGTGTTGGGAAGTGCTAATGGTGGTACGGTTAATGCGGTTGATGCGCCATTAGACCAAGATATATATATCTACCCCGTTGGCGGATGGGTGTATCCTTTAATAGGAGAACCTACTAATCCAACCATTAGCCCTGATGCTGTCAACTTACCTGAAGGTGCTTATACAATCAAGATGATTGCCACGGAAGCGAATGGTCACACATTTACAAAAGAACAAGATTTTGTTGTTGATAATACATTACCTGAACTCAAATTCCTTGATTACGCGCCAGGAGTTTATGAAGTTAGTGATGATATGTATACAGTTGAAGAGATAGATGGAAAAAGCCATCGTGCGCTCTGGGTGCATGCCAACGTACATGATACAGCGATTGAATCATTGGCCTCATCAAATATCACGCAATCCGCTAATCATTTGTACTATTATGAAAATCAAAATGTTTTCCCTGACGGAGAATTCCCAATTCAGGCGAACGGGAATGTGAAGTTCGGTGTGACGCCAGAGGATATACAAGATCATCCGTTAACGATGAATGTATTCCCTATTGATATGGCCACAAATGCTCGTCTGATTCGAGATTTCCGTCACTATGGATTTATCAAAGCGGGCTCGGCATATGTTGTACCGCAGTATAACAAGAAAAAAGTGTATCTTGGTGATGAGATTACCATGACCTTAAACTTAAATAATGTTGAAAAGCTAATCTCAGGTCAATATACAGTAGATTACTATAAGCATTTTAAATTTGTAGATGTCAAGGTAAATCCTGCTTTTCAAAAAATAGCTGCCCAAAAAGGCCTGAAGGTGAACGTGGACAAGCCAGTTGTAACGGACCACGATGTGTACGAATCGAAACAAATGGTGAAAGTTGGAGCAACCATTTCGGGTAACAATTTCCATGGGTTTGATGGAGACAGTGCCTTCCTTGATGTCACGTTTAAATTAGTGGATGATAAGTGGTTTGGGGTAATCAAAGATACGATGAATATCGAGCAAAATATTGAAGAGTTTTTCTACAAGAAATATGGTGAAACTGTACAAACGATAGCACCTGTGTTTAATCAAATCAATGGATTTGATATTATTCCGAAACACTCAACAATTTCATCGGTAACTTGGGCGGAGGCCTTCCTAGATGAGAATGGTTACTTGGATTGGACGAAGGATTTAAGTGAAATTGGCTCAAAAGTGTTTGCGAAATCGGTTGATGGCAAAACGTATGAGGGAATTGTTGATCCAAACGGCGTATTTTACATGGATAATCTCCCTGTCATGAAACAAGCTTATGAGGTCATTGTAGAGGTCCCAGGGCATTTGAGAAGTAAATTTTCGGTCCAATTGAGTAAAACAGAAGGTGGCGAGCTGATCGGGACAAATCAAATGCTTGGACAATTACAACCGATTAGCTACGCCGGAGATGTGAATGGTGATGGGATGATCGACATTGAAGATCTCAAGAAAGTCGCCAACGCTTTCGGAAAATCCTCCAAGAAAGAGGATATAAATCAAGATGGAACCGTAGACGAGAAAGAAGTTCGTTACATTGAAAAGAACTTCCTGAAGATGGACCCTGATGTGAAAGGTAAGAGTAAACCGAAAGAAAAAGACGGGAAAAAGGATTTGGCTTATTACTTGAATGAAGTCGGTCTTAAGCCAATTAACTAGATTACAAGAAACTCAATTCACTTTATTCAGCACAATGTTTGCGATCTCCAAAGCTTTATCGGGTTGATTCGTCTTCATGTAAAAGGCAAATAATTCCTTCTCCGAATTTTGGATGAGATATGTATTGCCCGATTCTCTAAATTTAGGTAGAGCTATATCACTTAAATAGAGATGATACTCCTGTTCCCTATTCTGTATCAAGAGAAGGAGGAGCTGAAGCAGATGCATATAGAAGATTTCCTTCAGCTTCTTGGCCAGGGCTAGTCCATCTTTGGTGATTTGCATTAATTCTTCACTTGGCAGTAGATTCCCATGTAAACAACTTCGAATATATCCCTCCAAAGAAAGCAGGTAACCGCCTGTTTTCTTTTCTTTTAAATTCATCGATTGCTGGTAGTACTTGCTGGCGAGCTTATAATTTTCTCTTCTCATGTACTCATAAGCCAAATTGTGTAGCACTCTTGCTTTACGAACAGGTGCTTGGCAGATATCACAGCTTTGAATCAGCTTCTCAAACCGTCGAATGGTTTCTTTGAAATCGCGGCTTTTCTCATCTTTGACTTGAATCAGCATCAGCATTTCGGCATCGATAATTCTTAAGAAGCTATTGATCCCTTTGAAAAAAGCAAGTGATTTCTCCGCATAGAAGTAAGCCATGACAGGTGATTGAATGGCGTGATAGGCTGAGGCTAAATGATAGTAGTACTCGGGATTATTGTAATCCTCATGAACAATCGCCGTTAACGTATCAATGGCTTTTAAGTACTCTTGTTTCGCCATATAGTACATCCCCATGACATGTTTGTATAAATTACTTTCATACAGGGGAAGTTGCTGAACATCCTTATGGAAGATCTTAATTACCTTATAGGCTTTATCAGCTTGGTTGTGCATCAAATAGTAGCGGGCCTTCAGCAAGTTGTAAAGGGGTTGGTAGTCTGAGAGTTGGATTAGCGGTTCCTGTTCCAGTTCTTCATACAACATAGCCATTTCCTCAAATAGCTGCTCAATAATAACGTCATGCCAATAATGAAGACGTGTTCTTATATTTTTAAGCCGAATGGCTTCTAATGAAATATCGATTTGCAGTCGTTTAGACAGAAAGGTGATAATCTCTGGTGAATATTCAGTAGATCCGCGTTCAATTTTACTAATATGCGTGTCAGAGCAAATACCTCGCCCCAGTTGCTCCTGCGTTAATTGGGATTTCTCTCGATAGAATTTAATAATTTTCCCTTCATACATACTAAATTCCCCCAAGTTTCGTCGAAAGTGATTACGATCTCATTGTACATTAAAAAAGGTGTAGAGGCACATTCGGTTTGTTGGTAGAAATTTCCATAACGTGGGCTTTCATAGTACATTTTCCTTCTTGCCGTTACTTTGATGGTTAAGACGATCCCTCCCATTGCCATCCCCCTGGGCCATCATTTATCCTAAAGAGATACAAAGAGCGTAATAAAAAGCAAGGTTCGCAAGAATGTCCCGTTTCGAGCTATGCTCGAGTGATTCTATAATGAAAACGTATCCAGTTGGAATATTAGGTGAACGAGGGGGAAATGGCCATGAAGCAAGGGAGAAAATACGGGGCGGTTTCAATAGGCTCCATGATGTTATTATCAGTTGTCGCAAGTGCATGCAGCAATTCGACGGATCAACCAGAGGCATCCAAATCCGCAACAGCAGCGGCATCGGCTAGTCCGGTGGCTGCTCAAACGGCGGCAGTGAAAGTAGACCCGTTGGCGAAATATGATCCGCCAATTGAAGTGACGACGGTGAGATCGGTGGACGCAACTTTCAAATATGCAGCTGGCGATTCGATCGACAGCAATATCTGGACCAAAATTTTCGAACAAGACTACGGGATTAAAGTGAAAAATTCGTGGTCGGTTGATTCAACGCAGTACCATCAGAAGCTGAATGTGTCTATCGCATCGGGCGATATTCCAGATTTCCTTGAGGTGAATAAAGAGGAAATGAAGCGTTTGGCGGATGCGGGTCAGTTAGAGGACTTAACGAAAGTATGGGCACAATACAGCTCGCCGTATTTGAAAGATATGTTGAACCAAGATGGTGGAATCGGGATTAAGGCAGCTACAATTGACGGCAAAATGCTTGGCATTCCTCACACGTTCAGTAACGGCGGTATCAGTACAGCTGAAATGATCTACGTACGAACGGATTGGTTGCAGAAGCTGAATTTGCCTGAGCCCAAAACGATGGATGATGTGATTAAAATAGCAACTGCATTTGCCAAACAAGATCCAGACGGAAATGGGAAAGATGATACGATCGGGCTTGCGGTAAATAAAGATTTCTGGGATTATGGACACGGTTCATTGCGTGGCTTCTTTAACGGCTATCATGGTTATACCGATATTTTCATTAAGAATCCATCAGGTAAATTGGTATATGGTTTTGTTCAAAAAGAACTAAAAGCGCCTTTAAAGAAGCTCCAAGAGCTCTATAAGGATGGCGTGCTTGATAAGGAATTTGGCGTTAAACCGCCAGCTAAAATCCAAGAAGATGTAGCAGCGGGACGTGTCGGGCTTGCCTACGGACTAGTGTCAGATGGCGGCTATATCCAGAAGGAGAATCACACGAAGGATCCGAAAGCGCAATGGAAAGTGTTCCCAATTGTTTCTGCGGATAGTCAGCCAGCTGTACCACAGCTTTACGACACAGCTGGTACATTTTATGTGGTGAAAAAAGGATCGAAGCATCCGGAAGCGGCTATTAAGTTAGCGAATATCTATATCAATCGTTTTTACGAAAAATCGTATGCACCGGATCCTAACCCATTCATTACCGATTCGAAAACGGGGATTATGGCAGCGAAATATGCGCCAGTTACGATGGATTCGCTGAATACGAATTTAGATGCCTATCACCAGGTGCAAGAATCTTTAAAGACCGGTGATGGCAGTAAACTTGGATTCCCAGCCAGTGTTCATTTTGATCGCATGACGAAGTTTAAAGCTGGTGATGACACCATGTGGTTTAGCAATATCGTGATGGGCGATGGCGGTAGTTATAGTGTTATTGATCAATATAACAAAGCGAAGATCGGACAATATAATTTGTTCCTAGCTCCAGCAACGCCGACGATGTCCGAGAAGCTGCCGACGTTGAAGAAGAAAGTGGCTGAAACGTTCACCAAGATCATCATGGGTGATTCATCCGTCGATGAGTTCGACAAGTTCGCTGAAGAGTTCCAAAAGCTTGGCGGCGATAAAATCGAGCAAGAAGTAAACGATTGGTACGCGAAGAACAAATAGGTTGATGACGAGCTGCCCCGTAAGTAGAGGAATCTACTGGCGGGGTATTTTGCCCTAGGATGGGACAATTTTATCATGCTTGCTTTTTATTATCTTATGGCGTCACTCATATATCCAATCTGCTCAATCTTTTGTATAGTGAGAAAAAGGGCGTTTGGGTGGGGAGATATGCGGATGGCAGGGAGACAGCGACGGTTCTCGATACTTGGCAAATTAATAGTGACTTTTCTCATCGTGCTCTCACCTATGTATGTGATCGGGACACAGATTAATGAATGGGGTGCGGGGCTTGTCCGCAAGGAAATTTCCAAATCACTCGAGTCCCAAATTCAGTTCTATCGCTCATCACTTGAGAATGAAATCGACAGAATGGGACGTATTCAACGGCAATTCATGAATGACGAAGACTTGGAAGCGCTCAGTGTGACGGCCGATAGTTTAACGGAATATCAGAAGCTTGTTATTTTGAAAAGGTTTCAGCAACGCCTCGTCCTATTAAAGGAATCGAGTATGTATATCGAGCGGGCAAGTGTGTATATTCCGCCTATTAATAAAATTATTTCATCTACGGAGTTAGCCGACAGCTTACCTCGAGAGCGTCTGGATCGATTAAAACAGGATTCGTTCTCGCATAAAGGATTATTTTATCGCGACAGCGATCATCTTTACTTACGTGAATATTATCCCAACAACCAGTTGGTGGAAGGGCGCGACCCAATGTTCGTCCTGGAACTGGAGCTTTCCATGCCCGCCATGCAATCGTATTTAGCGCAGATTTCTAATTATGACCAGGGCGGCGCAGCGATCGTGAAAGCAGATTGGGATATCGTCCATACGCAAAATAAAGAGGCCTACGCCCTTATTCGTCAGACCGTTCGGGGGCAATTGTCCGCGTTGCAGGACAATTCTTTACAGATCGTTCAAGCAGCCAATGAGCTTATCAAAATCGGGAATCAGCGTCTTCTCACAGTTTCCAGCTATTCACCGGCACTAGATCTGATTTTGGTTGCTTTTGTTCCGGAAAAGGCTGTGATGGGGCCGCTGGATCATTATCAGGTTTATTTATATCTCATCTCCTTATGTGCACTTATTGTCATTATTTTGTTCTCTATCTATGTGTATCGCATCATTCATCGCCCGCTCAGCAGGCTTGTCCGAGCCTTCCGCAAGGTGGAATCCGGTGATCTGCAAGTCGAGCTAACCTATAAAAGCAGTGATGAATTTCATTATTTGTATGCCCAATTCAATAACATGGTCGCTCATTTGAAAAAACTGATTTTCGAAATTTACGAGCAGAAAATTCGTACGCAGCAATCCGAACTGAAACAGCTGCAATCGCAGATCAATCCGCACTTTTTATATAACAGCTTCTACTTATTGTATCGCATGACGAAAGCGCAAGATTTCGAGAACTCGACCCGATTCACCAAATATCTCGGCGATTATTTTCAGTACATGACCCGAAATGGCAGTGAGGAAGTCCCGTTGGAGCGGGAGTTGAGCCATGTTCGTGCTTTTGCTGAAATTCAAACTATCCGGTATATGAACCGGATTTCGTTTGAAATGGAGCCTTTGCCAGAGGAATGTAAGCAAATGCTTGTTCCACGGTTGATTTTACAGCCAATCGTGGAGAATGCGTATCATCATGGATTTGATCAGGACCATCATGAGCGTCATCTGCGGATATCGACCAGATGCAAGGAGGACGATGACGGAGAGAGGTTTGTTATCATCCAAGTTGAGGACAATGGCAAAGGGATGACCGGCGAGGAACTGCGAAATTTTCAGGCCAAAACGCAAGAAGGGCAAGCGACGGAGGAAGTAACGGGGATGTTGAATGTGCATCGACGCTTACAATTACGGTTTGGTGAGAAGGCCGGTGTACGGATTCTCCAACGAGAGGAAGGCGGTTTGATCGTTTCAGTCGTCATTCCATTCGTCGAATAAGGGATTCAATTTGCAAAAGGAGGACGTGATGTCATGCTGACAATGATGATCGTGGATGATGAGCCGCTGGCCGTTCACTATTTGACAGAAACTTTGCTTGAGCTGGAAGACATGGATTTCGAGATGTTGAAAGCTCACTCCGGCAAGGAAGCGATAGAGAAGATGGAAGCGGGGAAAGTGGACATTCTGCTCACGGATATTCGGATGCCGGGGATGAGTGGGATGGAGCTTGCCGATTATACCCGTAAAAGATGGCCGCGCTGCCGCATCATTTTCTTGACGGGCTTTGATGATTTTGCCTATGCCCAGACAGCAATTCGTAATGGAGGCATTGATTTCGTCCTCAAAACAGAGGGTGATGAGGCTATCGTTACAGCGGTGCAGAAGGCGACGCAGGATATCGCGCTTGAAATCAACCGTGAAGAGATTCTGAAGCGCTCCAGAGAGCAGCTGCACGCCGCATTGCCAACGATTCGCCGCGATTACCTGCGGCAGCTCGTGCAAGGCGAGTCCGAATCGCTCGCCGTCAGGGCTCGCAGGTTCGAGGAGCTGGGTATCGACCTGCACGCAGGGAGTCCTGTGCTCCTCGTCATCGGACGATTGGATGAATGGGGGTCCTTCGCCGCGCCATCGGATCAATCGCTTCTGTTCTATTCCGTACATAATATAGCGGAAGAATATTTGAACGGCTCACTAAACATGATAGCGCTTCCGTATGATCGCAATCGGTTTATTTGGCTCGTTCAACCAACCGAGCCTACCGATGACGGGCAAGAAGAACAAGCGATTCGTACGCTTTCTGGCAGCGTAGAGCTTGTTCAGGCAGCCTGTCGGCGGCATCTGAAGGTGCCGGTTTCCTTCCTGCTGGCCTCTAGCTTCTGCACATGGGAAGCGATGATGCAGCGGATTGAGGCCATGAAGCTGCAGTTGGCCTATGGCATCGGGAAAGGCCATGAGATGCTGCTAACCGAGCAGCGCAGGGAAGACAAAGAAGAACTGCGCTCTAGTAAGCAATTCTATGAAGAGCAGGATTTGCGTATTCATCTGCACAAAATGGATCTGTTGGAGACCTATTTGGATAACGGTGAAAAAGAAGGGTGTGAGCACCTATTTGGTGAGGTCGTTAAGGCGATCAAATTGTTATCGCACAACGATGCGGGTGAGGCGCTCGCCTATGAGGCGTTCTCGCAACTTGCTGCGTTTCTTTTAACGTATATCAATAAGCGTCATTTGATCGCGCAGCTTGGTGAATCGTTCCGGATCGAAGAGATTCTGAATCCTTTTCAGCATAATAGTACGGTAGGAGCCGTTCAATTTCTGGCGGGTATCGCGTTGTCGCTGGCGGACTATAACGGGCTGAAAAAGGCCGAGAGAACTACGGATATGATCGGTCAGATTCATCATTATGTGCATGCATTTCTACAAGAGGAGCTATCGTTAACGCGCCTAGCAGAGTTGGTGTATTTGAGTCCACCATACCTTTCTCGGATGTATAAACAAACAACAGGTCAAGGTCTGCTTGATTATATTACGGATGTGCGTATTCAGCGGGCAAAGACCCTATTAATGACGACGGAGCACAAAATCCATGAGATCGCAGCGATGGTCGGTTTGGAGTCTGCACCTTATTTCACAAGACTATTTAAGAAGATTACGGGTCTTACACCACAGGTGTATCGCGACTCTCGATTAACTGGTTAATATAAGGCAAGAGCCGCAATAATGTCCCGTATCGGTGGCATGTTCGTTAATTTTATAATAAAGACATGGAAGAGGTTGGCGATAATCCAGCTTCTTTTTTTTCATCCGGTAAGGGGGAGAACATGTGAACAGAATGAAATGGAAAGCGCAAATGCCCCTGCATTTGATGCTCATTCCCGGATTGATTGCCATCCTTATTTTTCAGTATTATCCGATGGCCGGCATTGTCATTGCGTTCCAGAAATACATGCCAACACAGGGGCTTTTTCATTCCAAATGGATCGGGCTGGATAACTTTCGATATGTGATGGAGTTGCCAGATTTCTATCGCGTGCTTTGGAATACGATCTATATTGCACTCATGAAAATTATTGTAGGTCTGATCGTGCCGATTGTCATTGCTATTCTATTGAATGAAGTTCGAAAGAATGCGGTGAAACGTATTGTTCAGACGCTGGTTTATCTGCCGCATTTCCTTTCGTGGGTCATTCTAAGCGGGATCCTATTGGATGTCCTCTCGCCAAAGGAAGGGATCGTTAATAGCGGGCTTCGTGCCTTGGGGATGCAGTCGATTTTCTTCTTGGGAGACAATCATTGGTTTCCGATCACCTTGGTACTGACGAATGAGTGGAAGGAATTCGGTTTTAGCACGATTGTGTATTTGGCAGCGATCCTTGGGATTAACCCAGCGCTGTATGAGGCGGCGACGATGGATGGTGCGAATCGGTGGAAGCAAACCCTACACATTACCTTGCCTGGGATGGCTCCAATCATCGTCCTGCTGGCGACACTTAGTATCGGAAATGTGCTGAACGCCGGGTTCGAGCAGGTATTTAATTTGTACAGCCCTATCGTATATGAAAGTGGAGATATCATCGACACCTTCGTGTATCGGATTGGGATGATCGATGCGCAATACGGGGTGGCAACCGCTGTCGGACTCTTTAAGTCACTCGTTTCACTTATTCTTATTGCACTCTCGTATACGATGGCGTATCGGTTTGCCAACTACCGCATTTTCTGAGGGGAAGGAGGAAATACAGCATGATCAAGACGTCGTCTTGGGCATATCGAGGGTTCACAATTGCGAATTATGTGTTTCTTATTAGTTTGTCAGTTCTTTGTATACTGCCATTAATTCATTTGCTGGCGATGTCGCTCAGCTCCAATAATGCAGTTGCTACAGGCTCAGTCACCTTTTGGCCCATCGAGTTCACTTGGAAATCGTATGAATTCATCTTGGAAAAACCAGCGTTTATGACTTCTTTCATCATTTCGATCAAAAGAGTCGTGTTAGGCGTCATTGTGAATATGGTGCTGACCATTCTAGTCGCCTATCCGCTGTCCAAGGAAGCAGCGAGCTTCAAGGGCAGAACGGTGTACGTATGGATATTCGTGTTCACCATGCTATTCAGCGGAGGGATTATCCCACTCTATATGACAATGCGGTCGCTCGGGTTGTTAGATACGATTTGGGCCTTAATATTAACGCATGCCGTACCTGTGTATAATGTCGTTATTTTGTTGAACTTTTTCCGGGCATTGCCCAAAGAATTAGAAGAGGCAGCCCTCATGGATGGCGCTGGGCAGTGGCGAATCCTGTGGAACATATACTTGCCATTGTCAACGCCATCCTTGGCTACACTTACGCTATTCGCGACAGTTTCCCATTGGAATTCGTGGTTTGACGGCATTTTATTCATGAACTCGCCATCGCATTATCCACTTCAAAGCTATTTATACACGGTCGTTGTAGGTCTGGATACACTGATCAAAAGCAACACGGATCTCGAGGTGCTGGCGCTTATATCGGATCGTACGGCACGTGCTGCACAAATCTTTCTAGGAGCGTTGCCGATTCTCGTCATCTACCCGTTTCTACAACGGTATTTCACGAAGGGGATTATACTTGGCAGTGTGAAGGAATAGCGAATATAGAGAGAGCTGGTAATTGAATAAATCGATTGTAAGGAGATAACAGAGATGGCGGGTTGAGCTTAACGCTCCGGGATAACGCAGACTCGAGTACAATCTTTCATGCCGTAGCTGTACAAAATGGGGAAGAACGCGCCTTTGCTGTCACACGATGCGATGCGGATTGGAACGGTGGAAGAACTGGTTGGTTACGTGGGTCTTTACCGTTTCAACCAGCTGGAGTAACGCATCTGCCAAGAGGAAGAATGGGTCGATTCTTCCGTATTATTACGATATATGCTGCAGCCATATGGCTATCATCTGTCACAAAAAAAGCAATCATCCGAGTCGCAATCAGCGCTTACATTTGTCTCACGTCATGAGAATGCATTCTGGTTCACTGGTTGTAAGCAGGATACGACAGTCCAACTGCAAGTCTGACTGCCAGAAGGTGTGCCGTTATTTCCAGGACAATCGGTTCAGCTAGGGAGCGATAAGGGAGTGTACGCGATGGACCGTACCTTTCATGAGGAATGCCGTATCGTGGCTTCGCAAAAGCAGAAATCAATCGTCCTATGCCGCGAAAATCAGGCTTTCCCAACGTGGAAACGTCAATCTAGCCGTAATCTGACCGTTTGGCATTTGAAAGATGCCAATCTTACATTGTTTCCACCTGTTGAGGCAATTGCTGCTGGGATCGTAGAAGTCAGATTGAACGAGAAAGAGTATCTCGATCTTACGGATGCTTGCCAAGAGGATCGTATTTATCTAGAGGGAATTACAGGTCGAATAGATCTACTTTGGTAAGTGTAAAAAGGGGGAGATGAGCGATGGAGCTAAGGAGTCAGTATACGGACATTCCCTATATGCAAGGGCATTGGCGGCGTTGCTTTGAGCTAGAAAATGGCACATAGTTAGGACTATATTTCCAAATAACTGGAAAATATCCATCTAATTTTGTCTGATTTAGCGTTCGAGAAGGATTAACTGGAAAATGTACAGCTAATTACACCAACTTCACTCGAAATCGTCAAATTGTTAATAATTAGCTGTAGGTTATCCATCTATTCCTCAAATTTGGCATAATAGTAGAAAATTAGCTGTAGTTTTTACAGGTAAGCAGCTGCAACTCCGCCTGCCCCAAACAGAAACCAAAGAAGCCCCCAACATGAAGCAATCGCTTCGAGATGGGGACTTCTTTCTATGCGCTTCCCTCTAACTAAACCACCAGTACACCGGAATAAACAAAATCGACGTTATAATCCCAGCAGCGCCCATGGCGAAGCCGCTCATACTGCCTTCCTCCTCAGAATCCTTGAGGAGGCGCGCCGTGCCAATCCCATGCGCAGCGGTGCCAACGGCGATGCCGATGGATAGCGAATCACGCCATCCGAGCCAAGTAAGCAGCTTCCGGCCGATCATGCTGCCGAATAGCCCGGTGAGCACTGTTAGCACGGCTGTTAGCTCTGGTAATCCGCCGAGATGGCGTGATATCTCTAGGGCGATCGGCGAGCTGACGGATTTGGGCAGCATGCTGAGCAGAATCTCGCGGCTTCCGCCGAGCAGTCCAACCAGGGCAGCAGCGCTAACGATGCCGGTCAGCGATCCGATCGTAACGGCGATCAAGATGCCGGTGATATGCTTTTTAATCAGACCAGCATGTTTATACAGCGGGACACCTAGTGCTACGGTTGCTGGCCCAAGCAACAAGGTAATCAGATCAGCGCCAACTTTGTAGGCGGTATATGGGATTCGGAAGCTGATCAGGATGCAGATGATCAAGCCTGAACATACAAAAAGCGGATGAAGCCACCGCCAACGCTTGTGAATATGCTGCGCAGCCGTATAGGCTACAACACTAAGCGCGATGCCAAACATCGGGTTCATTAACCAATCGGAGGTGTTCATTTCATCCCGCCTTCAGCTGTTTTTTGCCCATTTGCACCTGTAGGCATCCGATGCCCTTTAACCTGACTACGTTGCATTTTCGAGGTGATAAATCCTGTTACGAATAGGACAGCCACAGAGCTTCCCATGACGCCAACCCCGATAGAAAGCCAATTCCGCCCAATCAGAGGGAAGAATGCCATGGTTCCCACAACAAAGGGTAGAAAAAATAGCATCATATGGCCCGTGAACCAATTCGCCGTCGTTTCCACCCATTCTAACTTAATGAGCTTGGCGAATAGCGCGATGGTAAAAAGAATTAGTCCAATCACATTGCCAGGGAGAGGGATGTGAAAGCTCGTTTGAAGCCAAATGCCAATGAGGTTAAAAGCAAGTAAAATCGCGAGTCCTAGCATTAGGTCCTCCTGTCTGTCGTCTTGGTCTGTTGTCCTGTCAGTCATCTTCGTTTGTTGTCTTGAAGCGGTTGCTGAACGGAATGCTCTACCGCGCAGGAATGCGTATCCGCACGATCGTCCCTTCACCCGGCTGACTTTCTATGTCAATCCCATATGGATCCCCGAAGTAGAAAACGATACGATCATGCACATTTTTGATACCAATATGTGTTTCATCGAGTGTGTCTGAAGGCTGAGCTAGCCGATTTCGCAGCTGCGCAAGCTTGATTTCATCCATGCCAACTCCATTATCCTTGATCTGGATCAGTAAGTCATCCCCCGATATCTCGGAAGATACTTCCAAGAGTCCAGCTTGACTGCTCCGTTCCAGTCCATGCACAAAGGCATTCTCGATCAGCGGCTGCAATGAAAAATGCAGAACCTGCAAAGTCTCACTATTCACCGAGAGTTCCTCGCGATACTGGATTTTATCCCCGAAGCGCAGCTGTTGGATTTTTACGTACAGGCGAATGTGGATCAATTCCTCTTGCAAGGTAACCGTTTCTTTCCCCGTTTGGATATGAATGCGGAACAGGCGGCCTAGGATACCGACCATTTCACCGACATCTCGTTGTCCGCTGATGATCGCCTTCATCTGAATCGTTTCCAGCACATTGGCCAGAAAATGCGGATTGATCTGACTTTTCAAGGCGCCATATTGCGCGACTTTTTGCTGAGCTTTGGCCATAGAGGATCGTTCAATGTAGTTCTGCAAGTCTTCTAGCATTTTACGGATACCTTGATACAGCACGCCGAACTCATCCTGCCGATTCGAGCTAAGATCGACATCGAAATTGCCTAAACCAACCATTTTCACTTTGCGGCTTAGTAGAATGATAGGCTTCGTCACGCGCGCGGATAGAATGAACATGAATAAAACCGCAGTTCCTAAGGACAAGAAGGCTAATGCTAATATGATTTTGATCAAAATCTCGGCTTGCTTCGTCATTTCTTTCTCATCAATGGATTGAATGACCTTCCAGCCCGAATAAGGCGAGGTCACAAAGTTAATGTACGAATTGGACCCGGCAAAATAAGCATAAAAGCTCCCATTATCAGCATTCAAAACGGTCTGTAGCTTCTGACTCTCTAATATGATTGGTACATTGGCATTCGTAGTCGTGCTTTCTGAATTATAAATACTAGCACCCTGACTATCTATAATCGTGAAGTTGCGTTTACTCGTCTCGGACAATTTCAATATTTCTCGCAAAGAATCCAACCGAATATCGATGAGCATAACCCCGAGCGGCTGCTTACTTCCTACCTTATTAATGACCCTAGCGATGGAAATAACGGGGTCCTTGGCATTCACGCGATGGAAGGGGAGGTGCGTTCCGAACAGGACGATGCCACCTTTACTTTGCTGTGTCTGCAAGTACCAATCCTCATGGGTGAAATCCTCGACATCGTAATCCGAGCGATTGAAATTAGCCGAGTAAAAGACACGAGAACCTGCATAAATTTGCACGCTGTCCACATTTTTAATCGTCATTTCGATGGAACTGACAAAGTGCTCAATGGTGTTCCCGTATTGAATCCGCTGATCATTACTGTTCTCGTCGCCATCTGCAATCCAGTGCTCCAAGGCATTCTGCAGTTGCCCATCCATTTGCGCGTTGAGCGTTCCTTTCTCGATACTCTGCAAATATTGGTCAATATTGAAGGATAGATTCGTGAGAATCAGGTTCGAGGAGCTCTGGTACTCATTTTTGACGGCCTGGATGGAAAAGAAATAGATAATGACCGAGATAATCAATAAAGGAACGGTGATAATTAGGATCATAAGTACGAATATTTGATGGTTAACATGCTTCATCCGGTATTGCTGCGAAAGCCGCTGCCATGCGTTCAAACGCCTACCACCCCCATTTCTTCCGATAGTCGGTTGGCGTCATATTCGTAATGCTTCGGAAGGTTTTGACGAAATGCTTGTAGCTTTTATACCCGCACATTGTGCACACATCCGTCACCAAATACTCTGGTTTCTTCAAGCATTCTTGCGCATAATGGATGCGAATTTCGGTCACAAACCGCATGTAGTTCTTATCTAGTTTTCTTTTGAAAATACGACTTAAATACGATGGATTATAGAAGAAACGATCAGCCACCATTTGCAACGTAATGTCTTGGTCGATATGCTCTTTAATATAAGCTTCAATATGCTCAAAAATAAGCACATCTTGGTGATTCGTTGAAGAGAGCTCATCGCGATATACGTTGCTGACTTGCACCATCCAGGCTGCTAGCCAGTTGAAAAGGGCATCAAGCGTTGGGAAATCATCGACACACGTAAGCTTTAGCAGTTTTTCACTGTAGACGCCTTCGACAGGAATGCCATTCCGGTGAGCGAAGCGAACGGTGGTGGAAATGATTTCTTGGATAAAGGCGAACCCACGATCCATTGAAGTGTGGGGCAGATGTATGCGCAAATCATGCGCGAGTCGTTGCATCAGCTGCTCGATATCCGTAGGATTACCGCTTTCAAGACCGACAATAATACGGTTCTTATCCGCTTCTTCAAGGAGTAAACGTGAATCTTTGGCACGAGTCGGTGACTGATTGGCTGCGATCGGAAAGAAGATCTGTCGCTTGTCCTGATAGTAGCGTTGATATAGCGCTTGATCCGTTTGGCGAAGCAACTGTGTTAATTGCGAGCTTTCTGTCGTCATTTTACCAATAGCCATGAAAAAGTTGGCATCGCAAGCTGGAAGTGAGAAGTAATCGGTCTCGAACGAACTTGGTTGATCATCCAATATCGCTACAGCATAGCATTTGGTCTTATCTATATATAAGAATAGTTGAATGGGAATACTGGAACTAGACATTATTTCTAATGCGGCTCGAATGATGCGTTCAGCGTGTTGTTGGAACTCGCTTCTTTCGTAAATCTGAGAGGGATTTGAAGGTAACCATGATATCACAAAAGGTTGATACGTAATCGCCAAATGCTCGAAGTCGTTGAGATGTTGGCGTACACCTTCCTCCCAAGAGGCATGTTCATCTTCAAGTAATAATTTGACAAGCTGGTTGCTTTTAAAGCTTTTGTTTTCGCTGGCTTGCGCTTCCAACTCCGTACGTTGGGCCCGTTCATTTCGCTTTTGCTTAAGTGTAGCCATACAGCTTTGAATGGTTGAAAAGCTTTCTTCATATTCAAGCGGCTTTAATAGAAAGGCGTGCACGCCGCCAAGATGAATCGCCTTTTGGGCATATTCAAAATCATTAAAACCAGTCAAAATAATAAAGAGGGTATCTGGGAGTGTCGCTCGAATGTGTTCAATCATCTGAAGTCCGTCCATCTCGGGCATGCGAATATCGGTGATGATCAGATCAGGTTGCTCATGTAGAGCTGTGAGCCAGCCTTCCTTGCCATTCTCAGCTTCAACAATAGAAGTGACACCAAGCTCTGTCCAGTCAAAATAGTGCTGCAAGCCAGCTCTGATCAGAGGTTCATCCTCGACAATTAGTAGTTTATACATGAAGTTCCCCCTTGTTCGAAAAGCTGTGTAACATCTTTATTCAAAATAGTCTTTCGAGTTAGTCGATTATTTCGACTAACTGGGGTGGAAAGATATCTAAGTCTTTCGAGTTAGTCGATTATTTCGATTTACTCATCAATAAGGGCTACTATTTATAAAGTATAACACTAAAATTATCGGAAATGAGGCTCTCATTTGCTGGAAAACGAACAGGTCAGAATACGACTATGAATGTAAAGATACGGGGATTCTCCTCCATTTCAATATCACGTATGCTTAGGGCACGGAATGAAACGAAGCATGTTTATTCCACAAACAATAACGGGGGTGCTCAAATGAGGGCTATGAAAAAAGGATTAATGACATTGATCGGCGTTGCTCTTGTCGGGTCGCAGTTAGTTGCATGTACGAATTCATCTACGAATACACCAGCAAACACAGCCACGAGTACTGCCGAAAGCAAAACGGTAACACCAAGTCCAGTGGCATCGAAGCCAGTCGAAATTACTTGGTGGAACTTCCCGAACTTTCAACCGCTGGATGGGGAAGTTGGGAAATACGAGAAGCAGATTATTGCCGCTTTTAACAAAAAGTATCCAGAAATTAAAGTCAATTTAGAAATGATTACCTTTGAAGGTGGTCCGCAAAAGCTGAACGTTGCCATCGCTTCGAACTCGGCACCAGATGTGATTTATGATGCTCCGGGACGTATTATCGACTGGGGGAAAAAGAAGCTTCTCGCTCCGCTGAATGATATCGTTACCGAAGAAGTGAAGAAAGATATTACGCCAGCGCTATGGAAGCAATCCATGGTTGGCGATCAGATTTATATGTACCCGATCAATACAGCGCCATTCATGATGGCCGTCAATAAGACCGTATTTGAGAAAATCGGTGCTCTTGATTTGCTACCACTAAGTCGTCCTGACCGGACATGGACAGTAGCTGAATATGAGAAAGCGCTTCAAGCCGTGAAGGAGAAAGCACCTGAGATTATTCCAACGGGCTTCTTCGCGAAAAGTACAGCGGGTGATCAAGGGACTCGCGCTTATATTGCTAACTTAGGTGTGTCGAGATTCTTGAGTGAAGATAACTCCAAAGTAGCCATTAATACCGACAACGCTGCGAAAGCATTGGACTGGGTAGCTAAGGCGACGAAGGATAAGATCAGTGTGTCCGGTTCTGCCTCCTTGGCAGCTGCGGATGTCAACGATTTGTTCTTGCAAGGTAAATTAGCCTTTACACTCAATTATTCAGCTGTTTTGAAAGCTCAGAACGTGCCGCTTAAAAAGGTGCAATTCGAAGATATTCTGCTGCCATTCCCAACACTAGATGGATCTAAGCCTAAGCTTGAGCCGTATTTAGGCGGTATGGCCGTGTTTAACAATGGAAACGCAGACAAAATTACGGCTGCCAAGAAGCTAGTTGATTTTATCGCGAATGATCCCGAATATGCGAAGAAGAATTTGATTCAAACAGGCGGACTATCTGCACGTACGTCGATTACAGGCCTTTATAGTGATGCCGAATATAAATATGCAGAAACAGCTCGTCAATTCATCACGGATGCACCGACAATTGCTGATGGTTACGCGGAAATTCGTACATTCTGGTTCCCAGAATTACAACGTGTGTTAACTGGTGCAGCAACAGGTAAGGAAGCGTTGGATAGCTTTGCGACCAAAGCGAACGAAGCCATTGCGAAAGCGAAGAAAGATCAAGCAGCAGCCAAATAAGCACGAGGCATGTCCACTGGGAGTAGAGTGCGATTGTACTCTACTCTTTTCATCTCAAAAAAGAAAGGGAGGGAAGAAATATGGAGGTAACGGTTCGTAAAACCAAAGGTTACATACGTCGAGATTGGCTTATGAGCTATGTCTTTTTACTGCCTGCACTCGGATTCTTTCTGCTTTTTGTTGCCTATCCTATGGTAAAAGGGATCTATATTAGCTTCTTTGATTACTCCTTGCGAACGTTTAACTTTATAGGATTCGATAATTATGTCGATTTAATTCAAAACGAAACGTTTCTGAAATCGATGCGAAATACACTGTTGCTAGTCGTTATTACAGTCCCTATAGTAATCGTTTTCTCTTTATTCGTAGCCATTTCTATTTATAAGAAAAAAGAGTTTGCTCGCTCATTCTTTCGAGGCGTATTCTATTTGCCAGCCGTTTCTTCTGTCGTCAGTATTACAGTTGTATGGGGATGGATCTACCATCCGAATTACGGCATTCTCAACTATTTAGGGGGATTAATTGGGCTTGAGCCGATTTCGTGGTTGGGCGACCAGCGGACAGCTTTGCTAGCAATTATCGCGGTTTTGATCACAACCTCAGTAGGTCAGCCGATCATTCTTTACGTGGCCTCCCTAGGGAATATCCCAACTTCGTATATCGAAGCGGCTGAAATCGACCGAGCGACACCTTGGCAAATCTTTTTGAAAATTATTTGGCCCATGCTCATGCCGACCAATCTCTATATTATCGTCATTACAACGATCAATACGTTTCAGTGCTTCGCCTTAATTCAATTGCTTACTTCTGGCGGACCTGTTTATAGTACCTCGACCGTCATGTATGGCGTGTACGAGCAAGCCTTCGTGCTGGGTCATTTCGGCAGCGCCTCGGCTATGGGTGTATTCCTTGCGATTATTATCGGGGTTATCTCGTTGATTCAATTTAAATTCTTTGGCAGCGATGTTGAGTACTAGGAGGGGACATCATGAAAGTAAACGCTGGGCAAAGGGTATTTAACGGATTTTCTACGCTATTATTAATTCTTTCTACGTTGTTTTTTATATTTCCGTTTTATTGGATTGTGACGGGGGCTTTTAAATTCCAAACAGTGGCAACTCAAATTCCGCCAGAATGGTTCCCGCTCAAACCGACCTTACAGAACTGGGTGGACTTGTTTAAGAATCCAGTATGGCGATGGACGTTAAATAGTTTCATCATTGCTTTGGTCGAAATGTTCGCTGTCTGTCTGGTTTCCGCTTCTGCGGGCTATGTCCTGGCGAAGAAGCTGTTCCCAGGCCGGAAAATTATTTTCACAATGTTTATCGCTGCAATGGCTTTACCGAAACAAGTGATTCTTGTTCCGCTCTTTACGATGTTGGCCGACTTTGGCTGGGTCAATACGTATCATGGACTTATTTTACCAGCGATTGGTTGGCCGTTTGGCGTGTTCTTAATGAAACAATTCGCTCAGACTGTACCGGGAGAGTTAATTGAAGCGGCGAAGATCGATGGCTGCTCCGAAATCCGACTATTCTCCACGATTATCTTGCCATTACTCAAACCAGCGTTAGGAGCGCTAGCGATCTTTACTTTCATTGCATCGTGGAACGACTATTTCAGCCAGCTCATTATGACGAGGTCTACCTCGATGATGACACTGCCGCTTGGGGTAGCGACGATGCAAGGTGAATTTACGACCAACTACGGAATCATGATGGCAGGAGCGGCACTCGCGTCTGTTCCTATGATTACGATCTTTCTCGTGTTCCAAAAAGCCTTTACACAAGGCATTACGATGGGTGCGGTCAAGGGATAAAGGTGCAGTAGTGGGATGGAAGATAACAGCTAATAATTATGTACACAATTTAAACAGTCAAACAATCGGAGGAAAACATACATGAAACCTTATGATTTGGAATTATTTTGCGGTATTATTATCGCTCTATATGCAAGTTACGATGAGCAGGGAGAAATGAATACTGACGCTGTGCGTCGATTGGCTCGGTATTACGCTACGACTGGTGTGAAAGGACTTTATGTTGGCGGTAGTTCAGGTGAGGGTATGCTGCAAACCGTTGAAGAGCGTAAGCTGATCCTTGCGGCCGTGATGGAAGAAGTCGGCAACGAGCTGACGATCATTGCCCATGTAGGAGCAGCTGCCACGCGAGATAGTGTCGAGCTTGCCAAGCATGCAGCGGAAGTTGGGGCGCATGCGGTATCAGCGGTTCCTGCGATTTATTATCGCCTATCACCAGATAGTGTAGAGGGGCATTGGCAGGCAATTATCGATGCGACATCACTGCCATTCATCATTTATCACATTCCTCAGACGACAGGCTTTCATTTATCGAAAAGTCTGTTAATGAAAATGGCTGCACAGGACAAGGTTATCGGAGTGAAAATCTCGGCTGAAAGTACCTTTGAGCTGCAGCAATTCAAAGCAGCAGGAGGCAGCGAGTTCCTCGTATTTAACGGACCTGATGAGCAGTATTTAGCTGGACGCAGTATTGGCGCAGACGGAGGGATTGGCGGAACTTATGGGGTGATGCCGGAGCTTTTCCTCAAAATTGAACAATGCTATGTTGCAGGGAAGATGCGCGAAGCGCAGGAGTGGCAGTTCAAGATTAACGAGCTCATTGTGGAATTACTCTCATTCCCATCTTTGTATGGGGCTTGCAAAGCGATTCTAAAGCTGCGTGGTTACGATATTGGAGAGCCGAGAATGCCGTTATTACCTTGTACTTCGGGTGATCAAGGACGAATTGAAGAGTTGAATACACGGATCATGACGTTGGTTGAGCTGGCAAAGGCATAGGTGGGGGAGTGTTGTGGATGGCACGCAGTGAGATATTTCCAGTGAGCGGTTTGATCGTTTCCTGCCAGGCGTTGGAGCATGAACCTCTTCATGGTGGCGATACGATGGCGAAAATGGCGAGAGCAGCTGTTCAGTCGGGTGCCATTGGCATTCGCACAAACGGGGTTCACGATATTTTGATGATAAAAAAAGAAGTAGACGTACCTGTGATTGGACTTATCAAAAGAGATATTCCTGGCTCTAGTGTGTTTATTACACCAACTCTGGACGAAGTAAAAGCTATCGTGATCGCTGGGGCTGATATCGTTGCGCTTGATGTTACGAATCGGGAAGGTCGATTGGAAGCGGTGAAACCGCTAATCGCATGGGCTCATGAAATGGGAGCCGCTGTTATGGCTGATATTTCAACCTTGGAAGAAGGGTTAGCAGCAGAATCCCTTGGTGTCGATTTCATCGGGACGACGCTTGCAGGATACACACTATACAGTACACAGCAAGAAGGGCCGGATTTCGAATTGCTTGAACAGCTATGTGCGAAAGTTAGCGTACCTGTAGTAGCAGAAGGCCGGATCTGGACACCGGAGGAAGCGGCGAAAGCGTTGGCCTGTGGAGCGACCTATGTTGTGGTGGGAAGTGCGATCACACGACCGCAGCTTATTACGGAGCGTTATGTGAAGGCATTATACACTCAGCGTGCATAGGGGGGAGACGGGTGGGCGTGTATACGTATGACCCCTTAGCAGATTACGTAATTGGTGTTGATGTAGGAGGTACCAAGATCAACGCTGGCCTTGTGAATGCACAAGGTGAAGTTTTGTGTATGGTTAGTTTGCCGACGATGGCGGGCGAAGCAAGGACAGTGGAACGCATTGAACAAGTCATTCGCGAGTTGATCGCGGAGTGTGAAGGATCAATCCCGAGCCTATGTTTAAAAGGGATTGGTGTTGGAAGTGCAGGGCAAATCGATTGGGCAAGAGGCTCGATTCGCTCAGCATCTGAGCTGATTCCCGGTTATGCGGGAACGGCACTTAAGGACATTCTTCAGGAACGCTTTCAGCTGCCTGTCATCATCGATAACGATGTAAATGTGCTGGCTCTGACAGAGAAATACTTGGGAGCGGGACAAGGTGTGGAACATTTTCTATGCCTTGCACTAGGGACTGGTGTTGGCGGTGCACTCGTTGTGGATGGCCGTCTGGTCCACGGCGCATGGGGCGGTGGCGGTGAACTAGGCCACATATCGGTTGATTTCGGTGGTATTCCTTGTTTATGCGGTGGAATTGGATGTTTGGAGCAATATGCCTCAGGGACTTCGATTGCGAGGCGTATGCGCGAGAAGCTTGACCACATGGGTATCGTGGAGGAAACCGTGGATACACGGGAAGTGTTTGCTCGTTGGCATGCGGGGGATGAGACAGCGAATGAGCTTATGCAGGAAACCGTGGCTGCGCTAGGATCGGCCATTGCTTCCTTAATTCATATGTGTAATCCCTCGTTAATCGTGATCGGTGGCGGGGTAGCTGAAGCAGGCGATCTCCTGTTTGAAGAGCTACGGAAAGAAGTAGCACGAAGAACGATGCCTTCGATGCTGGGAGGTGTTCGTATTGAGCCAGCGTATCGAGGGAATTGGAGCGGTATGATTGGCGCAGCACTGCAATGGTGGGAATGAACGTCATAGAAGAACGAGTATAGATGAGAAGTCAGCCTCTGTTTTATCGTATAACGCGATAGACCGGAGGTTTTTACGTATTTAAGCATGAATATCGTGAAGGATGGTCAAAAAAGAGCCCCTGAAAGTCAAGTTCGAGGGATTATCAAGGAAGAAAAGTCGCTCTATGATAGAGCTAGTCGGGCAGGTGGATGCCTGTTCACGAATAGGCGGAAGGGAGGTAGCTTGCAAGCTAAGGTTGGGAAAAGGAAAAGAAACGCCAATAAATGAGTGAGAGGAAGGTAATGATTAATGACTACGCTAACGAAGGTTATTCGACTGATGCTCTGTATGACCGTACTTATGACGGCGTTCACCTTTCAAGGCAACTCCGCAGAGGCATCCGTTCCTACAGGTGTGCTGAACTATGCGATCAATAGCACATTCAATGGGACGTCAGACTATGTGGACAAAACGGCAGATCGCAATGTGGTTTCATCACTAACTCAGGGCTCTATCTCGGTAAAGTTTAAATCGACGAGCACAGCGGTTGCCAAGACGTTCCTCAGTGTATCAGACACGAATGATCCTTCAAGTAATTTATCTTTTACCATGAATAATGGGACGGTTTACTTCGAAAATCGAGAAAATGGTACTTATGCCACGCAGCTCAGTGCTTCAGGAACCTATAATGATGGGAATTGGCATACAGCTGTACTCACTGTTGGCTCCTCTGGAACAAAAATTTACGTGGATGGCTATCAAAAAGCGAGTTCGACATCAACAAGCTTCTTCACCAATGTGACGAATATTACTGGCATGTGGGTGGGGCGAAATGTAGATAGCGGTGGTGGCCAGTGGTACTATTCGGGTACACTTGATTATGTGAACGTTTACAATGTGGCTCTGTCAGCGGCCCAAGTCAAAGAGTTAGCGTTCCTTAACGAACAAACGCTGTTTACGACTAGCGATGGCTTGGGCTATGGCCAGTATCGCATACCTAGTATTGTCGTAAGTGCAAGCGGCACGGTGCTCGTTGCGGCAGAAGCTCGTACCGGCGGAGATCAAACGCCAACGGATATCGTCTTTAAGCGCAGCACGGACGGTGGAACAACGTTCTCGAGTCAAGTTATTTTGGCGCCTGGTAAATCGCAGGGCTACGCGGAAATGAACCCCATGCTCATCGCAGAGAATACGGGCACGAGAGTCCACCTTCTGTGGAGTAGATGGATCTGGGGGAACTGTCAGTACTTCATCCGTACGAGTACCGACGACGGCGTAACTTGGGGAGCTGCGCAAGATATAACGTCTGTCCTGACACCTTACAAAACGGTTGGCAACGCGAAATATTTTGCTAACTTAGCAGGCGCTGGCATGGGGCCAGGCCACGGGATTCAAATGAGTAATGGCGTACTACTCGTTCCTATTTATATCACGACGTCCAATTGGACGAATTCAACCGTGGCCTCCATTTATAGCACGGATAATGGTGTGACATGGAATGCAGGCTCGAAAGTACCGAATCCATCTGGTTTTTCACTTATCCACGAGAATATGATGGTACAGCTGTCCAATGGTATGCTGATGACGAATATGCGGAATCCGGGCAGTGATTATCGAGCTGTATCAACCTCCACGGGGGTTAATGGTACTTGGAGCACACCCGTATCGGATACGACCTTGATCGACCCCATCGTGGCAGGTAGTTTACAACGGTATGATGCTTCTACGATTCTGTTCACGAATCCAGCAAATACGAGTACACGAACCAATATGACGATTCGGATGAGCAACGATGATGCGGCAACGTGGTATAAATCCAAAGAAATCTATGCGGGAACGAATGGTTACTCGGATATTGGTGTTGCCCCGGATAAAACCATTTTCGTCCTGTACGAGAAGCCTGCGGGCAGCAAAATAGCATTAGCGCGCATGAGTAAAGCGTGGATTGAAGCGCCGTAAATGTAATAGAGGGAGCCATGCATTTGATGCAGGGCTCTTTTCTATTTGTTAAATGTCATTTAATATTACTTCTGATGTTATATATATTGACAAAAATCAATGAACTGCTTAATATAATGCTTTAATAAGCTTCACGAATCGGAGAGGTGAGCTAGCCATGAAAGAGTGCTTGACGGATTCGACGATTGGATATGTCCCTTTGCAACCAGAAATGGCGTGGCATACTGCTGAATATCAAGAATATAAAGCTTTTGGCGATGCACATCATATCCCTGCTTTATTTTATCAATTTCGCTCCAAAGACGTGGGGGCTCCAGATTTTGTTGCCATTCCGGACGGTCATGTGGACATGTTATTCTGCTGTGACGCTAATCAGCCTGCTATCCAAGTGTATGGCTCCGTGCTTTCCAGACACACGATCACCCTGAAAAGAAATACCGACTACTTCGGTGTTCGATTTCTCTCCCTTCATGTAACCGGCAGCTCGAAGATTGATATGAAAGATTTAATTAGTCAATCATGCCCATTATCCGATTTCATCAAGATGAATACGAAGAGTGTTGAGCCGATTCTTATCGCAGCAACGTTTACTGAAAAAATACGCTTGTTCCAGGAAATTCTCGGTGAAGTTCTAACGATTCAGCAGGATTCACGCTTAGTGCGCTTTGCCCTGAATCAGATGATTTTGGCGAAAGGGAACGTGAGTGTAAAGGATTTGGCGGCAGAAACTTCTTATTCGGAGCGTTATCTTCGTAAGCAATTTGAGCATTTTGTTGGCCTATCCCCCAAAGTGTTTTGCCAGATCACGAGATTCCAGCACGCCTTGAACGGGTTGATCGCCACGCCACAAGCCTCCGCGATTTGGGACAGCATTTCAGAGCATGCTTTTTACTATGATCAAGCTCATTTCATTAATGAGTTCAAGAAGTTTTATCAAGAAACGCCGCATGCCTGGATGAAGCGTTCTTTGCAAGGGTAATGGAGAGAGGGCCACATTGTGTGATCCTTTTTAGCTGGTGCTGCAGATAACTCCCAGACATTTTCCTGGTTTTATTGTCAAATAACCTAACATAAGGACCGATTTTTCCAATATTTTCGTTCACCCTTCTAGTATACTAACCACATCGAGATGAACTTCACTCCACAACAGAAGGGGACTACACGAATGAAAATGATGAATTCTTTGAAAAAAAGCGTAATTGTTGGCACGATGCTGACATTGGCGATCACGCCATTCCTGCCATTTGGTTCGCATCAAGCTTATGCACATGGTGGCAGCTTTGAAGACGAGTATAAGGCGTTACGGCCAACGCTTGAGGAATTTGGAGCAGCGGTGTATTGGGATGAAACGTCGAAGACGATTCAAGTCGTGAAAGATGGCAAAGTAGCTCAGCTTCATTTGAACAGTGCCAATGTGAAAGTGAATGGTTCGGAGCGGACACTTGCTGGGCCCGTTGTAATGAAGAATGGAATCACCTATGTGTATCATGATTTTATCAATGACATTTTCCAATCTGACGTAACTTCAAGTGTTCAAATTTCAAAAGATACCAACCCATTAAATCCGCTAACCGCTCAAGAGATTGAGAAGGCAGTCAGCATTGTCAAAGGATCTGGAAGTTACAAAGAGTCCTTGCTCTTTACGGAAATCTCGTTGAAGCCACCGGCGAAAAGCGATGTGTGGAACTATGTATTGGAAGGCGAAAGAAATAAGCTGCTACCTAGAGTAGCTGAATTCGTAGCGTTGGATGGTAAGCAAGTCATTGAGGGTGAAGTGAATCTTGCGGATGGGAAGCTGACCAAGTGGGAAACCAAGGAAGGCGCGCAAGGCATGGTTACGCTAGACGATATGATTACGGTGCAGAGTGTCATTGAAGGGGATGCAGCGTATGCCCAAGCCATTGCGAAGAGAGGCATTACGGATATCAAAAAAGTGGTGACGACCCCTTTGACGGTTGGCTATTTTGGCGGCGAGGATGATCTGGTTGAGGATGCACGACTCTTGAAGGTTGTTTCTTATTTGGATACAGGGGATGGCAATTTCTGGGCGCACCCTATTGAAGATCTAGTGGCCGTTGTTGATTTGGAAAAGAAACAAATAATAAAGATTGAGGATAATGGGGTTATCCCAGTTCCAATGCAAGCAAATCCGTATGATGGTCGTAATTTTGCGGACAAGCTAGCCCTGAAGCCGCTTACGATTGAGGAATCATCGGGTAAAAATTACGATTTAACAGGCAATATGATCTCCTGGGGGAACTGGGATTTCCATCTGAGATTGGATAGTCGAGTTGGCCCCATTCTTTCGACAATGACGTATAACGATCAAGGAGAAAAGCGGAAAATCATGTACGAGGGCTCACTCGGCGGGATGGTCGTCCCTTATGGGGATCCGGATATTGGTTGGTACTTCAAAACGTATTTTGATTCCGGGGAGTATGGCATGGGGACCCTTACATCATCTCTTGTCAAAGGAAAGGATGTTCCTGACAACGCGGTGTTGCTAGATGCAGTCACGGCAGACACGCAAGGCAATCCACGCACCATTCCGAATGCGATAGCTGTTTTCGAACAATATGCGGGACCCGAGTATCGCCACGATACGATGTCGGCGCAAGGAACGGATAGCAAAGAGCGTAGAGAATTAGTTGTTCGCTGGATCTCAACGGTGGGAAATTATGATTATATTTTCGACTGGGTGCTGCAACCGAACGGTACGATCAAAATCGATGTAGGCGCCTCCGGGATTGAAGCGGTCAAAGGTGTCGTAACTACCAACATGCACGATGCAACGGCTGCCGATGATACGAAATATGGCACATTGCTTGATAAAAATATCGTAGGCACAACGCACCAGCATATATATAATTTTAGACTCGATATGGATGTGGATGGGGAAAATAACTCTTTAACGGAAATTGATCCAAAAGTCGCTGAGAATATGGATGGCGGACCTCGTAAAAGTGTCATGATCACCGAGCACAAAACCGTTAAAACCGAACAAGAAGCAACTCAAAAATTCGATCCATCCACGATTCGAATTCTAAGTAATCCGAATAAGGAAAATAAAGTGGGTAATCCGGTCTCTTATCAAATCATTCCTTTTGCTGGTGGAACACACCCGATTGCGAAGGGAGCTCTGTTCAGTGCTGACGATTGGCTTTTCAAGCGCGCAGGCTTTATGGATAAGCAAATTTGGGTGACGACATACAATCCGGATGAGCGTTATCCAGAAGGTAAATACCCGAATCGTACTGCGAAGGATACAGGCTTAGGTCAATTCACAGCTGACAATGCCTCGATCGAGAATACAGATGACGTGGTATGGATCACAACGGGTGCTACCCATGTGGCTCGAGCGGAAGAATGGCCGATTATGCCAACGGAATGGGTACACGCGATGTTGAAGCCGTGGAATTTCTTCGACAATACGCCAACCATGAATTTACCTTAAAAGATGTTGGACACGTCTCTCGGTGTTTAACTGGAAAACCTCCATCTATTTTCACTCGAAAAGCCTGATATAGCTGATTAGATGGAAAAAGTACAGTTAAAATACCCGTGATCGGCTGTTTCAGCCAAATCAGGCCATATTAACTGTACATAATCCATCTAGTTGATTGGATTTGATAAAAACAGGGAGGATTAGCTGGAGTTTTTACAGTTAGATGTGTGCTTGGAGGTTCTCGGCGGCACCGTGACCGTTGCGGCTAGAAAAGAAGCTGATCATAGATCAGCTTCTTTGTCATTTCCCCGCCAATTGCCATGGCGGTAATCGGAAGGGGTAGTGCCCGTCGTGCTTTTGAACATACGCGCAAAATGAAACGAGTTCTTGAAACCGCAGCGCATAGCGATTTCGCCAATGGCTAAGCCGGTTTGTATCAGTAATTCGTTGGCTCGCAGAATGCGATAATTCCACACGAATTTAATGGGTGTGATGCCCTCGTGTTTACGGAACAAGCGAACCAGATGTTCAGGGGACAATCCGACCTCATCCGCAATGCCTTCCAGCGAGAGATGATCATGGAAGTGATGCTCAATATACTGCTTCGCATGTAGAATCGTAGGATGCGTATGTTGCATATGATTGTTAGTCGATTCCGCAATAAATAATTGAATAGCCGCTAGTCCTAAGCTGCAAAGGGTCTCTGAGGTCGCATTGTAGCGCAATCTTAAGGAAATTAAGATGTCCGTTAAGCGATTCATCTCTTCACTTATAGCTTGTGTATGTGGCAATTGCTCCAATTGGTCGCGTTGCTGCTCCGTAAGTTCACCAACATGAACGGCTATCCAGCGATGCCAAGTTTCTTGCTCTTTCGCGAACAAGAACTGTTCCTGATGACCAGGCTTCAAGAGGATCACTTGTCCAGGCTGAATCCTATGCGAAACCTCATCAATATGCACGGTCATGGAGCCGGTATGCAGCAAAACTAGTTGCAGATCCGCCTGTACACGGGGACCAAACCGACTGCCCGGTGGATAGACAACGGTTCCGCCAACGGCAGCTCGTACTTTGGGGATGTCAATTATGGATTCTGATGTCATGAGCGAGATCCTTTTCGATGATTTAATGAAAGAGATTGATACTGTTCACTAACGGTTGAATATCAATTACAGATACATAATCGTCAATCACAGCCATGTTCGGAATGGGAGTGCGACTGTATGCTAAGTATATAGCTCGAGCTTATATTTTGAAAGGGGAATGGGATATGCAAAGTCAAGTTAAGGATCGTTTGGCACCGTTAGGGGAAAAAGAATTGGCATTTTTTCATGAGCATGGGTACTATTTATTGAAAAAAGGGTGCAGTGAAGATCTTGTTGATGCCTTTAATGGACACATTCACTCGATACGCTCAGCTGATGAGATAGCCGAATGGGCGCTCCCCAAAAAAGGCGGTCAGCATGTAACAGATAAGGACCGATTCTCAGTGCGATTATTTAATCCACATAAGCATGACGGCTTCTCGCGACAAATCATGAAACTCCCTGTCGTGCGAGGTGCGCTTGCTCAAATGATGGGGGACGAGGCCGTTTGTGTGCAAAGTATGTACTTCTATAAGGAGCCGGGCTCCCCAGGGCAAGCGCCGCATCAGGACTACTACTATATTAAAGATGACCCCAAGTCCATGATTGCTGCTTGGATTGCTTTGGAGGAAGTCGTTGATGAAGAGAATGGCTGTTTATGGGTAATCCCAGGTACACACAAGTTAGGGTTGCTTCCACATGGGAAAGTAACGAATCTCGAAGAACATGAAAGCTGGACAGATGAAACTGAAGGTGTGGATTTGAGTCGAGAGATTCCAGTTATTATGGAAAAAGGGGACATTTTATTTTTCCATGAGCTGCTCATTCATTCCTCCTACAAAAATCGCAGCAAGGATCGCTGGCGCCGTTCGTATGTGTGTCATTATATTCGGAATGATTCCACGGTCTTGTTCCGGGAAGATCTACGTGTCAAATATCCACTATATTAATTCAGTCAGAGCAGCCTTGCATCTTCAGATGAGGGCTGCTTTTTATTACAACGGTCTCTCATTCTGCGAAAAAGTAATAACATCCCTATGGAAATCCTTGCTATAATGGATGAGATTTAGATCGGACTATCGCAACTAAAGGGGAGAGCGCTTTGTCGTTAATTGAGGTTAAGCATTTACGGAAAACATTTGAAACCGATGTGAGACGAACGGGGCGATTTGCAACAATTCGGAGCTTGATCAAGCCCGAGAAGCGAGAGATGGTCGCGGTGGAGGATATTTCTTTTTCCATTGAAAAAGGGGAGAGTGTTGCCTATTTGGGACCTAATGGTGCAGGCAAATCGACAACGATCAAAATGCTGACGGGAATCCTGGAGCCGAGCGGCGGAAGTATTGAGGTGGCAGGTTTGATCCCGCATAAAAGCAGGAAGATGAGTTCCTATCAGATTGGTGTCGTATTCGGACAACGAAGTCAACTGCTGTTTGATTTGCCTGTGAAGGATTCGTATGATTTATTACGGTATATGTATAGCATCTCTTGGGAGCAATATCACAGAAATTTACGTGAATTTGCAGAGGTTCTGGAAGTTGAGCATCTACTCAATCGTCCGGTGAGAACGCTTTCTCTTGGTCAGCGGATGCGTTGTGAAATCCTGGCTTCCTTGCTCCACGAGCCGGATATCCTCTTTCTGGATGAGCCTACCATTGGGCTCGATGTTGTGGCGAAGGAGCGAATCCGTGCATTTATAGAGAAGATCAATCGGGAAAAAGGCGTGACACTGCTGCTGACAACACATGACATGCATGATATCGAACGGTTGTGTCACCGGACGATGATTATTGATAAAGGGCACCTCATTTATGATGGCAGCTTGCAGCATATTCGCGATCATTATGCGACTGAACGTCAAATTAAAGCGACCTTCGAGGATACAATGCTCGCCGAAGCGGCTGCATCACTTTTCATTGGCTTCAATGTGCATACGTTGGTTGAAGAGCGGATGCTCAAAGTTTCCTATGATCAGCATCACATTGATACGTCCACATTACTTAAGCATCTGTTAGAGCACACACAGCCGCGTGATCTGACCATGCAGGATGAAAACATCGACGCCTTAATTTCTCGGATTTATCGTGAAGGTATTTCAGGCTCGCCGCAGGAGCCACAGCATGAGTTGGAAGGTGTGGTTGTTAGCTCATGAATACCCTTCAACGACTAGGCGGTATGTCTCGCATTGCGGTTCGCCAACGCATGCAGTTTCGATTTGATTTTATGATGACACTCGTATCAACGCTTATGTTCTGTGTGCTTTATTACATGCTGTGGAAAGCGATTTATATGTATGGCAGCGGGCAGGTGTTGCCTTGGGAGCAATTAATAACCTATGTCATGGTAGGACAAACGATTAACTTTGCTCGCTGGTCACCGGCAGAACGTGCTCCCACCTACGCCATGGCGTTACGTGTTCGTTCCGGGGACATAGCGCTGGATTTGATCCGACCGGTGGACTTCCAAGTACAACGATTTGTAGAAGCCGCAGGCTTTTTTGCCGTGGAAATGTTGTGGGTGAATATTCCCGCGCTTCTGCTGCTGATCTTCGGGCTCGGCATTCAATCACCACCAAGCTTGGCTGCAGGAGCGGCATTTCTTTTAAGTCTTATTATCGGTTTCTTGGTAGCGTTCAGTATTAACTCGATTATTATGATGATTTCGTTCATGACCACGAATACGTTCGGGGTACAGTTGGCGAAACGAGCGATGATGGATATTTTCGCAGGAACGTTGATTCCATTCGATTTCTTCCCAAGCAGCTTACAAACGGTTCTAACCTATTTACCATTTCAAGCTATGGCTTATATTCCCTTATCGATTTATACAGGCAAGCTGACGGGGGTACATATGGGGTATGCGCTATTAGAGCAGATTGCGTGGGCGATAGTAATGATTGTCATTAGTCGATTGTTGTGGATGAAAGCGGCGAAGCGACTAGCGATTAACGGGGGGTGAGAGGATGTTAGCACCAAAGAGAAGCTTCATGCAGCAGGTAGCGTATCTGATTGGGATGTATGGTCATTTTCTAAAAGTGTATGTCAAAACGTTGGTTGAATATCGTGCGGATACGATCATTGCGGTCATTGCGGGGATCGTTGCGCAGGGAAGTACGCTGATTTTCTTGACGGTTATTTTCAAACGCATTCCGATGTTGGCAGGTTGGGACTACAATGAGTTGGTCTTCATGTTCGGACTGGCCGCCACGGGTCGAGCACTGAATCAAACATTTTTCAATGCGCCTTTCATGCTAACAGGCAACATTCGGAATGGACGGATGGATATGATGATGGTGCGGCCTGTTGGCGTGCTTTTTCAAACCATTGGCTACTCCCAAGAGTTGAATGGCGTCGGCCAATTGATTACTGGCATAGCCATTATGGGCTATGCGGCGTCTCATTTGGAGATGAGTTGGACGTTCTTGAGTGTACTATATGTGGTCATTGCTTTATTGTGCAGCGCTCTTATTCAATTCTCGATTCTATTAACGATTAGTGTATTAACATTCTGGTTTCAGGAGATACGATCTCTCATTTATCCAATAACGTGGCTATATGATTTTACAAGGTATCCCATGCAAATCTTTCACCCCATTCTACGTGGATTGTTAACTTACGTCATTCCTTATTCATTGGCTAGCTTCTATCCAGCGGCGTTTCTATTGCGACCAGAGCAATACGGCTGGGCCGCTTGGGGCGTTCCAGCCGTAACGATGGTGGTCGTAATGGGGGCTTATTTTATATGGTCACAGGGGTTAAGGCGTTATTCGAGTGTTGCGGGATAAATTGTTCGTTGCGACTGCAGTCGATATACATGGGATACACACCTTCCTGTATGGGAGGAGCGACCTTGATGGTAATAGGTGGTACCGCTGCGGTCAGAGGCTCTTGCAAGTTGGAAGCCGTCTGTCTGAGGCGCTTACTCTTCTCGAAGACATCAATGACGAGATAGTACATAATACATAGCACGATAAAACCCAATCCGCAGATTTGTAAGTTTTGCATCCTAGTACGCCTCCTATGAATCATTTTTCATAGATTAACGCATTTCGGATGCGATGTCGCTCGAAAATCGGTGTCGTTTTCTGACATATTGTCGAAAGGCTCCTAAATGTATGCCTTTATCTTGACATTAACAGTGAGAACCATTATCATTTGGTGTAGAGAACTAAATGAAAATGATTATCAATTGGTGACGAGAATGAACGGCATCATGAGGGGGCTAGTCGATATGGAACATAGCGAGAATGGTATTGGCGTCGGGAACTTGCAGGTTATTGCGGATTTTCAATTAGAGCGATGGCTGCATACCCTTACTCATGAAGATCGTGGGACAGATTCGCAGGAGTTGAATTGGCAGCAGCTTGCCCAATTCGCAGCGTATCACGCGATCAACGCATGGTATTCATTACCACCTGCTGCTCGGACACAACAAATGTTAAAGAATGAATTCGAGAAAAAGTGGACGAATAAAACGCAAAAATTCGGGACGGATGCCTTTTATAGTGAGGTTAAACATCGCATTATGGATCAGTTGTATCACAGTCTGACGAATAAAAGTCGGATCGAGTGGCCGCTCCTTTTATTCGAAAGCATAGATGTATGGATTGATGAGCTGGATTTGGGATTATCCATGATCGTTCAAGTGATGGAATCCTCAGAACAATCCGTTGTGATTTATAAATTTGTCATGGAAGACAGCGCGGCTTCGCTTGCTCTGTTTACACATATGTCGGTTGTTTTTTGTAAGAAGGCCTTCGGAGAGAAACCTGTGCAGCTGCAAGTCGTCAATCTGATGAGCGGCAAGCAGCATCACATTGCGACGAACCATGTCACAATGGAACAATCGTTGGATTATCTCAGGCTTGTGAAAGATGTGTTTTTGGAAAGTCGCAGGTGCACCTGCTGCAGAGAGGACGGACTTCATGGAAATAAATTCGACTTGGCAATCCACCAATGACTTGCTGTCCCTAAAGTTTACTACGTTGACCGCATCTCGAGACGGGGTATTGTATGCGGGAACGGAAGGACATGGGGTGGTCCAATTCTCCCCGTTACGTTCCTGGGAAAGTGCATCGGAAGGTTTGCCAGCGCAGGTTCATGTCTACCGTTTAGATTGGATGGAGACGCAGCTATTCGCTTCTACGAGCCACGGATTGTATCATTTAGAGGATGAGATATGGCAGCAAACGAGTGTCACTGATCCCTGTTATGCGGCGATTGGCTGGGGCGATCGATTTGTTCTCACGGAGAACGGCTTGCTCTGTGGAAATGACGATGAATGGCTGCCGCTGGCCTACCGTGGAAAGAAAACCTATGATTTGCTCGTGACACCTCATTTTATATTCCTTGGTTACGAAGATGGCGTTGCCTTTTACGATTTATTTACTGGCGAATGGTGCAGTATGCCACTCCATCAAGCGGTGACTAGTTTAGCCATATTCAACACGATGCTGGTCGGGACGACGGAACGTGGGGGGTTGATCGTGGGTAATAACAATGGCGGATTCAATCAACATCGGTTCGATGGGATGTTTTTGAATCGCTTAGTCACGCATCGGGGGGAAGTCTACGTTTGTGCCAATTCGGGGCTGTATAAGCTAATGAGATCAGAGGCAACATTATTTTGCACACGTTAAATGCACAAGCCGAGGTGACGGATCTACTAATTTGGCGTGATATGATGGTCATATCGACGCGTGATTCAGGTATTAAATATAAGCATGCCGATAAGACAGGTTTTCAAACGGTTTTGTAAGAGATAAAAGCTCCCAGCGATTGTATGCGCGGGAGCTTTTTTTGCGTGAGACGTCGATTATGGCAGTCTCAGAGTCGTAGCAAGTGAACGCTGCTGCTGAGCTGTCGGAAACTGCACGCTCAGGATGAATGTGCAGCAACAAGCAGCGGTAACAGCATGCTCAACCGCCTTAAGCGTCATGCGCCCTAAGCATGCCAAATCCTTGGCATCGCTATCGGTTCTTTCCCCAGTTCCGCCCAAATATAGGACAGCAGCAGGCGAGCTTTCAAATCTTTATAATCGGCCTCATCCCATAAATTACGAATCTCACCTGGATCCTCTTGGAGGTCAAAGAGTTCGCCATAGGTTTGATTATAGTAAACGGTTAGCTTATATCGATCATCTACATACGTTTTCTGGTGAATGGTTGTCTTCTCGTGACGGAATTCGCAAATCGCGTGGTCACGCGCGCGTTCTGATTGACCTGTCCACACACCGCTTTGGTCAACACCCGTCATGAAGCATGGGACCGGGAGGCCAGCCATGGATAGAAAAGTAGGTGCGAGATCGACGAGAGATTGGATTGCAGTCGACGTTTTACCCGCTGGAACTTGACCTGGATAACGGACGATGAAAGGGAGCTTAATCAAATCTTCATAATGGAAGCCGCCTTTGTATTGTAGACCATGCTGCCCGAAGAAATGACCATGATCCGTGGTAAATACAACGATCGTATTCTCGGCAAGCCCAAGCTCGTCCAACCGATCCAAGATACGGCCAATGTGTGCATCCATGCAGCTGATCATCCCGTAATAGGTGGCCACGAGTTGCTTGCGTTCACTCTCCGGCAGGTGGGAATGGGAGGAATAGCCATGAATGCCATAGCCGCTTTCTTTCAGATAAGAGAAGTCGGGATTCTCTTCTTGTGTCAGCTGAAAATGTGGTGGATTCTTCTCGTGCTCGCCAGGTGTGACGGTTGGGATGGTCAACTTCTCTGGATCATACATCGTGTCCCAAGGCGAAGGGACTAAATAGTCGGGATGCGGGTCGAAGAAGCTCGACCATAAGAAGAAGCCATCATCGGACTCCTTGTATTGTTCAAGCAGCGCATTCGTTCTTTCTGCAATCCACGTATTATAGTGGAACTCCTCCGGAATAGCCCAATGATGCAGCTGATTAGGGTCCATGGTTCCAGTTGGAGCTAAGAAATAATCACGCCAGTTCGTGAGCCCTTTCTCCTCCATCCATAGCGCATAATGTTGTCCCACATGAGCTTCATTCGTATGATTCCGTGCTAATTCAACATGGTCAAAGCCATAGAAAGGTTGGTCAAATGCTTTCCAATAATCCAGGTCCTGCAGGATTGGATAAGCTTCTAGTGAGGGATATTCCTCTGTACTTTTGAGTGGTTGGAAATGTGCTTTACCGATCAGTGCTGTGCGATAATCCGCTTTCTTGAAATCTTCACCTACGGTATGTCGATCTTCCAAAAGCTTCGTGCCGAGCGTCCATGCACCATGTTGGCTAGGATATTGTCCAGTTATAATGGAAGATCTAGTCGGTGTACATGTAGGATTGGGGCAATAAGCCCTTGTAAAAGTCGTTCCTTCATGAACGAGTCGATCTAAGTTAGGCGTAGATAGCTCTGGATTAAAAGCGCCAATCGTGTTCCAATGCTGCTGATCACTTGTGATGAGTAGAATATTCGGTTTCTTCAAGGGGATCTTCCGCCTTTCTTTATTCTCTTACATACTAGGTTCAGTATAGAAATACGAGGGGGAAAATAACATGATAGAATGTTAGGAAGTTGTCATTATGTCTACTTTTTCATAAAATTAGGTTATGAGTAACATGGGCGTAGAGGAGGCAAGAGATGCAAGAATATGAGATGGAATTCGCCGATGTTTGGTTCGCTATTCCCCACCCCTTTCAAACAGCAAGCGGCTGTTGGATTGTACGGGCAGGGCAGAATATCGCCAAGTCCACGTATCACATAGGACCCAAAGTGATTGAGCAGACGAGCTTTCATTGGATTGTACAAGGCAAGGTAAGGGTGACTTCACTTGACCATACCGTTGAATTAAGCGAAGGGGATTTATTTTGCTTATTTCCCGGACGGCCTTATGTATACGAAACGATGCAAACGGAAGACAGTACTCCGCCATTGAGAATGATTTGGCTAGCTATGGAAGGCAATCAATTGCCGTTATTAACAGCGGAGTTTGGCCTAACGCCACATAAATATTGGTTACATGGAATCGTGAATAACGAAGTTGGAGAAGCACTGCGAAGCGTGATAGGGGCCATTTCGGGGACGAAGAAAAATATGTTTCTCGAACAGCGGGCACTCAGTGATCTTTTTTATAAAATGAACCTGCAAGCAAACCGTTCCGCCTCCAAAGAGAAAGAGAACTGGCTCGCTCAAGTGAAGGATTTCTTCGATTTGCACTATACGGAGCATATTCGTGTTGAGGATGCCGCCCACCATTTTGGCTACCATCGGTCGCATGTGTATGCTGCATTCCTGAAGAAGTATGGCACTTCACCACAGCGTTACTTAGCCACCAAGCGTTTGGAGAAGGGCGCCGAACTGCTCAAAACCACGTCGTTATCGGTAACAGAAATCGCCTATTCGTTGGGGTATTCCGAATTATATGCCTTCACACGGGCATTTACGACGTATATGGGGGTCTCACCACGCAGTTATCGGGGGTAAGGCCTCCACAATTAATAATAAGACCGTGTTTCCTTGGTATCCGAGGGATGCGGTCTATTTCACTATGGATTTTTGACAGTTGAACGTTGACCATTATCTTTCAGAATGCCATAATCGATGATAAAACGAAATAGGGAGTCGGCCAATTATGGGATTACGTTCAGTCCTTGATATGTATCGGCATATGAAGATCAAAAATAAGTTGTCGATTTTGATAACGATGATTATTGCGGTATCTTTGGCATTTACAATTTTGATCCAGCAATATGTGTTTTCGATCTACGATGGGCAAATTTATGATAAATCTTCACGCGTGCTCAATTTATCGTCTACCGCGATCGAAACGGAGCTTAAGCGATTGCAGCAGCTCTCTTATCGGATTCTGGCAGAAGAGCAAGTTCAAGAATGGTTGACTTCACTCAAAAAAAATCCTTCCGATTATGATCGACTCATCATTAGTCAATACTTGGTAGATCGACTTATCAGCTATTCCGGAGAGGAACCCTATTTATTTTCCATTCAAATTATGGATGCCAAAGGAAATGGGCATGAAGGCGGCAACATTCTAAGAATGGACGCTGAACGGAAAAGGCACATCTTGAATGTGGCTGCGGAAGGTAATGGGGAAAATCGTTGGATATACCCGGACAGCAATGATTCTGCCTTGATTGCAACGCGGGAAATTCGCTCCTTTCACAAAACGAACTTTGATTTGGACTATTTAGGGACGCTTGTCATTCGAATCAATATTGAGAAGCTTGTACGCGATATCGCGCCTGAAGATGGCGATGTTATGATTGTTTCCGATGAGCATGTGATCTTTCCTAGTGAACCTTCCTTCGATTTGGGTCGAATTACGAAGCCTGTGAATGCAAGTAAAGGTTATGAAATTCAGAAGATTAACGGCGAAGAATATTTCATTGCCCAAATCCAGTCACTGAATACAAGTTGGACTTACTTGAACATCACGCCATTTAATCAAATCTTTGACCGCATCATCTTCATCAAGGAAATGGTTGTTTTCGTCTTTATTGCGATATTCGTAGTCGTGATCTTGTTAGGCATACGATTCTCGTACAGTTTAACTAGGCCGATCGACGAACTGATGGTGCGGATGAAGCTGGCGGAGAAAGGGAACTTCGAAGAGGCGAATTTATTTCCGCCAGGCGGGCAGGTAGCCATGAATGAAATTGGGCTCTTACAGCGAAGCTTCCGATTCATGATTGAACGGATCAATACGTTAATTCAGGAGAATTATGCGAATCGACTTCTGATTAAAGAAACGGAATTTAAAGCACTGCAGTCCCAAATAAACCCGCATTTTCTTTACAACACGTTAGAATCGATTAATTGGATGGCCAAAGTAAATCGACAATCCAAAATCTCCGAGATGGTGGAAGCGCTGGCTTATTTGCTTCGCCACTCTGTCGATTTGAAGGAACCCATCATTACACTCGGTGAGGAAATTGATATTGTTCGCAGCTATGTGACAATTCAGAAAATCCGATTCGAAGAACGATTGGTGTTTAGGTTGGATGTGCCTGAAGAATTAATGAGTCGGGCTATTCCCAAGCTGACCCTCCAGCCGCTGATGGAGAATGCCATTCATTATGCGCTAGAGTCAATCATTGAGCCTTGTGAGATTACAATTCGAGGCTGGAGTACAGAAGAAGGCATCTTCCTTGCTGTTGATGATACGGGACCAGGAATTCCCAATGGACTTATTGAAAGACTGCGTAGTGGTGAAGTGACGACGAAGGGGAAAGGTATCGGACTCCTGAATATTGATGATCGGATTAAGCTTGCTTTTGGCGAAGCGTACGGAATTCGAGTGGATGAGTCAGCCAAACAGGGGGCTTCTATCATTTTAAGTTTACCTAAAGGACAGGAGGAATAAGGAATGTATAACGTATTGTTAGTTGATGATGAGCGTATTATCCTGGATGGCATCTCACGTATGGTGGATTGGTCTTCCTTACAAACGGAACTTATGGGGACTGCGCGTAATGGTGTAGAAGCTTTTGAAATTATACAGAGACAGGCGCCTGATATTATCATAAGTGATATTCGTATGCCTGGGATGGATGGGCTTGAGCTGGTGGCGCGTGTGCATGAGGCGTATCCGCATATTCGCTTCGTGCTGCTATCAGGTTTTGGTGAATTTGACTATGCGAGCAGAGCGATGCAGTATGGCGTTAAGCATTATTTACTCAAGCCAACGAATGAAGGGAAGATCGGGGAAGCGCTGAAGGAAATCGTGGCAGAGCTAGAACAGGAGACAAGTAAAGAGTCGTTCGTTCGGAATATGAAGGCTGAGCTTGAGAAAGTGATGCCGCATGTGAAAGAACAATTCCTCAAGGAGTTTGTGACGAATAAGACGTATGGCAAAGTGGATTGGGACTATTTTCGAAGCTTATTTAAGCTTGACTTTGATTACCAAATTCGACTTCTCTTGTTTCAGTTGGAAGAGGGATTCGAGTTTGAACTACTATTCGCCATCAAGAATATTGCTCAGGAAATCCTAGTTAGTCCTCTCCTTAGCACGACCATTGGGAATCATGTCTTAATTTTATTGGAAGAATCAGATCACATCGATCAGCTCCATGAGCGGATCTATCATATTCGAGATACTTTTCAAAGTTATTATAAAAGGGATGTCACGATCGCACTTAGTGAACCTAGTCACATAACACTAGCTAGAACGCTGTATAGGCAATGCCTTCATTTGTTGAATTATCGCTTTTATTTGGGAGAGGGCAGTCTCATTACCCGTAAGGATACCGAAGGTTCCCAAGAAGCTTCGCCGAAGGAGCTGGGTTGGGATGAGGAACGTCTCAATATGTCGGTGAGATCTGGTCATCGTGAGGAAGCGGAAGCCGCTTTACGTGCTTTTATTGGGGGCTTGAAAGAAGCTCAGCTTGATATTGATGTAACAAAATCATATGTCATTCAGCAATTTGTATCACTAGTTCGACAGTGCGCACCCGAAGAAATGAATCATTATTTCACCCAAATTCCCTTGATTGTTGAAATGAACACACTGCAATCGATTCAAACGTTTATGGAGAATGTTGTTATTACCATGACGGAACGATTCTATGGACTTAACAAAGTGAAGCATAGTGCAATTGTTCAAAAGGTTATTGATGTAATCACTTCTCAGCTTGGGAACTCCGAGCTCAGCTTGAATTGGGTAGCGCATGAAATGCTGTATATGAATGCAGACTATCTCGGGAAACTATTCAAGAAGGAAACTGGCGAGAAATTTTCTAATTATGTCATGAAAGCTAGAATAAATCGCGCTACCGAGTTAATCGCTGAGGATGCGGATATCAAAATTTTCGAACTCGCTGAACGACTTGGTTTCGGAGACAATCCACAATACTTTAGTCAAGTATTCAAAAAATATCGAGGTTCAACCCCATCGGAATACATGAAATCGACAGACACCTCTGCATTTTAAACAAATAGGTCTGTATTTTGGATTAACGTTTGCTCCTTCCAGCGGCATAATACGAGTAGAAAGAAAACGATTACAACTTTGGGGAGGAAATGACAGATGAAAAAAGTCATGTTTACAGTAATCTCAGCCGCGCTACTACTTGCAGGTTGCGGTACAAGTGGTTCTAGCGGATCAACAAGTACACCGAGCACAGGCACAAGCCCAGCAGCAAGTTCAGCACCAACGACGGGTGCCAAAGCAGATCCAGTTACTTTGCGCGTTTCTTGGTGGGGCGGACAAGCACGCCATGACTATACATTGAAAGTAATTGAATTGTATCAGCAGAAGCATCCGAATGTGAAAATCGAATCGGAGTATGCCGCATTCGACGACTATTGGAAGAAGCTTGCACCACAAGCTGCAGCTAACGGATTGCCAGATGTCTTTCAAATGGACGTTTCCTACCTTACACAATATGGCACTAGAGGGCAATTGGAAGATTTGACACCTTTTACAACAAGCGGTGTGCTGAATGTGAAAGACATTGCAGAAAACAGTATTTCCGGTGGTAAAATTGACGGTAAACTGGTTGCTATGAACGCAGGATCCAATGCCCTAGGCGGTACGTTCGATCCGCAAATGTTGAAAGACAATGGGATTACGATTAAGGAAGATTTTACATTTGGTGACTTGGATGCCATCGGCGCGACATTGAAAGCCAAAGGCAAGTTGCTCGCTGGTGACCTTCGTCATGACGTATACTTCCCGTTCTATCTGAGAAGTGTTGGTCAAAAGCTATACGCGGCTGATGGCGCTAGTCTCGGATATGCCGATGATAAAGCCTTTGTTGACTACTACACGATGTACAAAAAATGGTATGATTCCGGTTACTTGCTGCCGCTGGATAAGTTAGCACAGAAAAAAGGAACGGCGGAAGACGATGAAATGGTGCTAGGCAATGCGGCTGCAACATTCGCTTGGTCTAACCAGTTCATTGGCTTCAATACAGCTGCGAAGCGTTCGCTGGATATCATGAAAACGCCAAGCTGGGGTCAAAACAAAGCATTATTTTTGAAACCAAGTATGTTCTGGTCTGTGTCCAAAAGCTCTAAGAACAAAGAAGAAGCAGCCAAATTCGTTGACTTCTTGATCAATGATATCGATGCGAACAAAATCATTATGGGCGAGCGCGGTGTACCCGTTTCCTCCAAAGTAAAAGAAGCTTTGATGCCACTATTGACACCTGAACAAAAGAAAGTATTTGAGTACGTAGCTTGGGCAGAGAAAAACGCTTCTCCAATGGATCCGCCAAGCCCAATTGGCTCCGTTGAAGTGGAAAAGCTGCTTAAAGATACAGCTGAACAAATCATGTACAAAAAGTTAACAGTTGAAGAAGGCGCAGCGAAATTCCGTAAGGACGCGAACGCAATCTTAGCGAAAAACAAAAAATAAGCTTGGTCCGAAAGCCTCCGCATGTTTATCGTGCGGAGGCTTTTTCCATCGTTTAGGCGCGATTGGAAGGATTAGTGATGTTTTTCATAGATCCATGTAACCGCTATTATCACTCTGTTATTTATACAAACAGAACGGTTTTTTGCCTTCTGGGAGCGAATCAACTCTTTTATAATAAAGGTAGAGAAGAGAGGAAGCGAGGCTTCCGCTTCATAAATCTAGGTTAGGGGTTGATCACTAATGAACAAGCTGCGTTATAACGATAACCTGGTGGGGTATATATTTGCTTCCCCTTTCATTCTGGGGTTTCTCATCTTCACATTGTATCCGATCATTTCATCACTTTTTTATTCGTTTACGGATTACAATTTGTTTGATGCACCGAATTTTATCGGTTTTGACAACTATGAAAAAATGTTTACCGCGGACGATAAGTATTGGAAATCCGTCAGTGTAACTTTTACGTACGTGTTCGCTAGTGTACCACTTCGACTTGCATTCGCTTTGATGGTAGCGGTACTGCTCAATAAAGCTGTCTCAGGTATTGGCGTATACCGCTCCTCGTTTTACTTGCCTTCCTTAATCGGAGGCAGCGTGGCGGTTTCCATCATGTGGACGCAAGTGTTCGGAGATAAAGGCTTGGTCAATTCCGCACTGGGTGTTATCGGGATTCACACAGATACATCCTGGATTGGGAACCCGTCGACGGCGCTATGGACACTGATTGCTTTGTCCGTCTGGCAGTTCGGTTCTTCCATGCTCATCTTCCTTGCCGGTCTCAAAAACATTCCAGCTTCTTATTATGAAGCGGCGAGTGTAGACGGCGCGAATAAAATTCGCCAGTTCTTCAAGATTACACTTCCGTTGCTTAGCCCAATTATCCTGTTTAACCTGATTATGCAAACCATCTCTGCGTTCATGACCTTTACGCCAGCCTATATCATCTCACGCGGCGAAGGTGGACCGCTAGACAATACATTACTTTATTCTTTGTATTTGTATCGCCGAGCATTCCAATTCTACGAAATGGGTTATGCTTCCGCAATGGCGTGGGTCATGCTCATCCTTGTCGGTATCATTGCACTCGTTATTTTCCAAACTTCGAAATACTGGGTTTACTACGAAAACAAAGGAGAGAAATAACATGGCACATTCGAATAACTACAAACGCTTTGGCTATCATCTCCTTTTAGTCCTATGCTCGCTTGTGATGATGTACCCTATCATTTGGTTGCTTGCTAGCTCGCTGAAGCCAAACAGTGAAATTTTCTCAACCGCATACAGCTTGATTCCGAGCAAGATTGCTTGGGAGAACTTTCAAACAGGCTGGAGAGGCTTTGCAGGTAATTCGTTCGGTCGCTTTTTCATGAACTCGTTCTATATCGTGATCCTGTCTACGATCGGCGCGGTGGTCAGTTCAGCCCTCGTTGCTTATGCGTTTGGCCGTATCCCATTTTTCGGAAGAAACTTCTGGTTCGGTTGTATGATGCTTACTATGATGCTGCCCCACGATGTTACAATTATTCCGCAATACGTATTGTTTGCGAAGTTAGAATGGATTGGATCCTTTAAGCCGATCATCATGCCGCAGTTCTTTGCCATTCCATTCTTTATCTTCCTGATTATGCAGTTCATTCGGACAATTCCCATTGAGCTTGATGAAGCGGCTAAAATGGACGGTTGCAGCAAATACAGCATCTTTTTCCGGATTTTAGTTCCACTTATCGTTCCGGCGCTCATTACATCAACGATCTTCTCCTTCTACTGGCGCTGGGAAGATTTCATAAACCCGCTGCTTTACTTAAATAAGCCGAGCATGTACCCTGTGTCACTGGCCTTGAAACTTTTCTTAGATGGAGAGTCAGTGAATAACTGGGGGGGCATGTTCGCAATGGCATCCGCATCACTGGTACCGATTGTTGTCGTGTTCTTCATTTTCCAACGGTACATTGTTGAAGGAATTAGCACAAGCGGCTTGAAAGGATAGAGGATGAGAGGAGAACTTATAGACATGCCGAAATTAGTATTTGAGGAAAATGATATCATTTCAGCCATCGATCGTGTGGTAGATCGCACGTTTCGAATGGACTTCGGATGGGATTGGCCAGGAGGTGTCGCATTTTATGGGGTTTGTGAAGCCTATGCGGCAACAGGGAATGAATCGTATCTAACTAGGCTTAAGGCTTGGGTGGATGAAAATATGGAGGATGGCTTGCCGAAGCTTTCGGTCAACGCGGTGTCCATCGGGCATTCCCTTCTTACCCTATATGACATGACAAAAGAAGAGAAATATCTAGACACTGTGAAGGAAATGGCGGAATTCCTAGCGACACAAGCGGAGCGGTTTGGGGACGACATTCTCCAACATACGGTTAATTCCGAAACGTATAACTTTCCAGAACAAGCTTGGGTAGATACGATGTTTATGGCTGGTTACTTCCTACTTCGTGTTGGAACTTTGCTGAATAATGATGACTATTTCGAGCTCGGCTTGAAGCAATATCATGGACATGAGAACGTCCTGCAAGATGCGAAAACCAACCTATATTACCATGGATGGGACAATATCGCTCAAAATAATATGTCCGCTATGTTCTGGGCACGCGGGAACTCCTGGGCTGCTCTCACGATGGCGCGCGCACTTCATCTCGTAGAAGTTACGCATCCTTCGTTCATGATTATTGATGGTTCATTGCGTGATCAACTAAGCGCACTTGTTCGATTGCAAGATGAGTCAGGTCTGTGGCACACTATTCTTGATGACCCAACAGCTCCGCTGGAAACTTCCGGATCAGCCGGTATTGCCACTGCTTTACTTACGCGAGGCAGACTGTATAATAAATATACACAGAAGTCGATCGACGGTATTTTAGTGCGAATTACCGAGGAAGGCACAGTAACTGGTGTTTCCGCGGGGACGGCTGTCATGAAAAATGCAGAAGGCTACAAAGGCGTGCCAGACAAACGCATTCAAGGTTGGGGACAAGGGTTAACCTTGACTTTCCTGGCTGAGGTTTTGCAATCGAAGAAGAATAGCTTTGGGAACGGCTGCTAAGCAGTGAATAGTTGACGTTAAACCTCCAGTTCATTTTGGATTTTACGGCTCATACCGTAATTGTTCGAAATAGCTGGAGGCTTTTGTGTTTTTTTCATTACGGATTAATTTCTGACCAACTGCATCGCCACTGCTATCAAGACTTTATTATAGAACATAATATCGGAGGGAAACATACCAATGAAACGAAATCGATTAGGCACTTCGGAGCTCATGGTAGGCGAGATTGGCTTAGGCTGCATGTCGTTAGGCACAAATCAACGGCTAGCAATCGAGATGATTCATACAGCATTGGATCGAGGGGTAAATTTCATAGATACGGCAGATTTATACGAAGAAGGTCTCAATGAAGAAATCGTAGGACAAGCGATACGTGATCGCCGCCGTGAGGAACTTGTTTTAGCCACGAAAGTGGGTAATCGACGAATTCCCGGCCAAGATGGCTGGGCTTGGGATGCGTCCAAAGCATACATACTCTCCGCGGTCAAAGATAGTTTGAAAAGGCTTCGTACGGATTACATTGATCTATATCAATTGCACGGGGGTACGCTGGAGGACCAGATCGATGAGACGATCGAAGCCTTTGAACAATTGAAGCGTGAGGGGATCATTCGCTATTATGGTATTTCCTCGATTCGTCCTAATGTCATTCGTGAATATACAAACCGCTCGTCGATTGTTAGCGTAATGAGTCAATATAGCTTATTGGATCGACGGCCGGAGGAAGCCGTGTTGCCTTGGCTTGCCGAGCATTCGGTCAGTATGATAGCTCGGGGCCCAGTGGCGAAAGGAATTCTGTCGAGCGGAGGACAGGGGCGGCTTCAGAAAGGATATCTTGATTACACAGCAGAATCACTTTTCACCCTTCATCCCCAATTGCAGGAGCTAGCCGATTCAAGTGATCGCAATCTAAGCCAGCTTGCAATTCGCTATGCGTTATCGCATCCAACGGTCGCTGTGACCATCCCAGGAGCCAGCTCCATGCATCAATTGTTGGACAATATCGACGCAGCAGAGGGACCGCCTTTAACAGAAGAAGAGATTACCCTACTACGTAAACTAACTCGATTGAATAGATATGAACAACATCGATAAATTTTGAGAGGCCCATGCAACTACGCATGGGCCGACACTTTTTTTAGCATGAGATTCAATTACTGGATTATCACGAAACTGAGCTTCTTCCGTAGCAGAACGGGATAGACTTGCCTGAAATCAGAGAAAGGTCGTTCCTTGCCATAAGGTCCACCGCGTCGCATTTTCATATATGCCTGGTTGCGAACGATACGTTGCAGCCAAGGAATAAAACGCTCCGGATTCATCAAGGTACCCATGTGTAGGAAAGCTCTAATTAGTGCCTCCTGCACAATGTCTTCGGCAATTGAACTGTCTTGCGCGATTGTATTCGCCCATCCAAGAGCTTTACTCCGATGATAACGTACTAATTCACCGAATGCCTCTCGATCACCAGAACGCGCGCGTTGCACGAGCTCCTGTTGCTCATCTAATCTAACCTTTTCCAATGACCTGCCATCCTTTCATTCTCCCACTACAATGTTGATGCCAAAGGACATATGACTTCTATCATTTATTGAAAAAAACGAAAAATATATGATCTTCCTACAATAATTGAAATGAAAAGGGAAGTTTGCACGGATTTCTTAATTCAATTTTATCACGAAACAGGAGGATGAAAATGGAAAGTGGGAATTTGCTTTGGGTGTGATGCGTCAGATAAAAAGCGGTATCCAGGACCTATTTTCAGTCCATGGATACCGCTTTATTTTCGCGTATGTCCTCACATTATTTGGTTCGTCCATACTGCTTGCCGATATCCACCATGCGCCGATACAACTTACGATTAGACATGTTCTTCAGTGGATAGAACTGAGGTCGCGTATTCACTTCTAGAATCCACGGTCTTCCTTTGGAATCAATCGCGACATCGAGACCCAGTTCTCGGAATCCTCGATTATGATCATCAAAAGTATTCCCGACCGCCACGCCTAGCTGCTTCAATTGTGCTTCCCGTTCTTGAGTATCAGGTGTGGAATAGCCTGCTCCGAGCATAGTGGGTTTGAAATAGCCGATAGATCCGCCTTGATTATAATTCGTAGCTACTTTTCCTTGTCTGCCGATTTTGGCGAAGAGGCCCGTGCTGACCCATTCACCTTGATTCGTTTTCTGTACCATGACGCGAATATCGAAAGGTCGGCCTTTCGTATGGGCGAGCTTAATCCCTTTCTGGAGTAAATAGGAACGCTTACCCGCATGTTTGGACAATTTGCTATGCAATTTATTCAGCGTGGTATAGAAGTTTTTTGTGCGATTCAATTGGGTTTGGAAGCCTGTTGTCTTCCGTTTGATACGGATAATATTGGAACCGCCGGAACCATCTGTAGGTTTGAAAAAGACTGTTTTATAATCATCCAGCATCCTATTCAAATTATTTTTCGTAAAAAGCAACGTTCGAGGGACATAGTGACGTAATTGAGGTTGTTGAAGCAACCATTTGGTTTTACGCCATTTGCTCTTGATTGAACTGCTTTTATACGTGGGCATAGGGAGTACACCTCTTTTAGACAGCGTATGTGAGGTGCTCGCTGCTTGTCAGTGCTTATACCCATGGACCCATCAAATTTGCATAAACATAACCTCTGAGTGTCATTGTTACCTAGCTGTGAATTGAATTAGTTTGTGTTCATACCGGCCAAGTGTTAGCTGCCCCTTGCGGTAGACAGTTCCCGTGATCGGGTCGACGCCATCACGTGGGAGAGTCACGCTGCCGCCTGCACCGTCCATGTTAACCACGACCCAGACTTCGCGACCATCGCCATGTCGCGGAGCAACAATCGTACCTGCTGTTACATCGGTACGTAGTGTTACGCCAGCATCATCCGCATACCGCAGGATGAGCTTGTTCAACAATTGCTCACCTTCCTCGCCGGTCGGCATAGAGCCAAGCATGACGATCTTGCCTTTGCCATAGGCGCGCTCGGTAATGAAGGATAGCCCCGGTGTCAGCCCTGATTCGATGGTTCCAACGGCGACAGCTTCCTTCGGTTCAAAGACGGAGCTCCAAAGCGATAGCGGGGCAGCGACACCAAAGGCGCTGCCGATGGATCCGCTGCCGTCCATAGGGAACGTGTAGATTGTTTCCACACCGGCTAGGTGCTCCAATTCACCGAGCGCAGCATTTGTGTGCATCGTGTGTTCTTCGGTGCGTCCGCCGGAGAGAGGGCCAACTACCCATACACCGCCTTCCGCAACGAATGCAGAAGCACGCTTCATCAGATCCGATGAGATATAAGGGACGAATGGCGTAAACAGCAGCTTGTACCCGGTCAGCTCGGCACCTTCGGGCACGATATCCCTGTGAAGTCCAAGATGGAGTATCCGCTCGTAGAAACTGGTTACAAGTCCGCGATGATTCAGTTTTTGATGCGGTTCGGTTTTCAGAAACGCTTTGGAGCGATCCGAATAAGTCATCGCAACTTCAGCTTGAGTAGGGAGAGTCTCTACGATTGTGGCTTCAATTTCTTTTCTAGCCTGCTCGACTTCTAATACGTTAGGGAAGCCAACCGTAGGTTTGCCCCAAGTGCTGATAACAGAGCCGTGTGGCTGCTCGCAGCCTGCTCGCTGCTGTCTCCAGAGCCAATAACAGAAGGCTTCTGCTCCAAGCGCATAAGCAGCAACAGCTTCCGCTTTGAGATAGCCGTTAGGATGCGGCTTTGCGTAGCTTGCAAGGGAGGCAGCATGGGAGGGACTCGTTTCCATGATCCAGTAATCTCGACCGCGCTTAAAGTTCCGCCACAAGTCGTTATTTAATAAGTAGTTCGCTGGATGATCGTAGGTTGCATACGTATCGAATGACGCAAAATCCAATTCGCGGAATAAACGCTCATTATCTACGCTGAAAGCGACGCTGCTATTATGCGTGATCGGGGCATCCGAGAATTGGCGGATCATCGCCGCTTGTTCATCGGAGAACTCCGCAATCTTCTCCATCGAAAATAGTTGGTACATCGTACTGAGAGAAGAGTTATGCAGGAATGGCACAGGACCAGGTTGTGGTACTTGCTCGAAGCTATGATAGTATTCGCTCCAAATTTGCGTGCCCCACGCTTCATTCAACTTCTCAACGGTTTCATAACGCGCTTCAAGCCATTCATGCCATTGTACAAGACAGGTTCCACACATACATTCGGATACATGCGCTTTAAATTCATTATCGATCTGCCAACCGATCAGACCTGGCAAGCGTCCAATAGCCCTTGCAATATGCTCGGTGATAATAGCGGCCTTTTCACGGAAATAAGGATGATTCGTACAAGCATGCTGACGCGACCCATGTCCCATAACTTGCAGCTGCTCATTCACATACATCCGTTCCGGATGACCGTGCGTGAACCAAATTGGCGGTGTCGGAGTCGGTGTGCACATCACAGTATCTATCCCATTTTGATGGAGGAGGTTAACCATTTGCACAAAAAATCCAAGGTCAATATTCCCCTCCGTTGGCTCCATATTAGACCAGGCGAATTCGCCGATTCGCACGACATTCATACCTGCTTGCTTCATAAGAACGATATCTTGTTCAATGACCGATTGATCCCAAAGCTCAGGATACCAGGCCGCACCATGATATAGCTTTTTACCCATTACCATCATCCATCCTTTTCATCAGAAAGTTAGTTTCTACTATAAGTGCTATTTTACTCAGGGGCAATAACACATTCTTGCTGGGTAAATTAGGAAGTTTTAACTGTTTTGACGGGTTTGCACTTTCTTGATACAACACGAATTCAACCATTTGGAAGGGCTTACAAGAATGTCTGATAGGCGGTAAATCACAGGAGATGCATAATAGGGCTACAAACGCTCACAAGGCGATCATGACATGGAGGTGAAAAGGATGAAGCAGGCAGCTGCTCCTAGCAACAGAAAGATGGTTCAGGTGAGCGAGGCGAAAGGGCTTCGCAGATCACAGGTCTGGGCAAGGTTGCGCAAGGATAAATGGATCTACGCATTGCTAACACCAGGCTTATTGTATTTCATTATTTTTAAATATGTGCCCATGTGGGGTGTGCTGCTTGCCTTTAAGAATTATCAGCCTTTTCTAGGCTTTTGGAAAAGTGACTGGGTTGGTTTGGAGCATTTCCGTGTGTTTTTTCAAAATCCAGAGTTTGTTATGCTCCTCCGCAATACGTTGTTGCTTTCGTTATATAATTTGGTGTTTTACTTCCCGGCACCGATTGTACTTGCACTTCTATTAAATGAAGTCAAAGTCAATATGTATAAACGAACCATTCAGACATTAATTTATGTACCGCATTTCATATCTTTAGTCATTGTGGCCAGCTTAACTTATGTTTTTCTTACGACACAGGGCGGGTTAGTTAATGAACTTTTGCAGAAATATATGGGGCATAAAATTGACTTCTTAGCTAGTCCTGAATGGTTCCGACCGATGATTATTATACAAACAATGTGGAAGGAATGCGGGTTTGGCACGATTATTTTCCTTGCAGCGCTTGCTGGAGTCGATGTGGAACAATACGAAGCATCCATCGTGGATGGCGCTAACCGCTGGAGACAGCTGTGGCACATTACATTACCGTCGATTCGCAGTACGATCGTCATTCTGCTCATTTTGCGGATGGGGGATGTGTTGGACAACGGATTTGAACAAATTTTCCTCATGCTGAACCCATTGAACAGGGAAGTAGCTGAAGTATTTGATACCTACGTCTATATGATGGGGATAACGCAAGGAGCATTTAGTTACAGTACAGCTGTTGGATTGTTTAAAGCGGTTATTGGCGTTATCTTGGTACTCGGTGCGAACTGGACAGCGAAGAGGTTCGGACAATCCGGCATTTATTAATACGAATAATATGGGTAAAGGAGGAGAGGGGTTTTGGCAAAGCAATATAAGAGCGTTCCCGGAACCGTCTTCGATGTAACGAATTATGTTGTACTTGGCGTTATAGGCATCGTTGCCATTCTACCATTTCTATATGTCATAGCAGGATCGTTCGCTTCGGATGCAGAACTGACGAAGCGTTCCGTGTTCCTCATTCCAGAGACGTTTACTTTAGCAGCTTATCGCTTTATTTTTTCAACGGATACGATTTTGAAAAGTATTGGGGTATCGCTGTACGTAATGGTTCTTGGTACTTTTGTGAACTTGTTCTTCACTGTTACGATGGCGTATGCCTTATCGAAGCGGGGGTTAATGGGACGAAATACGGTGCTGAATCTAATTATTTTCTCCATGCTGTTTGGCGGTGGATTAATTCCAACCTTCTTGGTTGTACGTCAGCTGCACATGTTGGACACCTACTGGGCTTTAATGATTCCTGGCGCGATTAGCGCTTTTAACTTGATTATTGTTAAAAATTTCTTCCAAGAGATCCCTCCCGAATTGGAGGAAGCCGCGAAGATTGATGGCTGTACTGAAATTGGTCTTCTGTGGCGGATCGTGCTGCCACTATCAATGCCCGTATTGGCCACTTTCACTTTATTTTATGCCGTAGGTCATTGGAACAACTTCTTTTCAGCTTTACTGTACATCAACGATCCCTCCAAATGGCCGCTGCAAGTCATGCTCAGACAGATTGTCTTGCTATCTCAGGCGGCAGCTGGGGATATCAATGCCATGGATCCGAATTTCGTTAAACCACCTGAGCAATCCATCAAGATGGCTGTTATTGTCGTAGGCACCATTCCAATTTTACTTGTCTATCCGTTCCTGCAAAAACATTTTGCCAAAGGGGTCTTGATCGGCTCGGTCAAGGGGTAACGGATTACGATAGAGGCAAGTCCATAACTTAGAGGAGGCATGTTTAGATGAAGAAAAATGCGAAGAAATGGGTTTCCGTAGCAACTGTAGGAACAGCTGTCATGACAACAATCGTTGGTTGCAGCAGTGACAAAGAGGGAACAGCTACACCTGCAGCATCCGCCTCAACCACACAAGCAGCTACACAGACCAAAGCGCCAGAGAATCTAGCCCCGCTGGATCTAAGCATCATGCTTCCGATCTTCAAAACGAATTTCCCGAAAGATGATGGTCCTGTTACAACAGAAATTGAGAAGAAAACGAACACCAATATTCATCTGGAATGGGTCCCGAACGCTTCCTACACAGATAAATTTAATATTACATTGGCTTCAGGCAAGCTGCCACAGATCATCTATGTTGGTGATGTGAAGAACCCGAGTTTCGTGAATGCGGCAAAATCGGGGGCGTTCTGGGAAATTGGGAAATATTTAAAAGACTACCCGAACCTCAGCAAAGCGAACCAAGTCATTATGAACAATTCGTCGGTTGATGGCAAAAACTACGGTATTTACCGTGGGCGTGCTTTGGGTCGGAATGGGATCAACTATCGCAAAGATTGGTTGGAAGCTGTTGGTATGCAACCTCCAAAAACCATTGATGATTTCTACAATATGCTCAAGGCGTTTAAAGAAAAAGATCCTGACAAAAATGGCAAAGACGACACATACGGCATGGTATTGGTCAAATGGACAGGGCAATGGGCAAGCGGCTTTGATATTATGAAGCTCTGGTTTGGTGCACCGAACAAATGGGGCGTTGTAGACGGGAAGCTCGTACCTGAACATCAAACCGCCGAATATCTGGAAGCTCTTAAATTTATGAAGAAACTATATGATGAGAAGTTAATAAATCAGGATTTTGCTGTGTTTGATTCAGCGAAATGGAACGATCCAATTGCCAACAATCAAGCGGGGGTCATCGTAGACGTAACCGATAATGCCGCTCGTATGGATGATAAAATTCATGCTGCGCTTGCCAAGGATGGCAAAGATAATCCTAACATTCATTATGTAGATAATATGATTGGCGTCACAGGCAAAAATGGCTTGAAAGCACTGCCTACTTCCGGATTTGCTGGTATTCTAGCTGTTTCGAAATCCACCGTGAAGACGGAAGATGAACTGAAACGCGTGCTGAAATTCTTAGATCAAATGAATGAGCCGGATCTTCAAACGTTAGCTGGCTATGGTATCGAAGGCAAGCATTATACGAAGGATGGCGACGCGCTTGTGGTGAGTAAGGATACAGCTCTTCTCGAGTCCGAAGTCGAAGGTTTGAACCAAATGCTGCCATTTATACCGGAAGATCGCGGCTTGAAAGTGAAGCAAACACCGCTTCGCTTGCAAACGACGAAGATTCAAAAAGAAGCAGAAGCGAACATCGTGGCCAATCCAGTTGAGCCATTCATCTCCACAGTGTACTCGCAAAAAGGTCAACAGCTGGATAACATCATTAACGATGCGCGTATTAAATTTATTGTCGGCCAAAGTGACGAAGCGGCTCTGAAGGCTGCTTTTGAAACTTGGAAGAAATCAGGCGGAGATGATTTGGTGAAAGAAATGAACGACTTGTATGTTGCTGCGAAGAAGTAAATAGCATTTGTGAAAAATAAACAAAGACCAGTCTACCACAGGAATAGTGTGTAAGGCTGGTCTTTATTAAATAAGTCCTTAAAAGCTTAGTCCAAACTTGTCTGCTGAACATAAGATGACAAGAATAACTACTTTTAAAGGATGCGTGAGCTGCATGAAACCTCAATATCAGTCCAAAAGTAAACATAAACGCGGTCATGTCTTACACAAATCAGCTGCCAGAGCCTCATCCACAATTGCTGCACAAGCGAGAGCTCATTTAGGAACACCGGTTTGTATTGGGCTTAAAGATGGATCTGTCTACTACGGTATTTTGGAAGACATTGAGGCCAATCAAGTCATTCTTCAAGGCTTCAAGGCAGATAAAAAGCTAACCCGCAAGAAAAGCAAATCCAAAGCACAAATCTCTAGTCTAGGCAGTTTAGGTGGATTAAGCAGCATGCTTGGGATGTTAGGTGGCGGGGGGCTCGGTGGCTTGCTTGGAGGAGGAGGTTCGTCAGGTGGACTTGGGGGCTTGCTCGGCGGACTTGGTCAAGGGGCAGCTGGAAGTACAGGTGGGGCAGGCGGCATATTTGGCAACATCGGCAGCTTCATGAAGATGGGCATGGGTGTTATTTCATTTATTATGCCATTGATGAAAAATTTCTCGATTTAAGTGATGAATAGCGGACTATCGTTCCGCAACGATTGGCAGCAGCTCCCTGATAGTTGGGGAGCTGTTTTTTTACCACATAAGCGTGGAGAAACTTGATCTCCCTCATCACTGCATTGTAAACACAAAAAGTCGGAAAAGTCATGTATTTCCTCTGGAAATTAACTTCCATCCGACTGCCATCCGGTATACGCTCTAAGTTGAAGTCTTCGCTCCAAACTAAACTTTCGAACGGTTGGTGAGAGCATGTTCCAAGCATTGAAACGAGGTCTGGCAAGAAGTTTAAGCAAAACGATCGGTGGACAAGGTCGCTTTTACAAAAAGAGTCTGATTACGATCTTCATCGTCTCGGGTATTCCTGGGCTACTAATGGGAGTCCTTGTGTATTGGATGGCAGGCGGGCGCGTGGAAAGTGAGCTGCTTCAACTGCATTATCGACAAATCGAACAAAGGTCGCAAAATATCGATGACCAGTTAGGCAATCTGGAGCTGTTGCTATCCCACTGGGCGTTTGATAATAAATTTGACTATAGTTTAAATGGGTTTGATTTTGTAAGGAATTTCGAACGGACTCAGGATATTACCAGAACGCTGGTCGCGATGCAGGGATCTAATGCGATGGTGAAGCATGCAGAACTTTATGTGGGTGGAACAAGCTCTGTTCTGTTCAACCCTGAATATATGAAGATCGATAATCGTACAGCAGCGACAGCTGCTAGATATGAACCTCTCATCCAAGGTCAAAATACGACCTACTGGACGCAATGGTCATTTGATGCGAATCGTCCTGATAACAAAGATTTAACGCTCGTTCATCAAGTTCCCGGTGGAAGTTTGAAACCGTTCGGGGTCTTAGTTTTCCGTTTTGATAGTCAGAAGGTGGCCAATATGCTCAATACGCTGACGCCTTATGATGGCGGGGAGACATTTCTGATTCAGAACGCAGGAGAACTGTTCGTTTCAGCAAACGGGAATACGTCGTCATCTCCATTTGTAAGCGCTCTTCGTGACAAAATTGACTCACTAAAAGGCAATAAAGGTTCCTTTTTTATGGATTGGAAAGGATCTACATACACGGTATCGTACGGTAGCTTGGCCAGAATTGCTGAAGATTGGACCTATGTATCCGCATCGCCGATTTCGAGTATCACATCGCCGGTAGTCTTTATTTCCAAGTTGATTATCACGGTAAGTCTTGCGGTATTGCTGCTCGCGGCTATTCTTGCATGGCTGGCTTCACGTCGCATTTATTTGCCTGTCAAAAGGCTTGTTGCCATGTTGGGTGGAAGCGCGACTCACCATGAGCATGCGGATGAATTCACATTGCTGGAGTCGAAGTGGATGAATTTGCATAACGAGAGTCTAGAGCTGAACACGAAGCTGACAGAACAGCTTCCCCACCTCAAGGACAGCTTTCTGCACCAACTGTTGCAAGGATATTTGAATGCGTATTCAGAGGACGATTTGCGCCATCGGATGGAACGTTTTAAATGGGACGTGAAGCATAAGCAATTCGTTGTCCTCTATGTCCAGTTGATTGGGATGACGAGCATGGAGGGGAACTTCCGGCTAGGTGAAGAGGGACTTGTTACTTTTGCAGCCGTGAATATGATTGATGAGCTGGCGGCTCAGTATTTTGAACAGCGTCATACCCTTAACTTTCACGATTTAACAGCGGGTATTCTTCTCATCCTGCCTGAGGATCAATCTTATACGGAAGCCACCCAAGCTTTTAGTGATGATTTGAAGCAGTCGATTAACCGTATTTTGAAAATGCGCATGACCTTGGCGATCAGCCGACCGGTGTCACTGATTTCAGATGTGCCAATCGCATTTGAACGAGCGAAGCAAGCGGTTAGCTATCGTTACTTCGAGAATGTGAATCAGATTATCGATATGGAGCATGACAATTTTGCAGGAGATGAAGACATGGAGTTGCAATATCCATTTACACAGGAGCGGGAGCTCATTCAAGCCTTACGGACAGGAAAAGAAGGGGAAGCAAGTGAACTGCTGGTGTCTTTCCTGGAGGTTTTAACCTGCAAAGGTGCCAAAGAAATTGAGGTTCAGCAAGGGATGTTGCATTTGCTTGGCAATGTTCAGCACGCCATCATGGTGTCCGGGATTAATCCGAATCGCCTCTTCAAGGGTGCGAACTTATATGAACAGCTTTCCCAGATTCGAGAGTCTACGAGAATTCTTGCATGGTTTCAGGATAAAGTGCTAAGTCCCTTTATGAGGGAGATGTCAGGTCGTTCGGACGCACAAGTAAAACGGATTATCGAACAAGCGATGATTTATTTGCAAAATAATTACAGACAGGATATTTCGCTTGATAATTGTGCGGAGCATACGGGGACGAATCCATTTTTCCTTAGCAGATCTTTTAAGCAAGTGACCGGCAAAAACTTTATCGATTACTTGACGGAACTACGCATGGACAAAGCTAAAGAATTGCTAAGAGATTCGGAAATGCGAATCAACGATGTCGCCGATCAGGTCGGATACCAACATACGTACTTCAATCGGATTTTCAAAAAGCTGGAGGGCATGACGCCAACGCGTTATCGTGAGCTTAGTCGAACATCCTAGCAACATTGTATGAGTTCGCCAAAAAAGTGCAATCCGCTGAATCGCTGCTTAGCAATAATGTCCCCTTGTTCGCAAGTGCTCCGTTTTCTACAATAGGGCTACATGTGAAAAGGAGATGATCGCTTGGCTTCGAATTCGGCAATTAAGCTGCGTTGGTTAAACAAAGAGGCATCAAAACCTGTTGGGATAACGTGGGGAATTCCATGGCGTGAGGGAGAGCTTGGACGCGATGAGTCATTACGGTTGGAAACCGATGACGGCCAAGACGCCGTACCCGTCCAAAGCTGGCCGACGGCTTACTGGCCGGATGGCAGCGTGAAATGGTCCGCGCATGCGGCAACAGTCCTTCCTGGTTCTGGTGAAGGGTTTGCCATTCGCAAAGGGAGCGGGCAGGATCCCGTTCATCGTTTGCTCGTAACGGAAACCGACGATGTCATTTCGCTGGACACAGGCGTCATGATTTGCACGATAGGTAAGCAAGGGAAACAATGGCTTCGCAGCATCGTTCGTGAGGGCAACGAGATATGCAGTGGTGGCGAGTTGATCGGTTTGAAAGAAGGACGGAGTGAGGCATCGGGTGTACGGATAAGTCGCGAAGAGACTTTCGAGAGTCGTATCTTACGCGCTGTTGTTGAACAAGATGGACCGATTCGGGCTGTCGTGAAACTTGACGGCAGACTTCGCTCGACGACGGGAACGCGAGAGTGGCTGCCTTTTACACTGCGTATGTATGTGTATGCGGGGCAGGAAACGATTAAACTCGTGCACACGTTTCAATATGATGGAAATCCTCATGAGGATTTCATTAAAGGCTTAGGCATTCGTTTCACGGTGCCGATGAGAGGAGCCCAATACAATCGGCATATCCGTTTGGCAGGGGATCGCGGCTATTTCAGCGAATCGCCCAAAACCTTACATACCCGTCGAACAAAAGGCAAGTATAAAGCGTTATTTGAGCGTCAAACGGCAGGTGAGTTGACGGTATTTGACCCCGTAGAGGATGCGTATTTCCTTAGGTTGTTGGATGATTCGGCAACGTGGGACAGCTTCAAACTCGTACAAGATTCATCTGAGCATTACCGCATTTGGAAGCGGACGAAACCCGGCTGCAGCTGGGTCAAGGTGACAGACGGCGCGCGGGCTGGCGGTTTGGGCTATGTCGGCGGAGAAGGCGGCGGCTTAGCGGTGGGACTGCGACACTTCTGGGAGAAGCATCCATCAAGCTTTGAGGTACATGGTACAGCAGCTTCGGAGGCTGCATTTACGATCTGGTTGTGGTCTCCAGACGGGACACCGATGGACCTTCGTCATTATGATACGGAAACACACGTGGAATCTTCGTACGAAGGGGCCGAAGAGTTGCGTGCGACACCTTATGGGATTGCGAATACGAGTGAATTGATGCTGTGGTGTACGAGCGAGACGCCGGATATGGAGAATCTTCAGCACATGCAGGAAGAGTCGCAAGATCCATCCCTTCTTATTTGCGAGCCGGGGTATTATCACGCTTCTGGGGCTTTTGGCTATTGGAGTTTACCTGACCGCAGTCATCCACTGAAAGCGCAGCTGGAGAATCGGCTGGACGGTATTATAACCTTTTATCAAGATGAAGTTGAGCAACGAAAGTGGTATGGATTCTGGGATTACGGCGATTACATGCATAGTTATGATCCTGTTCGGCATGTATGGAACTATGATTTAGGCGGCTGTGCTTGGCAAAATACAGAGCTTGCGCCCAACATGTGGCTATGGGTGATGTTCCTGCGCACGGGACGAGTGGATATCTTCCGGATGGCAGAAGCGATGACTCGGCACACAAGTGAAGTGGACCTGTACCATTTCGGCGAATATGCGGGACTCGGCTCTCGGCATAATGTGGTCCATTGGGGCTGCGGCTGCAAGGAGGCTCGCATTGGGATGGCGGGCTTACATCGATACTTCTATTATTTGACCGCTGATGAGCGAATTGGGGATATCATGGATGAAGTGCGTGATTCGGATTTCACCACGGTGAATTTGGATCCGATGCGTGCTTATTTTCCGAAGGATGAGCACCCAACGCATATCCGTGTGGGTCCGGATTGGGCAGCTTTCAGCTCGAATTGGATGACACGATGGGAACGCTATGAAGATACGTCGTATCGGGACAAAATCTTGGTAGGTATTAACTGTATTAAGGATGCCAATTATGGGCTTATCTCGGGACCTACCTATGGATATGATCCGAAAACAGGCGTGCTCTCGCCACTTGGAGACGATAACTGGGGCAGGCATTTGGCCATATGTATGGGAGGACCGCAGGTGTGGTTCGAGCTTGCTGGCATGTTGAAGGACCCCGAATGGGAAGACATGATGGCGGAGCTTGGCGTGTATTACAACCAAACACAGGAGCAGAAGGATAAGCTGACCAACGGTCAGATATCCACGAAAAATTTCGAGCATCCTGTGCTCAGTGCAGCAATCACTGCGTATGGGGCATTTTATAAGCGGGACAATGAGACAGCTGAGAAGTGCTGGGCTATTTTGCTCGGAAGCGCATTCGCTAAGGTTGATCTACAGCAAGAAGCTTCCATCGTCTCGCATGTGGATACTTTGCAAGAAGTCGATTGGATGAATACGAATGAGGCCGCACAATGGTCATTGAATACGATTATTGCACTTGAGCTTATCTCGGATTGGCTCCCCCAATAGACAGATGATAGGAGGAATTGGCTGTGGAACAAGTGAGCAAAGAGCCTTATTTGCTTGGCAAGGTAGACATTCGTGCGGCTGGCCCGCGCTGTAAAATGCTCCTAGGCGACCTGAACGGTGATGGTCGTATGGAGATGCTGTTGGTACATCCTGACAACCGGCAGGATGTACGATATATTCCCCATCAGGTGCAGTGCCTGACGGCATTTGATCTGGAGGGCAATCTGCTGTGGCAGACAGGCAAGCCTGATTCGGGAGCTGGAAGCGCAGGGTCCGACTACCCTGCACAAATCGCTGACATCGACGGCGATGGTCAGCTAGAAGTACTATGCGTGATGGATGGGCGTTTTCTCATCCTGAACGGGAGGACTGGCGAGGTGAAAGCCTCGCACGAGCTGCCGCACGAGCATGCTCATGATTGCATCATCGTAGCGAATTTGACAGGCGGGGAATATGCCAGCGACATTATCCTGAAAGATCGCTACCATACGATGTGGGCGCTCGATCGCCATTTTAAACTACTATGGACGCATGAAGGCAATCCTGGACATTTCCCATGGGTCTATGATTTGGATGGAGATGGAAAGGACGAGGTCATGGCTGGTTATGATCTGTTAGACCATGATGGTCAGAAGCTTTGGAGTTGTAAGGATCTTGAGGATCATGCCGACTGTATCTGGGTCGGGGATGTGAACGGGGATGGACAGCCAGAGTTAGTGATTGGTGGCAGCGTTACCGTGATGTATGACCGTTTCGGGAAAGAACTTTGGCGCTATGAAGGCTCAATTGAATCGCAGCATATCGCTTTGGGCAGGTTCTGCAGCGATAAGCCAGGGTTGCAAATAGCAGGATTGGATCGACTCGTTCGTGAGGATGATGGGAAGGGATTGAAGGGGAAGGATGGCTTGTTTTTGCTGGATAGCGAAGGACAAGAGATCTGGAAGGAAGATCGTCAGACGGATGGATGGTTGACGATTATCGAGCCACTTCGCGGGTGGGAAGCCAATTCCGCGGATTTGATCCTTGCTTACCGCAGAGGTGGTGGCGTATGGCCATCCTTGTATGATGGGGAAATGAACGTTGTTGTTGAATTTCCGCTAAACGGATACGCTGTACATGCCGATGTATGTGGTAGTGGGACAGAACAAGTAATCATTTATAATGACGATACAGCTGCCATTTATGCAAGTCGGCCGTTTGCATTGCGAGATGGACTATCCGGTGTACAGCTACCGCAGCCTAAGCGCTTGTCCAGCTCAACCTTATACCCTGGCGGCGAAATTCCGTTGTAAGAGAAAGGAAATCTACCATGACACACGTGTTGAAGTTTGATTTCGGGGTCGGGAACCCGGAGTCAGGTTACACCAAGATTACTCCGGCAGCCGAGTATGACAAATCAGTTGGATATGGATTTAGCAATGTGAAGAATGTTCATGCGAAGGATCGAGACGAGCCTAGCGCATTGCGTAGAGATTTCTGCATACCGCTGGACACTTCGTTTCTGGTGGATGTACCTGACGGGACCTATCGCGTTTCGATCCTATTAGGTGATGAAATCGCTGAAACAGAAACGACGATCACCACAGGTGAAGGAAGGCTTGTACTTCATAAGCAACGTACTTCTGCGGGGCATTTTGTCCGTTCGAGTTTCTCTGTATGGGTTACAGGTTCTCAGTTGAAGCTTACGTTCACGGGTAGAGCACCGCGCATCAATGCGCTGGAAATCGAGCCTGTGCCTACAGCTTGTACGCTGTTTCTCGCAGGAGATTCAACTGTGACGGATCAACCGACGGATGGGTATCCGTACGCAGGCTGGGGACAAATGCTTCCACTATTCGTCAAAGCAGATGCGGCGGTAGCCAATTATGCCTTGTCAGGCCGGAGCTCCTTGAGTTTCATAGGCGAAGGTGTCTTGGATACGATTTGGGGCAAAATCAAGCCCCACGATTACCTGCTCATCCAATTCGGTCATAATGACCAGAAGCCGGATGAAGCGCGGTTTACGGAGCCATTTTCCACCTACAAGGAAACGCTGAAAATCTATATCGACGGCGCTCGGGAGCGAGGCGCATATCCGATATTGATCACGTCTGTGCAACGACGGTTTTTCGAGGAAGATGGTACGCTGCGTGATACGCACGGCGACTATCTGATCGCGATGCGTGAATTGGCTGCGGCGGAAGAAGTGCCTTTAATCGATCTTGCTGCAAGCAGCAAGGCGTTATTTGAAGCATTAGGGCCAGAGGGGACGAAGCGATTATTCATGTGGCTTGCGCCAGGTGAGTTCATGAATTTCCCGGATGGCGTGGAAGACAACACGCATTTCCAGCAGCAAGGCGGGATTGAAGTTGCGAAGCTGGTTCATGCTGGCTTGAAGGACTTGAAGCTGCAACCGCTAAGCTTGTATTTGCGGTGATGCGGGTGGGCACTGTTGAGTGGAAAAGGAGCTAAGCGTGTTTTGCGCTTAGCTCCTTTTTTTGTAGAGATATGTGGCTGCGGCGAGAAGCGTACGAATCGCGGTTCCCCCGCGCAGTAACGGTGAAAACACGCTTACAGCGGCAAACTGCACACGAATCGCCAACCTCCCGCTAGCCGCTCATCCCCACCTCCGTGCTGTCACACTGAAATAAAGTGTCAAAGATGCAAAAGTACACTTATTTTAAGCGAACTAGCCTGAATTAAGTTGAATTAGTGCAAAAATACAACCTTTTGGACCAAAAAGTTCCAAAATGATCCAAACCTCCAGAAATAGTTGCCTATTCGCAAGCATTTTCGCTATCTAAGTTACTACGAGTCAAAAGGATGCTCTTTTGCATTTTTGAACCTCCACAGCTGTCTTCACAACCTAAACAAGCTACGTAGGAGTAGTATCTTTCTGGTAAATCGTACGTAGTTGCTTCAGTTAGCTTTTCAAAAAAAAGAGGCCCCCGCCACTTCCGTGGCACTTTGGAGGCCTTCTTTTCTGAAACAGGACTACTGAATGTAGATGCTCGTAATTAGCGCACCTGTGCCTTGCAGCGTTATGGCGTGATTTTGCACCAAATTTGACATGTTGCCAGTAATAGTTACGGATGAGGACACGTTGTAAGTCGTTGTCACGTTGCTTCCATTAGATCCTGTTTGGTTGATGGTGATTGTAGCGATTTTACCTTGATTCGTAAAGGTTACACTGTTAAACGTTCCAGACACACTAAAGTTCTGAGTGTTACCGTTAGTGAGCTGTGTGACTTCCGCATAGATGGCTGAATTATTGTAGGAGCGGATTTTGACAATATCACCTGGCTGCAACGCTGAACCGCTGACCTGAGTACCGCTGCGATAGATGAAAGCTTTGTCGTTCAGATTAATCGCTTGTGCCTGATTGCCACTTACAAGAACGATAAGATTGTTCGTAGCTGAAATGATCGTACCAGTGAGCTGGGCAATAGTTGGCTGTGTAACCGAGGTGCCATCTGCACGCTGAAGGATTTCGGCATGCAGTACAACGCCGTTATAGTAATGCACTTTAATGACTTGACCTGGCAGCAATACGCCGCTCGTCGTTTGAACACCATCGGAGTAGATGGAGGTGTTTGCGTGTAACTGCAGGCTGTAAGATTGTCCGCCACTCGTGAGCGTGATTAAGTTGTTGTTGATCTGGCCAGAAATAGTTCCCGTCATCTCACCTGTCGTCGTTACCGGGGACACACTTTTGGTTACTTCTATAACAGCAGCCGCATGATTATAGGCGTACGTTGTTAGGATATCGCCAACCTGAAGCGCTGAAAGAGTTGTAAATGCACCATTTTTGTAAACGATGGTATTACTGTTCAGTGAAACGCCTTGAAGCTCAGTAGACGTGGTTAGAAGTAACGTGTTATCGCTGATCGGATAAGTCATCGTGCCGGTAATCGTTGAAGCGAAATTCGTTGGCGTCCCGACGGTGCCCACAGATTGCGTGACTTCTACATAACTGATGCCATAGTTGTAGGAGCGCGTGCTTACAATATCACCGACTTGCAAGCCTGCGGCCGTCGTTTGAGCGCCATTACGGAAGTAAAGAACATTACTATTCAAAGGAAGGGAAATCGTTTGCCCATTACTTAAAAGGGTGAGTGTATTGCCAGTTATCGCGGAAGTTACCATCCCCGTCTTGACTCCAACGGCTTGAGTAGGTGTTGTCGGGTTACCTCCGCTTGGCTGAGAGACTTCGATATAAATGATGGAATTGTCATTGGAACGAATCTTCAGGACGTCCCCTATTTGCAAGGCGGAAGGACTGACTTTGGCACCATTTCGATAAATAAACACATCGGGATTTAATGTCAAATTGATATTTTGACCGTTCGTTCGGACGGTTAAGATATTACCGCTGACTGGCGCCACGACAGTTCCTGTCACGAGTCCGTCAATGCTGCCCGGCAATTGATTGCCTGCGCGATCCAACAAGGCTGCAATTTGTGCACGAGTTACGAGTTGTTTAGGGCGGAATGTATTATCCTCAAATCCGTTCACGAGACCTTTGTCAACGGCGACCTTAACGTATCCCACCGAACCTGCAGGTACACTAGATGAGTCAGAGAAAGGGAGTCTTGCATTCATGTTGGCTTCAGCTTCGTCTTGAAGCTTCAAAGCTTTCACGAGGAGCGTTGTGGCCCAGAGGCGATCAGCTGGCTGATTCGGGTTGACGTTCGTATCAGATTCGGCGAAAAGATCGTTCTCCAATGCTACTGCTACATAACCGACGGCCCACGAAGGCACACTCGCTGCATCATTGAAATTCAGTTTGGTGGCTTTTTCTGCATCGGATTCAGCTTGATCTCGGAGTCCCATTAACCGAACAGCTGCCGTAATGGCCTCGATCCGTGTGACCGTTTCTTGTGGTTTAAAGGTACCATCGGGATACCCATCGAAAATACGTCTAGAGACTAGACTCATAATGTAGCTTAAAGCCCATTCGAATTCTTTGCCCTTGATGTCTTTGAAGTCAAATTTGATGGCTGCTTGTGGGCGTTTGTCAAAAGTTTGGCGCGCGTTGTTGTTACGATCATCATCCTTGTGGTCCCGACCATTCTGAGCGAAAGCGGTTGTGCCAGTGGTCATGACAAGTGTGAGGGCTAGAGTGGGGATAAGCAGTTTTTTCATTCGCGAATGCTTCATCTTTTTCTTCTCTCCTTAATAAAATAAATGAGTAGAAATTGCGATTGTGCGGAGCGTGCCTGAGTTGATTAATCTTACTTCACAGTATTCGGGAATAGATGGGTTTTTCTGGGTGTTGATTTGTAAAAAAAGGAAATTCATTTCGGTTTCTATCGCTGAATATCATTAGCTTGGTTGCGCTTTCGCGATTTAGAAGCTACTTCTTGGTGGATTTTCAAAGATTCCGCTGTATTCTTCGGTCTTATTTTCAAAAAAAAGTAATATATTTTTCTTAAAACAATCCGAATTGAGAAGGAAAATAAAGCTGAATGAAGTAAGTAATAGAAAGTAAATATTTCAGGCTCATTGCTTGTTGCCCACTGATCTCTCACCCGTCAGTAATCCTAGCATAGTATGTAGGAAGGTGGTGATGAAAAGTGACAAATACAATTGAGGGCTGGATAATTTACACGATTTGGGGCATTTTTGGCTTTATGTTGATTGATTTTCTTATTGCGTTCTTCAAATCCTTCTGGGTTGGCTCCTTTGGACCTACAGTCGTGCTAGGTTATTTGAAAGATGTCCTATACTATGTGCTGCCACTGACGGTTCTATTATCTATGATTTCTTTCGATCCAACCGGGTGGATTGTGGTGATTTTTTATTTCATTTGCGGTCTCGCCGTGATGGCCAAGTACGTGATCGATATCATTAAAAAATTCCAATAATCGTTGCTGTGGCCCTGCTTTTGCGGGGCCAAGAATTTGTTTTTTTTCATAGGGATATTCAAACTTAATCATATGAAGGAAGTGTAGCCATGAGGAGATATCAATGGATTAGATGGCGAAAGTTCATCCTCTGGCTAGCAGCCATCGTGTTGTTTGGCGGGCTGTTATGGGCAGGTGGGCCGACCGCTTGGGGAATAGCGATAAGTATTGCGAGTTTATTGATGCAACTTGTTTTCGCTATGGCCTTTATGATCATTCAATTTGTTGCGCTGTTCTGGTTCCTTGCTCGAGGACGAACGTACTGGATTCTACCTGGAGAGACTGGATCGACATGGGATGATTATCGTGGAAACCCTGAAATTGTGGAAAATGCGAAACGGATTGTGACCCTGCTCAAAGGTGTCAAAGAGTTCAAGGAAATGGGCGGCGAAGCGATTCGGGGATTATTGCTTTGTGGACCGCCAGGTACCGGGAAGTCATACTTAGCACAGGTTATTGCAAATGAAGCACAAGTTCCTTTTGCCTACGCGTCTGCACCAAGTTTTCAGAATATGTTCTTCGGTGTAGGAAACCTCAAGGTGATGGGGATTTACAAAAAAGCCCGCAAGCTTGCACGCGTCTACGGTGCTTGTATCATCTTTATTGACGAGATCGATGCGATTGGGATGAGTCGTCAAGGCGGCGGTGCTGGCGGCGGGATGATGGGCATGATGGGGATGGGCGGCGGTTCAGGTCTTCTGAACGAACTGCTCCTGCAAATGGACCCACCTAATATTGATACCTCCAAAATTGTAAAAATGCTGCGCTCTCTAGGACTTCGCCGTAAAAAGGCAGAACGCCCGCCCGTGCTTACGGTAGCTGCTACCAACTTGCCTGATGTGCTTGATTCAGCCTTGCTCAGGCCGGGTCGATTCGATCGACAACTCTGGGTGGATGTCCCGGATTATGACGGTCGGGTTGATATTTTCCAATACTATCTGAAAAAGGTCAAGCTGGACGAAACACTAACCGCGGAAAAAGCAGGTCTAGATTCCATTGGTTACAGCCCAGCTCAAATTAAGCATATCGTCAACGAGGCTGTCGTTATCGCTCATCAACGTGGTGCACAGGCGGCGAGCTATGAAGACTTCCGAGCCGCTATGGAAACCTATGAGTGGGGGCTTAAACAACCGCTGCGCTCGATGCGCGATGATGAGAAGCGGAATGTTGCTTATCACGAAGCGGGTCATGCGGTAGCACAATTTCTGCTAAAGCCTCATGAACGTGTATGGAAAGTGACCATTGTTAGGCGTGGCGGTGCTCTTGGACTTTCGGCTACGAAAGAGACTCATGAGCGATATAACCGCAGCGACTCTGAGATGTTGGCAGAGATTCAGGTTTGTCTGGCTGCCCGTGCGGTAGAAGATGAGTTCTTGCACAAGAAATTAAACGGCGTAACGTCAGATTTACAACATGCGACCCAAATTGCAGGTGCGTATCTCGGGATGCTGGGGATGGGCGACGAACTATTCAGCTTCTTAGCGGTCGGTTCGCGCGCGGATGGACTTAAGGCACTTCGACCACAAATTAATGAGCTGCTCAAAGAGCAGATGCTCGAGGTCAAGAAGCTTGTAAACGAATATACGGAATTCGTCCACAAGATTGCGGAAGAGCTGCTGAAACGTGAAGATTTGACAGGTGATGAAATTGAAGAGATCTTTACTGAGCTTTATGGCGACTCGCGTCCTAGGGCAATTGAGGTGAAGCCTCTGCGAAAGCTTACGCTTGAAAAATCACTTGTCGTCATTGACGACATGGAAGAAGATCTCAAGGATTCGTAATCGAATGGACATTCCATTCGTTGGATTGCCTCCTTTTTGGCTATAGTGGTCAGAAGGAGGCCATTTTTTTGGCAAAAGATCGATGAAGACTAGCAAGAGAAGAGACAGAATCAAAGGAGAACTCGATCATGGACTTTGACGCTATTGTGGTTGGAGCAGGACTCGCGGGTTTAGTTGCAACAGTTGAGATTGCGGATGCTGGCAAAAGGGTGCTTCTCCTGGATCAAGAACCAGAAGCATCCTTTGGTGGACAAGCCTGGTGGTCATTCGGCGGCTTATTTCTTGTTAATTCCCCCGAGCAGCGCAGGCTGGGTATTAAGGATTCACAAGAACTGGCCTGGCAGGACTGGCAGGGGTCAGCTGGTTTTGATCGTGAAGGCGACGAGGATTACTGGGGCCGCAAGTGGGCGGAGGCCTATGTCGAGTTCGCTTCTGGTGAAAAAAGGGAATGGCTGTATGCCTTGGGGATCCGCTTCTTCCCAGTTGTCGGTTGGGCCGAACGCGGTGGTTATTTGGCAGATGGGCATGGCAACTCTGTACCTCGCTTCCACATCGTTTGGGGGACAGGGCCTGGCATCGTAGAGCCATTTGAGAAGAGAGTTAGGGCGCACATGGCTAATGGGCTCGTTGTGTACCGATCGCGTCATCGCGTGAACGAGCTTATTCAAAGCGGTGGAGCTATTACGGGGGTTAGAGGTTCCGTGCTTGTGGCTAGCACGGCGGCTCGCGGGGAGGAGAGCTCACGTGAGGCGATTGGCGAATTCGAATATCAAGCGCAGGCGGTCATTGTCAGCAGTGGCGGAATAGGTGCCAATCACGAATTAATCCGCCAATATTGGCCGAGTCGGCTTGGCGAAGCACCCAAGCGTATGCTCTCTGGTGTGCCCGCACATGTCGATGGCCGGTTGTTGGCCATTACGGAGCAATCCGGAGGCCGGATTGTGAATCGCGACCGGATGTGGCACTATACGGAGGGGATCAAGAATTGGAATCCCGTGTGGCATAACCATGGTATTCGTATTCTTCCAGGGCCATCCTCAATTTGGCTAGATGCACGTGGACAGCGTTTTCCAGCTCCTAACTTTCCGGGGTTTGATACGTTAGGCACGTTAGAGACGATCCAAAAGTCTGGCTACGACTATTCATGGTTTATTTTGACCCAGAAAATCATTGAAAAAGAATTCGCGTTGTCAGGCTCCGAACAGAATCCTGATTTAACGGGGAAAAGCATCCGTAAAGTGTTGTCTAGAGCATTGCCAGGAGCGATGGCTCCGGTGCAATCTTTTATGGATAAGGGAGAGGATTTCGTCGTTGCTCCGACTTTGGCTGAGCTGGTCGCTGGGATGAATGCGTTGACGGAGGAGAAATTGCTTGATTTTGACCATATTGAACGGCAAATTAAAGCGAGAGATCGGGAGATCGCGCATCCCTTTACCAAAGATCTGCAAATCACAGCCATTCGAGGCGCTCGTCATTATATCGGTGATAAATTAATTCGTGTTGCGAAGCCGCACCGTCTATTGGATCCTGCCAATGGACCGCTCATCGCTGTGCGCTTGAATATCGTTAGTCGCAAAACGTTGGGCGGATTACAAACGAACTTGTCTGGTCGTGTGCTGAATCAGGCGGGAGAGGCGATTCCAGGACTTTATGCTGCTGGTGAGGCAAGCGGTTTCGGAGGTGGGGGGCTTCACGGGTATCGTGCGCTGGAGGGGACGTTCCTCGGAGGCTGCTTATTTACTGGACGAGTAGTGGGACGAGCTGTTGCGAGCGAACTCAATAAATCTCAAAGCAACTCGTGATCTACTGTTCAGAGTAAACAAACAAAGGAGAACATCAGGAATGAACCACATCGTAAACTTGAAAAATGGCGCTCACGGGCGTAAGTTTATAGCTTCTTTTAGCGGGGGAAAGGATAGCGTCTTGGCTCTGTATAAGTCTATGAAGGTTGGAGAGCCGATCGGACTCATCGTCATGCTGGAGGAAGAAGGGAAACGTTCCAGATCCCACGGCATGCCTCCGGAGCTTATCCAAGCCCAAGCAGAGTCCATCGGCTTACCTGTTTATACGGCTGCTGCGAGTTGGGATGACTATGAAGAGGTGTTTATGGGGCTTTTGGAACAAGCCAAACGTCAAGGTGCAGAAGTCTTAGTCACAGGGGACTTGGATATGCCTGAGGTGGGATGTTGGCACGACAAGGTTACCCAGAATGCTGGTTTAAAGCTTGGCATGCCGCTATGGAGAATGGACCATGTTGAAACTGTTAAAGAGTTTATTGATTTGGGGTTTGTATCGGTTCTAGTCACTGTCAATCTATCGTTAGGGATGCGCGAAGAAGATCTGGGACGAACACTAACCCATGACTATGTAAAAGAATTGCAAGCCCGTGGCATCGATCCGTGTGGAGAGGGCGGCGAATTCCATACTACAGTCATCGATGGCCCGATCTTCAAGCATGCAATACCTGTTCGCCAAGGCAGCATTGTTAGGAACGGGGATTATGCTTTTATGCCATTGGAGCTGCTGGGGAGTTAATAGGTATCAAGCAAAAGCCAGTGACATCTGACATCCTCCGGAGGCGGAGCTCTTCACGGGGAACGTGCGCTGGAGGGGAGTTTTCTTGTTGCTTGTTTGCGAGTAGAGTTGGGGGAGTAGAAGTAGAAGTAGAAGTAGAAGTAGAAGTAGAAGTAGAAGTAGAAAAACCATCAAAGCTCCGCCAAAACTGCAAAAAGGCAGTTTTGACGGAGCTTTATACGTAGAAATAGAAAAAAACTGCAATAAGCAGTTTTTTTCGGAATTCGATCATGAAATCTCAAAATCAGGAGAAATTGATGCCTTTTCGCAACAATTTCCCTTTTATTAAGGTTCAACCCGCTAAATTGATGCTCTATAGCAGTTATCAGCATTTCTCATCCGCTTATTTTACTCAAACGTTCATTGCACTCACGCTTAAACGACTCAAATCAACCTTATCCCCCGCTGGATCGCTGATCTGCACAGTCACTTGCTCACCAGCACGCAGATCGAAGAAGTTGTCGCTGAAGCGAATGTTACCCTGTGGCAGATCCAGCTTCACCATGCGTGCATGTGCGCCATTAGCGGTAATCTGCACAGCTTGCGACTCTGCATCGACGTTCACGCTAAGCGAAGTGGCAGGGAACTGAAGATCCTTCTGATCACGCAGATAATGAAGGTTATCAGGCGCAGCCCAATCTGTCGTATGAACGCGGACAACAACTTCTTCCGCCGATGCTCCATTTAATACGGAAGCTTCTGGTAGACTTCCTAGCTGAATCGCAGAGTTCGCCTCCACAGCAGCATCGAACGCATGCGTAAACACAATCTCCCCGGCGAAGTTATAAACCGTTACGTGAACTTGCCCTTGTAACGTAGCCAACGTATCGTTGACAGCCCACACGTTCAAGTCTTGCCCAGGCTCATGATCAATAGAGAGCAAAAGCGGGTGATAGAACTTCGTCGCATAATAGAAAGATGCCTTCGGTAACAATTCATAATCAATAAGCGACCAACTCGTGCCTGGCCAGCTATCGTTCAATTGCCAGATAAGGGAACCACTCGTGCGATGTTTGTTCCGACGATAATGCTCAATGCCATACTTCAGGCCTTCGGCTTGTGTCAGCATGGAGAAATTCATATATTCCTCAATATTGGTCGGAATACCGGTATATCCTTCCATCAGAAGAATTCCCTTTTGGTGATTGGTATCTTTGTTGCGATAAGCCATTTCAACACTGTTCCAGTAGAATTGGCCATTTGGAATGTTTTTCTCTAATGTGTAACGATTAGCTGAGGCATGCATACCAAATTCGCTGCTGAAAAGGGTGAAGTCTTTTTTGTAATTTTTGAACGTGACGCCTTGAATACTGTAATCCAGCAAAGGTACATCACCGAATTGACGCGGGTAAACGGAACCGTGCCACACCTGCCAGTTATGGCGGTCGCCGACATCAGGATCGTTGGCATCATTGCCGCCAAATGGGGAAGATGGCCAGTAAGCACGACTGTCATCGAGCTCCTCAAGCGCATCAGGAATCAGCTCGTGGTAAATGATTTCCCCATAGAACGGACAGTTGATGTCGCCGCCAGCGGATTTCATATCATACAGCCAGTCAATTTCATTATTTCCGCACCAGAGTGCAAGGGAGGTATAATTGCGCAAGCGTTTGATGTTATAGATAACCTCACTGCGGACATTCTCCATAAAGTCACGATTGAAATCCGGGAACAACGCATTCGCGAAGGCAAAATCCTGCCAAACCAGCACGCCCCGCTTGTCGCATTCCTCATAGAAGACATCCTTCTCATAGATGCCGCCTGCCCATACGCGCAGCATATTCTGATTCGAAGAAACAGAAAGATCAATTAAGTCCCTATAGCGTTGATCTGGAATGCTTCCGATGAAGTGATCCGCGGGAATCCAGTTCGTACCTTTGGCGAATAGTTTGACACCATTGAGCACAAAGGCAAAGGCATTCTGACCTTCCGCATCCTTCACTTGCAGCTCAATCGTACGAATACCAAATGGCTTGCGATACGCATCCACTTGCTCACCGTCAGCATATAAGACAACTTCCAGCTCGTACAAGTAAGGCTTGCCGAGGTCATGTGTCCACCATAGCTGCGGATCAGCAACTTGTAAGGTAAACGATTCAGATGCTTGCACATCCCCCTGTGCAGAAGCAACAACTTGACCAGCCGCGTCCACTAAACGGATGTCACATGACTTCTGTACACCTTTGCGAAGTGTGGTTACGTCGACATCAACTTGGACTTCAGCTTGCGTATCTCTGATCGCGCGTGTTCTTGCAAAAACACTGTCCAGCTTCGCGCGGCGGTAACGCTCGATAAAGACTTTGCCCCAGATGCCCACAGTGACCATGCGCGGACCCCAGTCCCAGCCGAAGTTCATCGCAGCTTTGCGGAGCCAAGGGCGCTCTTTCGTATACGAGGACCATTGGAATAATTCTTTATCCTTATTATGCAAATACAAAGGATCAAACTTAACAGCAATGGAATTTTTACCATCTTGAATGACACGTGTAACATCGAAAGTATGTGCCATCAGCATGTTGCTCGTTGTTCCGATTTCTTTGCCATTCACATAGATCGTAGCAAACGTATCAAGACCTTCGAACGTAAGTTCATGCTTCTCTTTCTCAGCGTTCGCATTCCCTAAAGAATAATGGAAGGAGTGGCGGTACCACCATTCTTTCTGTTCGATCCAACGGCTTTTCGCGTCATTATGACCGAAATACGGATTCTCAATCAATTCTCGTTCAATGAGAGCGGAATGGACATCCCCGGGAACTTTCGCTGTAATCCAGAAACGATCGTCTAACCATGCAGCCGCGACTTCAAGTGGTCGAACTTGTCCTACTTCGAACTGCTGCAATCGCCATAATCCTGATAATTCCATCTGTGATTTCTCCTCGTACACCATGATATTGTTACAATTTTGGAGGTGGAGCAGCAGGATGAAGGACTGCTTCCTCCCGGAACTCACTCGGCGTTTTGCCGGTGAATTTCTTAAACACTTGGCTGAAATATTTAATATCTTCAAATCCGACGGAGCTTGCGACATCGGCTATTTTGGCAGGGGATACGGTTAGAATTTCCATGGCGCGATTAATTTTTTGTCGTGTCACATAGTCACCAAACGTAATACCAGCTTCCTTTTTAAACACTTCGCTCAAATGATTCGGATGCAGATGCACATATTTAGCAACCTGCTGTAAGCCAACATCTTTCCCCAAATTCTCATGGATGTAGGCCATTGCTTTCTGTGTATGTGTGGCTTGTCCGTTGCCTAATCGATGATGATACAGCTCCATAAGGGTCAATAAATATTGAAATAACGCATCCTTCAGTACAATATCCCGTTTGACGACGAATGCGATATTTTGATCATCCAGCGCTCCTTGTCGTCCCGTTGCAGTTAATACACGCTCCAGCCAACGATGTGCGGACAGGGCAGCTGAACGGACCAACGATTCAAGGGATTCGATCGTCATGTGCGGGTCGCTAAGTTCGGATTGCAAATAGCGCTGAACCCAGTTCTTCAACGCGACGGAGTCGTCCTCCAACAAGATCGAAGAGAGCTCTAGCTCTTCCTCATGCGTACAGACCGTTTTGCCGCCTTTACGCCTAACAATGTCTGTATAAATCAGAATTGATTCATCGAGGTGATGTTTGTAGCTAAAAGCATAGTCCGCGGTGACATACGACTTATATAAATCGGACTGTTGCTGAACGACCTCGCCGACGGATATACTGACTTTACATTTGAGCAGCCGCTCAATCTTTTGCTTTGCAGACTCAGGATGATCGAAGAAGTCGGATGCACTTGTTTTGGGAAGCGCCACGACAATTCGCTGCCTGTAAATCAACGTTTCACATTGCAATATTTCGTGCAGCATATTGTTTACTGCGAAAAGCAGCAGTGATATCTCTGATGCTGTTTCTCCCCATCCTTCAGCGGTAACAACGTAGGTCTGAAATTTGGGTTGCTCGTGCTCATGTGAGAGAAATAAGCGAGGGAGGTAGTCCGGCAGCATATCTGCATCGACGGCGGCGGTTTCCCCCTCAATGATCCAGCGTTCAAACAAACGATTGCGAACTTCTTTGTTCTTATATTGATCCTGATTGAGATGCTTCCATTTATCTTCAATCCGCTGTTTGACTTGGAGGACGGTTTTCATAATCTCTTCAGGCCGACTTGATTTCAAGAGATAGTCGCTGACACCTTGCCGAATCGCTTGCTGTGTATACATGAAATCATCGTACCCAGATAAGATAATCGTCTCGATATCGGGAATGATTTCTTTCGCTTTAAGGGCAAGTTCTAGACCATTCATGTGCTTCATTCGGATATCCGTTAATAAAATATTCGGACGTTCCTCAGGCATGCGGCGCAGCGCCTCTTCACCTGAAACAGCTGGTTTAAGCAGCTCGAGCCCGATCTCTTTCCAATTAATAACTTTGGCCAAGCCTGTTCGGATGATGACCTCGTCATCAACGATCAAGATTTTCATGGTTATCCTCCAAAACTGGGATCGAAAATGACACACACGTACCCTCATTTAATCGGCTCTCGATCTTAATCCCCGAATCAAGCCCGTAATGCAATTGCAAGCGCTCATGCACATTACGCAGCCCATAACTTGCATCGTTTGCTATCGTTTCCGCAGCAGGGTATAAACTTTCAGTGACCTCTCGCAACCGTTCCTCGGTCATCCCAATGCCATCATCCATCACCTTGACATACATCGAATTGCCCTTTAGCTCGACATAAATGGAAATGACACCTGGTTCCTCTTTCATTTGAATGCCATGAATCATCGCATTTTCAACCAATGGTTGAAGCACCAATTTCAGCATGAACGAATCACTTAGTCGGGCGTCAACCACGTAGTCCACGGTGAATTCGTCTGGGAAACGGATGGATTGCACCTGCACATAATTTCGAATATGGGCTAGCTCCTGAGAGACCTTGCAATATTCTTTGCCCTTATTCAAGCTGAAACGCAAGAAGTCACTTAAAGCACCGACCATCTCTGCAATGCGGTTTTCTTCATTGAGCAAAGCGATCCAATGAATCGAAGACAGCGTGTTATATAGGAAATGCGGATTGATTTGGGCTTGCAATGCGCGCATATCTGCTTCTTTTTTGCGCGTTTCATTGTGTATCAGCTGCTTTTTCAAGGCTTCGATATGTGTGCTTAACAAATTGTAGCTGCCAGCTAACCGACCAATTTCATCTGATGTGTAGACCGGATAGTGGGGTAAAGGTTCATCCGGATTGATTTTAGTTAACAACCGGGTTAATGATCCGAGAGGCGTGGTGACCTTACGAATAACGAATATGGTGAGAAACACATTCGTAAGAACGGAAAGCGCCACAGCAACAGCTGTTAATTGCAAAATGTACCGATTCTGCGCACTGTATAGCTTCGATGGAATAATGCCAACGATCGTCCAATTGATCATCGGTTCTCGATAAAATAGAATGTTCTGTTGTGTGTTCCCGGTACCTGACGTCCATACACCAGAAGAATGGCCACGTACGCGATCCGTTATGCCAGGGAACAAGCTATCGGCTTTTTGTGACAGCCAACTCTTGTAGGTTGAAGACATGATTTCATTCCGATCATTCAATAAAGCGACTTGACCATAGCCATCGGCTAATTGTGGAACGGACCAAATGCGAGATAGCACTTGCTCATCCACACTGATTGATAGCCAACCAAGTGTTTGAAAGGTATTCATAGCGCGTATGGGTCGTATAAAGGAAAATACGTCACGTTTCCCCAAATAATTCTCAATGTGATATAAGCCCGTCCAAATCTTGTCCGTAATCTGTTTAATCACGATCTCCTTATCCAAACTCGAGTTGTAGATCGTAGAGGTAGAAAGAGGCGTCGTGTTATTGCTGGGATAAATAGTGATATTTGAAATGTAATCCTTGGTGTATACCAGATTCGTCATTAACCCAAGGATTTGTGCTTGTGCATCCAAGTTCTCATCGGTTCTCTTCAAATACGATTGAATGTCCCGTTGCCCGATGAGGAAAATGGAGATATTCTCAACATCTTTCAGGATGAATTGAAATTTGGCTTCCATTTGAGCGAGTGAATTCAAGCCTGCTTGCTGAGCCTTATCTTTGGTAATATCCGATGATGTTGTAAAAGCGAAGGTACCCAGAAACAAGAGGGGGATTAATGTTGTGACAAGCATAATGAAGGATAGCTTACGCTGTAAAGAATAACCGAACCACTCGCGCAACACGTGTCATCTCCTAACTCGTTGTCTGGATCGTTGAAGTCAATTAGCCTTTTACAGCTCCCGCGGTCATGCCTTTCATAACTTGCTCTTGGAACGCCAAGTACACGGCGATTGTTGGAATAACAGCGATCGTCATAGCGGCTAGTGTTAAACCGTAGTCCGTTTGATAGCCATCTGCGAAATTAGCGATGCTTAACGGTAACGTTTTTAAACTGCTTTTACTAATAAAAACAAGGGCGAACGAGAAGTCATTCCAGAAATGCAAGAAGCTTAGAATGACGACTGTGGATAGGGCTGGCAATGAGATAGGCAGCATAATACGCCAGAATACACCCCAAAGCCTCGTTCCGTCAATATAAGCAGCTTCTTCGATTTCTTTGGGTACGGAAGACAAATAAGCGGTAAGAACGAAGATGGCAGTTGGTAATGCAAAAGCGGTGTAAGGCAAGATAAGGGCCCAGTACGTATTCAATAGTCCGATTTGTTTCATTAGAATAAACAAAGGTACCAACGTACTGTGAATAGGGATCAACATCCCGATGACGAAAAATGCAAGAATAATGCCCTTGAAGCGGAATTTGATTCTCGCTAGCACATAGGCCGCTAAGGAACTTAAAAATAGCGTAAGTGCGAGTGAGACCAGCGAGACGATAACCGAGTTGAGAAAAGCGGTGCCCATTTTGGATGCTTTCCACGCAGTTGCGTAATTGGAGAATTTCCAAACTTGAGGCAGCCCGAACGGATGATTAAAGAACTCACTATTCGTTTTAAATGAGGAAATAACGAGCCAAAACAACGGATATAGCGTGAGAATCGCATACAGGGTTAAGAACGTCCATAGCGCGCCTTGTTTCCATCCTTGGAATGAGAACTTGCGAGTTGTCGCGGTTGATTTTACTTGAATGGGTATAGAAGACATGGTCAGCTTCCTCCTTTCGTTATACTTTGGATTTACGACTTGTTGCCCATTGGCTAATCCCAATGAAAATAAGGCTGATCAAGACGATGGTTGTCGAAATGGCGCTACCAAATCCATATCGATATGAGGAAAAAGTCGAATTATACATATACGTAGCGAGCAGCTCAGTTGCATGAGCAGGTCCGCCCTTGGTCATGACATACACGAGATCGAAGGATTTCAAGCTACCAGAAATACATAGAATAATGGCAATTTGTACAGTACTCCACATCATTGGTAGCGTAACGGAGAATAATTTGCGTGCTCCTTCAGCACCATCGATTTGTGTAGCATCGTGAATTTCACCAGGAATATTTTGAAAAGCAGAGATGAAAATAATGAGATATAAACCGACAAAACTCCAAATCAGGGGAGGAGCCAATGCGAAGATAGCAATCTTAGGATCGGATAACCATTGCAGCTTCCAGGACTCTAAACCTAGCTTCTCGAGAAGAAGGTTCAGTATTCCGATTTGCGGATGATAAATATATTGCCAGATCATTCCGATAACGACCGAGGACATAACCATCGGAACGAAGACGGCAGAACGGATGAACCGTTGCAGCGCATTGCTTTTATGAAGCAGAATGGCCAAGATGAGAGCAACTGGCAGCTGGCCGAGCACAGCTACAACAAGAAAAATAAGGTTATTCTTTAAGGATGTCCAAAAAATAGGATCATGAATAATTTCTACATAGTTTTTCAAACCGATAAATTTCGCCGTGCCAATCCCTTTCCAGTCGAAGAAGCTATAGTAGCCTGACCAGAGAACGGGGACAAACACAAATAAGGCATAAACAAGTATCGCAGGGGCAAGGCTCATAAAAACAAACCTGCGGACGTAAGCAGCATTCATCAATCTCACTTCCTTCATGTATGAAATTAGCCAGCCCTGCCACAGATGTGGAGGGCTGGTTGTACAATAATGGTTGATTATTTACCTAGTGAAGCAGCTTGTGAGTCTTGAATTTTCTTAGCAATCGCTTCAGCACTTCCACCCATTAGAAGCTCTTGTAGACCGTTATTGATGACTTCAACTGCAGCTGAGCTTAGTTTAGCATCATAAACCGGTGTGATTTTCGTTGTTTTCATAAGGTCATTGAGTTCAACGAATAACGGGTTTGCTTTTGAAGGATCAAGTTCAATTTTGTAGCTAACCAATGTGGAGCTGTTCAACGTTGCTTGTTGACCATCAGGACCAGATAGTGCGTAGAACAATTTTTGAGCGGCTTCTTTCTTTGCCCCAGTAAGTTTCTTGCTAACGCCAAGCCCAGTTCCAACAACACCAGAAGTGGATTGAGGATCACCCTTTCCACCTGCGATAGATGGCATTAAAGCGATATGTGTGTTGGCAAGCAAATCTTTCGGTGCATTTTGAACGACGTCAGCCATTGCCCAACCACCATCGATGAACATCGCAGCTTTACCTTGATAGAACAATTGTCTCATTTGGTTTTGATCAATACTGTTGAAGCCGTCTTGGAACGCTTTGGCACTGCTTAGCTCTTGCAGCTTTTTCAAGGCTTGAATAAATTCAGGATCTGTAAACTTCACACCATCTTGCTTAGCGGCTTTAAGGAACCAGTCAGAACCCGTCATACGATCAGCAAGTCCGCTGAAAATCGTGGATTGGGCAGCCCAGTTTGCTTTGTTACCAAGTGCGATTGGGATGATTTTGTTGTCATTGAACGTTTTAACAGCTGCCATAAGCTCGTCCCATGTTTTTGGAACAGCGACATGATATTGATCAAGAAGTGCTTTATTGTAGTAAATAAAGGAAGTTGGAGATAGGTTCATAGGTACGGAATAAATTTTGTCATCTACCGTGTATCCTTCTAAAGCACCTGGAATGAAATTGTTTTTCCATTCTGGTTTGCTGTCCAAGAACTCATTGATCGGTTGAAGCAAGTTACCGCTAACGAATTCCTTCGTCATCGCATCCGGCCACATCACGAATAAGTCAGGCATTTCATTGGCTGCTGCAACAGTCTTCAGTCGCGTTTTCAAACCGTCAGTTGGAAGACCTTCAATTTCCAACGTGATGTCTTTATTTTGAGCTTGGAAATCATCTAGAATTTTACGCATAGCAACAGCTTTCGCATCTTGTCCAGACCAGTTGTGCCAAATGGTAAGCTTTACTTTCTCGCCGGACGTACCTTTATCTGTGGGAGCGGCTTCTTCGCCGTTTCCACATGCGGATACAAGAACTGTTGTAGCAAGTAAAGCTGTAGAGATAAGTGTTAGTTTTTTCATGTTCGACCTCCTGATTGATTGACTCTACTTCATTCTAAGGATTTTCGGATGTTTCGTAAGGTGAACAGGATAAGGACCAGGGTAGAAAATGATCGGATATCGATCTGCTATTCTTCAGCATATCCATAAGTAAGTTAGAATAAGGCAAGGTCGTCGTTTTAGTTAAAATATCCCAATACCTTAAGTAACTCTCCTAATCTTCTTAAGTTTACCGCTTTCATTACGATCCGTATTTTTCTATGATGGAGATACCAACTACGAGTCAGCATCCTACTTTGTAAGATGAGAGGGTGATCGGAGTAATTATGTAATCGCTTACCAATAGAATGTGGAGCAGGATAGATCGTTTCTAATCTAAGGGAGGTATACAATGCGTAGTTTGAAAAAAATGGTTTCGTCTGTTTCGATGATGGCAATCGTTCTTAGTTTGTGGAGTCCTGGTGTTTCAAGTGCAGCAACACCAATCGGTGATGCCAATTCATCGATTTTTGGTCCAAATGTGTATGTATTCGATCCTGATATGCCTGCAGCTGACATTCAGAGTGCTGTGAATGCGGTATTCACTAGACAGGAGTCCAATGAATTTGGTACGGAAAGAGATGCCTTCCTTTTTAAACCAGGAACGTATAATGGCAATTACTTTATTGGGTTTAACACACAAGCTTCAGGACTTGGGCTCAATCCAGATGATGTATTGATCAATGGCGGACTGAATGTAAATGCGGATTGGGATAATGGGAATGCGACACGTAATTTTTGGCGGGGGATTGAGAATCTGAGCATCAATCCAACTTTCAATTATACACCGCCAGCGCCAGCTCATTTCTCAGCAGGTACAACGCAAATTGCAGTTTCACAAGCAGCACCACTAAGGCGATTACATATTAAAGGGAAACTAAATTTGTTCGATTTTGATTCAGGGTGGGGCGCTGGATGGGCAAGTGGCGGCTTCCTTGCGGACTCCATCGTAGATGGTCAAGTAACACCGGCCTCACAGCAACAATGGTTCTCGCGGAACAGTCAGTGGTCGAGTTGGTCCAATGGGGTTTGGAACATGGTGTTCGTCGGTGACAAGAATACGCCAACAGGGAACTTCCCGGATCCGCCTTATACAGTGGTCGAGAACACGCCAGTCATAAGAGAGAAGCCGTATCTCTACATCAACAACGCTAATGAATATCAAGTATTCGTCCCATCACTTTCTCAGAATACGCAAGGGGCAAGCTGGGCGAATGGCGCAACACCAGGAGATTCCATTAGTATCGATCAATTCTACATTGTTCGCGCAGATGTACCGGCAACAACGAGTGCTACGAATATCAATGCTGCATTGGCGAATGGCAAGAATTTGCTGTTTACGCCGGGAATTTATCACATTGATGATACAATTCGTATCAATAATGCAAATACAGTTGTGCTCGGCATCGGGATGCCAACGCTCATTCCAACGACAGATAAACCAGCAATGACGATTGCTGATGTGGATGGCGTAAAGCTGGCAGGATTGCTGTATGAGGCAGGCCCTAATGCTACCTCTTCACTTTTGGAAGTCGGACCAACGGGCAGTTCATTAGATCACGCAGCTAACCCAACATCGCTGCATGACTTATTCTTCCGTACTGGAGGCGCTGTTGTCGGTCAAAATAAAGCGCAAATGACCATTAACAGCGATGACATTATCGGCGATCACTTTTGGATGTGGCGCGCAGACCATGGTGCTGGTGCCGGTTGGACAGAGAATGTTTCGACCAATGGCCTTATCGTGAATGGTGATGATGTGACCTTATATGGATTATTTAATGAGCATCACAATGAGTATCAAACCTTATGGAATGGAAACGGCGGGCGCGTGTACTTCTACCAGTCTGAGATTCCTTATGATGTTCCGAATCAAGCGGCATGGATGGACGGAAGCAAGAATGGATATGCCTCTTATAAAGTAGCGGATACCGTTACGACCCATGAAGCTTGGGGGCTTGGGGTGTACTCTTATTTCCGAGATGCAGCGGTGAAGCTGGAGAATGCCATCGAAGTACCGAATACGGCAGGCGTCAAAATCCATCATGCGACGACCATTTGGTTAAACGGGACAGCTGGCAGTGAAATCACACACATCATTAATGGTATCGGCGGCCGTGTGTATGGGACATCCGGCAGCGCTCAAAGGCAGACGATTAACTTCTATGGAACAGATGCAGGGGATACGCAAGCCCCAAGTGTGCCTACGAATTTGGTCCTCAAAGAGACGGCTGCACATGATCGTGTCAAAATAGGGTGGACGGCATCAACAGATAACCTCAATGTCACAGGTTATGAAGTTTATCGTGATGGGACGTTAATTGGCCAAACAACAACGGCTGAGTATTTGGATACAACGGTAAAACCATTGACTACTTACAGCTATACAGTAAAAGCCAAGGATGGCGGAAATAACGTTTCCGCGTTTAGTGCGGCGCTAAGTGTAACAACGCCTAAGAGAGCCTTGGATCGCTCCGCCTGGACAGCAACCTCGACATCACAAGATCCAGCAGCACATCTCATTGATGGCGATATGGGTACGCGCTGGAGCGCAGGCAAGCCGATGGCGCCAACGCCAGAGCAGTCGTTCACCATTGATATGAAGGTACCGACGAGTATCAATAACATTGAGATGGATTCCACAGGCAGCAATAATGATTATGCACGTGGATATGCGTTATACGTATCCAATGATGGTGTGACTTGGGGTAGTCCGATCGCGACGGGAGTGGGTAGCAACAGGCTTATCTCCATTGATTTTGCTCCACAGGTGGCAAGGTATTTCAAGGTGGTTCAAACCGGAACGAATTCCAGTTGGTGGTCTGTTCATGAGGTAAGAGTGTACGGTTCCCTACCGCCATCAGCCGCCATAGTGGGACCTACGACAGTCACAAGCGGGCAAGCTTTTGACACTACAATAAGTTTGTCTGATGTGGTTTCCAGCGTGTATGCGCAAGATATTCAATTATCTTATGACACAGGATTGCTTGAATTTGACTCGGTGGAATCTTTGAATCCTGCCATTACAATCATTGGTCAAAAGGTTGGAGCGGGACATATCCGCATTCTGACAGCGAATTTGGTTGCAGGAGATGTCAATGGACCGTTGATGACACTTCACTGGAAAGCGTTAACGCCAAGTGACGATGTGTCCACAACGATCACACTAGATAGTCTAGCTTTAGCTGATTTGCAGACGGCAACGAACCTTGGCTCAGCTTCCGAAGTGATTCTGGTGAAAGCGATTATCGATCTGTCGATCTTGAATGGGAAGATTGGGGCGGCGCAATCTTTGTATGATGCCGCAACAGAAGGCTACAGCAGTGGTCAATACGCACCAGGCGCGAAAGCTGCCCTGCAGGTTGCGATCGACGCTGCAAGAAGTGTTGCAGCGAATCCAGCTGTGACGAAACCGCAAGTGACGCAAGCAATAGCGAATCTACAACAAGCTATAAATGTCTTTGAATCGTTGAAATATATTGGTGATCCAGGAGATCTGAATAATGATGGAGTCCTCTCCGTCGTAGATTTAGCAAACGTAGCAGCGGCTTACGGCAAAACATCCACAGATACAGATTGGGCACAGTTCAAGAAAGCTGACTTCAACAGGGATGGCAAAGTGGATCTGGTTGATTTGGCTGCGGTAGCACAACGCATTTTGCAACAGTAAGTGTGAATCTTTCAATAAGGTGTAAGCAAGGTTAAGCAGGATCCACATCGCCCGCTATGATACATTTCGTATAGTTTCATGGCGGGCGATCTTACATTTGCAAGGATGATTGTTCTGAGTTCTGAATACCGAGTGCTGATTGCTGAGGGAGGGAAATCGAACATGGTTTTGCGAAAATGGATGAAAGTAAGCTTCGTACTAGTACTCTTCTTAAGTTGGATTCTTCCTACAACCAGTTGGGCCTCTGAGGCCGATGAGTCAGGCACATTTACGATGAAGGTTTCCTCACAAATGCCGAATTATGGCGATACCATTGAAGTCCTCATTGCGGGACATCAATTAATCGACGTCTATGCTTTCGAAATTAATTTGGAGTATGATCCTACAAGGTTAAAATTCATAGATGCCAAATCCGATGCACCTGGGTTCTCTGTTCCGCCGATTGTGAAGGACGCACATATACAGCTTGCGCATACAAAGGTTGGAAAAGGGAAAGGATTAGAAGGTGAGCAATCCCTATTCAAGTTGCATTTTCAAGCGATCCAGAATGGGAACAATGAACTGACACTAAGCAGTGTGAAGATTGTAGATTCTAATCTTGGTAATTTTACCAAGCAAATCAATACGAGATCCATACTTACGATACATCATCCATATGCTTTCGATGATCTTGATTCCTTCGATTGGGCCGTGGCGGCGATTGAAGATTTGGCTTCCCAAGGCATCGTGAATGGCACAGGTGAGAGACAGTTCAGTCCTGCTTCGGCGGTGACGCGTGCGGACTTCCTTGTGCTTTTGATGAGAGCGCTTGGCTTGAAGGGGACTGTCGGACAACCATTTGATGATATTGAAACTGATGCTTATTATGCACAGCCCGTAGCTATTGCAAGAGAGTTGGGCATTGTGCAAGGAGACGAAGCGAATCAGTTTCATCCTAAAGCTTCGATTACGAGAGAGGATATGATGGTGCTCACAGATCGCGCATTACGCATATCTAATCATCTCACCGATACAGGAGTTCAATCGGATCTAACCATATTTGCAGACGTCTCGCTATTATCTGATTATGCGTTCACAAGTGTTGCTACGTTGGTTAAAATAGGGCTGGTCCATGGCTACGACAATCAGGTGTTTCCAAAGGAGACGACGAATCGTGCTCAAGCTGCAGTACTGATCTATAATCTGTTAACTTATATCAAGTGACGATTAGTTGTTATGGGAGAACGTACCAGTTGAAAGAACCTTGGGGCACTTGTCTCAGGTTCTTTTTTATGTGGAGAACGGTTTATTGCCCTATGCTTGTCGCTAGATTGCAATATTTGTAAGCAACATACGCGAATAACTTGTGGTAAAATGGGAAAATCGGCTTAAAATCAAGAGGTATGAGGTGAACCGTTTTTGCTGCAATTATCATCCTATAAAAGAAAGACCGTCCGTAACACGATTGTGCATGTTCTTCGGTTAGTCCTAAGCAGCGATAAGCTGACCGTGTATACGTTCTTTGCAATTCTATGGAAGTCCCAGCTCTTGCTGGCAGCTCTTCATGCACCAGATATGGCAGGGATTAATATTGGCAAAATGTATTTTACCATCCCACCTGTCATGTCACATCTGATGTTCATCGTATTTGTCGTCGCCTTCGGACTCTTCTTCAAAAAAAGAGGGCGTCGCAACTATTTGATCTGTGTACAGGTACTGTTTAGTGTAGTATTGTTTTGCGATTTAGTGTATTACAGAGCCTATTCAGCGTTTCTATCCCTTCGTTTTCTTGCTCATCCCAATGGATTTAATCCTCTCGATTATAATCTGTGGACATTTATACGCGCGTTTGATTTATGGTTCTTTGTGGATCTTGCGGTGATTGCTGCGGTCGCACTTTTTCGCTTTAGAAACACATCGATTCTATCGCGCCGACGTGAAAACAAAAGGCAGCCGATTCTGGCGGCTCTGCTGATCATCCTTGCTGTGGGTGTTGTTTCCTACGAACACTATCGCATTGATGTTAAAAATACGTCGAAAGGCGAGATGATGTTCTTTAATCTGAGCTGGGCTCCTTTTCAATCGATGTCAGATATGTCACCGATTGGCTATCATCTGTATGATGGGATACGGCTGTTCGGTGCATCGAACAGTATCAAGCTTGCTGATCAAGAACGTACAGAAGTGCAGGAGTGGCTTAAAGGGAATGCAGAAAGACTTCCAGATAATAGCTACAAAGGGATGTTTCAAGGGAAGAATCTAATTATCATTCAGGTAGAATCGCTTGAAAACTTCGTTATTGGTGAAAAGGTGAATGGACAGGAAATTACACCGAACCTAAACCGTTTACTAGGAAATAGTTTATATTTTAACCATTTCTATGAGCAGGTTAACAATGGGACGAGCTCAGACAGTGATTTGCTGACGACGACATCCGTGTTCCCCATTCGATCGGGTGCGAATTTCTTCCGCTATCCAACCAACACGTATAATTCGTTGCCAAAGTTAATGGAAGGTATGGGCTATCAGACGATTTCCACGCATTCGGAACCAGCGGGGAGCTGGAACTGGGTTGAGGCCCATCACAATATCGGGTACCAAACGAGTTGGGATCTACGAAAATATAAGGAAGACGATACCGTCGGTCTTGGTTTGTCAGACGAGTCCTATCTCCGACAGTTAGGGGACAAAATGGCAAATGTTCAATCCCCATTCATGCTGCATGTCATTACATTGTCTAGCCACGGCCCCTTCGATTTACCGGCGAAAACAAGATCGCTTCATCTCGATCCAAGCCTGGATAAGACGATCATGGGTGCCTACTTTCAAGCAATCAATTACACTGACAAGCAGATTGGTGCATTCCTAGACAAGTTGGATCAATTAGGGGTGTTAGATCAATCCGTAGTTGCCATATATGGGGATCATACCGGTGTGCATAAATACTATCAAGATCAAGTTGACGCGATTCCTTCCTTAGAAAATGAAGCCTGGCGAACGCATTCGCTGCAGCTCCCGTTCCTTATTTACAATAAAGGAATGCAAGGGGAGAAGATTCCCACAATCGGGGGGCAGATTGACATCTTACCTACACTTGCCTATCTGATGGGCGTAGAGAAAGCGAAATTCGAATCAACCGCGATGGGCAAAATTCTCGTGAATACGAATCGGAATTTCACTATTCTTAACAGTGGTACGCTGGTTGGCGAGCCGCAGGATGCGGAGAAAAGTCATATTCTGCAATCGTTCCAAATCGCGGATTGGCTGCACGAGAGCAATTATTTTGCGGAATAGAGAAAGTAAGAAGAGCTAAGCGGATGCTTAGCTCTTTATTGTGTGAGTGGCGTGGGGGAGGCAATTGATTAACTGTAAAATGTACATCTAAATTGTTTCGTTTAGGCTGAAAATTTAAATTAAATGGAAAAAATGTAGTTAATTTTCATGGATATACCATTATCGATGAAAATCCTCGATATTAGCTGTAGGTTTTCCAGTTATTCTTATAAAAACACCGAAATGATGAAATTTAGCTGTATGTTATCCAGTTATTCTGGATAAAGAGGAATAGAATATCCCCATTTAAGAAGAGGAGACTTGGGAAGATTAGTTAGTTAAAAAAGAAAGCCCAGCCCTCATTCTTAAGGGCTGGGCTATTGTTGAAGTGAACGTATTATTTCACTTCGGAAAGAAGGAATTTATCGTTTGCTTTTTTCGTTGTATACGTAACGCCATCTTTTGTCGTGAATTTCACGAGCTCAGGTGTGTTGGCTTTATCAAACGTGATTTCTTCCTTTTTTGTCGTCAAAATATTGTCAGTGAAGTACGACTTCGTGTTCGTAAGGTACGTCGCACCAGCCTTCGTATCTGTTACATAATGATTCACTAACGTATCGAGCATTGCGGCATCGACGTAATTAGCAAGAAACTTCTTAGCTGTCTCTTTATCTGTTGCAGCAATCGGATTAACGACGAAAGCCCCGTCTGCTGATTTGGCTTCAGCGAATAAGTAATCTACTTTTTCACGTGCAATTCTAGCAGCGATATAACCTTTCATGTTTGTTGCATCTTGGGTTACAGCCGCTGTTGCTTGTGGAGCAACTGTTGCTGTCGCAGCAGGTGTAGGAGAAGTTGTAGAATCTTTGGAAGTACAAGCCGCGCCTGTAACTGCCATCGTTAGTATAAGAAGCCCTGCAGCTGTTTTTTTCAATGTCATTGGGTACACCTCATCATTATTTATGTACTGGCTTATATTGTTAAAAAAACCGAATTCTATGTTAATAGGATAGCCAGCAAGATAAAAATATAAACGATAAGAGTGGGAAATGCAACCGTAAAAGAGCGTGAATGTGCAGGGAAATGCTGATTTACGTTAATAAAAGTGATGGAAACGCTTGTAATTGTGACGATTTGAAGGGAGATTAGATTTGATATTTTCAAATAACTGGATGTGATATGTCTAAAATGGAATGATTTCTACCTTTATTTACAAATAAATGGATTTCGCGGCGTTAAATGAGTCAACTTTTTGTCCAAATTTCGAATTTATGTAGAACGCGGCTCGAAGATAGTCGATGATTGCAACAGAAAAACTGGATGTTTCTACAAACGTTTAAATGTAGAAAATCCAGTTTTATGTTAGTGTGTGTCTCCTTATAAATAAGGAGTCTGAGATAAATCCATGATTTCGGCTTGTAATCCAGTCCGTAAATTGGTTTTCGGTTGATAACCGAGAAGGGATTGTGCCTTACTGATATCTGCCCAGGTATGACGAGGTTCTCCGGAGGCCTTGCCAAGAAATTGCCTGTCTATTTTTCGATCAAAAAGCTCTTCAAGTATGGCGATGCAATCAAGGACAGAGGCACGTTCTTTGCCTCCGATATTGATGGTCTCGCCAATGATATTCGATGCATGGGCCGTTGCTGCGATTGCTTCCACACAGTCGCCAACAAATGTAAAGTCGCGAGTTTGGAGACCATCCCCGTGGATAGGGATGGGTTTGTTTTGCCGAATATGCTGGATAAACCGATGAAACGCCATGTCAGGACGCTGTCTAGGACCGTACACAGTGAAGAATCGCAAAATAACGATAGGGAGATCATCTTTCGTAGCATAAACCTTACAGAGCTGTTCTCCAGTGAGTTTGGTGACCCCGTATGGCGAGAGCGGCACCGTCGTAGATGCCTCATTCACTTGATTCGTTTTTTCGCCATATACGGAGGATGTCGATGCATACACGATTTTACTGACGGGATAAGTACGACAACCTTCAAGTAGTCTTTGCGTAGCTTCGATGTTATTGGTGACGTAGGTTTTGAAATCCTCTCCCCAGCTAGAACGCACGCCAGGCATTCCAGCCAAGTGGTAGACAACATCTACACCAGGAAGAATCTCCGACCACGGAACATGCAACAGATCCTGATTAATGAAAGTGAATCGAGCATGTGGCAGTAAATAACGAAGGTTATATTCCCTTACCAGAACAGGGGTTGGTGATTTCTGAACAAAAGCATCCAATCCAATGACTTCGTTGCTAGGATCCTGGAGAAGTTTTTCACAAAGATGAGATCCGATAAACCCAGCTGCGCCTGTGACGAGTATTTTCATACCAGTAAACCTCCAATCTTAGAGCGATTATCTATTTCCAATGCCATAGTAAGCATAGCCTAGCTTGGTCATTTCTTTGCCGACCAGTGTATTTCTTCCATCAAAAATATAATAATCTTTCATAAGTGCTCTTAACTGCTGCCAATCTGCCTCCCGATACACTTTCCATTCTGAGCAAAGGATGACTGCGTCGCACTGCTGCAATGTGATGGCAAGTGTTTCGAATTGTTGTGTCGTATCCGAGCGAAGTGCTTCAGGCAGCTTGGCAATGGGATCGTGAACTCTGAGGTTCACTTTCTTATACTGTAGTTGTTGAATAATGGATAGCGCGGGTGCTTCCCTTAAATCATCCGTATTCGGTTTAAAGGAAATGCCGAGAATGGCAATGGTTTTGCCTCTGAATCCACCTAGCTTTTGTTCCCATATGTTCAAAAAGTGTGAAGATTGAGAGTTGTTGACAGCAACAACTTGTTCAAGGATGCTCAGCTCAACTTGTTGCTCTTTCGCTGTATATAAGAGAGCCATACTGTCTTTCGGGAAGCAAGAGCCGCCATAACCGATCCCAGCTTTTAGGAAATGGGGACCTATTCGTTGATCCATTCCCATTCCTTTGGTGACATCGGTAACATTGACCTCCAACGATTCGCAGAGTCTTGCTAATTCATTGACATAAGAAATTTTAGTTGCCAAGAAAGCATTCGATGCATATTTGATCAATTCCGCTGTTCGAGGTTTGGTCACAAAAATGGGGGCTTTTATGCTGTCATATAAGGATTGAATGACATTTGCTGCTTGCTCATTATCGCTTCCAATAATTATGCGATCGGGATTCAAAGAATCAAACAAGGCACTGCCCTCCCGAAGAAACTCGGGGTTAGAAACAACATCGAAGGGGTGGGGATAGACTTGAGATTCTTTGACCCACTCGACTAATTTACGATTTGTGTCTATAGGAACTGTGCTTTTCACAGTAATAATTTTATAGTCATTCATGTAAGTGCCAATACTTTGGGCGGCCCCACGAACAGCCTGAAGATCAGCGCTTCCATCTTTATCGGAGGGAGTACCGACACATATGAAAATAATGTTATTCTCACGAATCCCCTTTTCTGAGGAGGATATAAAATTGATTTTACCAGTTGCAATATGTTTTTTTAATAACTGATCCAGTCCTGGTTCATAAAAGGATAATTTACCTTCTGACAATGCTTGAATTTTTATAGTATCCGTATCTAACCCCGTAACTTGCCAGCCGAGTTCTGCAAATACCAATCCAGTTGTAACGCCTACATATCCCATACCCATAATTAATATGTTCATTTTCCTGACCCTCCGTCTTTTTGCACAAACACCGACTGTGGACTGATAATCGAGTTCGTCATTGGATAGTGGTTAGGATTAAGAATGGCGTACTCTAACAAAATGCTGTGTTCTAATATACAACTTTCAAGTCTGACATTGGGACCGATCGTCACGTAAGGCCCGATCACACAATTAATCAATTCTGCGCTAGGGTCGATGCACACAGGTGGGATTATAGTAGTTCCTGGGTATTCTGATTCTGATGGAGTCTTTAACAAACCTTCCTCCTCTAGCTGCTTTAGCATCCATCTATTCGCTTCTAGCCAGCCTTCCATAGTTCCAACATCGGAGAAGTTTTTATCAGTCGTTTGATAGGCCACCGAATATTGTTGATGAATCAGCCACTGAATGGCATCTGTAATTTCGTATTCGCCTCTGGCGGAGGGACTGATCGCACGTACAGCTTTAAATATACTTGGTTTAAACGCATAACTCCCCAGAACCGCAAGATCCGACTTGGGTTCTGAAGGCTTTTCTTCCAGACCAATAATTCGATCTTTATTCACTTCGGCAATTCCAAATTGCTTTGGATTCATCACTTTTCTTAGAAGAATCGCTGCTTCATGGTTATCATGTGTAATGGCGTGACATAAGCCTTGAAGATCTTGGGTAATCAAATTATCCCCAAGAAGCAGTATGAAGGGTTCGTTATTCATGAATGACTCGGCGTGTTTTACAGCGTCTGAAATACCCAAAGGATTAATTTGAAAAATATATGTGATGTTTACATTCCACCTTTCGCCAGCACCTACTTCATCCATAAACATGGGATGAAGGTTGGGCCGTATTACAATTCCGATCTCGTCGATGCCTAATTCCACTAGCTTTTCAATACCATAATGAATTAAGGGTTTATTCGCCACTGGAAGCAGACCTTTAGGTTTTATATTGGTAAAAGGTTGGAGTCTAGTACCTTTGCCTGCACAGAGAATTAATCCTTTCATAAGCTTTTACCTCCTTGTCTATATGAAGACATTATTAATTTATGATGAAGAAATATGAAATGTTAGGGCTATTCACAGGGAAAATAAGCTGATATGTATACGTTTTATAGGAAATCTTCTAGGGGACAAACATAATCCGCCAATCTACTCTATCAAGAGCCTAAGCATGAGGTAGGAAATATCATAGTATACATGGAGACATTAAAGTTTCTAATTTATGGCGAGGGGAATGATTTTTTTGGAAAGTTTAGAACAATTACTGAGTTATTTACAAGCACATCCTGAAGTAACAGAGCTCTCATTGGAGTTTGAGAACGGTGACAAAGACAAAGTTGATTTGTCCGAAATCGCTGATTTAAGAACTGGAATTAATTGGGCAGAAGTTGATGAAGCTGAGATTGAATTAGCTGACGGTTCCAAGTTGGCGTTTGGTGCAGAAGATGACGAAGAAGATGAAGAAGATGAAGAAGACGAAGTAACGGTATCAGCTATTAGCGAAGAAGAGTCAGACGAAGAAGATGAAGACGAAGACGATGATGATGATGACGATGACGATGACGATGACGACGATGATGACGATGAAGATGAAGAGGAAGCATAAATCGTAGAATTTAACTTATATCAAAGAGATTTGGTCAAGTAAGTAGACTGCTTATTATTTGCTTGAATCATTCATGGAAAACCTCTTACTCTTGTTATGGCTTCTGCTAGTTTCGCAGAGGATCCATTCTCGTAGAAGAGGTTTTTCCTGTAAAATAGGTTAAGCAGCTAATTCGCCTTGCTCTGAGACTCCAGGCAAACAAATGGGCTGTCCCTAAGTAGAAGTATCTACTTTTGGGACAGCCAGTTAAGTTAACTAACAATCTCCATGTTTGTACTTATCGTTGTTCCCAAACGGCAAGAATTTCCTGAGCAACACGTTCCCATGGGAAGTTTTGTTCTGCCAATCTTCGTCCGTTAAGTCCCATATGTCGTGCATGGTTCATATCAGACAATAACGAATTTAGTTTTTGTGCATATTCGCTCGGGTCTTCAGGGTTATTGATGAGTATTCCGTTATTATTCTTTACTATCTCTGGATTGCCACCTCTTGCTGTTGTAAGGAAGGGCAATCCAGCGGCCATCGCTTCATAATGCACACGTGCTAACGGTTCCTGCCAAATAGATGTACAAACAAAAACATCTCCTGCGCAGAACCAGCGGTGAACATCTTGCGCTTGAACATAGCCGGTTGTAATGACTGGCAGAGGTGAGCGCACGGCAAGTGCTCTGACGTAAGCGACATAGTCACTTACCGAGTTATCGCTGAACCAGGCACCACCGACAACAACGAGTACAGCATCAGGATGATTGATTTGAGACATTGCACGTACCAGCACATGGGGGCCTTTATTGCGAGTTAGCCTCCCCACAAACAAAATGACTTTCTTATTGGATAGGTTGTGTTCTGCTCTAAGGCTCTCCCGAGCACTTCGTGCACTTTCTGACTCCATCCAAGGAGCAAATCTATTCAAGTCAACGCCGGAATATATCGGTTTAATTTTATTAGCTGCATGGGGATAGTAATCACAGATAGCTGTTCCGATATACTGACTAATGGTGATAATACGCTCAGTTTGCTCGATAACTTTATTCCCCTCGGCAAGGTCAATCTTAAAGGGATTGAACATATCGTTATGCATACTTAGAATAATCCGTGATGTAGGTGCAACTTCCCTCACAGGAAGGACTAGTAAAGGGCGGTTGAAAATTTGAATAATATCATAATGTTCCGACGTATTTTGTAGAAATTGGACAACTCCCGCAGCGTAAGCTTCAAGTAGACCATGTGATTCCACACGAACATAGTGGATACCATTCGTGACTTCATCGTTTGGTAAAGCAGGGTCCGTTCTACCTAAAATGGTAATTCTGTGATGTTTACTTAGTAGCGAAGCCACACCGTCAATATAGGTTTGGATTGCTCCCCCACGAATGTTGGGGACAGGCAGCTTTTCTGTACAAATCATCAGAATGTTCACAAGTTAACAGCTTCCTTTCTCAAGCAGTCCTTTTTCTAGGTGGAATCTGCCTTTTTTTCCACGGCGGCGGTACATTCATATTCGATCGTGGTTGTTGTGTTTTATTCATCGTTGGCTTGACTGCACGTTTAATTGGCTTCTTAAGTCCCAGTTTACGTTTCATTTGTTTCTTAAGAGGTCGTCGTATTGACTTTACTTTTTTCTTAGCACGCCATGTTTTGTAACCCCAGATAATCTTTATACCTGTGACGCGCTTCCATTGGGTGAGTCTCTTTAGTTTTCTGCGTCTTAGATATCGGGTTTTCTTGATGATTCTGGTTTTCTTCAATACGCGCCGCTTTCTTGGAACACGGAGTTTAAATCGCTTCCGTCCACTAGCAGGGATGAGAGCTGGGGCAGGTATTGAGATTGGAGGCACAGTAACAGCAGCAGGATCTCCTGCAGATACAGTTTCTGGTGTAACTGGCATCGAGACAGGTTCAGATACAGCTGGCGTTTTGGCGTAGTCACTTTTTGGTTTACGTGTAGAAGGAATAGTGACTGCAACAGGCTCTTGGATATAGGGTACGGGGAGGACTTTCTCATCGACTGGTTTCTTGCCATAAACAGGTTCTGCTACTTCAGGTAACTCAGCATAAACAGGCTCTGCTACTTTAGGTAACTCAGCATAAACAGGCTCTGCTGCTTTAGGTAACTCAGCATAAACAGGCTCTGCTACTTCAGGTAACTCAGCATAAACAGGCTCTGCTACTTCAGGTAACTCAGCATAAACAGGTTCTGCTGCTTCAGGTAACTCAGCATAAACAGGTTCTGGCTCAAGTGGAATTGGCATGATCTCTTCAACAGCAGGCGTAGCAGGTGTTATAGGCGTAACCGGTGTAACAGGTGTTGCAGGCGTATCGGAATAAATAGGAGTCAACACATCGCCAGGAAGAATAACTGCAGGATTTTGTAAGGTCGGTTTGACATAATCCGCTGAGTAGTCTCCAGCAGGGTAATTCGCCTTATCTTTTTCAAGCTCCGTTAATGCTTGCCATTTACTTGCTTCAGTAGTCATGACTCTTTGAAGAATTGAAGCAAGTTCAGTGTCAAGGAATACTTGCGGATCAAACACGATTTCTTTGACATGCTTATAAAATTCATTAGGAAAAGCCATATCGATCCACAAGATTTCGAAGGTTTCTTGATCAAGAGGATTAGCACGATGGTAAGCGTCAATCATGCCACGAATCCATGTTAAATCCCACACACCCATATCATCCATGGTACTTGTGATCAATTTACGTAAATCACGTATAGGCAAATCGTAGGAAACGCCGTCTAAGTCGATGACCCAGATGCCGCCAGGTCCCATTTGACCGTTCGACCATCCGAAATCTTGATGGGCAAGTCCCCAGTGGGGTTCACCCTTGGCTAACATCGCGTGGTAAGGGGAGTTTTGGAAACGAAGGTACATGTCGTTAGCCTGCCGCTTGAATTCCTCAATGACGGCAAGTAAGCTTGCGCTTGCAGCGGTTTCAGAGTAAGCCTGAGCGATATCTTGAAACCATCCGATTTTGGCGATTATTTTTTCGTAATATTTGCCCCAGCCGTAGATGCGTGAGGATTTCTCCGAACCGCTAGGAGGGACATAACCCCTTGAGTTTTTGTGGAATTCCCCTAAGCCAAAGCACAGCTGAGAAGCTCCCTCTAGGTCGATTTTTGATACGGGCACCAGGGGTTCAATCCAGTCTGTTACGATCCAGAGCTTACCACCTGCTTCAACGTAGTAATGGCCTTCTTTCGTAGGGATAAAAGATGGAACCCTGTGACCTAAACCAGACATGTAGGCTTGAGCACCAACGCTGAAAAGACTTCTTCTAGGTCGTCTGTGCAAACATTTAATACTAAGATTGCCCTTACTTGTGCCGATTTTCCAAATAGCTCCGCCTTTATCTGGCTTGGAGGTAATCAGGAGCATATCATTGACTTGAAAGTCATAATGTCCCAAGACCTCTCGTGCCAGCATCTCTAAACCAGGAGGAACATACATGTTAGCAACGACACCTGGATCCAAGACATCATTTATCCAGGGTACGACTTGATAATTTTCCACCACCATCACTCCATCACGTATTTTAAAGTGAATTGTACGTTCTAAGCCCTTACAAATGTTGCGAAATTGCTAATATGATCCACTTTTGTACCTCTTCGAACTACTGTGAAACGAAAGTTCACCTCACATAAACCAGTTTAGGTTTATCTAATTCTATGCATATGTCATTAGGTGAATGGTTGATATGTACAAGAGTGGAACTTCATGAAAAACGAATAGACTTCTGTATACTTTTTTACAAAAAATAGGAATTGACATGAAACCAAATGGTTGTATATAATGAAAAACGAAACCAAAAGGTTTCATATAACTACATACGGGTAAAGAGGAGATTGAAAATGTTATTTCAAGAAATTAATTATTGGGCCGTATTCGTTACGGGGATTTTATCCTTAGTGTTAGGTTTTCTTTGGATGGCTGTTATATGGGCCAAACCTTATCAGAAGCACATGTACGGCAAGGGAGAACAAACTAATCTTAACGTAAGTAAAGCGGATAAAATTCAGTCTTTTGTGATTTATATTCTTGTATCTTTCATAACTTCCATTGCATTTGCAGGTTGTTTAGAGCTTTGGAAAACAGGTGGACAAGCATTTGGTTATGATGGCGATAGCTTAATGAATGCTTTTTGGTTCACAATGCTACTAGCAGCAGGTTACACGCTTCCGTTTACAGTTGGTAAAAAGGTTTGGCAGTTCAAAAGTTGGCTAGTCGTGGCTGTAGACACTTCTTATGAGATCGTTCGCTTTACGATGCTATTGCTTGTATTCTGGTTCTGGGTGTAAGAAAGGTAAGAACCTGAAGATACGCTAACTTCTTCTAAGCTTACGATAAGCCTCCGGATCCTATTTCAGGATATAGTTAGTGTGTAGATAAGATCACACTTTCAGGAGGGGCTACAATGAGTAAATTAACAAGTAAATTAACACAAGAAGAAGTCGCATTTTATAAAAAGAATGGGTATTTTCTTTATGAGAAGCAAGTATTCTCCCCAGAGAAATTAGCCGAATTAACGGGGCTGTTTGAAGATCAACTGAAGCAAAAAGGCAGTAAACTATCAGATGAGTTAGACACACCGCATTTCCGTGAAGAACGTCTTTTACAATTTCTTTTAGCAGATGAAGTATTGGATCTCGTTGAGCCAATTATCGGACCTAATATTGGTTTGTGGTCTTCCCATTTTATATGCAAGGATCCGTTCGTTGGACGAGCGACGCCATGGCATGAGGATTCTGCTTATTGGAAGGGCCGCGTTAGTAACTTCGATAATATCATTACGATTTGGTTAGCCATCGATAATAGCACGAAGGAAAATGGGTGTATGCAAGTTATTCCCGGCACACACAACAATGGGTTCTCCGAATATGAGAAAGTAGACGGTGAGAAGAATCTCTTTAGCACGCAGATTAAAAATATGGACACATCGACTGCTGTTCATTTTGAACTGCAAAGAGGTCAATGCTCCTTGCATGATTCACGAATTATTCATGGCGCGGATCCAAACAAAAGCGAATTCCGTCGCTGCGGCTACACGATGCGCTATTTCTCTACGGATACGAAGGTCTACGCGGATAAAAATCCAAACTTCAAAGTTTGGCTTGCTCGTGGTAAAGATTTAGCAGGAAATATTTATGCGAACGTAAAGTAGAAGGGATTTAGGCTTCATTCATGGAAATCTTATGATAAACGAAACATGGAATGAGGAGGACTTGGATGAAAAAGCAACCTGTTAGACTTACGAATGAACAATTTATTCAACCTGCCTCCTCCTTTCAAATTTACTTTCAGTATATTAATACGCATCATGAACTACATTGGCACGAATTCTATGAGCTTTGTTTTGTGGTTCGAGGCAGAGGTATGAATATTGTGAATGGAACAGAGCATGAGCTGCGGAAAGGCAGTTTGTTCCTATTAACTCCCGCGGATTTCCATGAAATTTATTCGTATCCGAATGAGCCCATGGAGCTGTATAATCTAGTGTTTGATGAGGAATTGCTGGATCAAGAACTACGAGAGTTCATGTTTGGGCAAGTTGCGGAATATATGGTAGATCTGAACGAGACGCATCATGAGATTATAGAGTCCGAGTTTCAGCTGATACGCGATGAGGTTCAAATGAAGAAGCCAGGACATTCTATTCTGATCAAAGGAGCTTTCGAGCGAATCCTTTTGTATTTATTTCGAACTTACCAAGAACGTAATGATCAGCCTGAATGGCAGGCCACGCCGTCTCAGTCCTCAACGCTACAGCGAGCGCTTGTTTATATGCATCATCATTTTCGGGAAGAACTTCGGTTGGAGGATGCTGCCAAGCAAGCTGGATTGGCACCGAATTATTTTAGTCTCGTTTTTCACAAAATGACCGGCATTTCGTTCCAAATCTACTTGCAAGGGCTACGGTTGCAATTTGCCAAATCACTTCTGCAAGCCTCGGACATTCCAATTACTGAAATTTGCTTCGCCTCAGGCTTCAACACATTAACGCATTTCGAGAGAGCGTTTAAGCAGAAATACGGAAGCTCACCGCGAACCTTCCGTTCGAACTAAAGGTGTGTGTTGCTCTCCAGATGTGTATAATAGATGTATCTAATTTACACAAAGGGGACAACTTCTCATGATTACTTGCAAATCATGCTCCAAACCAACAGAACTCCATACGCAGCGTTGTTCGCACTGCGGGGCTTTGTCACCCTACACGGTTGCTGAGAAATTCGACATGATGGCCGAACTAGTGGAAAAAGCTTTGAAGCAGGAGCTCGAATCGAGAAGAAGATTGAAGCATTAGGCGAGTAGAATCACATAGTAATGACTGGGGCTACCCAGTGTGAGGCACCCGACATGGTCTGGTGTTTTTTTGTGTTGATGGGGGATCAAGTGCAGGCCGGTTATCAACAAACACATAGATTCCAGTTTAAGGTCAAGTTTTTGATGCTGAGTCCAATTCAATCTCGGTTTGAACAGCGTATACTTAATTTGTAGGCGCTTACAGTGCCTCGAAATAAGATGACTGGGGTGATAGTGATGTACACAGGTTCAATAAGCAATAGGAGCAGATCAATCCTGCTGGCTTGGGTTTTGCCGCTCTTAATGCTGTGGGGGATGATCTATACTCCGCCTGCGGCTGAGGCTGCTGTGACGGGCTATGTAACACGATCGGGCAATCAGCTGCAGCTGGATGGACAGCCATTTCGGTTCAGCTCAGCGAACATTTATTGGCTGGGCTTGGATGAGAATGTACCAACGAATGGTACGATTGATTTTCCAACGAACTTCCGAGTAGATGATGCACTCGCAACCGCCAAAGAAATGGGAGCTACCGTTGTACGCTCACATTTGGTCAACTCATTTGGTTGTGCCAAATGTATTATGCCCACACTTGGCAATTACAACGAGGCTGCTTGGCAGAAGGTGGATTATGCCATCAAAGCCGCTGGAGATCAAGGTATTCGACTCATCCTACCGGTCATTGATATGTATAATTACTACCATGGTGGCAAGAAAACATGGACCAAATGGTACGGGTATCCGGATGATGGCGTCATTTATACAGGGTACGAGTTTTTCAGTGATGCGAATATAATTACAGCTTTCAAACAACATCTGAGCGTCATGTTAAATCGGGTGAACACCTATACGGGAGTTGCTTACAAGAATGACCCTACGATACTTGCATGGGAAACAGGGAACGAGCTAGGCTGGTATGACAATCCGACGCAATTGAAAAATTGGACGCAGCAAATTGCTGACTACTTGAAGCAGCAGGATACACATCACTTAGTAGCGGATGGGAATTACGGCATTGCCGATGCCCATTTGACGATATCCAGTATCGACATGTATTCAGACCATTTCTATACTTGGGGTGATAAAGGCTTATCCGTCCCAGTCCTTCAAACTCAAGCAAATAAAGTTAGAAATGCTGGTAAAGTCATGTTCGTCGGCGAGTATGATTGGAAAAGCGAGCAGTTCGGCACCTTGGCTGCCTTCCATACGGCCATTGAGAATGACAGTGTGATCGCAGGTGACATGTACTGGGCGTTATTTGGTCATAACGACAATTATGGCTACGTGCAGCATCCGGATGGCTATACGGTTCACTATCCAGGTGACACAACATTCATGCGCACACAAGCACAACAAATGAGGAATCATGCTTACAAAATGAGAGGTATCACAACTCCTCCTGCACATGGCATTCCTGGTGCACCTACCATTACCGGTTCCACAACCTCCAGTGGTAAATATGTGCTAAGTTGGCGCGGTTCTGTGCCATCAGATACATACACAGTCGAACGCTCCACAGCAAGCAGCAGTGGACCATGGACTGTCGCATGTAATCAATGCGTCACCGATAATCAAACACCTTGGACCGATGCAGGTTCCACGGCAGGTGCAGCAACTTGGTATAGGGTCAAAGGACATAACTTATCTGGCATAGCAGGCGCTTATTCAACGGTGTATGCAATTTCTGGCACGCAGCTGCAAGCACCTGGAAGCTTTACGCAATCTGCTCCTGCAAGCGGAGCAACAAGTGTAAACGTGATACCATCGTTTACGTGGGGAACTGCTACCAATGCAGCCACCTATACAATTGTTGTCGCAGATAATACGTCGTATTCGAATCCTGTTATCAATGTGAGCGGGCTTACGAGCACAAGTTACACACCTTCGAGTGTGCTGGCTAACAACAAAACCTACTATTGGAAGGTAACCGCAGTTAATAGTACCGGATCAACGAATGCCACCAATTCGGGAATCGCGTTCACGACGGTGGCACTCCCAGCACCAACATCGACTGTTGATACTTTCGATGGATATGCTTCAGATGCAGCATTGCAAGCCGCATATGTGAAAAACGCAAGTGGCAACACGTTCACAATGACTCGTGAAGCAACGACGAAGGATGCAGGCGCCTATGGCGCCAAAATCGTCTATACCGTCAACACAACCACCAGTTATGCAGGTGCCGTGCATACGTTAGGCAATGCGAATTGGACGGGTAACACGAGCCTTAATCTGTGGTTGAAGCCAGACGCTTCGAATCGTACGTTAACGATCCAGTTCAAGGAAACCAACGGAGAACTATGGGAAACGTATTATACCCTTGCGGGTACGACGGCAACGACGGTGTCCATTCCATTCACGAACTTCCAGCACCCAGGCTGGTATAGCGGAGGAAATGGTGTGATTGATTTGGGCTCCATCGCAGAAAGCAATCTGTACATCAATAAAGGATCAGGTGCAGATGGCAGCGGTACGATCTACGTAGATTCCATTAGCCTAGGCAATGGCTCAACACCTCCACCGCCAACGACGGTTATCATCGATAATTATGAAAGTTACGGTGGGTCTAATCCGAGCGTGCTTGCGGCTTATGTACGTAACACGGATGGGAACGCGATTACACCGACTTTGGACGGGACGAATAAATCGCAAGGCTCATATGGCTTGAAGCTAGCCTACACGATGGGGACGCCTAACTTTGCAGGCGTTGTGCATAGCATAAGTCAGAACTGGTCGGGTAAAACAGGTATCCAATTGTGGCTGAAGCCAGATGGATCGAATCGTACCTTAACCATTCAGTTCAAAGAGCCGAACGGAGAGCCGTGGGAAACTACGTATACGCTCTCTAGTACAACTAGTGGAACGATCCAATTCCCGTTCACAGGTTTCCAACATCCGCCTTGGTATTCAGGAGGTAATGGGACGAAGGATTTGGGTTCAATTTCTGAGTTTAATTTATATGTGAATCAAGGTTCAGGCGGAACAGGCAGCAGTACGATCTATGTGGATGATATTCAAGCTTATTAAGCTTCTTCAGTGTTTGTGATCACAACTGAAGCCGTCATGCGGAAATCCGTATGATGGCTTTTGTCTATATGATAGAATGAAGGGGACCAGAGTTGTATGCTGGAATGCCCTCAAGGGTGGGATGAACATGATCCGCATCATGGTTGTTGAAGATGAGAAGGCAATTCGATTGGGCATCGTAAGCATGATTGAGCATATGGAACTTCACGTCAGCGTAGTGGGATCGTTTGCAAATGGCTTGGAGGCTGTTCAGTTTCTGAGCAAGCAAGCCGTAGATGTAATCATCACAGATATCTCAATGCCAAGAATGGATGGATTCGAGCTTGCAGAGCATGTTAGACTCACTCACCCGGATACGAACATCATTATCTTGAGTGGCTACAATCAATTTGATTATGTGCGCAATGCGCTGCGGTCAGGGGTCAGTGATTATTTAGTCAAACCCGTGAATAAGAAGGAACTTCACCAAGTTCTTCAGAAACTGATGGATCATAGGCTTCAAGAAAGAATGCGCAAGGGGCAAACGACAGATTTGTTGTTACAAAGCTATTTAGCAGGCGAGTTGAAAGCAGATCAACTAGAGGTGCTCTGGGAATCCTTCTCGACCTATAGCGGGCATGCCATACCTTGTGTATTTGTTGTGTGCAAAGCTAAGCAAACGATGATCTCAACCATTTCACAGAGATCACATATGGACACGTCCATGCCTGAAATGATCACATGCACACTAACACCTAATTTGCAGCTGTTCATTGTATTTGGCGTAGGTGACGTCGAGGCGTTGGCACAAACGATAAGGGGAGATAAAGCTGATTTGCGAGGCATATCGTCCGTCATTTCACGCTTCGAAGACTGGCCGAGGGGATACTCGGAAGCGATCTCTGCCTATTGCTTGCATTGGCATAACATAGATAGGATCAGTCTTATTCCCTATGCGGAACCTAGTTACCATCGCTCTGAAATGACAATGATGGTATCTCTGATTGATTCCTTATTGCAGAATTCCTCCAAGTGGATGGACCGTGAAGAGCTGAATAAACTGAAAGACCAGCTATACCATAGATCGAAGCGTATCCAGATTCACTGGGCTGATTTATGTCGTGTACTTGGCTATTTATTATATCAGCTGCGAATGCGTATTTCGGATGCGACCAATCGGTCGCTTCTTTCTCAACCCGACTCGAATGAGATAGAACTACAGCTATGCGAGCACGAGGTTTTGCAGGATGTGTTTGATGATATTTTTGACAGGGTGGATCGTCTGTTAGGGGATATGGAACTGGAGCCAGGCGCTTATGAACGTAAAGTGGTGAGCACAGTCAAAAAAATTATCGAGCAAACCTACAATCGTGAGATTGAATTATCAGAGCTGGCGAATAAAGTGCATTTGACAGCGAACTATGTCAGCTTTCTTTTCCGCAAAGAAACAGGAATGACGATCACCGAATACATAATGGATCTTCGCGTTTCGAAAGCCAAGGAGCTGCTCCTTAATCAATTGGAATTGAAAACTTATGAGGTTGGGCAAGCCGTGGGCTATCCCGATGCAGCTTACTTTAATCGCCTTTTCAAAAAGGTCGTCGGTACCACACCTCGCATGTACAGAGAGCAAACACAGATCACCCAAATGCCCAATTAACGGAAAGCGATAGAAGGACAATAGAGTCCAATAAAATGCCAAGCCAGTACATTTCAAACGCCGATCATCCCTCCTATAATTAAAATGATACAAAATGTAGGATACGAGGGGGCAAACGTATGCGTTTGAAAAGCATGTGTGCAAAGCTTGTAGTAGCTATGTTAGTGATGTCTTTGCTCATGAGCGGATTTGTAAGCACGCCAATTATGAAAGCGGAAACAAATTCAGTGTTAACCCATTTTATTACCCGATCAGGTGATAAATTGATGGATGGCGCTAGCGAATTTCGTTTTATTGGAGCAAATGTGCCTACGCTAACGATGGTTGAGGACGGTTATTGGCAGGTTCCCACAGAATGGGAGCAGCGAGATGCATTTAAAGCTTTGCAGCAAATGGGAGCAACAGCAACGAGAACCTATGTCCTTTCTGTCAAAAAGGATACCGATTACCCTGGCATGATTCGCCATGTTGTTGGACCTAATCAGTTTAATGAAGAAGCGTTTGTCGCCCTAGACCGTGCGCTTGCACTTGCCAACGAGTATGGCATTCGTCTTATCATTCCTTTCGTTGATCAATATGAGTGGTGGGGCGGAATTAGTGAGTATGCCAAGTTTCGTGGGAAGAGCAAGGATGCGTTTTGGACGGATCCGGACATCAAGAAGGATTTTAAAGATACGATCTCGTATGTATTGAATCGTCGGAATACCATAACGAACAAGCTTTATAAAGACGATCCTGCCATTCTCGCTTGGGAGACAGGGAATGAATTAACACCTCCATCCTCTGCATGGACGACTGAAATAGGTGCTTTTATCAAAAATATCGATACTAATCACTTGCTGATTGATGGTAAATATGGCATTGATGCCAGCTCGCTAGAGGAAAGCTCACCTATCGACATCGTAAGTAACCATTATTATCCTAACCATTACGCTAGCTTTGCTTCTCAAGTGAATATCGATAAGAATTTGGCCAAAGGGAAAAAGCCTTTCTACGTAGGGGAATTCGGATTCATTCCAAAAAGTGAATTAACCCCTTTCTTAGCCAATGTGATTGAAAACGGTACCAGCGGTGCCTTGATCTGGAGTCTACGGTATCACAGTGAGGATGGCGGCTTCTTCCGACATACGGAAGGCACCTATGGCGGGACTTTCTATGAAGCGTATAAATGGCCAGGCTTCCCAGCAGGCGAGCAAGGTTTTGAGGAATCATCCGTATTGGGGCTGTTACGGGATAAAGCTTATGAGATTCGCGGGATTACTTCAAAGCCAGCTCTACCACTACCTGAAGCGCCGATTATGCTTCCGATTGATACGGTCTCCCGTATCGGATGGAAGGGGTCAACTGGTGCAACGGCCTATACTGTAGAACGTTCCGTATATGCGAATGGGCCTTGGGATATTGTTGGAGCTCAGGTCTACGACGCTTACAAAACAGATTTATTTGACGATATGACCTCTGTGACAGGTGCTACGTACTTCTATCGAACGAAGGCACGAAATACCGTTGGTGAATCCACATACTCTCCAGTAGTAGGTCCAGTCATTGCGAAGCATGCCATTCAGGATGAACTTATTGACTATAGTAAAATGTATCAATTCTCAACGGATTTGAAGTTTACCACAGATGATCTAGATCCAGCTTTGTTCGGAGGAGATCATTATCGACTCAAATTGCAGCCGAATGCGGTTGATCAATTCGTAGCCTATGCGTTGCCTTCGACTCCAACGAATTCGAGTGCGTTGCGAGCTTTATCCGTGAAGGCTTCCGCATTCCGACATACGGGGCATCCGAATAGTGAGTTTAGATTTTGGATTTCTGCGAATGGAACCAATTACACGGAGCTTCAGGTAAACAAATCGGATGTTGGCGGTGGCGATTGGCGTCAAACTGTGTATCAATCAAACACACTGCCTGCGGATGCGAAGTACTTCAAAGTAACCTTCCCAGAAGGGGATGGAGAGTCTCAGCTCGGCGATATTGAAATCGTATACAACCATACAAGCGGTGAAGAGCTTATTTATAAAGATGCGATTTCAAGCGTTGCAATCACCAATGGCGTACTGACAGACGAAATGAATAATATGCTGAAAATGGCCGACCACTCGCCTAACCTCGGATTCGAATCCGCAGGTGCTTATTTTGGCAACGATTTGAAACGACTCGTACGTACAGCTAACACTGCGGAATCATTCGTGTACCAAACAGCAGGGGATATGAATTATTTTGTCATGACGAGCTTCGCCAGACAAGAGCCAAGTAAGTACCGGCTGCCTAATTTCACTTTTTTAACATCGCCAGATGGTGAGCATTACTCGAGTGTTTCTCAAGTTCGTGTAGATGAGGTGCCAGGCGAGGGTTGGTGGAGCCGAATGGTATATACCGCCTACACGTTGCCAGCGGGAACGAAATATATGAAAATTGTGTTCCCCGTTATTCCTGCGAACTTCGCTTCCGAATATTGGAGTCCACAAGTAGGTCGCATCCAAATTGGTGTAGGTTCAGAAAAGTTAGAGCCACCTACCAATGTGAAAAGTGATATCATTGAGAACTTTGAGAGCTATACGGGCTCAGATAGCATGCTGAAGAGTGCTTATACCGTGAATACATCCGGTTCACCTCTTGCATTGAGTTTGGATGCTGTTCATAAATCCGAAGGGAATTACAGCTTGAATTTAACCTCATCGCTGAGTAAGGGCTGGGGGGGCATGGAAAAGCAGATTACGAACACCAATTGGTCTGGCAGCAGTGGTATTTCTTTCTGGGTACAGCCTGCAGAAGCCTATACAGGTATATCCATTCAGTTCAATGAAGGAAGTGCCACGAAAGGTGAAGTTTGGAAAAAAGATATTGGGGTATCGGGCAGTGAACCGCAGCTAATTAAGTTGCCGTTTAACCAATTTTATGTGCCTGACTGGTGGAAGAACTCGCATATTGGTGTGGGGAACAATGTGGTGGATCTTTCGTCCATTACGACATTTAGTATCAACATTGATGGAGCAGCCAACGTTACACGTTCGGTTTATTTCGATGATTTCCGCCTGTATAAGTCACCAGTTATTGATTCGTACGAAGACTATGGCGGGGACAATACAAAGCTGCAAGCCCAATATAAACGCAACTCGGATGGGGATCCCATTACGGCAACACTCGATGCTGATACCAAACAATCGGGTGGATTTGGTCTCAAGCTGAGCTTTGATCTGACTGCTGCCAAAGGATACGCGGGGGTAACCAAATCCATCGGAGGAGCGGATTGGTCGGCCAACAATGGGATCCAGCTATGGATGAAAGCAGGAGAAGCTGGACGCGGTGTTACGTATCAATTAAAGGACGCAACCGGTGAGTATTGGGAAGCCAAGGCGTATGTCAACCATACGAATGGCACCTTGATGAAGATACCTTTCGGTTCCTTCCATCTGGCAGGATGGCAATCGGTAGCGGTAGATGGGAAACTCGATTTAGCATCTATTTCTGAATTTTCCGTCTATGTGGATAGAGGTTCTATTGGAAATGGTGCAGGAACGCTTTATCTAGACGATATTCAAGCGGCTTCGCTTCGTGAGATCGATAACTTCGAATTCTATTCAACCGATGCTGGTGTTCGAGCGGACTATGTGAAAGATGAAGGTGGCGCTGAGATCACAGCTTCTCTAGAGAATATCATCAAACAAGAAGGGGGTCATGCGCTTAAACTCAACTATACATTGACAGCTGCCAAAGGCTATGCTGGTGTCAAACGGACGCTTGGTAAGCTCAATATTGCGGGTGGTGGCAACGCGCTATCCTTCTGGCTGAAGTCAGATACAGTTGGACATGGACTTACGTTCCAATTTACTGAAAGTGACGGGGATATTTGGGAAGCGCAGACGATGATGACTTCAACGGAAGCAAGTGTTGTTCAAATTCCGTTTGGTGGTTTTGCACGCAATCAAACTTGGTCGAAGGGGGACGGCAAGCTCAATCGTACTGAAATTGCGTCCTACGCGATTTTCGTAAACAAGGGTGCGGGGCAATTGGGATCGAATGCCATCTATATCGATTCCATCGCGATTGATCAAGTGCCGACGATTGATAATTTTGACTATTATGGCGGTGGAGAACTCGTTGCTGGCGGAGCATATTCCACGAACAAAGACGGCGGAACTGTTACGTTAACACCGGTCTCGGATCAGAAAGAAGCAGGACCTTTCGGCGGCAAATATGTATATGACCTGCCAACAGCATCGAAGAATTTCGCCGGCGTGAATAAAAAGCTCGATGCTTTAGATTGGAGAGCGTATGAAGGGATACGTTTCTGGTTGAAAAAGGACGCGTCCAATCGCAAGTTGACGATACAATTCCTAGAGTCAGACGGCTCAGCATGGGAGTCTTATATCGAGCTCAATGATGATAAATCAAGTGTGATTAAGCTGCCATTTGCTAAGTTTACCAAAGCACCATGGAGCTCTAGCGGTGACGCTGTCATCAATTTGGATGCGATTAAAGAGTTCTCCATTTATGTGAATCAAGGAGCACGAGGTTCGATAGGCCAAGGAACGCTGTATTTCGATACGATTAAAGTTTATAAAACAGGGGAGGAACCAGATCCAGTAGATCCAGTAGATCCAGTAGATCCTGTGGACCCAGTAGATCCAGTAGATCCAATAGATCCTGTGGACCCTGTAGATCCAGTAGATCCAGTGGACCCTGTCGACCCGGTAGATCAAGGGGATACTAGCTCATCCTCACCTGGCGCTACACTACCTGCGCCAAGCGTAGTTGAGAGTGCCAATCAAATCGAATTGACGGATGAGGCTTTCAAACGCTTAACCGTCACTTATAGCAACGGGAAAGACGTACGTCAAGCCATCATTCAAGAAGCGGATATGAAGAAGGCTTTGGAGCTTCTATTGACGAAAGAGCAAGGGACGCAACTTGTAGTGTCATACAGCACGAAAGATACGGATGAAGTCGTGATTCCAAGTTCGCTGCTGTCCAAAGCACTCGCAGCTAATCCTGTTGCACTAGCCAATATCGTAATTACGCTGCAAAATGAAGCGGGTTCTTACGAGATCCCACTCCGAATTCTATCTAACTCTGCCATTCTAAAAGCACTAGGTACAGACGCTGGGGATGCTAGCTTGCATATAGCAATTACACCTGTATCTGCGGAGCAAGCTAACCAAGTTCGTAAAGCAGCCGAACAGCAAGGAGTAACACTCATCGGCATGCCAGTATCCTTCCGCTTGCTCATGTCTAGTGGAGGCAACCAAACGGAGATTGATAATTTTGGCTCGTTATTCATTACTCGGAGCATCTTCGCGAACAGCGTTAGCGACCTGTCATCTGCTACAGTTGTCGTTATTGACGAAAATACAGGCGCCATGACGTTCGTTCCTGCGTCCTTCCAGCAGCAAGCGAATGGGATGGAAGCAACAATTAGCAGAAATGGGAATAGTGTGTATGCCATTGTCTCCCATCAAGCTCGTTTCATGGATGTTCCGCTTACGCACTGGGCTCAGTCTGCGATTGATGCCTTAGCTTCCAAGCTGCTTCTGAATGGCATGACGGACAGCACGTTCGCACCAGATCGTGCAGTCACACGTGCAGAGTTTACCACGATGCTTGTGAAAGCGATGGGGATTGTACCGTCGAAGAGTACGCAAGCCAAATTCACAGATGTAGCACAAGATTGGTATGCCTCAGCAGTCTTTGCAGCAAGTGAATTAGGTCTGGTCGATGGCTTCGAAGACCATAGCTTCCAGCCGAATGCGACGATCTCGCGTGAGCAGATGGCGGTCATGCTCAGCCGAGCACTGGCATTAACGAAGCTGGCTCAAACGGTGAAGCCTGCTGCAACACTTACATTCACAGACGCTGCTACTGTATCTTCTTGGGCAGAAGCATCGATTCGTCTTGCGACGGCCGCCGGCTTATTAAGCGGCAATCCAGACGGATCTTATCGTCCTCAAGCTGTTGCAACGCGTGCGGAAGCTGCCATTGTGTTCTATAACCTGCTGCATAAGCTGGGTATTGTTAAATAAGAAGATGGGGGCTTCGGCCCCCAATATTGTAACTCGTTTCCACCGAAAAGTGGAAATACAGTACAAGGAAAAACAAATGCGTGCCATTTTACTCGCAGCATTGACGTTTTATAATAAAAATGTAAGCGCTACACAAACTAGTTCATTGGGGGAAATAGGATGAAGAAGACATTAGTAGCCACAACATCGATTTGTTTACTCGCAACTTTACTCGCAGCATGCGGATCGGAATCTACAACAACAACAGCAAGCCCAACACCAGCAGCGAAAGCGTCTGCCACGCCAGCACCAGCAACAGCGGCGACGGAAGCTCCCAAAGCAGCGAATCCAAATGATGATATTAAAGGGAAGATCGTGTTCGCAACGAACCGCACAGACTTAATAGATACGAAGCTGAAAGAGTATCGCGAAGCGTTCAAGAAGAAATACCCGAATGCAGATGTAGAATTCGAAGCACTGAAGGATTATGAAGCCGCTATCAAATTACGCTTGGCCACAGCGGAAGTGCCGGACGTTGTACTGATTCCGAACATTCCAAATACACAGCTTCCTGATTATTTTGCCCCACTGGATGATCTCGGTCTGAATGATAAAATCCGCTTTAAAGACTACAAAACAGCGAACGGTGGCACCTATGGTCTCGTAACAGGCGGTTCCACTACAGGGATTGTGTACAACAAGAAAGCATTCGCTGATGCCGGTATTACAGCGCTTCCGAAGACACTCGATGAATTCTATGCCGCATCCGAGAAGCTGAAAGCGAAGGGGATTGTACCTCTTGCAACCAACTACAAGGACAAATGGCCGCTCTACACGTGGCAGCATGTAGCTGTTGCGATGTCTGGTAATCCGAACTTCTGGAATGATCGCATTAAGCAGGAGAATGCTTTTGACCCGAATGGCGCTTTCGCCAAGTCCTTAGGCATTCTCAAAACGATGATCAGCAAGGGCTACGTAGAGAAGGATATCAACTCTTCTAACTGGGAGCAATCCAAGAAGGATGTAGCCTCTGGTAAAATGGCGATGTACCTCTTGCCGAACTGGGTTATTCCACAAGTTATTGAAAATGGCACAGAAAGTGCTAACGTAGGCTTCTTCCCAATGCCTTTCGATAACTCAGGTAAGCTGACTACATTAATGACACCTGATTATTTCTATGCCGTTAGCAAAAACAGTAAAAACCTCAAGACAGCCAAAGCTTTCGTGAAATGGTTAATTGAAGATTCCGGTTATGATGATTTTGCTGGCTTCATTCCATCTTTGAAGGATAAGAAGTCCTCTGTTACGCAATTGTCTGATTTCCTAGCTACGAAAGACTTGAATTTCGTTGAAATCGCTGCGGATAACAGTGACGCTATGGCGATCCAAAATAAAGCACAAATCGATCTGAACGACATCGCACAAGAAGTAGCGGTAACGGACGTGGCTAAGGTATTTGATAAATACAACAAAAAGTGGGTAGAAGCGAAAAAAGCGCTGGGTAAGTAAGCGTTAAGCAGAAGAGGACTGAATGATAGTTTGCAAGCATTCAGTCCTCTTTTTCAAATTAAAGAGCAATGAGGTATGGAGATGAGCTACCAACAACAAAAAATTACCTTAATATTATCCTTCCTAATCGTGCCACTCACGCTGCTTTTAACATTTACCTATTATCCAGCTCTAAGGCTCATATACTTAAGTTTTACATCATGGGATGGATTAACACCGGTGAAAACGTGGGTTGGGTTTTCAAATTACAAAGAAATTATGGGAAATAGGGAAGTCTTCTATGTCTTCCTCCATAATGTTGCTTACTTCGTAGGTGGTATCCTGCAAAATGTTGTAGCCTTTTTCTTCGCGGTCCTGTTGAACAGTAAGCTTAAAGGACGTAACGTGTTTCGGACGGTGTTATTTCTGCCCTACATTATGAATGGGGTCGCCGTAGCGTTTATGTTCGGCTATGTTTTCGATACCAACACGGGTTCATTGAATTATTTCTTAAGTTTGCTGGGCATGGATCCTATATCCTGGTTAGGTAAGCCAGGTCTTGTCAATGTATCTCTAGCTTCAATTGGAGTATGGAAATTTATGGGTTTTAATATGGTTGTGTACTTAGGGGCACTCCAGTCGCTCCCTGAAGATCTCTATGAAGCAGCAAAAATAGACGGTGCACGAAGATTCCAAGTGCTTCGCTACATCACAATACCTGGTATGAGGAAAATTATCGAGCTTAATCTGTTTCTGACTGTGATTGGGGCTTTGGAGGTATTTGACCTTCCCTTCGTCCTAACCAAAGGTGGTCCTTTGGCGGCAAGTAAAACGTATGTTCAGCAAACAGTGGAGACCGCGTTTCAATATAACAACTTTGGACTCGCTTCAGCGATGAGTGTACTACTGATGATTGTCGTGATTGTCGTAGTATCCGCACAACGGAGAATTGTTGGAGGAAAGGAGGAGTGACACCATGAAATCAAGACCGTTCACATCGACAGTGAAATACGCGCTTTTATCCGTGGCAAGTCTCATTATCTTTTTCCCCTTGTATATTCTGTGTATAAATGCGTTTAAAGGGAGCAAGGAATATGGCATGTCCAGCGCGTTTTCACTGCCAAACTCCTTTCTAAATTTTGAAAATTTCCAGATCGTGTTTGAAAGAGGGAATCTCGGCCAGGCGTTTCTGAATACGACGATTGTGATTGGCTTATCCTTGATTGGGAATATCGTCATGGGGACAATGGTGGCGTACGTGCTTGGGCGCTTCAAATTCCCAGGCCGCTTCCTCATTCTTGGGCTCTATACTGGAGCAGCGATTATTCCAGCCATCACAACTCAGGTAGCGATTTTCTCCATTATCAAATGGTTAGGATTATTCAACACGCATTTCGCACCAGTGCTCTTGTACATTGGTGCAGACGTTGTTCAAATTTACATCTTGCTTCAGTTCATTCGCAATATCCCGTATGAACTCGATGAGAATGCGATGATCGAAGGTTTATCCCTGTATGGTATCTTCTACCGCATTATCATCCCGCTATTAACACCAGCCATTTCAACGGTCATTATTTTAAAAACAATTTCGATTTATAACGATATGTACACGCCATATTTGTATATGCCATCGCAGAAGCTAGGTGTTGTTTCGACGACCTTAATGAAATTTACAGGTACGAATAGTGCCGAGTGGCAGTTGATCTGTGCGGCGATTCTTATCATCCTACTTCCGACAGTCTTGTTGTATTTGTTCCTGCAACGATACATTTTCTCCGGGATTACGAATGGAGCAGTGAAATAAATAACTAGCAGGACACCGTTGCTGGTGAGTCGAAATAGTAACCCAAGGCCCTTATTTAAGAGCCATGGGTTTTCTTGGATTTTAAAAAGAAAGGGCTTACATTCCTGCGAAAGAGCTAGGGGGAACTTGTTGTGCGAAGCGAAATATGGCATTGGATTGTGAGGCTATCACTTACTCAAAAGCTGATTACGGTGTTTGTCATTTTGATCACAGTGCCGATTGTTACGATCTCTATGATCTCCTATTCGAGTTATTCAAAGTCGATTGAAAAGAATACGGCTCTCTATGTAAACCAGATTTCACAGAAAATTTTGGAGCGGGTGGACCAGTACGTCTCGGATATTAAGCGTGTGACGGGCAGCCAGATTTATATGCAGGATATTCAGGAATCGTTAGCCAATCGCAATAAAACGGTGGAAGAAAATAATCGCCTCCAGAACTTTGTGAAAGGCTTGAACAGTCTGAAGAATGATACAGAGTCTGTGTACATTTTCGATAATTATGGCAACATGTACGATAGCACCAAAAATGATACGATCCGGGCCGACATTCGGCAGCAGGCCGTCGATTTACGACAACAAGTGCGGAATGCGCAGGGCTCTTCCATTGTGATTTCCACACAGAAAATAACCGTTGGTCATACGGATAAATATTATTTCTCGATTGCGCGAGAATTGAAGAATACGAACTCATTAGAAGGTATTGGGATGATCATCTTTGACTCGAGAATTCAAGTTATCGCGGATGCCGTTCGTGAGTTAGATGAGGTGACCAAAGGCCGGACGATGGTACTTGATGATCAGAATACGGTGATCTATGATAGCGAGCAGAAATGGATTTCTACGAATGTGGCTGGCAATGAGCTCGTACAAAAAGCTGTTGGCGCACAAGGCAGCTTCAAGGTGACGATCGAAGGGAAGTCGTATCTAACCTCTTATACAACGTCTGAAGTAACGGGTTGGAAGCAAATGGTTTTCATTCCTGTGGATCATCTGACAGAAGAGACGCGGGTAACACGGGATTTCACCATGATTCTCGTCTTGCTCTCGATTACAGTGGCCTTAGTGACTTCAGCGATCATTGCCATCGCGTTGACGCGGCCATTACGTACGTTAATGAGGACCATGAAACAGGTTAACAAAGAGAATCTGGACGTCCAAATTCCGGTGAAATACTCGGACGAGTTTGGCATACTGGCGAAGCATTTTAATAATATGATTAGAAGAATCAATGAACTGGTGGAAGAAGTGTATCAGACGCAAAATCGCAAACGAGAGGCAGAACTTAGGTCGCTTCAGCATCAAATTAACCCTCATTTCATCTATAATACGCTGGAAGTGATCCGGATGACGGCCGAAGTAAAGCGAGATTATGAGATTTCGGAAATGACCTACAATCTGGGGGAGCTGCTGCGGTATGGCATTTTGCGGGGGACGGATCAGGTGACGATTCATAAGGAATTGGATCATTTGGAGAAATATTTGGCGCTGCAAAACTTTCGATTCTCCAAAGATATTCAGCTGGAGTTGAACATCAGTGAGGCTCATCTGAGCTATCCGGTTATTAAACTATTATTTCAACCTATCGTGGAAAATGCCATTTTGCATGGTTTTGAAATGAAGGAAGAGAATTGTCTAATCACAATTAGTTCTCACATGGATAAGCAAGCGATCTATTTTACCGTTCGGGATAATGGGTGCGGCATGGAAGATTCGCAGCTCAAAATTATTCGGAATGCGATGCTAGGTTTGAGACAAGAAAATCGCAATAATATTGGGATTGCCAACGTGAATGAGCGAATTATTTTACAATATGGTGCCCCATATGGTTTGCAGGTGAGTAGTGAAATCGAGGTCGGCACAACCGTAACGATTGTCCTACCTGTTCTGGAAGCATGGAAGGAGAGCGCATAAGATGACGATGAAAATGTTGATAGTCGATGATGAACAGCGGATTCGGTTAGGTCTTCAAGCCATGGTTGAGGCGATGGATTTACCAATTGAAGTTATAGGGTTGTGTGCAAATGGGATTCAAGCGATGGATAAAATGAGTGGCTGGGAAACTGCAGACTGCAAGATACTCCTGACCGATATCAAAATGCCCATGATGGACGGGATGAAGCTGATCGAACGAACAAGGTCGGATTATCCAGATGCTCATATTATTCTCTTAAGTGGATTTAATGAATTCGAGTATGCGCGACAAGCCATTCGATTCGGTGTAGAAGAGTACCTGTCGAAGCCGGTGAACAAGAAGGATTTATTTCAAGTTTTGAAGCGAGTTGGGGAGCGGTTTGCGGTGCTGGATTCATCTGAAAAGGAGATGGTGGATCAACCATTAGTTGAGCCTAAGGTCCACAAGAAGCAAATCATTGCAGATGTCATTCGTATGCTGGAGTCTGATCTGAATCAAGCCTTTGATTTGAATGAACTCTCTACTAAAGTAGGGCTGAATCCTAGTTATTTGTGCAAGTTGTTCAAAAGAGAGACGAAGAAGACGATCACTGACTATGTGACCGATCTACGAATTGTGAAAGCGAAGCATATCTTGGAGGATTACCCCGATGTGAAAATGTACGAAGTAGGCTCGCTTGTAGGGTATTCGGACCCGGTTTATTTTACAAAACTGTTCAAAAAGTCTGTCGGCATGACACCAAAAGAATATCAAAGCGGACAATGTGCTTTTGGCAACCATAATGCCTGTTTAGACTAAAGATTTTCGCTAACCATTGCAGTAAAGTAAAGGTATGAAAGTTATTTGAGGAGGTTGTTCGCATGAGCCAACAAAAGATTCACATACCTGAAGCCGATGCGTTACTGCAAGATGAAATTACGAGTGAGCAAGCACAGTTTTTCTTAGAAAATGGATTCCTGGTTATTCGTAATGTGGTAGTTGGAGAAGAGCTTCGACTCCTACAGGAACAAACGATGAAGGCCGTAGAAATTGGCATGGCTGGAAGCGATGATGAGGATTATATGTACCGTGTGAGGAAAAATGGTGAACGCAAATATTGGCGTACGGAATATATTATCGATAAGCAAGAGGCGAATAAGGCGTTGCTTGCGCATCCATTTATTTTGCGATCCGTTGCGAAGATTCAAGGTATTAACTTCATTCCTACCTGGGATTCCCTAGTTGTGAAAATCCCGAATCAGGCGGCCAGCGTGCCTTGGCATCGCGATGCGTTAGTGCCTGAGGGCTGTACAGATCCACGGCCAATCTTCAATGTTGATTTTTACTTGGATGAGGCGGATCTGAAGTCATGCTTGTGGGTTATTCCTGGTTCGAACCATTGGGCTGCTGAGGTTGCCGAGGAGCGCTGCGCGCTGCCAGGCTTTGATGTTAGCGATGCTGTACCCGTGCCAATGAATCCTGGGGATGTCATTTTCCATAATATTCAGCTGCTGCATGGCTCACCGGAGGGGGATGGCAACGCGCTTCGCCGAACCGTGTATTATGAGTTCCGCCCAGGCGAAATCGAAGCGGAATTTGGGCCGCATACGCTAGAGTATCTATCGTTGAAGCAGCATATGCTCGTCGATTGTATCGAAAAGCGCAAAGAAGCGGCCTACACGTCGGGTGAAACACCGTATGACTATCAGCCGAAAGGCGCATTCGCGATAGGTACGAAGCAGGTGCCGAAGACATACAGGTACACGCATACGGAATATTGGCGTGCTTAAATGAAGATGAGTAAAGATAGGTAAATACAGGTGAAGAAGGGGCTGTTCCTCCAAGTAGATGGATCTATGGGGGACGGCCTTTTTTGTTGTGTAGAACATGAATTTCACGAGAATAGCTGTAGATTTTCCAGGTAATTCGTGTTGGAGGGGGTAGCCGCAATTCAATGCCGTGCACGAGCAGCATGATCTAGATCCAAGCCTGACCAGCAACCTTACTTCAATTTTTAATTCACCCACCTCCAACCAACACCAACCAACTCACCTCCAACTAACTCACTTCTAACCAGTCACCTCCAAACAACTCAACTCCCAACCAGTCACCTCATCCCACCAACTCAGTCCCAACCACCCGTCCCGGCGAGCTAGGAATAGATCAAATTCGAACAGAACTGGGTTAAACTTTGCCCCGTTTTTTTCTTGAACATACGCCCGAAAGTGTGGACATCCGAATAGCCGACACGATCCGCGATTTCACTGAAGGATAAACTGCTGTGTATGGCCAACTCCTTGGCTTTGTTGATGCGGATCCACGTCAAATACTGCATAGGGGACATGCCGACGTGCTGGCGAAATAAGGTCAAAATATAGTTCTTGCTCAGACCAGAAACGTCTTCCAGTTCTCTAATTTGAATTTCGCGGCTGTAGTGCTCGGTGAGATAGTTTTTGATTAAGACGAGTTTGGGCATTGTGAGTGCATCCGTTTTGGCGCGAGTTGTACCCGTTTCGAAAGCTTGTGCGGCTTCAGCAAGAATGCGCATGAGTAAGCTTTGACAGTGCATTTGATGCACAAGTCCTGGCTGACGATAATGCGAAACAAGCTGGGATAGCATCGTTTCTACTGGGTGATCTGCGAAATTACCAAGCTGATGCTTATGTTTAAAGAGTTCCTCGTAAGGGAACGCAGACGTACCAAAATGAAAGACAAGTGAAATACATACATAAGGACTGTGGTCTTCTTTTATGATCGAGTGACGTTCATTCGGACGATGAAATAAGAGATCACCTCGGCGCGTCTCGTAGGGGATGTCTTCAACAGGATAGTGAGCAAAACCATCGACGACATATTGTAGGATGAACTGTGTCATCTCTCGGTTGCGTATCGCCCATCCCTGCGGAGCATGGAACATATGAGCTAACGTAATGTAAGGCGGGAAATGATAATCCGCAAGCATGCCGATCGTTTCGGCCGGCTGCATGGTTGTCAGGTTGGGAGCCATCTGATCAGCACCTTTCTCAATGCTAATTATAGCATGAAGGGTTGTATTTGCAGAGTGCCTTTGGCAACAGAACTGAGATGATTACCTCACCTTCTGGCAAATTTAAACTAGAAATTCAGCATTTCTCTCACGTAGAAGAAATAAGGCGTTACAGCTATACTGCGCTCGTGGCGCCCGGAAAGCGAGCGCGGCGAGGACAATAGCGCCATTTAGGGGCGCTAAAGTGAGTCCGCCGGCCGGAGCGCAAGGAAATAAGGCCCTTTTTGGGCCTTACTGCGCCGCCCGTAGCACCAGAATGCCTAGCCGCGCTCCATTCGCCACGCCAACAAAAAAACTCCAGCCCCCAATTAGGACTGAAGCTCTATCGTTTCCTTATTCCGTTACCTTCTGCATCTTCCCCGGATTGTTGATCTTATACGGTACTGGATGTTTGCTCAACTTTTTCGCAACGATTTTGCACTCGAAGGTGACGGTGTCACCGACGGCGAGTTCCAGCTTCTTGAGCGTTGCGCTATGGCTCGACCACGCAGTTCCGATGTCTAGGGCTGGATCCAGAATGGATACAGCTTCATAGATGATGACTTCATCATCGGTGTCTGAGAAGTTGTTCGGTACGGTTGTAAATTCGGTAACCGTGGCCTTCATTTTCACTTTTTCTTCAGGAAGCTCCAGTTTAGGGGCTTTCTCTTTTTTCGTTTTTTCCTTAGCAGGCGCTTTCTCGGCAGGTGCTGCTTGTCCATCTTCAGAAATAGCTTCGGCTTTCGCGGATTTTGATGCTTTGGCTGGCTTTTCTTCCGGTTCAGCAGTCTCTAATTCGTCGGCAACAGCTGCATCTTCAGCTAGAGCCGCACCTCGCTGGCTATAGTTCGCAGCTTGCATTTCCTTCAAATAGGAGGGATGAATGCAGTGCAGCTGCCTTGTATCCAATTCAATGACAGCCGTCATTGGATCCACGAGACCGACGATATTGCATGCCACATTAAGACTATTCCCTTTGTAGAAAAAGGCTTTTGCTTTTACCGCTTTTTCAGAAACTAAACCCCACTCTTTACATTGCTCGATCAGCTCGGACTCATCATCAAAACGAGTAAACGCAGATGGTTCAATGGCGAACGCATAATCCATATGTAATCAACCTTTCTATGCTATATAGAGGGAAAACTTATTTCACTTCTTCCTCATTGTCTTCTTCGTTAACTAGATCCAATTCCTCATCTTCTATATCATCGTCTTCAAATTCTTCCTCTTCTTCTAATCGGAAATCATCGGTCTTTTCCCCGTCTTCCCAAATTTCCACAAAGAGTGCATCGCAGTTTTCAAAATCAGCCGGTTTATAAGCAAGCGCTTTTTCCTCGTCGGGTCCGACATAAACATTCTCAAGCGTTTCCCCATCAAAAGAGAGGATGACATAAATTTTCATAATTCAGGATGCCTCCAATAAGGTGATAAGCAATATTATAACATACCGAGTGAATTGTTCGCATGAGAAGCGATTGATCTTTCATATACATCTATATAGCCTGTATTCCCGGATCAAAATAATGTCTCGCTTAGGATCCGTTAACAGTGGGATGTGAAGGAGGAGTTCCAAGGATGGCGTTACTAGTCATATGTATCCTAGGGTGTCTGTCTGGTTTCTTGATCTTCAGAAGACAAGTACTACCGCGCAGCACCGATCAAGCTCTGAATGCAGTTAAGTTGTCTATTATTATTCCGGCTAGGAATGAAGCGGACAATCTCCCTCATCTTCTTCATGCCCTGAGAATCCAAACCTTGGAACCCTATGAAGTCATTGTGGTGGATGATTTTTCGGAGGATCACACGAAGGAAATCGCTGAATATTACGGCGTTACTGTGATTTCCAATCCTAAGCTGCCTGAGGGGTGGACGGGCAAAAACTGGGCCGTATGGAACGGTTATTCCCACGCCACCGGCGATCTGATTGCTTTCCTGGATGCTGATATTCGATTTGCACCTCGGGCATTAGAATGTTTGGTAAAAACACGGAATAAATTAGGTGGAGTACTGTCGATCGTGCCCTACCATTACACGGAGAATCTAAGAGAGCGACTATCGCTCATCTTCAATGTGCTCGGTGTATTTGCGTTTACGTCTCCTTTTGAGAAAAATAATAAACAGAAAGGCCTCTATGGGTCTTGTATTTTAACGACTAGGGAAGATTACGAATCGATTAAAGGCCACGAAGGCATCAAATCAGAAATGCTGGACGACCTGAATCTCGGTGCTACGTATGCAAGAGCAGGCATTCCAGTTAACAATTTTATCGGCTATGGACAGGTTTCTTTTCGAATGTATCCACAGGGGTTAAAAAGCCAGATCCAAGGCTTCGGCAAAGGCGCTGTCCTAGGCACGTCTAAACTCAAAGCAGGTACCCTTACGCTTACCGCGATTTGGGCGATTGGGCTGATTCTCTCAACAGCATTTCCATTTTTCCTAACGACATCATGGGGCATTCCGCTTTTAATTGGCTATCTCTTGTATATGGCACAGCTCTTTTATTTTGTAAAATACGTTGGTATTTTCGGCATTGTTACGCCTGTGCTACACATCGTGTCGACGTTATTTTTCATTATGGTCATGCTGTACTCGATGTATCAGGTCGTATTTCTAGGGCATGTGGCCTGGAAAGGGCGGCACGTCAAAGTAGGAAGCAGGCGAGAGCAATGATCATCGTTTGGACGATTTGTGCTTTTGTATCCGGTGCGCTCATGTTTAGTTACTGGTTAGGTCGGTTAGCTCGAAAAAACCTAAAAACCGTCGGGGACGGTAACCCAGGTGCCCTTAATTTGTGGAAAGCGGCGGGATATCGGCTAGGGGTTGCCGGGGTTTTACTCGATTTTATCAAAGGGTATCTCATTATTCTACTGGCGGTGGAAGTTGGAGGGATGTCAGGGTATGGATTGATCCCAATAGCATTAGCACCGATATTTGGGCATGCGTTTTCACCATTTTTGCGTGGAAAAGGGGGTAAAGCCATCGCTGTCACCTTCGGCGTCTGGAGTGGATTGACACAATTTGAAGTGTCACTTGCGTTGGCAGTTATTTTGGCAGTCATGCTTGGTGGGATGAAGATTATTAACAAATGGAAGCCGATATCTTCGGAGGCAGATGGTCAGCAAGTTGTGATGGGGATGCTTCTGTTAGGCGTTTATCTGTATGTGAGGGATGCGGCGGCGATGCTGCTGTGGATATGGGTGGGGAATACACTTCTCATTATGTTCAAACATCGTAAAGAGATAGCAGCTCTGCTGCTTAAAAAGAAGAAGGAAAAAGAAGGATCTCCGCTATGAAATATACATTATAAAAAAACAGGGTTATTCAGGAGGGGAATTAAGTTTGTTTTGCGACGTGTTCTAGAGTTTGGTATTGTGAAGAAGCAATCATATAAAGCGTGAAGCACACGCCGCTAGCTCCTGTTTGTTGGAGTTGGCGGCGTTTTATTTTCTTAGGAGGCGGTAGACTTGTTTGAGAAGGAGTATGAGATGTTTTGGAATGTGCAAGTTCGTCAAGCTCAAGGTCAGAGACTGGACATGCTGCGCAGGGATTTGACGGGAACGAAGAAGCTATTAGAGAAGGTAGTGTTGCCTGTTTTGGGGACGTTTGAAGGTTTGGAACGCAGGGGCTGGGTTGCTGGAGCTGCCGGTGTATGAGCGGGAGGTTTTGAGGTTTGCTTTATTGTGTAATAAGCCTTTTCAGGTGAAGGAGGTGAGTGTTTGGCTGCAGCTTAAAAGGGATGCTTGTGGAAAGGTATTGCGAAAGCTAGAAAGTAAAGGACTCGTTCTACCCATTGGTGGTGGGTTAGCCAGAAGCCATAAGTTCATGTTTACTGAAAAGGCGGTGGCGCTTTTGCATGGTAAAAACTGAAGCGTAAGTTAGTCGGTGAAACCGACTAACTCGGGCGCAGCAGAGGCGATTGGCATGAAGTTAGTCGGTGAAACCGACTAACTCGAGCGCAGCAGAGGCGATTGGCGCAAAGTTAGTCGGTGAAACCGACTAACTCAGGCGCAACAGAGGCGATTGGCGCAAAGTTAGTCGGTGAAACCGACTAACTCAGGCGCAGCAGAGGCGATTGGCGCGAAGGTAGTCGGTGAAACCGACTAACTCAGGTGCAGCAGAGGCGATTGGCGCAAAGTTAGTCGGTGAAACCGACTAACTTGGGCCACACCACCGCACCGCCGCCCTACATTCCATACATATGCGCCACCTCCATGGGAAAAACTAGGACAAACACACGAAAGGAGCGTCTTAGCCATGGAGGAACAACTTGCACGCAAAGAAGAACGCTTAAACACGGTTAGCCATGGGATTGGCGTGTGTTTAAGCGTCTATGGGCTTTTTCTGCTCTTGCAGCGGTCTGTGCTTTTTGAAGATTGGCTATACACGGCGAGCAACGCTGTGTTCGGAGTTTCCTTTTGCCTACTCTATGTGTCCTCGACGCTTCTGCATGCTGTACGCTCACCCAAGTGGGGGAAGCGCTTTGAAAAGTTGGATCACGCAGCGATATTCATCGCCATGGCGGGTTCCTATACGCCTTTCCTGCTCATTACGTGGCATAGCCGAGTTGCGATTGAGCTGCTCATCGTCATTTGGGCGCTAGCCTTCGGCGGCGTAAGGTATGTGCATGTTATTATTCAACGTTTTATGCCGTGGGGGTTGCTCATGTATCTGGGCATGGGAGCCTTCATGATGCTCTTCATTATGCCACTTTATGTGCGACTACCACATATGGCATTTACATGGCTGGGGCTCGGATTGGTGAGCTACCTTGGCGGTGTACCTTTTTTCCTCTGGCGCAAATTGCGCTATCATCATATGATCTGGCACTTGTTCGTTCTGGCGGGTAGTACCTGCCACTTTATTGCCGTCTATACCTATGTGATGCCAGCGTTATTATAAACTAGCCAAGTTTAAGATTATTGCAGAGCAGTGTGTAAGGCGGATAATAATACCTTAATTTTGTGCTAGCACGGATTAAGATTGTTTATTTAAAGTCCGAATCATCATTCATATAATAAAAGCATGGTTCACTCATTCCTACATGCCAGGGAGGCAGAGACAATGCAGAGTAACACACCTTTATTATTGACTGATGAGCAAATGAGATCGTTTATTACGAATGGCTGCCTGATTCTCAAAACTGATTTTCCACGTGAATTCCATGAAAGTTTAGTAGAGCAATTGAACACGGTTTACACCGAAGAAGGCAATCCTGGGAACAATCTTTTACCTCGCATTCGAGAGCTGCGTAAAGTTTTCGATCATCCTGTTGTAACAGGTGCGTTAACGAGTGTACTGGGACCTAATTATATGATGCATGCGCATCGCCATGGACATTTCAATGCTTCAAGCGTAGCTGGTGGTTGGCATAAAGATAGTTACTGGGGTTATAAAAGGATGCGTAATCATCATCCGCAATGGGCTATGATTATGTATTTCCCACAGGATACACCTGTGGAATTAGGCCCGACAGGCGTACTTCCAGGTACGCAAAACTATGAATCTCGAACTTTTGAAGGGAATGAACCAGAGGGTGAGGTTTTGGCGAGTGGGGATGCGGGAACTTTTGCACTGATTCATTATGATATTTGGCACCGCTCCACTCCGAATGTGTTGGGTCAGCCCCGTTATATGTTGAAGTTTGAATTTATGCGTACTGAGCTGCCACTATCGCCAAGCTGGAACAACCAAGAGAGCGGGTGGCGTAAACCGGAGGCGTTACAACTGCCGATTGCGCAGCACGATCTGATGTGGGAAGAGACGTGGAATTGGCTTTCGGGACAAGTTGGCAGCATCGCGAATACAGTTAGTTCTGATTCGCAGCGGATCGCGGAATTGAGCGCGGGGTTGAGCAATTTTGAGCCCGAGGCCATTAATGCGGCTTACGAGCTTGCGGCAAGTGGTCAAAGTGGTGTAGACGCATTGCTTCAAGCCCTTCATAGCGAGAATAAAAATGTATCTCGACTTGCTGCATATGGCTTATCCGTTGCGGGAAGTGATGCTGTTAGCGGATTGGTTGCAGCATTGGCGGCAGTGGAGAATGAAGCTGCGGAAGCCAATACTGAGGAAATCATCGCGAATGCTGTGTTCGCGCTTGGTGAATCAAGAGGACTTGCAAGTGAGGCGGTACCTGCACTTGTTAACTTGATGCAGCATCCGTCGGAGACGATCCGCTGCGCTGTAGTTGATGCACTTGGTCTTATGGAAGCTGGCCACGATCAAGTGGTAGCGTGCTTAGGGAATGCGCTGCGGGATGAAAGCGCGCAGGTGCGGTTCATGTCCAGCTTGGCGCTGTCCCGACTAGGGGCAAGCGCAGAAGCAGCGATTCCACAATTGGAAATCGCTCTGGACGATGAGAACCGCTACGTGCGTGCGCATGCGGCGGAATCCTTGCGCTATGTTGGCACGGAGCGTGCGAAAGACACACTCATTAAGTTCCTGCTTAACGCGCGTTGGTGTCCAACGACGACGGTGAAGAATGCGTTTTATCCGTAAGGTATTAACGAGAAGCAGCCCCCATCGATGTGATGGGGGCTGCTTTCATTTATGGGGAGGAGTGGTGCGCCTCCCACCACCTATAGATGGAAAACATACAGTTGATTTACTCGAAATTATCATTTTAAATGAAATAAATGGAAAAAGTACAGCTAATCCAGGCATTTTCATCCGAAAAGGGGAAATCTCCCGAAAATAGATGGAGGTTGTCCATCTATTTCGCTTCTTAACTTGTTTTACAAGAAATTAACTACCTAATATACAGTTAAATTTGGCGCGGCGGTGGTTGGGAGTAGGAGTAGGAGTAGGTGTGAGCGGCTGTTGTCTTGCTCTTATTCTTATTCTTACTCTTGCTCTCCAACCACATCCACAACTCACCGCGGTCGCAAATCACGGAACGCCGTTGGTTTAAATCCCGTTTGTTCCTTGAACATTCGGGAGAAATACGATAATTCCATGCCGAACGAATCGGCAATTTGAGAGACATTCAGCTCCGTCGTCAGGAGCAAATCTTTGGCTTTTTCCGAGCGCAGATGGTTCATATATTGGATCGGGGAGTACCCCGTGAATTGTTTGAACGCATTGATGAAATAATTCGGATGATAATGAGCAAGCTGGGAAAGCGTTTCAATCGAAACCTGATCCGCCATATGCTGTTCCATGTAGCGCAGCACAACATTCATTTTCTCGTGGGTTGGGGTCGTAGCTAAATTCAGCTTTACGGAAGCATTGCCATCAATGAAATCCGCGATGAGTTCATGGAGGATGCCTGTTACCCGAAATTCTGCTGATAAAGCATCACTTCGACGATGTGCAATCAACTTCTCGAACGTTTGCCCAAGCGCAAAAGAGTCCTTGACCACAATTGACGGGCTCGTGTGCAAAATCTGAAAGAGGTCCAAATCACCGATTTTCGCGGTAAAATGGCACCAATACTTGCCGAAGGTATCTTCACTAATTGTGCCATAGGCTTGGTCACTGCCCGCAGGAAGAAGGTAGAGCTCGCCAGGGCGCGGATTGTAGGTTTGATTGCCTATTTTAACAAAACCTTCGCCTTCCATAATAAAATACAGTCGATTGACAGGACACGCGGGGATCTCATCGTTCCAGCTTCGCGGTACTTTCGTATAAGCGGCATACTCGACATCAATTCTGGCTTTCGCCATATATTTCTTCCAAAAGGTACGCTGGCTCGCATTCATATCTGATTTCATCGATTTATATTCCTTTTACAAATAGTCGACATATGCCTTCAGTAAACTGCTGTTTCGTATAGCCAAGTACGTCTCTATGGTACGTGTACTGTTCTGGAAAAAGGGAAATGAGCAGCGTATTGATCGTCAAGGTGACATCAATGTCCTCGATTTCGCCATTTTGAATGGCATACTGAATGAGTGGAGCAAGGATATTGTGAAGTCTGATAAAGAACGGCTTTTTGTGAATGCTGTAGTTGCGTTTGTCTGCATGCATGGATGAGATGACAGACAAAAGGGAGACATTCTCGTCGACGAAATCAATGACATCATGGATACAAGCGGATAGCTGCGCTAGTCCTGATCCGACAGGATCAACTTTTGTGTACTTTTCCTCAAGCGTATCAATAAAACGTGTTGTTGTAGATTTGATCAAATCGCTGCACACATCACCAATATGCGTATAGCGGCGGTATAAGGTTCCTTGGCCAACTCCGGATTCCTTCGCAATTTGATGCATCGTGACGGATTCTATATCATTTGTTTCTAAAAGCAAGCGAGCAGCAGAGAGGATGCGACGACGATACTCCGTATCGCGTTCTCCACGGCGATTGCTTGGTGGAATGGCTTCTTTTATAAGTTCACAGGTTTCTTGATGATCATCTGGATGTGTCATATTTTCGTTCCTCCTGGTAGAGAGATCGTCCATGAAAAATTTATTTGACTTTGCGGACAATTGTCCGTAATATGAGGTAGCGGACAATTGTCCCCTATATTGTAACACGTGAAGAGAGAGATTGTCTAAGGAGGAGTTAGGATGAGTCAAACGGCTGTATCCGGTGGAAGTGAGCCGGAATTTAAGATTACGAGCATTCTGGTGCCGTTAATCGCCATTATCACAGGCATATTCATGGTTATCCTCGACACGACAGCAATGAACGTTGCATTGTCGAAGTTAGTGGTTGACTTCAAAACTGATCTACCTACAATTCAATGGGCGGTAACAGGCTATATGCTGGCATCCGCTGCGGTAATTCCATTAGCGGGTTGGTTATCTGACCGTTTTGGAGCGAAAAATGTTTTCCTTACATCCGTATTTTTATTTACGATTGCTTCACTATTATGTGCGACGCCAAATACGGCTGAAATGTTGATCTTTTTCCGCATTCTGCAAGGCTTAGGCGGAGGCTTCGTGATGCCAGTCGCTATGGCGTATGTATACAGACTTAGTCCGCCTAACAAGATTGGGCAAGTGATGGGTATGCTTGGCGTACCTATTTTATTAGCTCCAGCTATTGGGCCAATCTTATCAGGTTGGTTAGTGGAATACCATTCTTGGCACTGGATTTTCCTCATTAATTTGCCTGTAGGTATTTTCAGCTTAATTTTCGGATTATGGAAATTACCTGTTGTAGCGCGTAAAAAAGTTGCCGGATTCGACCTGCCAGGGATGATCTTGGGTCCGATTGCTTTCGCTTCGCTATCTTATGGTATTTCACAAGGTGCTTCAGGGTGGACGTCTGATAAAGCGCTTGGCGGTATCATCGTTGGTGCCGTTGCATTGATTGCCTTCGTCATCGTTGAGCTCAGAACGAAAATTCCATTGCTTGAGCTTCGCGTTTTCAAATCATTCGATTTTTCCTTTAGTATATTCATTCAATGGGTGATCCAATTCTGTATGTTTGGGGCGATTTTCCTTCTCCCGCAATTCCTACAGCAAGCCCGTGGTTACGGTGCATTCGATACCGGTTTGACCCTGTTCCCACAGGCGATCGCGTCTGGACTTATGATGCCAATTGGCGGTTATTTATTTGATAGAATCGGTATTCGTTGGTTAGTTGTCATCGGTCTTACCCTGGTGTCAGGGGCGATTTTCCAATATTCTCATTTGGATCTGAGCACACAAAGAACAGATCTCATTCTACCACTAGCGATGGCTGGGGCTGGTATGGGGCTCATGATGATGCCAATCAACTCCCATTTGATCAAAAAAGCTCCACAAGACCTCGTCAGCCGTGTTACTTCGTTGACAAGTGCGATGCAGCAAGTTATTAGCTCTTTCGGTGTTGCCATCGTCGTAACCATTCTGACTTCACGTGTGACAACGTTGATTACCGAGCAGAAGCTTCCTGTGAGTTCACCTGCAGATATGCAAAAGTCGATGCTATCCGTAGCTCCTGATGCATTCGGGTATACCTTCACATGTATGATGATTATCGCGATGTGCGGAGTTGTTCTTGGACTCTTCCTACGCCGCGGCAAGACTGAAGCACATCAAGAAACTAGAGCAGACGTTGCGTTAGAAGGAATGCACTAAGCTAGATTGATTGGATAGACTATCTATTTTAGATATCAAAACAGCCTGTAAGTAGATCCTCTACTTACAGGCTGTTTTTTATACCGTGGATTACTAGCTGCTGGTAAGCCCTTCCTTGGGAATTAATGGATGAACTATGGGGTTCTAGCCGTTGCAGGCGGACCTGCCAGGGCATATCTTATGAGCAAGGTTTTCGTATTCGATCCAGGTAGCGTGATCATGAAGTCCTTCAAAGAGAAAGGGTGTCTGAGTAAGGAGGCGTTATATGAAAGGGTGGAACGTGACCTTTGAGACGAAATGCTATGAAAATGATTGGCGTCACCTTCTTCAAACACCGAGACTGGAAGCTAATCTTCGCTACAATCGGCTTCAGTTCAAGGAATCAGTATTATATATCAATAACGTGAACGACCCGGAAGAGGTTAGCTTTTATGCCGACAAGCTGGTTCAAAGTGGCGTTCTCACTTCCTATACCGTCGTTGATCATTATGCAAGTGAGGCGCTGGACTTCTTTGCAATCGATAAGGACAGCTTTAACGGAGGCTATTATTATTCCATTTCCGAGCTCGTCGCAATTTACTTGTGCAGAACAGATTATTTGCTCCATTTCTCCAGTGACTCGATCCTAGCAGGGCCGCTCGAATGGGTGGAGCCAGCGCTTCAGAATATGGAAGATGACCCCAGAATCAAGGTTGCAAATCCGACCTGGAACTTTAGCTACGAGTATGCGAAGCAGGAATCTGTAGAAGAGAATGATTGTTTTTATCTGGGGTATGGATTTTCGGATCAATGCTATCTGATTCGTACCGAGGATTTCCGAGCACGCATCTACAATGAAAAACATCCGGCATCGCAAAGGTACCCAGCATACGGTGGTGAATTGTTCGAGAAACGGGTGGACTCATGGATGAGGAACCATCAATATTTAAGAATAACGTATAAACACGGCAGCTACATTCACCGTAATTTTACTTAAAACAAAGGGTGTGACAAGTGAAATGAATATTACCTTATCCGTCCTGATTCCCTCTGTACCCGAACGTATGGATTTTTTATCGCGAATGATCCAAGAGTTATCTCAACAAACGCAAGGTAAGCCTGTAGAAATCCTCGTATTAATGGACAATAAAAAAAGCACCATAGGCGCAAAACGAAATTTGCTGCTCGAACAAGCAAAGGGCGATTATATCGTTTTTGTGGATGATGACGATCGTCTGGTACCCAATTATGTGAGCACTTTGTTGTCACAAATCGAATCGACGCCAGATGCGGATTGCATCGTTTTTGACGTAGCCGTGTATTTCAACGGACAGTTTATCAAGCTGTGCAAATATGGCAATGAGTATTCAAACGGCCAAGATCAATTTTTCTACTATAGAAGGCCTAATCACCTTATGTGTTATGCCAAAAGAATTGCATCCAGTCATAAATTTAAGGATATAAGTGGCGGTGAAGATGATGAATGGGGCGGAAGAGTATCGGAAGATATTGTGAAACAAATAAGAATTCCAGCTATTTTATACCATTATGATTGCGATCTTACCAAACCACCTAGCTGGTTCAATCTATCTTGAAAGATGTGATCCTATATGATTTGTTTTGCAATATTGGCACATGAGGACGAAAGTGTACTAACGGAGCAAATAAAAAATATTCGACATTACATTCCTAATGCCAGGATTGTCTTATACAACGGAGGGACGAATAAGGACTTCGGCAGTTGTCAAGGCATTCCCATTTGTCCGTACAGCAGACCCTTACAATACGGAAAATTAGGTAGATTTCTATATGATGTTATGAAATGGCTGGAAGAAACGAATATTGAATACGACTACTTCATTAACCTGGACTCTGACGTGCTTTTTATCAAGCACGGTTTTGAGTCGTTCATCGAAGAGGTAATGGAAGGTTACGACTGTATGGGAGCTCATATGCAAATACAACATTCTGTACATGATAATCCGCAATTTTATCCCGGGGTTACGCTGTGGAACGAATGGCATCGCTGGCAGCCGTTCTTCCAGACAAACTACTTTGTTCGCTATTTTAATCCCGCACAAGTTTATCGCCGTTCCATAGTTAGGAAAATACTGGATGAAACCGATTTTAATCAACTAGAGCAATTGTTGGCTGCAACGGATACTTTTGCAATGGAAGAAATGCTCTATGCAACACTCGCTATGAAATATGGAGGAAAGTGCGGGGAGTATCCTTGGAATTATGATGAAAGCCTGCAATACGTACGTACTGTAAAACCTATTTCTTTCGATGAAATGAAGGTGGCAAAAATAGCTCCTCATTATTATTGGATTCATCCGATTAAAGGAGAAAGCTTTACATTTATGAGCATGTTATCGAAACAAATGGATCATAAAAATAGATTCAATCAGTGATGGAGGAATGACATGGAAAGTAAGCCGCTTGTCAGTATTCTGATCCCAGCTTATAACCGGCCTCATTATTTGAGATTAGCTCTAGAAAGTGCCATTCATCAAACCTATCCGAATATTGAAATTATCATTTGTGATGATAGCACGGACATGGGCGTATGGGTTATGATGCAGCCTTATCTGGCACAATACCCGCATATCAAGTATGTTAAAAACGACACGGTGCTATTTGTGAAAAATTGGAACAAGTGTTATGAACTATCCTCTGGTGAATATGTGAACTATTTAATGGATGATGATTTGTTCCACCCTGAGAAAATTGAACGAATGATGGCATGCTATCTAGAGATACCTGATGTCGCGCTAGTTACTTCTTACCGCCAATTGATCGATGGATCCGGGAACGAAAGATCTGCTGTATATGCAACACGAAGATTGTACAATGAGACGACGGTGTTGAACGGAATTGATTTTGGCAATGACATTTTGAGTGAGGGACATAATGTGATCGGAGAGCCGACTACTGTCCTTTTTCGAAAAAAAGATTTAAAAGAACCGTTCGGCATTCTTGGCGGCAGACAGTTTACGACCCTCAATGACTTGGCGACATGGCTATCGCTTCTTGTTCGGGGCAACGCCGTCTATTTACCTGAGCCCCTCAGTTATTTCCGCATTCATTTCGGACAAAATCAAAGCACTCTTGGCATATCTTCATTTGCAGATTGGAGTGAATTGACGATAGGTGCAAGAGAGGCAGGTTTCTTACAGGACTCGGACCGGTACAAGGCTGCGCTTGAGTTACAACTGAATAGGTTAGCTGAAGATAAAGTGTTACCGTCTTTTTCGGAATATGTTCCGAAAATCAACGAACAGCAGAAAAAGATCGAAGCCATCATCTCCAATTTGTGAGGAGTTCTAATGCCAGATCATCTCATAATAAAAAGCTGGTAGTTCAAACATTTTCTCATGTTTGAACTACCAGCTTTTTTGTAACATCATAAAATTTAATTATGGCAAACGCACCGATGCGCGATACAGCTTGCTGTTCCAGTCGACTGTGCTTTTGAGCGACTCGGCAACGAGGCGAAGCGGGACATACATCCGGCTGTCGCCCATGATTTGTAAGGGAACAGGGACAGAAACGGATTTGCCGTTCACGGTAGCGACTGAACTTCCATCCTGCAACTTCAACGTAACACCAGCATTCGTAATTGTGGCTGTTCGTGTTGACGCATCCCAGGTAAATTTGGCATTCATTGCTGTGATAAAAGGACGAATAGGTACAACAGTTGTTTCTTTATCGATGAAACCGGTAAAATCCGAGATATATTGTCCGTTAATATCAATTTGTACTTTAGGTTTATCCAGCTTGCGGACGACAAGTACATTACTAAGTTTCCGTCCAGGATAAGTCATCATTGTACCATTTGCATAAATGCCGGAGCTGGAACCGCCATCCATATTCATCGCTTCTTTCAATCCAAGCGCAATCGAAATCGCAGCAAGCTCTGATAAGGTGGCGCTAGGTACCGTGCCCATCACTAGGCGATTAGAGCCGTCGATCCCAACAAAACTTCTAGCCGCGGAAGATTGTGTGACTTTCGGATCCGAAAAGCCATCTCTACTCACGTTGATATCCGAGGAGCCGTTCGTTACGAGCTTCGGACCTACACCGATCGCGGACAGCCATGTCTTGGCGTCAAGATTGCTCCCGCCTTCACCCTTCGCAAGAATATCCTTCGTGATTCTGTCACCTACGTCCAGCTTGGTCAGTACATTCTGTTTATTGTTGGCGCTGTTGCCGACGAATAAAACATAACCACCTTCCGGAACCGAAACGGAATCCTGCGTAATCCGTGTGACCAGTCCATCGCTGATCACCACTTTGGTGCCATTGGGAAAGCCAATCCATCGGCCAAAATCCGACGTGTACCAGACAATCTGGTCGGTGCTCGTGTCTCCGTAATATTTGTTAATACCCCATGGATTTATGGTGTAGGTACCGCCGCCCTCGCTAGTGCGAATGGCAATGTCGAGATTGACAAACTGAATGTCAGGCACCTTATCTTTGTTTAGAAAAAGCGTCTGATTTTCCCCAGAATGCATAGGCTCACCAGACTTCAGCAGCGTTCCGTTGGGGTAACGGATATAAGGGTCAGACTCGTAGGCGTTGAAAAATGTCCCGTTAATCGCCGCGACACCGTTCTCTCGCTCCACAATAGATTGCATGGCGTCGTCGTGTCCGATACCACCATCGGCTAAGGCAGGAACGAGTTCAAGTGTTGGATCTGTCAGGTCAACCGTGACCGTTTTAACCGTGAAATTTTTGCCGGAAGCGTACACGAGTTTCGTTGACGCGTTAACGGATGGGGAGTAAGCAGCGGATGCTGACGCACCGCCCGAGAGAAGCGCTGCCGTTAGGAGCAGAGCAGTGGCAGGTATGACAAGTTTCAAATGAAACATAAGGTAGGGTCTCCTTTAGTAGAAGTTGATGTCGAAATTTGATGGAATATATACTGTTGGTTATAACATTCGGATGAATTGTAGTGTTTAAGTCGTAGGTAGAACTAAGTCGCGAGAGAGGGGCGCCGCCCCAAAGGCAGCAAACCAAAGGAAATAGCGCCCTTTTGGGGCGCTATTGTCCATTCGTGTGCTAGAGAAAGCCTTTAAGGCCTATTTGGGGATTAAGACGTGCTTCACTGCTTTGCGGCAGCTTCCAATTACCACGATTTGCGCAGCGTAAACAAATCCTGCAGCTCATCATTCGAAAGCTCGGTAATCCAGCCTTCGGAGGAGGAGATAACGTTGTCACTGAGGCTCATTTTGCTCTCGAGCATCTCGTCGATCCGCTCTTCCAGTGTGCCGAGCGAAATGAACTTGTGGACCTGCACGTTCCGTGTTTGGCCCATGCGATACGCGCGGTCGGTCGCTTGATTCTCGACCGCGGGATTCCACCAGCGGTCGAAGTGGAACACGTGGTTCGCCGCGGTCAAGTTCAACCCGACGCCGCCGGCTTTCAGCGACAGCACGAAAATACTCGGTCCCTCGCCGTCAGCGGCTTGGAACCGTTCAATCATGCGGTCGCGCTCCTGCTTCGGCGTACTCCCGTTGAGGTAGAACACCGGCTCTCCGCGCTGCGCGGAGAGCACACTCGCCAGCATGCGGCCCATGCCCACATACTGGGTGAAGATCAAGCACGAATCGCCCTCATCGCGGAGCTCATCGACCATCGCTACAAGCCGCTCTAGCTTCGCCGAGCGCAACACCAACTCAGCGCGGCTTTCCTCGCTGGCAGCCATGTCCTCAGCCAGCTCCGCTTCCTTTGTAAGCAGCATCGGATGGTCACACAGCTGCTTCAGCTGTGTCAAAGCGCCAAGGATCGCACCTTTGCGCTCCATGCCCTCGAGCTTCTTCATGCGCTCCATCAGATCCTTGACGGTCTGCTCATACATCGCGCCTTGCTCGGCCGTCAAGTTAATGTAAACCTTCATTTCCAGCTTATCCGGCAAATCGAGTTGGATGGCTGGATCTTTCTTTTTACGGCGCAGCATGAAAGGTTTCACCAACTGCTGAAGCTGCGCAGTCCGTTCGGTATCCTGATGTTTCTCGATCGGATTCGCGAAGCGAACTTGGAAACCGCGCTGGTTCCCGAGATAACCTGGATTCAGGAAATCATAGATGGACCACAGCTCTGATAAACGATTCTCAATCGGCGTGCCCGTGAGAGCTATACGATGAACTGCGTTTAATGAACGGATGGCGGCAGACTGCTTGTTTTGGGCATTTTTAATATTTTGAGCTTCATCCAAGCAGAGGGAGCTCCACATGTATGGCTGAAGTGTTTCTTGATCCATTAGTGCTGTCGTGTAGGAAGTCAAGACAATATCGACTCCTTGCAACGCATCATCCAATGCGGCTCCGCCTAAACGACCTTTCCCGTAATGGAGCATAACATTCAGCTCAGGTGCGAAGCGCGCAAGCTCTTTCTGCCAGTTACCCAGAACAGAAGTAGGACAAATGAGGAGCGCAGGCTGCTCAGAAACCGGCTTGTGATGCAGGAGATACGTGATGAATTGGACGGTTTTACCAAGTCCCATATCATCTGCCAAGCAGGCACCGAGGCCGAACTTTCGCAGATAGGTTAACCAAGTAAACCCTTGGTGCTGATAACCACGTAACTCGGCACGAAGCCCTTGCGGCACGGGAATGAGCTCAAGATCAGAAGGCTGTCCTAGCTGCCGAACCAACTTAAGCAGATGTCCGTTCAGCTCAACCTCAAGTTGTAAGCGAGCTTCTTCTTCAGTATCAACTTCATCCAGATGATCCCCGTCCCATGAGGAGGATTTCACCTTATCTCGCTCTAACTCACTCAAGAGGTGCAGCTGGAAAATATCTTGCAGCGACAATCCCTCAGCCGGGTCGATACTGTCCATGAGTCGGCGGATTTGTTCTAAGAAAGCTGGATCCAGATAGACCCATTGCCCTCGGAAACGAACTAGCCGTTCGTTGCGGGTGAGCAGGCTGTTGAATTCCGATTCGCTTAATTCGGAGTCTCCGATGGCGATCCGCCAATCGAAATTGACGAGCGAGTTCATGCCGAATAAGGACTCGCTTTTGCCACCGCCGCCCGCACCGCTGCCTGCTTCTGCAGCAACCTTGGCACTCAGGCGAGGCTTCCGCTTCGCTGCGGCTTCCCACCATGCCGGCAGCATAACGTTCCAGCCATCCTCCAGCAAAATGCGGCTGTCCTTGGTCAGGAACGTCCATGCCGAGTCATCGCTCATCGGATGAGCGAGAAGTTCCCCGTCATCGGCCATGCGTGGCAATGCTTCCAATAAGCGTGTTACCCAGCCGGGGGCACGCTCCACCACATGCGGCGTCCATTCCGACGCCCATTGGCCTGAGGCTGTACCATCCACATGCAGTCGAATCGGTGTGAGCAGGGTGCTGTCGTGCTTGTCTTGCAAGACGAGTCGCAACCGCCAGTCTTCTTCAAGCTCATCAGGCTCAAGCAGCTGCAGAGCAGGGCGGAAAGGTGCTAAGTCTGGTCGCCAGCCCATGGTTGAGAGCCATTCATTTTCCGTAAAAGCAGCAGGGGAATCGTCCGCTGTGTTAGCTTTCCGATTCATTGCAAATAATGCTGGATAATCGCGACGCAAATCAGCCATTGCAGTCGCATCCGCATAATGAGCCTCTACCACGGCAGCCGAAAAGGCAGCACGTAATCCAGTTTCGCCAAGGTCATCAATGTTCTCGAGCATTCGCGAATCTATGTCCGCCAGCGTATCCGCATTTCGATCCCAAGTCCACACTAACTGCCCATTGCGGAAATCCTCATAGCTCGGTATATAGGACCCTTTCTGAGCTGCTTCATAGAGAAGTGGAGCTAGAAGCAGCATCGTCTTTGAAGATTCTGTACCCATTTCCCAGCTTACAATATCCATGAAATTCGGTTTGGCAAAGAAGGCAAGAACCTGCTCAGCAGGAAGAATCGTCACGACAAGCTCGCCAGCTTGCTGCGTTTCTAATAAAGTGCCATAGAGCGAAGGCTCATGCCATGTGAATAAGAGCTTACGGAAGTGGTCGCCAGAGACATCCCGGCCATCTTTGAAGCCCCAGAGCAAGGCATCCCCGCTATCTGTTAGGGACATGCATAACGACATTTCGTGCAGTTTGGTGCTCATTCTAGCAGCTTCCCTTTCTTCAATTCTTCTTGCAAAGCGCGCAGCCTGCTAAACCGACTGACGAATCGGGTGAAGAACGCTTCCCATCGTTCGGGTTGCTTCATTTTTTTATATACCTTTTCTAATCGTTTCAGGAGCCGTACTGCCGATTTGTAGTCATGACGATTTTTGAGTCGGATATAGTGCTCCACTGCTTGATGATAATAAGGTAGTAGTAGCTCAGGAGACTCCTTCTCAATGGGCTGCAGAACATGTACGCGATGTGTAAAAGGGTCGTAGCCCTGCGCAATTTGCATTTCAATCCATGGCTTCCATTGGCGCTTCTCATAATAGAGATCTTCAATGATACGGTACGTTGTTGGCAAAAGATCCCCTAATGACTGCCACATGTCAGCTTCGGATTCAGGCAGTTCAGCGACGACCAGCTTCCAATAGGAGACGTAGACGTCAACTTCGAGATGTCTTTTTCCTTGATAGAAAGAACTCAATCTTCGCAGCCACTGAACCATTTCCTGCCAATCCTGAGCGTGCTTCATGTAGTCAAGGAACGGTATGAACAGAAGCGTTGGTGCTTCCTTGAACGTTGCGTGTGATACTAATGTATCCCAAGCCTGACGTGTGTTCCCTTGGCGAAGAGAGAGATACCCGCGTCCTGCACATAGGGAAAAGGAGAGATCTGCCGCTTCCATCTCTTCGAAAGCCGTTATTTCTGAAGCGATCAGGCTTGCCTCAATTGGGACATGGTAAGCCCAGAACGTCGTAAAGACCCTGAAGTGATGCAGCTTCTTTGGCGATTCGATCGCCATTTGGGCGCGAAGATAAGCGGAAGTCTGTGTTAATCTCACCTCATGATGCCCATCATTCAACGTCTTGGCTTTTTCTTTCAACCACTCATCCAGCTCATCACTCAAATGATAGACGGTTGCAGCCGTAAAAAAGGTAACACCAGCTTGGGCGTTCTGTTCCACGATTTTGCGTAAAATAAACAATCGCTGATGGAATTCGAAGTAAAACAGGTCCGTTTCAGAGAACGGAATCGGCGTGCGCTTGAGATTCGCGAATTGCCCACGCAGTAATTCAACGTAGTTCCATTGATCATAAGAGGGCTTGAGATGAAAGGTGTAGTGCTCCATGAACTTGTGCCAACCATCCACAGTCATCCCAGGAAGTTGCTCCAAATTGGACACGTTGGAAGATTGCGCAGCTACGCGCTTCAACGCCATCTTGGCATTCATGATTTGCGAGGCTGGATAGCCTTGTCGATCTGCCAGCTCCATTAAGGTTGCCGCCACATGTTTGCAGGATGTCTTAACCGGGCAGGTGCAAGAGCTGGCTTTCAATTGATTCAGGTCAATCGCAACCTGACATTTCTCGCCAAACTCTTCCACGACGGCGTTAACCTTCCTAAGCTCAGTAGCAATATTCATAGATGTTACCATTTGCTGTTTATAAAAATGAAAGCCTCGACTTAGCGTAACTTCGTTATACGTTTCGGCTACATATTCGAGTAATCTCGACCATTGGTCATCATTCAAAATAGGTGTAGAAGACATGAAAAAACTCCTTTTGGTTCGTACAATAAGAACACATGTCTCTATTATAAAATGTCAGAACTAACTTGTAAATTTAACAGGGACAATTTATACTTTCCTACAATACTAGCACGCATTTGAAGCGGGGGAAGCTTGTGAAGTTAAATAAATCGCCGTTCGTGTCCTTACGGACGAAATTTCTTATCTTATTTTGCCTAATGATAACGTTACCATTCTTATTTAGTGGTTATTTAACTTATCAGAAGTATTCCGCCAATGTCGAAAGAGATGCTAAGGCTTACTCCGATCAAATCGCCGAACAATTGTCCATTAACCTAGAGCGATATGTGAAAGAAGTCGAGCGAATCACAATTGCGATGTACTACGACCCGAACTTATTACAAATTTTAGACAAACATAAAGTAGCCAATGAAGCTGGGAGTTACAAAGGGATTGAAGAACAATCCAAAATGAATCAACTTATTTCTTCGATTATTATTGATCGGACGGAACTAGAAGGTGTGTTCATATTTGGTTTGGATGGCACGTTATTCAGTAATTTAACTGAAACGATTAGAAGCAACTGGGACTCGAGTACATCGGGTTGGATGGAGCAAGTAAAGCAGAAGGATGGCGGGTTAGTCATTCTGCCCCCAGTGGAGTGGAATTATTATCTCGAGAAGCCGAAGGAAGCTTTTTCTTTTGCCCGTTTGATCAAAAATCCACTGACGAATCGCGAACTCGGCTATGTGAAGGTCGATTTGACGAGTAAGGGCTTTGAGAAAATTCTCTCCTCGGTCAAAGTGTCCAAGAACAGTAAATTGTATGTATTCAATGAAAATTTGCAGCCAATTTATCCTTTTACAGATGAAGCTAACATTCCGTCCTACGATGACATTGTTGGCACAAGTTCTTCGGATACGCTTACTTCTTTGCGAACAACGGCCTACGGTGGACTTCGAATTGTAGGGACAATTCCTAAGGGAGATCTGCTGACAGATGCACGCAAGCTTACGAGTTTCACGCTATGGATTTCAGCTGCTTCACTCATCTTCGCATTCATTGCAGCCTTGTTCACGTCGAATCGACTTGTGAAGCCAATCCTTCATCTGCAGCGCAAAATGCGACGTGTTCAGAGCGGTGATTTCCAAGAGCGAGCCTTAGTTCATTCCAATGATGAGATCGGTTTGTTGACAGAGGGCTTTAACAGCATGGTTTCTCGGCTTGATATTATGATTAAAGAGATGTACGAGCTTCGCTTACGGGAGAAAGATTCCGAGTTGAATGCGCTGCAAAGTCAGATTAATCCTCATTTCCTGTATAATACGTTAGAATCTATTAATATGGTCGCTGTAAAAGAGCGTAATAACGAGTTATCTCAAGTGATCACGAGTCTAGGGAAGCTACTGCGGTATACGGTGGATAAACAGGAGAGATTCGTCTATTTGAAGGATGAGTTGGCGTTTGTCCAAAACTATTTGAATATACAAAGCTTCCGTTTAGAAGATCAGTTGAGCGCCGAAATCCTCGTAGATTTCTCACATGAGTATGCGATGGTCCCTAAGCTTATTCTGCAGCCTCTCGTTGAAAATGCCATCGAACATGGTCTCGGCAAGGAGCCGATCACAATTCAGATTACCTCCAAAGCGGAAGGGCAGGATCTCTATGTGTATGTCACAGATAACGGAAAGGGCATTAATCCAGAGCGCAGAAAATTAGTCGAACAACGCTTAATTGAACCAGAACGTCAGCAATCAGGATTGCTTTCCGATAAGAAGTCGAAAGGCTTTGCCCTGCGCAACATACATCAGCGTCTAGTGATTTTATATGGCGAGTCGTACGGTTTGTCAATTGCACACACGGGTCCCGAAGGCACCTCCTTCTGTATTCGTATACCATTTCAGTGGGAGGAATAGTCAGATGAATATTTTGTTAGTTGAAGATGAACAGAAAATCAGGCAAGGTCTTAAGAAAATCATTGAAGATGTGATTACCTCGAAACTGCGCGTAACCGAAGCAAGTAACGGCCGTGAAGCGTTGGATTGGTTGAAAACACAGGATCAAGTGGATCTCATCATTACCGATATTCGCATGAGTGAAATGAATGGGATCGAATTGATCAAGCGAGCGAAAGAGTCGCACCCAAGTCTCCTATTTGTCGTGATTAGCGGGTATGATGAGTTTGCTTACGCTAGAGAAGCTTTGCGTTATGGGGTAAGTGATTACTTATTGAAGCCTATTGAGCGTGTGGAGCTAGCCCAAGTGTTGCAGAAAATTAGTGAGCAGATCAATGCAACGAAGCAACCCAACCAGATTACAACGGCGACGGTCGTCAATGATGACAAGGACCGGCTTTTAATTCGTAGAGTGAAAGAGCTTGTGAATGAGTATCTGAATCAGGACATTTCCCTACAGTTTCTAGCAGAACGCGTTTATCTACATCCCAAATATTTGTCCGATATGTTTAAGCGGGAAACAGGACAGAACTTGTCTGATTACGTGACAGAACGGCGCATGGAGAAGGCGAGGAAGCTGTTGAAGGAAACGACATTGAAGGTTGCTGAGGTGGCGATGATGTGTGGTTTTGCCAATCATAAATATTTCGCATCGCTGTTTAAACAGCACACCGGCTGCACGCCATCCGAGTTTCGAGAACAGTAATAGGTTTGATCTGGGCAGCGATTACCTTGCTATTTTGAACCTTTTATGGATTTTGTGGCGTTATCCTGAAAGTAGGCGAGGTTTATAATAAGGGTATGAAAGCGCTTCAAACCACATGAAGAATAAGGGGACTAAACACAATGAAGAAAGCTCTACTCTTAACGACTTCCGTACTGTTAGTAAGTAGTTTCATTGCAGGCTGCAGCTCGACCAAAGAAACGACTTCCACAGCTTCAACAGCTCCTGCTAGCTCCAAGGCAGCAGATGCAACGAAAGCACCAGCGAAGGACGTCAAGCTGACTTTCAGTATTTGGGGCAGTGACGCGCATAAGAAAATGTATGAAGACATGATTGCGAACTATAAAAAGTTGAAGCCGAACGTCAACGTAGAAGTTATGATCATTCCATCGGCAGATTATTTACAGAAAATGTCCGTCATGCTCGCTTCCAAAACAGCCCCAGACGTGATCTGGATGCTGGAAAGAGGGATTCCACAATTCCTTGAAGCTGGACAAATGGAAGATCTTTCACCTATCAAAACAGATACGGCTTACGATGCAAACGATATCATTCCATCCACATTAGAGCTTGTAACCAAAGCAGACAAATTATATGGGGTAGCGTTCTCCACACCGCCGAACATGATGTACTACAACAAAAACTTGTTCAAAGAAAAAGGATTGAAAACACCGACTGAGCTCTATAAAGATGGCAACTGGACGTATGATGAAATGAATAAAGCGGCTCAAGCGATTGCGCAACCGGATAAAGGCATCTACGGCATGAACTTGATTCGCCCAGGCGGTTGGGGTCCAAGCTGGATCGAGTCACTACAAACGTTGGTATGGGCATACGGTTCTGATTTCTTTACGAAAGATGGGAAGAAATTAGCTTTGAACACACCACAAGGTCAACAAGCGCTGCAATTCTTCAGTGATTCTATGTTCAAAACAAAGGTACATCCGAAGCCAGGTGACCAAACGACGTTCGAATCCGGCAAAATCGGGATGCAACAAGATCTGTTAAGCTACATGGGCAAAGCGAAAGCGATCAAAGATTTCGAGTGGGATATCGCACCTATGCCGAAGGCAGCTGGCGGTCAAGGAACAACACTTGGCTATGCAGCGTACATGGTTCCTAAAGGCAACGCGAACACAGCAGAAGCGATTGAATTCGTTAAATACTTGAGTAACAAAGAGAACATGGCGATCACATCCCAGTTCTTCGTGCCAAGTCGTAAATCGGTCCTAAACTCCGATGGCTTCTTGAAACAAGGACCATCTCCTGAAAGTATGAAAACAGCGGTACTGGATCAAATGGCTGCCGCTCGTGTACGTCAAGGATTCGTTAACTTCCAAAAAATTGATGACAAAATGAAGCTGCACTTCGATGCGATCTATACACAAGCAGGTACAGTTCCTGACATCTTGAAAAAGATGGAAACAGACGTGAATGCGATTCTAGCGCAATAATCGGATGGAATCTGTGGTCAAGCCGTCAAATAGCTTGGCCATTTTCTCACAAAGGAGTGGAGCGAACACCATGGCAACGTATAGAACGGCCCCCCTCGAGGTGCCAGGAGCAACCGCAGTTAATAAGAAAAGAAATACGTTCAGTCGAACGAAACGCAGAAATGCGATATATGGATATCTGTTTATTGCACCTATGATGCTTGGATTCTTGATTTTCATGGCTGGACCCATTATTAGTGCTTTCGGACTTAGCTTTACCGATTATTCACTTCTACATGCAACGAAAGTTGTAGGTGTAGATAACTATGTGCAAGTGATTACGAAGGATGAGCTCTTCTGGACATCTGTAAAAAATACGTTATATTTCTCGGCCGGACTCATCCCGCTTAATCTCATTCTAGCGCTGGGACTTGCTCTACTATTATCGACAAAACTTCCCGGGGTCGGCATCTTCCGTACCGCGATCTTTACCCCAGTTGTGACATCCATCATCGTGTGGGCGATCGTCTGGAAATATGTATTCGCCACGGATGCCGGGCTGGTGAATCAAATATTGCATTTCTTCGGCATAACCGGACCTGCTTGGATGTACAATACGAAATTAGTGATGCCCGTAGTGATTCTAGTTAGCGTATTGAAAAAAGTTGGTATGAACATGGTTATCTTTCTAGCGGCGCTACAAGATGTACCGAAAATGTACTATGAAGCCGCAACGATCGACGGTGCCTCGAAGTGGAAGCAGTTTACGAAAATTACGTTACCGATGATTTCACCATCGTTATTCCTAACGTTAATTATTACCTTAATTGGGTCACTGAAGGTGTTCTCGCAGATCAGTGTCATGACCGATGGCGGACCTGGGAATAGTACAAGTGTACTTGTGTATTACATCTATAAGTTAGCCTTCAAAACGTATGATCTTGGCTACGCATCGGCTGTTGCGTTTATCCTCTTCTTCTTAGTACTCGTACTTACGATGTTACAGTGGAGTTTCAGAAAAAGGTGGGTGCATCATGAGCAATAAATCCATGCGCGTGCTTGGCAATACGTTAACTTATGTCCTTCTTACGATCGTTTCTGCAGTAATTTTGATGCCTTTTGTATGGATGTTGACGACATCGCTCAAGGATCAAACGAAAATATTCTCGTTCCCGCCACAATGGATTCCGAATCCGATCGTATGGTCTAACTATTCGCAGGTATTTACGACACAGCCGCAATTCTTAACGCACTATGCGAACAGTTTGTACATTGCGATTCTCGTCACCGTTGGCACGTGTATCTTCGGTGCGTTAGCCGGGTTTGCATTTGCCAAGATTCAATTTCCATTCAAAAATACCTTCTTCCTCATTCTCCTAAGCGGGATGATGATTCCGAATGAGGTTACGATTATTCCGAACTTTATCTGGTTCTCTAAGCTAGGGTTAGTGAATAATCACTTCCCGTTAATCATTCCACCTATGCTGGGTGCGGGCGGAATCTTCGGCGTGTTCTTACTTCGTCAGTTTTACATTACGATTCCGAAGGATTTGGACGAAGCAGCTGAAATTGATGGCAGTACACCTTGGCAGACCTTCTGGCGGATCATGGTGCCGATGGCAACACCGGCATTCGCGACATTGTCTATTTTCACCTTCTTAAATAGTTGGGAAGATTTCCTTGATCCGTTAATTTACATCTCCTCGTCGAAATTGTTTACACTACCGATTGCGATGAAGTTATTCACCGATACAGCAGGTACGGATTGGCACTTGTTAATGGCAGCCTCTGTAATGGCTACCGTTCCACTCTTACTCGTATTCTTCTTCGCACAGAAGAAGTTTATTGATGGGATTGCAACGACTGGCTTGAAGTAGGACATCACTTGACAATTCATACTGTAATTATTATAATTACAGTATGAATTAACATTTCGAGTGAAGGTGGCGAGGCGTATGTTGAATGTTGCAATCGGTGATTGGGTAGTCGCAACAACAAGTGAAGATGAAATGGTTCATGGGTATGTGGGAGCGATCGCTTGGCAGCATGGTGTCGCCTTCGTTCATGTCATTGCTTCGGATCAAGATGACATTATTGGACATCAAATTGAAGTGAAACTCTCCAGTGTGAAGACACTCCCAATAAGCGGACTTGAATCAGAAGATGGCATTCGGAGTATGATTGATATTGCTCTTGGCATCAAGGATGAGATGTGGTTTATGGAGCTAACCGATACTTTACTTGCCTTACAGTCTAATGGATCCAAGACGACCACTGATAATGTGATCTCCGGTTTCTATGCGAACCGTTTAGGTGTGGATCAGCTGTGATCGTTGGTATGATAAGAAGCCAATCTAATCGATAACTTGCTTCGGCAAGGTGTATCGGTTGGGTTGGCTTTTTCGTTATGTAAAAAGAACCACCGATCCGCAGATGAGCACCAAAGTAACAGTTGGTTCATACTTGCGGAACGACGATCCCTTATTTAGGTGAACGCAGATTTGGAAAAGTTACAGAACGGGCTCTAAGTCGATGTCGCTGTATCTTCTGTTGTAATTCTAGCTGTATTTCCTGCCGTCCCCGTTGGCTTTGCCACTGGCACACCTTTCGCGACTTCCGCGGCGAATAACGTTTGCATTTCGGCGACTTTTTTAGCGTCGGCTGCTTCTATTTTATCTGCGAAGTATTTCTCCACGAAAAGTTCCCAGGTCGGAACGACCTTTTGCATGTGGATGGTTTTTACAGCTGTTTTGATCAGCCTGCGTTCCTTGGCATTCGTGTACATGTCCACATACTGCTGCTTGCGTTCGAAGTCTAGTTCGGTGAAGATCGAGCGGAATACTTCCGCTGTCATCTTCGCATCGTCCAACGCTCTGTGAGCCGTGCCCTCAGCGACGATGTTCAAATCAACAAGCGCGGCTTCGACGCTGACGTCATTCGTTACTTTTTTGAAGCGGGTGAACCCTTTCAATAAGTCGAAATAGTGAGCTGCCATCCAATACGCATCATCTAACTTATGCATCCGTGTATCAAACACAATTCGCTTGAGATCTTCGCCACCCCAAGTGACAAGCAACAGTTCTTCACTCCGTCCGAGCCAAGCCAAGAAGTCGGTAATCACTTTGCGGAAACCAGCTGCTTCATCAATATCTTCTTGGGGAATCCCCGTTTTTTTCTTAATAAAGGCGTTCAATTTAGAGAAATATACAGGCTTAATCAAAGCTGAGAATTCATCTACTTCATTTAGTGAAGCATCTAATCGAACAGCGCCGATCTCAATCACTTCCATAGGTAAATCACTGGCAAACTTGCGGCCGTTAAATTCGATATCTAATATAATGTAATCCATGATGTGCCCCCGTTTCATCCTATCCTATCATTTTAGCAGAAAAAGCTTAGGTTGCCAGCTTCTGTTTACGATAGACCGCACGCAGCACCAGACTTAATGAGAATCCAGAGAAAGACATGACCGACACCCAGATAAATAACGTGTGTACACCAAAGGCTTGATAGAACCATCCGCCAAGATAAGAAGCGACAATACCCGAGACACCGAAGAAGATGATCGCTAGCACGGTCTGTCCCGTTGCACGCCACTCCTCAGGGACAATCTGATACAAGTACTGAATTGCAGCTGAGTAGAAAATAGGGAATGTGAACGTTTGGAGCAGCTGAATCGCCACAAGCACATGCGGATCCGTTACCCAAGCGCTGACCAAGAAGCGCAAGAAATAGAAGAAGGCAGCGAATGAAATAAGCGCTAATTCTCTACCTTTACGAAGCCACCAGAAGCTTAAGGCGAAAACTAGAATTTCACTGCCAGCTGCTAAGAAAAAGGCAATCCCAACCAAATGATTGCTGCCGCCTAATTCACGAATATAGACACCAAGAAACGTGTCATTAATCCGCTGCGGGACGGCACAAATGAAGATTAAGACCATGAACCAAATAGTTTCTTTATTACTTAGAAACTTTCGCAGACTGCGCAGGGAGATTGGTTTCCCAGTCACAGGAGCATCAGGCAACGCGAAGCATATGATCAAGCTCAATATACCAATGCCGCCAAACAGGTAAGCCAAGCTATGAATGCCGAAATATTGCGCCGCATAGCCAACAATTAACGACATCACAGCGTAACCGACAGCACCGAATGTACGGATGGAACCATAACTCGTGCCAAGGCGTTCCGCGGTTTGGAAGTTAAGGCTTTCTGTCAATGGATCCAGCGGCATTAAGAAAAAGTATAGCAGCATAGTAAATAGAAGCAGCACGATAAAGCTCTTGGAATCGTATAGCAAGTACCCGATGATGGTGGAACAGAAGAGAAGAAGTAACATGATTTTTTTGATCGTTTTCGTTCGATCACTGATCATGCCCCATAATGGCTGCGAAAAGATGGCGATGAAACCACCAGTCCCGATGATGAGACCAATTCGTGATGTAGAAAGTCCTTGTGCGTCCAAATAGACGGGTAGAAAAGAGACGAAGAGGGCAAGTAATGCGAAATACAAAAAGTTAAACGAGCGTAATAAATTGGATGAATGCATGATGACCTAACCTTCCTTGATGTACTAGCGCAATGCTGTCATGAATGTACATTTTATCACGCTCAGCCAAAGTTGCAAAAAAAATTTATCAAGAGCGAAGCTGAGAGGGGTTCGTTCCTGTTACTTTTTTGAATTGGCGGCTAAAGAAATAAATGCTTCGATAACCCAGCGCTTCAGCGACTTCACTGACATTCATCCCTAGTTTGAGCAAATAGGAGGCACGTTCAATTCTGGACTGAATGAGATACGATTCAATCGTCTGGCCCATGATTTCTTTGAATTTTATAGAAAAATAACGTGGAGATAGATGCGCCTCTTTGGCTAAATCTTGAATGCTATGCTGCCGCCCAGGGTCTTGCCGAATGTGAGCCGCGATATCCATCATCACTCGATTCATCGAGCGCCGTGCCGGATCACCCTGAGGTTGATGGTCAGGTGCTTGACGTTCAAAAAGCAAAAGTATGAGCTTGAGCAGCGTTTTCGCTTCTTCTTCATGCCCATACGCTTCGGTGTGTCGTACTTGAACGAAACGATCTAGATAGCTCTCGTGGAACTCAGCGGGATCGAAATGTACGAAAGAAGGCAGTGACATCGGATACGAATGATCCCCTTCTGCAGAGAAATGGATATATGTAACGGTAAGCGGACGTTCTGGATTATGACTCGCACTGGACAGGTCCCCTGGCTTAAACAAGAAACAATCGCCGCTACTCACATGGTAACGTTTGCTATTTAAGGTGACCTCTCCTTCACCATCCCATACATACCAGAAATCAAAGTCTTGGAAAGGGTCATTCTCGCGGCGGCTCCATTTCCAATTCACCTCACAAATGGTCTTACCGAAATAACGATTGAGCTCTAACGCTGCTTGGGATGAGAAAACAGACATGCAAGATCACTACCCCTTATGTAAAATAGTGCAAATAGTATGGTGCTTGAATGCATTTATTTTACTATTTTCTATTCATATAATAAAGTTATGAATCGTTAAATTATTTAAACGGAGGGGTTACCGTTATGCCTAGAATTGAACCAACCGATCAATCACCTGAAGAAATTTCGGCAAAGCTTTACCGTTACGAACGTATTGCAGATAAAATTGAGGGTGGGGAAAATTGGAATGAGTCATCTCTCGCCGATTATTGGAGAAATGGCTTCGCGGCGGTCGAACATGTATTAGATGAAGAAGATATTCAGAATTCGAAAGAAGCTTTGTATGAGCTTATTTTTAAAGATAATAAAGGGGCAATCATCCAATTCTCGAAGCCGAAAAGTGAATTGAAAACGGACGAAGAGAAGGAACTAGCGGTAAGGAAGGTACACGAATTCGTTAAGGTGGACGAACGCTTGCGAGGGATTGCAGAGCATCCTGCGATTCTTGCCATCGTGCAAGATATCTTGGGTGAAACGCCGCGGCTTGTTCAGGATATGGCATTGCTTAAACCTCCGCATGGTGGAGGGGAGAAGCCGTGGCATCAAGATATGGCCTATGGGAATTTGGCATATGAGAAACCCGTGGTTGGTGTGTGGATCGCACTAGATGAAGCAGCGCTTGATAATGGTTGTATGCATGTTATTCCTGGTTCGCATGCCGATGGGGCAACACCACATTATGCCATTCGAGATTGGCAGTTATGTGATGCCCATGTACAGGTAGAAAGAGATGTTGCTGTGCCTCTATTACCTGGAGGTATCCTATTGTTCCACGGGTTACTCAAGCACGGTACTCCTTATAATCTCTCTACGAAGAAACGTCGCGCTTTGCAGTTCCATTATGTAGGCGAATCAGCTATTAAACTTACGCCAAAAGAGTATAAACGATTTTTTACCAATGAGATGAGCGGTGCAGAATGCTAGGTTATATGGAGTCCTCTTTCCGATCGTAGGAAAGGGGACTTTTTTTCATGTTTCAGCGAGCCTGCACCATATGAAAATCAAATGAATACTTATATTATGGTCATTTTAAAAGGGGCGAGTTGAAAGGGGGAAATGGGATGCCTTCACTTATTTCAATAGTCATGCTGACATGGAATGGATTGAAATTTACGAAAGAATGCGTAGAAAGTATTTTACGACATGCCGATGACAACATAGAGATTCAATTTGTGTTTGTAGACAATGGATCGACGGATGGTACCGTAGAGTACTTACAAACCATTCCTTCCTCAAAGCTCATTTGTAATCAGGAAAATAAAGGGTTTGCAGCTGGAAACAACCAAGGGATCGCAGAAGCAGACGGTGAATACATTTGTTTGCTGAATAACGATACCGTTGTTACCGAAGGTTGGTTGAATCGTTTGCTCGGATGCCTTCTGAAGAATCCAAATATCGCTATCGTTGGGCCACGTTCTAATAATGTCGCTTGGTCGCAGCTCGTCTACAATGTCCCCTATAAGTCCTCTGCGGAGATGGAGGTTTTTGCCTCCCATTGGTCGCTGCAGCATAAAGATCAAGGCTTCTTTCCGCATAAATTAATCGGGCATTGCATGCTTTTTCATAAAGATCTTATTACCAAAATAGGTGGGCTGGACGAAAGGTTTTTCCCAGGGAATTATGAGGATGATGATTTCTGTTTGCGAGCCCGCGTCAGCGGTCAAATTCTGTGGGTTGCGAATGACGTTTACGTTCATCACTATGGAGGAAGTACGTTTCAAACGAATAAAACGAATTATTCAGCAAGCGCCTACTCGAATGCTGAACGATTTTCCAAAAAGTGGTCGTTAGGCATAACGGGTTTAGAGCTGGATCAGTTCGGATACAATCCCTCAGAGTTAGTAGAGAGAGAGAAGCCTTTCCGAATTGAACGGCATTATATACCTATTAATAAGAAGTAGTATCTCATTGGGAATCTTGTAGGAGGAAAAGGAATGAGGATTGCACTGATAAGTCCCGATTATCTTCCTGTCCCACCCGTAAAATACGGCGGCATAGAGCGAGTTGTTTATACGCTGGCAGAGGAGCTTGTTGAACGGGGGCATGAAGTCATTCTATATGCACCCTTTGGAAGTCAGATTCGAGGAAAGCTAATGCCTTATTTACATGAGGGGCACGATATGTGGCGAATTCCTGGTTTTGTTAAGCTAACTTTGCCACCAGGTGTAGATATCATTCATGACCATACACAGCTTTCCGTTGTCGGCCAAAAGAAACTCGCAGTACCTACGGTTTGTACGATTCATAATCCATTAACCAATCCAGTTAAACATGCCGTCTATTTAAGCAAAAGACATCGGGACTTGTTCGGCAACCCTCATGATCACGTCGTTTATAACGGATTAAACCCGGATGAATTTCAATTCTCTGATCAAAAAAGCGATTATTTGCTTTTCATTGGTGCAATTATTCCTTATAAAGGTGTCCATCATGCGATTGAAGCGGCAGAGCAGGCGGGACAAAAGTTAATTATAGCTGGACCCGTCTATGATCATGACTATTTCCATAAAGAGATTCTCTCCAAGACTCTATCGAATCCATCTATTCAATATGTCGGTGAAGTCGGAGGGCAAGCTCGACAAGATTTATTGAAGCATGCCAGATGCATGTTATTTCCGACATTGGTTGAGGAGCCATTTGGGCTCGTCATGACGGAAGCTATGGCATGTGGAACGCCTGTCTTGGCCTTGCCAAATGGATCTGTTCCTGAAGTAATGAGCGGGTTTCCTCAATTGATATGCCGCTCTGTCGAAGAGATGACGATCAAATTGATCCATGAGACGCTTCCCGACCCTTATGAGCTTCGCGAATATGTACTCGAGCATTTTACAACAAGTGGGATGACCGATAAATATCTCGAAATTTACCAAAACATTATTGACGAAGAAAGTTGAATTAAACGATAAACAGCGGCTGCACCTCATAAATAGGGCGCAGCCGCTGTTTTCTTTCTCATTCTGCGGCTTCGGAGCTGTCCGAAATATGCAGAACGGACTCAAGGTACTTTTTATTATGCAGGATGTTCCGATCTTTGGGTCTGTAGGTGCGGGCAATTTCATTGTGCTTATAAGCATTTGCGTGTTGCCCTAGATGGTCATAACAGACACAGAGCTGTAGATGTGGCAGCCAAGTTGAAAATTTAGGATTAGAGAATCCCAAATTGTGTGTCGGGACCTGCAGTTCTGAAGCTAATTTGTACCAAAACACTGCTGGTTCGTATTGCTTCCGAGTTAGAAAATAATAGCCTAGACGACAACAGAACTCAGCACGCGGGCTGTCATATTGAAAGGATCGGAAAACGGACTGTAATTCCATTTCACTGTTGCCTAGCTGATGGTAACAATCCGCTAGATTACTGCAGGAGGAGATTTCATCCTCCACCCAGCCCTTTCCATTCGCCAGGAATTTATTGTAATAAATAATTGCTTTTGCATACTTGTTATGATCTTTTAATTCATTCGCGAAGTAATATAAATCCCTTGGCGTGAACGTTTCTCCACGCAGTAGTCGATTCTGAAATATTTTGAGATTCCTGTCGCTCTTCGTATGGATTCTGCAATGTGTAACAGTAATGTCAGAGTCCACAATATTGCCGCTAACCTCTAAATATTCGTGGATCGCGCCAATCCATTTGAACTGATTCACCCGTTTCACCAACCGATTTCGCTTAAATCTGAAAGTCGGGGTGCCAAATTCATCAAAGGCATAATTATAAAACATCGTGACCGAATCGACGGAAGGCTCCAGATCTGCTTTTAACGTTATAAGCTTGTTGCAATCTTCTTCTTTCAAAATATCATCCGCGTCCAGCCATAAAATGTAGTCTTTCGTGGCTTGCCGGAAAGCAAAGTTACGTGCTGCCGAGAAATCATCTATCCATTTAAAATCATAGATGTGATCCGTAAAGGAGCTTGCTATCGATTTCGTTTGGTCGGTAGAACCGGTATCTACTATGATGATCTCGTCAACTGCTTTCGCAACGGAAGACAAACAAGATCGAAGTGTTTTCTCCTCATTTTTAACGATAAGGCAAAGACTAATGGTAATCACGTTTTCACTCACTTTCTGTATAAGATAAAATCCAATGTGGTCTTTCTAAACTATTCATAGTTTCAATAAGAGGGCACGGCATGTGAATAAAGGGTAAGCTCCTTATCATGAGATTCCTTTGTATACAGGATGGTTACATCGAACCAAAATTCCTTTGACGGAATATGGTGACAAAGAGGAGGTGCGGTATGAATCGTTTTTTTGAAAAAATAATAAAACCCATTCTAATCAAATACGAGGCTAAACACATTGTAGAAATTGGCGTTTTCCTAGATGGTCGTACTACCATAAAATTGCTTGAGTTTTGTAAAATAATGAACGGTAAGCTAACAGTCATTGATCCTGCACCGGGATTTAATACTTATGCTTATGAAGCTGTCTTTTCAGAGGAATTAGTCGTTCATAAAAAGCACAGTCTGGAGGTATTATCAGAACTTCAAGCTGCTGATGTCTTTCTCATCGACGGAGACCATAATTGGTACACCGTTTATCATGAATTAATGGCAGTTGAGCAAATGGCAACTAGATCAGGTGAATTTCCGATTGTCATTCTTCATGATACGGAGTGGCCATATGGAAGACGTGATTCTTACTACTTCCCGGAAACGATACCTACCCAATATCGTAAATTGCATGCCCAAAAAGGGATTAAAGCTGGCTCCAGTGAGCTTGTTGAAACAGGGGGGATTAATGAAACCCAGTTCAATGCGATGAATGAATATGGGGAAGAAAATGGTGTGTTGACAGCGATAGAAGATTTCTTGAAGATAACGACTTTCGATCTAAGCTTCCATCGTGTTTACACGAATAATGGATTAGGAATTCTTGTTCCTAGCGACAAACAGGTAGATACGGTGATGCAGTATATTATGGATACATCAGGTTTATAGAAAGAAGAGACTGCTCCCCATATATTTGGGTGCAGCCGCTTCTTTTTGCGGTACATATGACTCGAAGTCTATCAACTATGACATGTTCCAAAGGTGTTTAGAAGTGCGTTGGGAGGTTCTAGTTCGAACTTTACTACCTAATTCAATCAAGTATTTACAAAAAATGTTTTTTTCCATCATTTGTCCTCTCTCATTCGTCCATGCACTGAAAGTTTGTACACATATAATATACGAGGAAACTAGAGTAGTTTTCATTTTAAGTAAGGGAGGTATGTCTCATTAAAAGAAACCGTATCTCGATTGCAGGTTACTAGCATTAAAATAATATGGAGGTGAAAGTACGTTGAGTAAACTTGCTCAGTTAATGAATTTGATTGGAATTGTGGGAATAATGAACATCAAAAAAATTGAAATCGAGTATTTTGACGAAGAAGAATACAAAATAAAGTTTGAAATTGGTGATGGACCCAGTCAACGGATGTCTGAACTCGAGGATTTTCTAGAAGACATTGATTGGTATGAAGTCGCGGAAATTGAAATTGAATTGTACAACGGTGGGGAAATTGAAATTGAATTTCCATTTGTAGGTGGTGTTACAGGAGCAACTGGAGCTACAGGAGCTGCAGGGGCAACTGGAGCTACGGGTGCTGCAGGGGCTACAGGAGCGACAGGTGCTGTAGGTGCTACAGGAGCGACAGGTGCTGTAGGTGCTACAGGAGCGACAGGTGCTGTAGGCGCTACAGGAGCAACAGGTGCTGTAGGCGCTACAGGAGCAACAGGTGTTACAGGAGCTACAGGAGCTGCAGGTGCTACAGGAGCAACAGGAGCTGAAGGAGCAGCAGGAGCAACTGGTGTGACAGGAACTACAGGTGCTACAGGAGCAACAGGAGCAGCAGGGGCAACAGGAGCAACAGGAGCTGAAGGAGCAACTGGTGTGACAGGAGCTACAGGTGCTACAGGAGCAACAGGAGCAGTGGGTGCAACAGGAGCAACAGGGCCTGTAGGTGAACAAGGCCCAGCCGGGGGTGCAACAGGAGTTGCTGGTGCAACAGGAGCAACAGGAGCTGCTGGTGAAACTGGAGCAACAGGAGCAACGGGTGCAGTTGGAGCAACAGGAGCAACGGGTGTAGCTGGAGCAGTTGGAGCAACAGGAGCAACGGGCGCAGATGGAGTCGTTGGAGCAACAGGAGCAACGGGTGCAACGGGCGTAGCTGGAGCAGTTGGAGCAACAGGAGCAACGGGTGCAGATGGAGTCGTTGGAGCAACAGGAGCAACAGGTGTAGTTGGAGC
>NZ_CAKMMW010000020.1:0-165500 GCF_927798215.1 Paenibacillus allorhizoplanae
ACAACAACAACAGTCGAGTGACAATAACTTTATCTCATTAATGGCCGCGCAAATCTGCGACACCAATTCACCTATTTATAGTATATTTTTAAATTTTGGATCGAATCACAAAAAAATCTCCGTTTGCCGACAGACGTAAAGAATATAATAAAGGTCTTATAAAAAGAGACACACAGCCCGTTGTTGTGTGTCTCTTTTTGTTATTAAGCTAATGGTCAGGATAACGTAGTTAACAAGCCGTATTAGCTTTAGTAGGAAGTAGTCTATAGGAAAAGGAGTGTTTGGAATGTCTACTACACATACACTCAACTACAGCGGGACGATGAAGTGACCCAATTCAGAGCTCCAATTCCGTATAAATCCGCCGATCACGATAAAGCAACGGATCAATTTAACGATGACCTGCTCAAAATTTATCAATTAATCTACAATTTAGGAACTGACGCTACGAGCGTTAATTGGACATGGAGGTAATCGATAAATTCTCGATATTAGAAACTTTTTCGATTTAACGAACAACTTTAATGTGAATTGATTGAAGTTGTTTGTAACAAGTGTTATTCTAACAACGGTAAACTCGAAATCTGTGCTATTCAATACATCTACTAATGGTCACTAATTTAGTTATAAAGAAAGGTAATACTATGATAAAAGTTGAAAACTTGTCCTTCTCATTTCCGCAAAAAGAATTATATAAAAACATTTCATTTACGCTTGAAGAGACACAACATTGCGCTTTTATAGGAACAAGTGGCAGTGGGAAAAGTACACTGATCGATATACTGATGGATCCAGAAAGATATTTGTTCGAGGGCATGTTAGAAATAGATCCGACTTGCAAAATTAGGCATGTAAGTCAATTCCCACAATTCGACAAAACGAAAGAAACAACCGTTTTTGAATATATTGGGGAAGAATTTATTAAGCTACAAAATGAAATAACATCTATTTGTACGGAGATGGAAACATCATCGGATATGGATGCGTTATTAGAAAAGTATCAATTAGCTTTAGACACATTTGATTCAATCGGTGGGGCTGATTTTGAAAGCAACATTAATAAGAAACTAAATTTCGCAAACCTCATGAAGCTAAAAGATCTTAGGGTATCCGACCTGAGTGGTGGGGAATTCAAACTTATTCAAGTGATGAAGGAAATGCTTAGTAGTCCAGATTTATTGATTATGGACGAACCCGATGTATTTTTAGACTTTGAAAACCTAAATGCGCTTAAAAATCTGATTAACTCTCACAAAGGAATGCTGCTAGTCGTTACGCACAACCGATATCTATTGAATCATTGTTTTAACAAAATTCTACACCTTGAAAACATGGAGATCCAAGAGTTTGATGGGCGGTATATTGCGTATAATTTCTCATTACTTCAGACAAAAATTGAGTTGCAAGAAATCGCAGTCGCTGAACAAGAAGAAATTGAGAGATACGATAACATTATTGATAATCTTAGAGCTATTGCAACGTATAATTCAGAAGCATCTAGAGGTAGAGCATTAAAAGCTAGAGTTAGGTTTCAAGAAAGATTAGAAGCGCGTAGAATTAAAGCGCCATTTGTTGATATTAAGCAACCGAATATTAGTTTTGGTATTGAAAATGAGATTGAAGACACCATTGTTGTAAATGTCAATAATTATCAAGTTTCGTTTGATGAGTTGCTTCTAGACAATGTTAACTTTGAGATAAAATCTACGGATAAAGTAGCCATTATTGGTCCAAACGGTACCGGGAAAACGACTTTACTTCGAGATATCTTTAACAATAATCATGCTTCAATTGAAATAAATGCTGATGTTAAAGTAGCTTATCTATCTCAAAATCAAGGAGAAGTACTAAAGGATTCTAATACAATACTAGAAGAATTCATCGATGCTGGGTTTAAAACGTATGATGAGGTCAGATCGTATATGTCAAACTATGGCTTTGAAGGAGAAATCGTTAATCAAAAGATAGCCTCTTTATCTGGCGGAGAAAAAAACATGCTTCAATTGGCTAAAGTATCTGCCAGTAAAGCAAACGTATTGCTTCTTGATGAACCGACAAGCCATTTGGACACCTATACACAAATAGCGCTGGAGAAAGCCATTGAAGACTATAAAGGTGCGATTCTCATGATTTCTCATGATTTCTACTCTGTTGTAAATGGTATGGATTATGTGTTAATCATTGACGATAAGACGATTAGAAAAATGAGTATGCGAAAATTTAGACAGATGATTTATGCTAGTCATTTTGATAGAGACTATTTAGAAAATGAACAAAATAAAAAATCGCTTGAAATGAAAATAGAATTGGCTTTAAAAGATACTAATTTTGAACTTGCAAAAGTATTGGTTGATGAGCTAGAAAAGCTGATTAAGTTGCTTTAAATCCTTACGCTCGATTAAATCGATCCTGCAAACTAATTGTCGGTCGACAAGAACGTTGTCCGAATGAAGTCCGTGTAAACCGCGGGCTTTTTTAGTTATCCGATTGCAAACTAGCAGTAGACTGTCCTGTAAGTTTGAACTTGAGGGTATTTGGTGCTGCTTATTTTTGGATACTTTAAGCAGCTATTCTAAAGGTGTCATTCCTTTAAAAGGGAAATATATAATGGAGGCACATAATATATGAGTGAGAATAAAATGCGTTTAAGTAGGCAAAAATGGAGAATAAGGAAATGAAGGTGTACACATGAGACAACGAAATAATGAAATGTTGCTCCACGAAAATGACGCAATTTTAGCAGGAATAGTACTTAAGCATATCCGTCAAGGAAGTTACGAATTGAAGGCATTTTCAGAAGCCGCCGAGCGATTAGGAAGCAGTATCAGTGCGTGTTCATTCAGATGGAATTGTGTGGTTAGAGCAGAACATGAAGAGGCAATTGATGCAGCTAAAGCTGAACGTTTACAACAAAGAAATAGCATGCGAAATAAATCAGGATCCTTAATTCTAATAAGTAATCGGGGATAAGGTTTTAATGATTACAAAGCCACTTGCCAAAGTGGCTTTTTTCGTCTGACTAAATGGGAATTGATAGTTCCCCAATATCCATCATTACTGTTTGGTTGATTGACAAAATTTAAAATTATTTGTATCATTAATACAAGTAAACCAATCGGAATTAAAAGAAAGTGAGGTTGATTTCTATGTTATTTGTTAAAGAAATTATTTGCAGTTTTTTGTTATGCGTCGCATTCGTTTGTTACATTAAAGAGTTTAAACAAGGTGATTGGCGATCGGAAGTTTAATGGCAAGAGTGAGGCTGTTTTAAAACGAAAAAACGGCATACCATCAGATTGACGGCTACCGTTACTGTCGAACACCATTTGTAATTATAGATGAAAAGAATTAGTAAAAAACGGATACAAGTACCTGCCCCAATATAGTCAACGCTACAAATCCCACAATAGCCAAAACAATCGTGTTTCTTCCTACTTTTTTGAAATCCGTCATGTTGATACTCAGACCAAGTCCTGCCATTGCAATAGACATTAAGAAAACGCTTGCCGTAATTAAGAAGTGAATAAACGACGAGGGCAATAGACCAGTCGTATTTACCATACTCATAGCTAAAAAGCCGAAGATGAACCAAGGAACGGGTAGGTTTCTCCAACTTTTTTTAACCGCTTCTGTTCGCTCACCGGTACGATAGAAGTAACTCAATAGAAGAGCAACAGGGATCAGAAGAGCCACTCTGCCAAGCTTGACCAGAATAGCTGTCTCACTGCTTATATCTCCGCCGGGAACTCCAGCTGCTATGACGTGTGCTAGTTCATGCAGCGTAGAGCCTGCGAAAACTCCGTAAGTATAAGGATCAAGCCCAAAATAAGGGTATAAAAAAATATAAAAAACAGCGCCAATAGTCCCCAAAATTGCTATGCAAGCGACAGAAATTGCCGTTTGTTCTTTTTTTGCGCCTATTAAAGGTGCAACAGCGACAATGGCAGCCGCACCGCAAACCGCGGTACCAACGGCAATCAAAACCCCTAACGTCTTATCAACCCGTAACCATTTGCCCAAGAAGATCATAGTAATTAGAGTAAATGCAATCACGATGATGTCGATCAAAACGACTCGCATTCCAGCATTCAAAATTTGATTGAAATTTAAGCGAACTCCCATCAAAATAATCCCTGCGCGAAGCAAAAACTTGCTGCTAAACGTTATCCCGATACTGGCACCTACAGGAACATCCATCACGGATTTCCATAGGACACCAAGCATGATGGAAATAATCATAATACCCATTATGGAAAAGAAGGGGGCTTCTGCAATACGGCCCGCCAAAACAGCGAGCGTAGCTGTTAAAGCGATACCTTTTAGGGGCTTTTTCCAACTAGCCATATCACTTACAGCGGTTGTTCCGAGAGGACTCGGCTGTATATTAGGAATCTGCAATACTAACATCTCCCATCGCCAAATTTCTTTCAACAAAATAACTAAAGCGGCTTCATAGATATGTCTGTAGGTTCTTCGCTTTCATCCTTTAAGCTGACCGGTATTCCTGCAAGTTCGAGTTCAACGAGGAGTGTTCTTTCGACACTGCTTAGATGTTCGAACATTCTCGAGCGTGCTAGCTTTGCGTTGCGATCTTTAATGGCCTCTGCAATAAGCATATGTTCCTTTAGTGATTGCTCAACCCGCCCCGGAATTTTCATGGATTGCATCCTGCTTTCCCGCAGCAAATCAATCAAATTAGTCATGACCCGCATAACAACTTCATTACCTGCTGCCTCAGCGACTGTCAAATGGAACTGTTGATCGGATTCAGACATAAACTTATCACGTTCTTCTTTGGTTTGAAACTCTTGCTGCACGATGACTTTATTGTAACAATCGCGTGTCGTTTCGTAGATTTGTTCCAAGAAGTCAGACGTTCCTCGCTTAGCTGCTTTTGCGGCACTCTCCGTTTCAATCATCTTTCGAACTTCGAACAATTCATAGATCGTGTCGGTCTGCAAAAACAAATAGGAGGCTAAATTGTCAAGTCGCGCGCTTTGGTCTGCAACAAAAACGCCATGACCCTGGCGAATGTTAAGTAAATTCATTGCTGATAAAATTTTGAATGCTTCTCGAATGGTTGGTCGGCTGACATTCATCATTTCCGCCAATTCACGTTCGGAAGGAAGTTTATCACCGGGTTTAAGCTGACCGGAAGCGAGTAGTTCATGGATATGTTCGACCACTTTGCGCGAAAATGTTTTGCGTTCTTCATTTATCGATTTAAACACGCGTACCAACCTTCTTTCTCTTAACCCTCTACAAGGGACAGACTTCGTGAATGAACGGATTTATTATAGCAAAATAGTGATCTAAAGACATCCATTTCACGATTTTCGGAAGGATGAAGCTAACAAATACATGTATAGTTGGATACCCCGAAGGGCATCCAACTATGATGAATTGCTGCGTATTTGAACTCAGGGGTCTTAAGCACTTCGATACAGCTTGGTCATAACGAACTCTTTATGTCCAAGCGCTTCTGCTGCAGTCAAACGGCCGTTTACAACACGGCAGAGGTAATCCATCAGCAGATCGCCAGCTTCAGTTAAATTGATTTCACGGGATAATAGTCCACTGCAGTCAACATCGATATGTTCACTCATGGTGTTTACTGTTTTTGGATTTGCTGTAACTTTGATAACGGGTTCAATCGGATTGCCGATAATGTTCCCTTGACCTGTAGGGAAGAAATGTAGAACCGCTCCACCGGCGGCCATCAGTGTAATGCACTCAGCGGCTGCGGACGATGTATCCATAAAGTAGAGTCCAGGCCCATTTTGAGGCATTTCGCCTGGTTCAAGAGCACCAATTACTGGCTTACAGCCTGTTTTCTCGATATTGCCAAGAGCTTTTTCCTCAATCGTTGACAGTCCTCCAGCAATGTTACCTTGCGTAGGTTGAGAACCGAGTAGATCGACACCTTGGGATTTTATTTCAGTAATATAATCATCGTAAATGGACATAAACTTATTGCGGACTTCTGAAGTTGCACAGCGATCCGCAATCAGATGCTCGCCGCCTGTAAGCTCTGAGGTTTCCCCGAAGAATACAGTTGCACCGGCATCAACCAAACGGTCAACGGCCTGACCTACAGTAGGACAAGAGCCTAGTCCTGTTGTTGTATCGGACTCACCGCATTTAATGCTAACCTTTAGCTCTCTTAATTCGATAGGTTCACGCTGCAATTCAGAAGCCCATTGAACGAATTCTTTTGCTTTCCATGAAGCTTGGCGAATAATTTCCAGATCACCTGTTCCTTCGATGGAGAAAGAAGCGACTGGCTTACCGGTTTTGGCAATTCCATCAGCAATGACCTTCGTCCAATTCGGCTCAATACCAATGACGATCACGGCAGCTACGTTTGCGTTAGAACCTGTGCCGATCATAGTACGGAAATGAAGCTCAAGATCCTTCCCATATTGAAGGCGCCCATAGGCGTGGGGAAGGGACATCACACCTTGAATATTGCGAGCTACAGCTTCACAAGCCGTATTGGAAATATCGTCTACTGGAAGAATGATTACATGATTGCGAATGCCTACATCACCGTTTTCTCTACGATAACCATAAAGTTGTTTTGTCATCTTCTACCACCTCAAAGTTTTAATATTGTGGGTATGAACATAATCGCCGATTTTGAAACCGTCTGGCGCATAACCGATTGGCAAGCCGTATTCCAGAACATGAGCTTTAGGAGCCAATTGAGCAATGGATACTTTGTGACCAAGAGGGATGGAGCTATTGGCTATAACCTCAATGGTTGTTTCGTCATCCATATAGACACCGATCACTTTCTCGCCGAATTCAATGTCCGATGTAGCCACACCGACATGATCTCCTTGCTTGTGAATTAGAAACTTGTGCATCGTGTAAGCCTCCTTGAAGGTTAATTTTTGGTACCTATCATAAGGGTAATAGGTAAGTGGTATTACCAATTATGAACTCAGTATAATCTGACAATTCTATTTTGACAATAACAATTTCAAAATTTTGGTACAAGCCCATAAACGTGAAGCAGATCCGCCCAAAGTTTAATCGAAACGAGAATGAGCGCAACGGACATTACGGATTGAAGGGACCTAGATTTCATTCTATTTGCGAGTCGTGATCCGATTAGTCCGCCAGGGATAGCACCTATGGCTAAAATGAGACCTTCGATCCATGGGAAGCCAGTTCCAGCACTTCCAAACGTTTTTCCGATGAGAGCACCGACCACAAGAAGTAGTCCTAACGCCAGTCCAGTACCCACGGCTGTTCTAGATTCGATTTTAAATACATTCATCAAAACCGGTAACAACAAAAAACCAGCACCTAAACCAAACATACCGCCTAATAATCCGATACCGAGGCCTAAACTGACAGCCCATGTTTTATTTTGGTATGGAGGGGAGGTTGCTTTAACCCGCTGCAGAAACATGGAGGCCGTTGCAATCAGCGCAAGTATGGCAAAAATGGCGGTTAACAGCTCATGGCTCATCTGATTCGATAAAACACTGCCAATTGTACCGCCAATCAATGAGGGAGGTCCCATATATCGAAGCAGATACCAATCAATGAGATGGTTTTTCCAATACGTAACCAGACCCGAGCTTGAAGAAAAAAGAGTCTGGACGATTACCATCCCAGCAATCATATGCATACTGTATTCCTGTCCGAACAAAGGAGGGGTGAGCAGTAATAGAAAAGTGAGAATTAATCCTCCTCCAACTGACATCAGCCCCGTTAATATGCCACCGATTAATCCAATGAGAACCAAAGCAAATGACATGGTATCATCTCCGCATATGTTACTTATTTTTCCGGTTTCCTAATTCCATCAACTAAGAAGGAATTGCCTGGTACATTCATGTTCAGCTCACACAAGTCAGACCTCAAATAAAGCTTGATATGCTCGATTGGTTTTTCCTCTGCGGTAAAGCTAGTTCGCGACAACTGGATCAAAGGTTCCTTAGGATCAATTTTCAAGAGTTCAGATTGCTCTTTATTAGCAGAAAGGGCACGGATGGTTAGGTTAGCATTTTTCAATGTGTATCCGCCATGCTTTGTGAGAAGTGTGTAACCGGCATTCTGTTCGGCCAATTGCCAGGTTACGGTAGAAGCTAGTTCCCCTGGCAAATACATAAGGCTGAAACCATAAATCTCTTCGTCCCGGTAGTAGATCCGTTTTAAGAAAAGGGATTGTGTAAATTGTTCCCCTAATTGGCTGATGACATCATCAGGCGTATCCGTGAGTTTCATTTCAATGAGCTTAGGCTCCAAGTCTTTTTGCAAAAATGAATCATAAAATGCCTCCATGCCTCCTAACTCTTGTTTAAGCATTGGACCCGTGACGAAAGTTCCTTTCCCTTGCTTTCTGACAACTAACCCTTTTTCATGTAGAATTTCAATGGCCTGTCGGGAAGTCATTCGGCTAACATTGTATGTTTCCATAAGCTCTGCTTCCGTAGGAATCTTTTGATCGGGTTGAAGCTCTCCTAATTGAATGGCAGACTCGAGAATGGCTGCAATTTGAGCATACATGCTGATGTGACTAGTACGATCTATCATATGAATATAAGCCTCCTAAATTTAGAAATTAATGATTGACGTATTGTTCTATAACATTATAATACATATTATAACGATTGAATACATTTAAGGGAGAAAAGATTTTGAAATTGGGGGGATCCATGTGGCGGATGTGAAAATCAAAGTGCTTCGTTATCATCCAGATGTCGATACGGAGGCCAGGTATGATTCTTATATTGTGGATGCAAGAGAGAATATGACGGTATTAGATGCGCTATTTATTATTCTTACCGAACAAGATCAAACGATTTCATTTCGCTGTTCCTGCCGCCTTGGCATGTGCGGATCCTGCGGAATGATCATGAATAATAAAGAAGGACTCGCATGCCGGACGAAAATTGCAAAACTTGGTTCGGAAATTACAGTGCGTCCTCTGCGGAATTTGCCGATTATTAAAGATCTTGCCGTTAATATGGATCCTTTCTTTAAACAATGGCAGCGAATAAAACCTTATTTTGTTCCAACTGAAGAAGCAGCCAATGACTTTGCCGTTATTCCACCAGAATCGGACCGACGTGAAATAATTGATCAGAATATCGACTGCATTACCTGTGGAGCCTGTTATTCGGCTTGTACGTTAGTCTCTTTGGACGACAGCTATATTGGTCCGGCTGCATTAAATCGTGCTTATACACTTGTTGCGGATGAACGCGATCAAGGGACAAAGCAGCGGATGGAGGTGGCTGCAGGCGAGGATGGTGTTCTCCGTTGTCATACCCTTTTTAATTGCATGGAAGTTTGCCCGAAAAAGCTAGCACCTACTTGGTCCATTCAAAAGCTAAAAACGCGCGCAGTTACCGCTGCATTTAAAGGAGGGAGCAAATAATGGAACGTGTCCAATGTGATATTCTCATTCTTGGAAGCGGTGGTGCAGGACTATTTGCCGCCCATCATGCTTACGACAGTAATCCCAAATTGAAGATCATTGTAGCTGCAAAAGGACTGGTAGGGAAAAGCGGTTGTACCCGTATGGTTCAAGGCGGTTATAATGTCGTTCTGAATCCGAACGATTCCCTCGATATGCATTTCAAAGATACCCTTAAAGGCGGCGGTATGATTAATAACCAAGAATTGGCGTGGACGTTAGTCAGCGATGCACCCAAACGAATTCGCGAGTTGGAAATGAAGATGGGATGTTTCTTTGACCGCAATCCGGATGGAACGATACATCAGAAGGCATTTGCCGGACAATCGTTTGACCGCACGGTACATAGAAAAGATTTAACGGGAATAGAAATTATTAACCGATTAAGGGATCAACTTTATGCCAAGGAAAGTGTCATTTGTTGGGATGAAGTACGTGCTGTCGAGCTTTTATATAATGACAATCAGAGTGTTGTGGCAGGATGTCTAATGTTAAATTTACGTACAGGAAAATTTATTGTGGTAGAGTCTTTAGCTGTCATTATCGGAACTGGCGGCGGAGCAAGTATGTATCGAATAGCTGCTCCATCCCTGGAAAAAGCGGCAGACGGCATGGCAATGGCCTATCGGGCGGGCGCAAATTTCATAGATATGGAAATGATGCAATTCCACCCAACAGGATTGCTAGCGGAAAACTCGCGACTGAATGGCGGCGTATTGGAGGAAGGGCTGCGAGGAGCAGGCGGCCATCTATATAATTCACTCGGTGAACGATTTATGCAAAAGTATGATCCGGAACGGATGGAACGTTCAACGCGGGACCGTGTAGCGCGAGCAGCCTACATGGAGATTATGGCCGGACGCGGGACTCGATTGGGTGGCGTACAAGTATCGGTTGCACATTTGGGCCGTGAAAAAGTGTTGCAAATGTTCCCGGGCATGGTTGATCGATGCAAAGATGTTGGTCGCGATCTAAGTATGGAACCCGTAGATGTAAGTCCAACCGGACATTTTCATATGGGTGGAGTCACGATTAATAAGGATTGCTTTAGTGGGATACCCGGATTGTTTGTAGCCGGTGAGGATGCAGGTGGGATTCATGGTTCCAATCGACTTGGAGGGAACGGAGTTGCCGACTCCACGGTATTCGGTGCACGAGCGGGAGATGCAGCTGCTGAATATGTGATGGGAGTGAAACGTCATAGAATTTCTGAAAGCCAGGTGAATCTAGTTGTTGACCAAATGATGCAGCCTTTTAAACGGGAAAAAGGTGAGAACCCATTTCAATTGCGTAAAGAAGTTGGCGACTTGATGTGGGAGAAAGTAGGACTAGTACGAAATGGCCCGGATCTCAAAATTGCTATTGAAAAGTTAGCGGAATATGCAGATCGAGTGAAACGAATTAGCGTAGCTGGGGTAAGAGATTATAATCTCGCATGGCATGAAGTGTTGAATGTTAAAAACATCGTGGAGATCGGACAAATGATCGCGTTAGCTTCCTATTTGCGGACAGAAAGCCGAGGTTCGCACTTCCGAACTGATTGTCCGGTAACCGATAATGAGAATTGGTACAAAAATATTTTCATGAAAAAAGGTACGAAAGGGCCTGAGACAGAGATTCACCAAGTTCAATTTACTCATGTCCAGCCAGAGGAGATATTTGGGGAAGTTGCCAGAGTTAAGGTCGCAGCAAGTTAACTCAGCATTTGTTAGGAGAGTGAACCAGATGAGTGAAGTAAAAATAACGAAAGATCACAAATTAATTGATGTAGACCCGCGAATTTCTAAGGTAGATGTCTTGCGACGCCATTCTGTAGGGATGAAAGCTTGGCTTGTTCACCGCATTTCCGGTGTAGGGTTATTACTATATTTACTAGCACACATTGGTACAATGGGAACTGCTATGTTCATGGGGGAAGGAGCCTTCGATGGGGTCTTTCGGGTTCTGTTTCATAATCCGGTCTTTCTCTTTTTCGATTTAATCATACTTGCTGGTGTTATTATTCATTCTTTAAATGGTATTCGATTGGTGTTATTGGATATGGGTTTTTTTGTTAAAAGACAAAAAGAGTTGTTTGCGCTCATTTGTTTTCTTGCTGTAGTTATATTTATATGGCTGTTTACTCGAGCATTCCTTTAAAAAACCCAATAAAGTTATGCTTTTTAGCTTATCCCTATTACTTTTCGGGAACCCCATACCTAATTAGGAAGGAGATATAACCTTGGATTCGACATCTAAAATAAGAAGAAATGTTCTCACTTGGTTTTTTCAAAGAGTCAGTGGTGTCGCTCTTATTTTCTTGGTAGTGATTCATATGTGGAACTTGCATTATGCTCATCCTGACGTGCATCCAAGTTATCCAAATTTAGTAGATCGATTACGTACATTTGGGTATATCGCTTTGGATTTTAGCTTGCTTGCTCTTGCGTTATTTCACGGGTTAAATGGCGTACGCAATATCGTTCTTGACTATACAAGCAACAGTCGTATTATTAAACGCTGGAGTCTTAGTTTGATGATAGTAGGAATTGTATTTTCCCTTTGGGGCGGTGCAGCTTTAATCAAAATTATGACCATGGGTTAACAAAATGAGGGAGGCTATGGGAATGAGCAATATGCAAACGAGTTGGCAAGTCGAGGAAAGCACTTATAAGGAAATAGAGAACGCATGTAAAGAAATTTATATTCGGTCATTAAAAGATCTTCCTCCTGATATTCGGGCAGCCGTACAGCGGGCTTATGATAAAGAAACATATGCAACCGGAAAACAAATTTTGAGTACGATCTTAAAAAATATTGATGTGGCTGATGAAGAAAATATGCTAATTTGCCAGGATACGGGCATACCTGTTTTTTTCATTAAAATCGGCAGAAATGTTCGTTTCGATGGGATTCGACTGGAAGAAGCCATTCGCGAAGGCACGAAAAGGGCCACCTTGGAGCATCCTTTACGCTCAAGTGTATGCGATACGATTACCCGTAAAAATACAGGAACGGCAATCGGCAAGAAAGTTCCAGTGCTCAATTGGGAATTTGTGGAGGGATCGTCCATCGAGCTGATGGCGCTACCCAAAGGTTCTGGATCTGAAAATATGAGTTATCTCAAAATGTTATATCCAGCTGAAGGGCTTAACGGCGCGAAAAAATTCATTATCGACTGTGTCATCAATTCAGGAGCGAATCCATGTCCACCAACCTTAGTTGGGGTGGGAATGGGGGGGACGGCAGACCTCTGTACGGCATTGGCCAAGAAAGCAGCGGCCAGAGAGATTGGTAAGCCTAATCCAGATCCAACCATTGCGGCGCTCGAAGAAGAATTACTGGACGCGATCAATCTAACTGGAATCGGACCGAACGGATTAGGTGGGGCTGTTACAGCTCTCGCAGTTCATATCGAGACGGCTGATACACATATTACAATGAATCCAGTTGCCGTCAATATGATGTGCTGGCCAGCACGCCGGATAAGAGCTACATTTGAAGAAAGTCAATCGGTTGTAATTAGTTATTAAAGAGAGGGGGATTCCCATGGCACACCATCTTCTTCAAACGCCTATGACAGACGAATTCGTTAAACAGCTTCGAGTAGGAGATACCGTTACAGTCAACGGACATATCTTCGGTATTCGCGATGCAAACCTAATCCGAATATTCGATCATAAGACCGATCCGCCGGAGGATTTAATACCTCAACTTAGAGGTGCCGTAACGATTCATACAGCACCTGGGGTCAAGAAGCTGGAAAATGGTAAGTACGAAAAGGTATGTATTGGTACAACAACAAGTACGCGAATGGATCGTTTTGTAGAAGGTTTATTCGATCAATTTGGCGTTAAAGCGATCACTGGAAAAGGCGGTATGCTTGAACCTGGTGCACAGGCTTGTGTTGATCTTGGAGGCGTTTACTTCTCCATTGTCGGAGGAGCTGCAGCGCTCGAGACCATACAGATTGAAGAAATTGAAGATGTATGGTGGGAAGATCTAATGCCTGAAGCGATATGGAAGCTGCGAGTTAAAGATTTCGGTCCGCTGCTCGTTTCAGTAGATAGCTATGGTGGGAATCTGTATAAAGATGTAAAAACCCAAGCCATAAATAATCTCGATAAGGTTTATGGGCGTTTAGGTATAAAATAACGACAAACACGGAGCCTAGCGAGTTTACAGGCTCCGTTTCAACTTACTCCGTAGTATCCAGATTTTACCTATATGGAATGGGGTGCTTAGTATGCGAATTGTCGTTGTGGAAGATCAACAGGAATTGTGCAACGTATTGGCCAAACGAATTTCAAGGCTGCATGATGACTATGAGATTGTTGGCAAGGCGTACAACGGTTTGGACGGTTTGAAGATGATTCAAGTAACACGGCCAGATGCAGCCTTTATCGATATCCGTATGCCTTTTATGGATGGCTTGGAGCTATTGGAGCGGTTAAACAAGGAAGAGAAGCAGCAAACGAAATGCATTATTTTATCGGCTTATGCCGATTTTCCGTACACACAACGAGCTATTCGCAGTGGCGCATTCGATTACTTATTGAAGCCTATATCCAATTCTATTCTTGAAGAGGTGCTGGTACGGCTGGCGGATGATATGGATGCGCGAATCGGATTGATGACAACCGGCATATCAACAGTATACGGGTTTCCACAATATCCTTTGGGATCTTATGCAGAAAAGCAAGTAAATTTATTAATTCATGAGAAGAAAATTACGGATGAGGTCGTCCTACAAGTGCTAAGAATTATCAGTACTGAGTACATGCATGCAATAACACTAAACAGTTTGGCTGACAGATTACATGTTAGTGAGAGTCACTTGTGCCGCATATTCTCTAGAAAGGTAGGGATGAACTTAATTCAATTTCTAAACAGTTTTCGCATCAATCTTGCTAAAACCCTTATGGATGATACGGAAATGAAAATCGGCGACATCGCTAAAATGATAGGTTTTGGCAATATCACCTACTTTGGCCGGTTATTTCGTAAACTAACGAGTTTAACCGCTTCGGAATACAAACAAAGATTAATTAAACCCAATGAGTTTTCGATATGAGGGATTCCATATATCCATCCCATATGAAGTCGTCCCTACGCAAAAAAATTGTGATTGGTTTTATTGTTTTTATTAGCATTCCTCTCCTATTCTTTGAATTTGTCCTGTTTCAATCTTGGCTAGGCATTACTCGGGGGATTGTTGTTCATCAATATGAAACGATTCTAGGGGATTCCATACAAATTCTTCGTCAAAACCTCGTTTCCATAGAGAAAATGAACGATACCATTTACCGGGATTATCAGAGCGATAACTTGCTTTTCGACAAGCTGAAATTATTATCGGACAACCCTTCTCTAACAAATGACTCCTATGTGAACGCTGTATTTACGCAACTAAGCAATCAGTTCTTCAGTCAAATGAATGCTCAGATCATGTTCACCTACCTCTCTATGCAGGGTAATATTATTTATCAACGCTCCAATCAATCCGCGCAAGTATATGTTTCAGACTTCTTGTCATCCTACAAGGAACAACCCTGGTTTCAACAAATTAAGGCAAACGGTCCGGTCAATTCGGTGTTCTCTGCTCATGAATCCTATTTTCAAGCTGTTGATCCATCCACTTACATCTCATTTGGTCAAGTGATTCGTAGTCCTGTCGATCTGCGGCCCTTGGGTATTAGTTTGATATCCGTAAATACCTCCATATTCGAGCAATTATTAAAGTCGCCTTCAGATAACGAGTTGATCAAAACATTTGTAACCGACTCGCAAGAGAAGCCCATATATTCAAATGACCATATCGAGCGAATCCCGGTAGATGCTTCCCATATATTTAAACAAACGATCCAACCTTACAACTGGGAAGTCAGGGCCTATCTCTCTAGTGAGCGTCTTTCACGGAGTTACATCGTGCCTTTAATCCAGAACAACGGGTTATTTGTGATTGCAAATTTCCTCATGCTGGCTGTGATTATCGGGTTTGTAACTCGTCAACTAAAACCTTTGTACATATTGGCGGATAAGATGGAGAAAGCCAAGGAAGGTCATTTTCATGTGAAAATCGGAAAATATTCAACCGACGAGCTCGGGATGTTATGTGATATTTTCAATGAAATGACGACAGAGATTCAGCGTCTATTCGAAAATCAGAAGAAGGATTATCAGGAAAAGCTTTACTTCCAGATGAAGTCACTGGAGTCGCAAATCAACCCTCACTTTATTTATAATATGCTCGATTTGATCCAATGCCGTGTATACGAGGGAGATCCAGATAAATCATCCGATTTGATTGTAGCTCTGTCCGTAATACTACGGTATACGACGACCCGTCCTGGTGAGAAAGTGACATGTGCGCAAGAACTCACATGGTTGAGAGATTATATCTTTTTACAGCAGCAGTTGATTGGCAAGCAGGTGGGCGTTCAGATTGAATTTGAGGATCGGATTATGTCATTTAAGGTAAATAAGCTCATTCTACAACCCATTATCGAGAATGCATTCATTCACGGGTTCGAACAAATCAACATAAATGCCAAACTACTGATAAAAGTCTATGTGGATGCCGGCCGGCTTTGCTTTGAAGTTAGGGATAACGGCAGAGGCTTTTCGGAGCCGATCGATCTGCAATTGACCCGGGACAACGTAGACGAGTTGAAAGATTGGGGAACAGGGCTATACGTAACAGCACAACGTTTCTTACTTCAGTCTGACAATGCAACTTTCCATTTACACAGTGTCCCCAGTGAGGGTACGTACGTCGTAATGAAGCAAGATTATCTATCTCAGCAAATTTGTACGAATGATATGCTAATTCCGTAGGATAGTACGAAAAATGAAAGCCTTTTATAATAAGGATAATATATAAAAGGAGGTTGTGCCTTTGTTCCGTAAATCTATTTCATGGGGTGTCATCTGTGCGCTGCTGCTAGTGTTGTCGGTAGGGTGCTCTAGCAATGAATCGTCCAATCTCAGCACAGACAAGCCGCTGCCGCAAAGCAGCATAAAGCCCGAGGTGAAGAAGGATCCGGTTACGCTCACAATGCAGATCGCTGAAGGTTTGATCGTCAACAGGGATATGGTATTAGGCATGATTAACGAATTCAAGAAAGTGCACCCGGAAATCAATGTGGAACTGGAGACGCTTCCCGCCGATCAAAGAAATGCAAAGCTACAAACTATGATCACGACGGCTGAAATGCCAGACATATACCAGCTTAATGCTCTACAAGAGTTGACCGCACTGTCTAACAAGGCGGGATATCTATATGATATGAGTCAGTTAGAAGCAGCCAAAAATTTCTCTGATGATGTTCGCAGTGGTGTTACTGTAGACGGGAAAATGGCGGAGTTTCCAACTGGTCTAGGTTTCGTGGGATTTGCGTACAATATCCCCCTCTTAGAGTCCATCGGCTATTCGAAGCCTCCGCAAACTTGGGAGGAGTTGATGGATGCCGGAGAAAAGCTGAAAGCGAAGAACGTACCACTACTTGTTTACGCAGGCAAATGGGCTACGGCCATCGGCAATGTGTTCCACTGGACGTTCGGAAATAAAGGGCTTACAGATAAGGATTTCCAGACCGCCTATTTAAACAATAAAGTAGATTGGACAAAATACAGGGATGTCTTGTTAGAAGGCTATGATCGATTCAATAAATTGAATAAATACGTGCTGACCGGAAGCTACACATATGCCATCGAACAGGGTTATCAGGCTTTTGCAAAAGGCCAGGCGGCTATGGTGCTTGGTGGTACGTGGTCCATGCCGAATATCGAGCAGAATAACCCGAACTTCAAATGGGGCTTCATGAACTTGCCTTACTCGTCAGATAAGGATAACAGTTATATTTATACGATTGAGGACGGTTTGACGATTAATGCGAAGTCGAAGCATCTAGAAGAATCCAAAACGTTCATGAATTGGTTCTTTAGCAAAGAAAATTTTGCCAAGATTATTAAGGCTAAACAAAACATGTCGGCGATGCCTGGCATTGGCGAGGTTTCACCGGTATTTGCGGATACGCAAAACTGGCTGAAATCCGGAAGAGTCATTACATTCGCCAACCTGAAACCGATGACGAATCCGGTTTTCATCAAGTTGGCCGAGACGGCGCAAGGCGTTACATTCGGCAGTGATGTGAACAAAGCGGCAGACGAGTGGATCAAGGAATACAACGATAAAATCAAAAAATAAACCGTTGTTTCGGTTGGAGGGAAGACTTCATGTTTCTCTCCTTTTTTGCTAAAAGTTTGGAGGAATGCGCACATGCGAAGCAAAGGATCATTAAACCTCAAAACGTTTTGGATCGGCATTCTATTCTTGCTTCCTATTTCTATTATGATTGTCACATTTATGCTCGTCCCCGTATTTCAAACCATGTACTACAGCTTTACAAATTGGGACGGATTGGGCGAGTACCGTTTTATTGGCTTCAGAAATTATCAGCGAATATTTTCGGACGCGTCTTTCGTCAGGACAATGTATCGAACACTATGGATGGGAGTTGCAATTGCCTTACTGACGAATGCAATCGGTATGCTGCTAGCTCTCGCCGTCAATCAGGCATTCAAGACGAAAAATGTGATGCGGACGCTGTTTTATTTCCCTAAACTACTTCCAATCGTTTTAGGGGCTTACGTGTGGGGCTATATTTTGGACACGAACAACGGGTTAATGAACAAAATCCTCAGCAGTCTAATGGGAAAACCAATAAAAGTTTTATGGGTTGATTCACCCGACTTTGTGGCTTACACAATCATCCTGGTAGCGGTTTGGCAGCTGACCGGACCAATAATGATTGTCTACTTGGCTGCCCTGCAGTTCGTTCCCAATGAGATAAAAGAAGCGGCCATCATGGATGGGGCTTCACCCAGTCGAAAATTTTTCAGCATCATCCTGCCGATGATTGCACCAGGTATAACGGTAAACACCCTCATCGGATTGGCGTCCGGGCTCAAGCTATTCGACCTACCGTTTGCCTTGACGGGTGGAGGCCCTGCACGAGCTAGCGAGACGCTCGCGATCCGAATTTACAGAAACGCTTTTCAATCGCTTGATTTGGCTTACGGAATGGCGGCCGCTTGCGTATTGGTCATATTTGTACTAGCCATTACGCTGCTGTTCGTCGTTGTGACCAAGAAATATGAGGGGAGGGCATATGAATGAATCCGCGAATGAAAAAAAGAATGTTCGAAGGATCCGTCCTATTGTTAGCTCTTTTATACAGCATCCCATTGTATTTAATTGCGGTAAATTCTCTGAAGTCCAATAATCAAATTCAACAGCACCCATTAGGTTTCCCAGATTTCAGCATTGGGCTGGATAACCTTATTAGAGCATTTAAAGCAATGGAAATACTTAAAGCATATGCCGTCACTTTTTCCATTGCCATAATGAGTTTGACGTATATCATTTTCTTTTCTGCCATGGCCGCGTACGCCATCGCTAGGATCAATCATTGGTTTTTTCAGTCCGTTTATTGGTTTTACGTATCGCTCATTTTGATGCCAATTCAAGCGGCCTTCATCCCACTTATCTTTGTTTTGAAAAAATTCCATCTGTATAACAACTTGTTCGGCATCTCAGCAGTTTATATCGGGGTTCTTTCCTCGTTCAGCATATTTATGTTTGTCGGCTTTATCCGGGGAATATCTATTGAGCTGGAGGAAGCCGCCAAGATAGAAGGATGTTCAACGCTCCGTTTGTTCGTTCAAATAGTCTTCCCACTGATGAAGCCGATCAGCGCCACACTATTTATTTTTCAATTCGTACACATATGGGATGACCTGTTGTTGCCCCTTGTACTACTAACCTCGAATAAATATCCCACAGTTACATTGAGTTTGTACAAGTTTTTCTCAGACCTAGGCCAGACCGATCTAAGCTTGTTGTTTGGCGGATTTATACTCGTATTGGCCCCGGTTATCGTCATGTTCTTATTTTTGCAAAAATACTTTGTCAGCGGGCTGCAGGCGGGTGCTTTAAAAGGATAAGGCCAATGGAAGTGGTGTAAGGAAGCGATAAGTATCAAATGAATTCACGATAATTGGAAAGAGCAGCATGCCGAGAAAAGTTGGCAGCTGCTCTTTTTATACTGGAATTAACGTCCCAGTTCGTATTGATCCGAGATTTCGGTACTACTTAGTGCACGATTAAATACTTGAGTATCATCGATCCAGCCTTTCCAAAGGTTTCCGAAAGTTTTACTTGCGCCAATGATTATACCACTAGCTTCGGAAGTGACGCTTCTAGCAGCGGAATTCTCCAGAACACCGTTCATGTAGACTTTCGCCGTCGTACCATCGTAAGTTACTGCAAGGTGGACCCATTGATTAACTGGAATGTTGGTAGTACCAAGTAGCGGTAACCCGCCGAGGTAGGTTCCGACAACGCCTGTGCTATCACGATACAACCAAATTTTTCCATTTGTACCATCCTGCTGTATTACGTATTTAGCAGTACTGGCAGCACCATCATGTTTCACCCAAGCCGTTGCCGTGAAACTGCTTGTGCCTGGATTTGCAACGTTAGGTGTAGTAGCATAATCGTCTATGCCATCCAAGTAAAGGGCATTGCCAACTCGACCTGAAGCGAAGCTTGCGCCGTTAGTCAGAGTAGCTGATTGGCTATAGCTTGCTGAGTCGCTGCCTACAAAACCGGAAGTCTCGTTGAACTTCCACCAGGTGCTATTGTACTGGTCCTTCATTTCTGTTGCAGTGAGTTGGCGATTGTAGATGGAGACTTCATCGATCCCACCATTCCAGAGGTTACCGAAGGACTTACTCGCACCGAAAATCATTCCGCCCGTAGGCTCTGAATCAAGAGCAATAGTCCGGGATCCATCCTGCACCCCGTTCAAGAAAAGACGGAGGGTAGCACCATCATAGGTTACTCCGACATGTGTCCACGTACCAACCGGAATTGTACCAGTAGAGAACGTTCCAACGCCACCGAGAAAGGTTTCTAGTCGACCGTCAGAGTACCGATTAAGCCAAATCTTACCGTTAGTACCATCCTGTTGGATGATATACTGTGAGCCTGAGGCAGCATCTAACTTCACCCAAGCCGTTGCACTAAATCTGCCGTAGCCAGATGGAGAAACTGGGTTCAATATGTGTGGGGCCGTAGCATAAGTAGTTGTTCCGTTAAACTGTAAGGCATTATTTATTTGGCCGCTGATCCAACCCCCGCCATTTACTACGGTAGCATTGCGCGCATATTCCGTACTGTCAGCTGCGACCGAGCCACTTGTTTCGTTGAACTTGTAATAAGCTTGACGTTCCAAGTCCGTCACATTCAGTGTTGTAAAGACTGCAAAACTTTGCGGATTTAGACGTACTTGGGTATGCCCGATGAAGTCAGCGGAAACTGTACCTTTGTCGGTAATACCACCATCACCATTCTCATTCCAAACGAACAATCGGAACGCTGTATTTGCGCCAACGCCGTTAAACGAAATAGTTGTCGTAGCACCAGTGTCGTTCAGTGCATAGACTGCCAAATTGCTTGAGTTTGGATCCTTCAAGGCATTCACGATCTTGCCAGTAACCGTACCTGTTACACTCACAAGATTCCAGTGGCTGTTAGCTGTGTGTGTGAACAACCGAGTTGCATTGTACACTGGCTTCAAGGGATAGCCATCAGTCCCACTGCCAATTTCGCTGTGGTACTGTGTACCATTATCATACTTCGCTTTGTAAGCATCCCATTTCGTCAGGGCAACGAACTTCCGCTTCATGGCATTCATCGTAAATTCGGCATGCTCATAAGCACTGACTACGGTATCTGTGATAGGGATAGATGTGCCGTTCAAGCAACCTGGGTCGTAAGTGCAAGTGCTCTTATCACCACGCACACCATACTCCATGATGTACACTGGTTTCTGCCCAGCTGCTGATAAACCATTAATAATGGTGCGTACACCATCTAAACGATCTATCCCATACTGAACATCATCATAGTCCCAGTAAATGTGAATGGAGTAACCATCAAGGATATCGGTCATGTGGGCATCCATGTAATCGAACCAGGACTGTTGATTAGTAAGTAACAGATCGCCACCGATAAACTTGATACCGCTCTTAATCCCAAGCGCTGTAAGCTGAGTGTTCAGAGTTCGATAGAACGTCTCATAATCGCTTTGCGTAATCGAGGTTGAGTTGACTTCGTTCTGAATCGTTACGTACTTGACATTGGAATAACCCAGCGTGACTTTCAGACGATACAACTCATTCGCAAAAGTCTGCATCTGCGTCGTGATATTCGTGTAAGGACCATGCCAATAGGTGATATTAACTTCAGCACCGGAGCTTTGCGCCAACGCCACAGTTTGCTCGAAGGATGCCATGTAATCCGGATAAGTGACGGTATCTTCACCTTTGGAATCGTAGAAGATTCGAACGATCTGCGAATCAAGAGCCTTTACTTTACGCTCCAACAAACCAATGTTACTAGTAGTTATTCCGTCTACAGCGCTGATTGAAGCGTATAGGTTCTGATTGTACTCCGTACCGCTGCCAACAAAATCGGATTGCAACACGGTACCTGTATTTACTGTGAATTCGGATGCAGCAAGTGCGTTTTGAGAGGGGAGAGTTAGGACAGCGGAAGCAACAATTAGAAGAGTAACAGCAGCGGATATTATGGTCTTCTGAAACAACTTAACAGACATCAAACTCATCACCGTTTCACACTCCATTTCCGGATTTGTGATCGGGACATCCAGATGCAATCATCTCTAGATGGCAGTCAGTATAAATATACGATGACTACATACTTGATAAGCATCCGACCAGAAGGTAAATGGTACATTTGAAACCTTACCTTCAAAACTAGTTGTATTGCTGGAATTCTGATTCCTAATTAAAGACCTCCTTTATATAAAATGGGTTCCCTGCATCTCTAGATATAGAGGAAATGGAATGACATGTATATGTGTTTTTTTATAAATTTATGGCGAAATCAATTGTGGACGATGCAATCATAAAAACACATGATTTTTGATGTCTGTACATATTTCTTTTTTATCGCTCCCAGTACAATTAAGATAAGTGATTGATGAGGCGGAGCGCATGCAAATAGGAGTTGATACTTTTGAAATTAGCGGTCGTAAAACAAAGCATTACACCCGATACGCCTGTTTTTCTAGCCGGCTTCGGAACTAGGGATCGAAAGAGCGAAGGGGTGCTAGATGACATCTTCGTTAAAGTTGCATGGCTCGAAAGTATGGAGTCGCTTGTAGTAATTACTTTGGATGCACTTGGCGGGGATCGCAGCTTTGTAACAGGCATCAAGGAAGCTTTAAGAGAAGTCTTCGGGTTAAAGTCCGAGCAGGTGTTAATTAATTTTTCCCATACACATTGCTCTGTATTTTTGACAGGAGAGGCTAGTGAAGGGCGTAGAGGCGGGTACAGCCTTGGGCAGTCACAATGGCCAGAGAAGGACAAGGATATCAATTATGCGGAGGACATCCGCTATTTTCGCTTTATACGCGATACGATAATCAGCCTGTTGCAGCATTGTTCGCAAAATCTAACAGAAGGCACTCTTCTACTATTGAAAGGAAATTCCAATGCAGGGGTAAGTAGACGGCTCATGACGGAAGAAGGCCTGATGTTCAAACCGAATTTCCAAGCAGAAACAGATCAAGACCTTTTCGTGCTGCAATTGCTTGACTCACAAGGCGAGCTTAAAGGACTTGTGTTCAGCTACGGTTGTCATCCGACCTGTATTGGACCGAATATGATTTCAGCGGAGTTTGTTGGTCAAGCCTGCACGGAATTGGAAGCTTCGTTTCCTGACAGCATCGCGATCTTTTTACAGGGCTGCGGGGCGGACATTAAACCGCTGAAAACCGTAATCGACGACCGCTTTAAGTCATGCACGGTAGAAGAAATGCGAGAAGCTGGGGTGGAATTGGCGGAAGATGTTATGCGGACACTATCCAAGAGTGGAGCTCTGAAGCTTACAGGTTCCATGCAAACTGCTGAGGTTGGAGTAAGACTTTTCACAGAGCCTTGGGGGCTTACCGAAATGCTCTCCATCGTAGGGGACGAAACGAAAACTGATTACAGAAGACGAGCGGCCAGACGAACGGCTGATGCCATTAAAGAAGGCAGTGTGCGCCAAGTTCTTCCTTTTACAATCACAGTGTGGGGTTTGGGAGATGGTTTCCGGATCATTGCATTGGAAGGAGAAGTTCCCTCTTCATATGCCATATCTATCAAAAGGATATTTTCAACTATGAACGTCATGGTATTAGGCTACAGCAACGGGGTTCCTACCTATATTCCTACGGGTCAAATTCTGAAAGAAGGCGGATACGAAGCGGAGGCATTTGTTCTTCATGGGTATCGTGGTCCTTTCGTACCGGAGAATGAATGGATTATCCTTGGTGCCGTTAAAGAGGCAGAGGAAAGGCTTCATATACCAAAGGAGGAGTAAACATAGTAAATAAGTCATAAAAGCACATAACATGAACTATTTCTTCCATATTCGAATGTCTCTATTTCTTTTAAGCTAGAAGAAACGTAAAACGTTTAAGTATAGCCAATATGAAGTAAGGTAAAGGGGGAAAACGCATGAAAAAGTGGTTACCCGCAGCACTCTCAGTCACGGTAAGTATTTCCGTATTGCTTACAGCATGTAGCTCTAATGATGCGCCTTCAGCTACAGATACTAAAGCAACTGCAACAACAGAAACATCCAAGGCAACAGAGGCACCCAAGGTTCAGGCTACGTTTAACGTTATATCCAACGATGGTGGTTACGCATACTCCAAGACGGCGACAAAAGAGGATCCGTATCATACGGAAATGGCAAGATTATTTTCCGAATTTTCAGGTCAGCCGACTACGATTAAGTATGAATTCATCCCATCGGCCGATTATACACAGCAAGTGACTGTTCGTTTCGCGTCTGGTGACATTCCAGAAGTTGTAACATCGGACTCCATTCTTAACTCTGCACATGCTACTGCGGTGGAGAATGGCATATTTCTTCCATTGAACGATTTGATTGACAAGTACGGTAAAAATATTAAGGCAAAAGTTCCAGAAGCGACTTGGTCCCTTCCCGCTTTGAGCAAAGATGGCAAAATTTACGGGATTCCTAAACTGTTAACGCCAATCAACCCTCAAGCACTTCTGATCCGAAAGGATTGGCTCGATAAATTAGGCATGAAACAACCTGAGACGATGGAAGAGTATCTTGCTTTCTTCGAAAAGGTAAAAACAACTGATCTAAATGGTAATGGAAAAAATGACGAAGTCGGATATGAAATTCGTGGTATGTTTGGATTCAGTAACTTCTTCTTCTATGCTCAAGGCATTTCACCGGGTGAAAATGGTGCGCTTGTTTGGCATGATGTAAACGGCCAGTTCATCCCGGATATCATTAATCCGAAAATGAAAGAAGCTATGTTGTTTTACAAAATGCTATACGATAAAGGCTATATTAACAAAGACTTTATTAACGTGAAAGACGCGGACTGGGTTAAAGCGATTCAAGACGATAAAGTTGCGACTTGGAGTCATGATTTGCGGAATTTGAATAGTTGGACACCAGATAAATTTGCTGGAAAAAGCGCGAAAATCGACTTACTGCCAGGTGTGAAGCAAGCCGATGGCAAATATTTACTCGGTCCAAAAGGAACGGGTATCGCAAAAGTGTATATTCTGACCAAAAACGCGAAAAATCCAGAGCGCTTCATCCAATTCCTTGACTGGACCTACTCGGATAACGCGAAAAAGGACACTTTCTTCCGTTACGGTATCAAAGACCGCAACTACACAGAAGCCAACGGTCAAATTACTTGGGATCCTAAGCTACCTGCTAACGCGAATGAAAAACTGCAATACCAAACAATGGTGAATCCGTCAGGCGATACACGGATGGATCCTGAAGTGATTAAAAGAGAAGGCGTAATTGATCCTGAGTTAGTTAAAAAAGGCATGGGATACGAAGAGAAGAACTTGTTCGAGATCCCAAGTATGAGCATGCCAACGCCGGATTCGATCAAAACAAAACCAGAACTTGGTTTCGCTGCTGGTTCATTGTTCCTGGATACGCTTACTCAAATTATGATTGGCAAGATTGATCCTGACAAAGCTTTTGACAATTTCGTGGCTGATTGGAAAAAACGCGGCGGAGATCAGGCGATCAAGGAAGCAAATGACTGGTATGCTAAAAACAAAAAGAAATAATGTTGATTAACTTGAGGGGGGAAGTGAAAACTTCCCCTTTCATCTATAATTTCTATCATTTCGAACAATACGTTATACGCTGCTGAGTAATCAAGTAAAGGTGGTTTTCTGATGAGCAACACTTCCTTAACTAAAAATATCGCTCCAAATCGGAAGCTGTCACGTTTTAACATCACGTTACTAATTAACAAGATCGGTTCCAATCGCAAACTGGCTCTATTCCTTATTTGCTTGCCAGGGTTATTACATTTTGCAATATTCAAATATATCCCTTTGTTTGGGAATATCATTGTTTTTCAAAAATACGACATTTTCAAGGGTATTTTCGGCAGTCAATGGGTAGGCTTTTTGCACTTCAAGAACATGTTTTCATTGTATGATTTTTACCATCTCCTTAAAAATACCCTTATTATCAGTTTTTATAGGTTGTTTTTTAGTTTCCCAGCACCCATTATTCTCGCTTTGTTTCTGAATGAGATCAGGCACATGCTGTTTAAACGTACAATTCAGACCCTGTTGTATTTCCCTCACTTCTTGTCATGGGTAATCGTTGGAGGAATTTTCTATCAGCTGCTTGATCCTCAAGGGATTATTAATGATCTCCTCGCATGGTTCGGTATGGATAGAATTATCTTCCTGCAGGATTCACGGTTTTTCAGAGCCATTGTAGTCAGTTCTGCTATATGGAAAGAAGTTGGCTGGGGCATGATTCTTTATTTAGCAGCTATTGCTGGGATCAACCCTAATATCTATGAAGCTGCTACTGTTGACGGTGCGAACCGCTGGAAGCAAATGTGGTACATTACGCTGCCTAGCTTAATGCCCACACTTGTCATCTTGCTCCTGTTGCGGATCGGACACATCCTGGATACCGGTGTTGAAGAAATGTTGATTTATGCCAACTCACTAAACCGTAACGTTGCGGATGTGTTTGATGTCTATATTTATCGGGTTGGTATTCAAGGGGCCCAATACAGTTATACGACGGCCCTTGGCTTTTTCAAAGCAGTCGTGGGACTTATATTGATTTTTGGAATGAACAAGTTAGCTAAACGCGTAACTGGAGAGAGTATCTATTAAGAGGTCTTTTGGCGAAAGGAGGGACTATACATTGCCAATTTATAAATCTGAACGATTGTTTCATTTTATTAACGGTTTGTTTTTTACAGTGCTTAGCCTCTCTATGCTTGCTCCTATGCTGCATGTACTTGCAGTTTCTCTAAGTTCTAACGAATATGTGAAATTAAATCAAGTCTTCATTTGGCCTAAAGGGTTTAATACGTCTGTATATCAAATAATTTTTACTCAAGCCCATATGTGGAGGGCTATGGCCGTTACTTGCTTCATTACGATTATGGGGACTCTTGCCTATTTGTTTTTTACCTCAACGATGGCTTATTCGCTTTCAAGATCAATGATGCCTGGACGTAAACTAATATTGAAACTCATTATTGTTACCTTCATTTTCTCAGTGCCGCTCATACCTAAATTTCTAGTCATCAAAAACTTAGGAATGATCAACACGTACTGGGCTCTCATTCTTCCAGGAGCAGTGGGCGCGTTCGGCGTCATTATTATGAAAACATTCTTTCAGGGAATCTCATCCGAGTTGTTCGATGCTGCATCCATTGATGGATGTTCGGAATTCGGAATTTTTGCCCGAATTACGATCCCGCTGTCTCTGCCCGTGTTTGCGACTCTAGGACTTTTTCATGCAGTAGGCGAGTGGAATTCCTATTTTGATGCTTTGATCTACATTCGAGACAAACAGATGTATCCGCTGCAAATTATTTTGCGAGGCATCGTTCAGGATAGTCAACTTTCCCTTGAATTCGACCAATCACAAATTCTCGAACACACCGTCGAATCAATGAAGTCAGCTGTCATTATATTTGCAACAGGCCCCATTATTTTCGTTTATCCATTTATACAAAAATATTTTGTCAAAGGTGCCACAGTGGGCTCCTTAAAAGAATAGGAGGACTATCTACTCATGGTATTGAACAAAGAACATGTTAAAACAATGACGATTTCAACGTTACATGATCAACCTACAATCCATTTTGCCATTGAAGAGCTTTTGAAATATCTACTTCTCATGTCCCCCGAGTATCAAATAGATACACGCAAAGAACCTTTTTATACCGAGAGCGAAGCTGCTTACCTTTGGGTAGGCTTATTCGGTGATTTGGACATTTCCATGCCTGAATTGGCTAATCCCGAGTTGGACGATGCTATTTACATTGATGTCAAGGATGCGAAGGGACATATCGCCGGTTCCAATCCACGCAGCGTTCTGCTTGGTGTGTATAGGTTCCTCGAAGAGGCAGGATGCCGATGGCTGCGACCCGGAGCAGATGGAGATTATGTGCCCAGGAAAGCACTTGAGACCATCGATGTAAAAGTTAACGAAAAAGCAACCTATCGGCATAGAGGGCTTTGCATCGAGGGAGCCGTCAGCATCGAAAATATGCTGGACAACATACATTGGGCGCCGAAGGCAGGTTTCAATTCCTACTTCTTGGAATTCAAGACTCCTTATACATTCTTTGATCGTTGGTATGGTCATCGGCATAACAAGTACAAACAACCCGAGACCATTACCGTGGATCAAGTAGATGCTTTTACCGTCGAAATGGAGAAAGAAATAAAAAAGCGTGGTCTTATCTATCACGCTGTAGGCCACGGCTGGACAGGTGAACCGCTTGGACTTCCTTGTTTAGGTTGGGATGCAGTAGATTATGCGGTGGATGAAGATAAATCCCGTTTCTTTGCCTTAGTGGAGGGCAAGCGGGAGCTTTGGCACGGTGTACCTCTGAATACAAATTTATGCTTCTCTAATCCGGACGCAAGAAGGTTGATTGTCCAATACGCTGCAGATCATGCGCAAAATAACCCCCATATCGATATGCTGCATTTTTGGTTAGCTGATGCGTTCAATAACCATTGCGAATGTGAAAATTGCCTAAAGGCCTTGCCGTCAGATTTTTATATCTTGATGTTAAACGAATTGGACGAGGAATTGACTGTAAGAAATCTGAGCACGCGAGTCGTGTTCTTGCTTTATTTGGATCTATTGTGGGTACCCGAGAAGGAAACATTGACAAATCCGGGTCGATTCATGCTTTTATTCGCACCCATTAGCCGAACCTACAGCCGAAGCTATGATTCGGATACAACGGGTATCGAAATCCAACCTTTTGTTCGAAACCGTCTAAAGTTCCCGACCAATATCCGTGAGAATGTAGCTTTCTTGAAAGCGTGGCAGCAACTATTTGATGGTGATGGCTTTACTTACGAGTATCATCATATGTGGGATCATTATCTTGATCCTGGATATTTCCAAATCGCGGATATGATCAGCCAAGATGTCAAAAATTTAAAGATGCTTCGATTAAACGGAATCATCAGTGATCAAACTCAGCGTTCCTTTTTCCCAACTGGCCTCGGCATGTATGTCCTTGGAAAAACGTTATGGAACGATGAAGCAGATTTCAGGCAATTAGCCAAAGAATATTTCATTGCTTCATTCGGAGACGAAGGCGAAGTTTGTTTACATTATTTGGAGACAATCTCTGACCTTTTTGATCCGCCTTATATGAGAGGAGAGAAGCCGAGGATCAGCAGCGAAGCAGCTGACAAGCTGCGGTCTGTACAAGAGATAGTAAGCGATTTTCGACCTGTTTTGGAGAGAAACCTAGGCTCTGCGCTTCATCCGACTATTGCAAAATCATGGGAATATTTACTAATCCATGCGGAAATGATATGTCTTCTTGCTTCTGCGTTAGAGGCCAGGGCGGATGGTAGGGCGGAGGAAGCGCGACAACTTTGGGCACAGACGTCCGATTATGCTCAGCGGAATGAAGATTTGTACCAGACGGTTTTTGATGTTTTTCTGTATATTCAAACGCTGCACAAGATGTTTGATGATGAAACAAAAACTCATTTCGGCGGCGAAGTTACCTAGTGTTTGTTCGACGAAGTATTTTAAATCGAATAAACGCCTAAGACGTGAAAAGGTTGTCCAAAGTGAAACGCTTCCATGGTATAATAAGTTTTAAATGCTATTAGGTGGGATAAGGATGGTCCGAATTAGGAAACTATCGATGCATGTGAAATTGGCCATCCTGGTACTTGGCTTTGTTCTAATCCCTTTTTTAGTATCTGGCATGATCTGGTACGAAAAGTCTACCCAAAGTATCGAAAACAACGCGATAAACTACAGTCGTCAAATTGTGGAACAAATTAATGACAACCTCGACTCTTACTTCGTGGAGCTTGGCACCATCACATCACCCGTTTTAACTTCTCCATTAGTGAATCAGTTTTTAAATTCAAAAAATGCAGATTCTTACGACATGTACGTTATGAAAAGAAAAATAGATAATGAGTTATTTTTAAATATATTGTCAGTGCGAACAGACATTATAAATCTCTCCATTGTATCAGATGATGGTATGATCGTTAGCAGCTACGAGGACCGTGGTTCTCTTGAAGCTTTTAACGAATATAAGGGAAATCGTACAACAAACAGGACATTCAAAAACTTTAACATCGAAGGCGTTCGGAAAGTTAACTCCACGAATGTGCTTACAATCACGCGCGATTTGCGAGATATTTCAAAAAACAAAATAAGAGCAATGCTCATTATTGACGTAAACTATAAAGTGATACCCCGTTTGCTGGAAAACGTAAAGCTAGGCAATACCGATTTGATCTGGGCAATGGATTCGGAGAATCGAATCATCTATCACCCGGATGAACATTTGTGGGGAAAGTACATTAATGAGGCAGTTCCAACTTACACGGGTCTACAAGGAGAAGAGAAGAACGGCTATTATATTGATCAGTCATCAGGCAAGAAGAATCTTGTTATTTACGATGATCTAAAATCGACAGGCTGGACCATTGTGGATGAGTTACCGCTAGAGGAACTCATCGGCAGCTTGATGAATCTGCGTTATCTTACCCTTGCTATTGGTATCGTCTTAGTTGCTTTGGTTCTAGTTGCAGTCGGGACTTTTACACTATCCTTAACACGTTCACTGCTCCTTCTACAGAAACTAATGCGTAAAGCTGAAGATGGTAATTTGGATGTTCGTGCGCCAGTTCATAAAGGTAAAGAAATTGGCAGCTTGTTCGGCAGCTTTAACAACATGGTATCTGAAATAAAAAGGCTAATTGAAGTCGTACATATAGCAGAGTTGAAACAAAAGGAAAATGAAATCAAGCAAATGGAGTCCAGCCTCCTTATCTTGCAATCGCAAATCAATCCACATTTCCTATACAACACATTGGAGGTAGTGAATTCGTATGCCATTGAGGCTGGAGTACGGCCGATTAGTAAAATGGTGACCTCCATTGCCAAGATGTTCCGTTATAATGTCGGAAATCCACAAAAAACGGTCACACTTTTAGAAGAAATTGAGCATATGCAGACATATTTGTCTATTCAAATAGAGCGCTATGAAGGATTAAAAGTGGAGTGGGATGTTGATGAGGTTGAAGCGATGCAAGTTTCCACCGTACGTCTCATTTTACAACCACTTGTGGAAAATGCCTTTCAACACGGTTACGAAGATCATGATCGCAAGCCTGAGTATTTGAGAATCTCTGGATGTTTTACAAATGATCGGGCGTACGTCATTTCTTTAATTGACAAAGGGAATGGTATGACAGAAGAGACGTTGAACAGGTTGAACCGATTATTTACGGAGGTTACTATTCAGCAAATGGTTCGCGAGCATCAGTTTCAAGAGAAAAATCTTGGATTGTGGAACGTGCACAGCCGCCTTCGACTTACATTCGGAGAACCTTTCGGACTATACATCCGTGAGTCAGGGCGAAACGGTACGCATATGGAAATTACATTGCCAGGGAGGTAAAGGCATGTATAAAGTGATCATTGTTGATGATGAGCCATCTGTGAAACGCAGTTTAAAGACAATCATTGAAAAGGAAACTTCTTCATTTGTAGTAAGTGCATTTGCTGAGAACGGACAAGAAGCGCTGGATCTCATTAGCGAGTTCTTACCGGACGTTGTGATTACAGATATTCGAATGCCGGTAATGGATGGGTTGCGACTGGCTGAGGAGATCGGAAGCCGTGGATTCCAAACCGAAGTAATTATCATTTCCGGTTACAGCGATTTTAGCTATGCCAAACAGGCACTCCGACATGGCGTGTCCGATTATTTGCTTAAGCCGCTTGATGTTGACGAAGTACTAAGAGTGCTTTCTTTAACTGAGAAGAAACTCGGCAATGAACGTAAAGGCATCGTTGAGCGGAGTGAATGGATCGCTGTGTGTAAGGTAGAAGCGGAGTCGATGGCGAAGCACATGTGGGTCCTCAATATGACCGCTGTTTGGGAGCAGCTTGAAGGAATACACGAAAGATTGCAAACGTATCGAGCAAACTCAGCGAGACTCAAAGAAATGTATATTCACTTGTTTTACTTATTGCAAGCGGAAATTGCGGGTCTGAGTGGCAACAGAATACAATTAAAAGCTCTTCCCGACTATGAATGGAACGGTCAAGCCGAGCTATTGACTAGACATATTAAGCTAGTACTGCAATGTGCTATGGAAGAAATCCGACATATTCGGAATTGGGGTTCGCATAAGAATATGTTGGAATCCGTAAAACAGATTAATCAGAATTTTTCGAACGAATCATTTTCCATGATGAATGCTGCTGAACTTGCAGGGATGTCGCCTACGTATTTCAGTAAATCATTCAAAGAAGAAGTGGGCGTAAGCTACACCCAATATATAGCCAAATTGCGAATGGACAAGGCAATCGAGTTATTGAGTGATCCAAACAATAAGGTGTATGAGGTTGCTTATGCGGTCGGCTATAATGAATACGCTCATTTTGCTAAAGTGTTCAAGAAGTATTTCAAGTTTTCTCCGACGGAGTATCGTCATTCCTTAGAAATATGCCAAAACGGGCTTAATTAAGGATGAGGAGGTTGGAAATGCGAACGATGAAGCTAAGTGCTAGCCATTTGGAAGGCGTTTGTGAACTCTGGAATCGGGAGATTGGGAGTGATTTTCCGCTCCGCTCTCGTCTATTGTATCAAAACAGTTTGAACCACCCGGATTTTTTATCGGAGGGTTCTTTTGTCGTTGAGGGAACATCGTCCGACTATACGGTGGGGGTTGTCATAAGTAAAGTTCAGCAACTTGGTAAGGGTTATATTTCAGTGCTACTCGTTGATTCTTCCTATAGAAATTTAGGTATAGGCGGTACATTGTTAAAATTAGCTGAAAAAGCAATAAAAGATGCTGGAGTAAGCTCTATTTCCCTAGGCGGGGATTCTGGACACTTCTTTCCCGGAGTACCCTCCCAGTTTATGAATGTCAAACGCTGGCTTGAGAATCGTGGGTTCAATCAACGGGGAAACACTTACGATCTGTTAGGTGATTTTCGGGATAAGGTGATCGTAGAAGACGATATTGGTCCGGAAGTAAGGCTATCTGTTGCTGAAGAAGCAGATCTTGAAGATTTGCTCGCTTTCCTGAATCTATACTTTCCTGGGCGTTGGGAAGAGTCAACAAACCGGTATGTTACATCAGGGGGGACAGGCAGAGAATTTATCCTCATGCGAAAGTTGGGTAAGATAATCGGCTTTTGCCGTATTAATGACGAGTATTCACCCATTCTGGCTGGCAATCAATTCTGGAGTCCATGCTTTCAAGAGCGATGTGGTGGCATCGGTCCATTAGGCATTGCGGCTCCCTTTCGTGGTAATGGGTACGGAAAGGCCATTCTACTGGCAGGTATGCGGGTATTACAGGAGAGGAATCATCATCTGATGGTCATTGATTGGACGTCAGAAGTCGATTTCTATGCCAAAACAGGGTTCTCCATTTGGAAATCCTACCAGCTTTATGCCAAAGAAGATTACTCATGAAAAGACATATTTCCATATAAAATACCATCCCGATTCTGGGGAAAATAGAATAAAGTTAGGATATCTCCCAATGGGTAAAAAGGAGGAGTACCGGTGTTGAAAATGAAAGTATCCTGCCATTTAATTACGTGGGAAGAAGATTTCGTTAAAGGGATGGAGGAAGCGTCGTCTCTGGGCTACCGTGCTTGTGAAACTTTTACAAGAATCGCGCTGAAATGCGAAGATCGAAGTGATGAATTTAAAGCATTATTTGAAAAATATGGTCTTGTTTTATCCGCATTATACGGTGGGGGCCGATTCAGTGATGCATCACAATTTCATGAAACAGTGGCATATAATGCGCGTGTCGCTAGATTTGCCGCTCAGAACGGCAGCGATCGGATCGTTCTTGGACCACGAGGCCCGCGAACAGCAGGAGGTACGACATTAGAGGAGTTAAAGACCGCGGCTAGAGTGATTAATGAATCCGCCAAGCGATGCTTCGATTTAGGGGTAAAAGCCTGTCTACACCCGCATCTGAATACGGAAATTCAAGATGAAAACGAACTCGATGCCATTATGGAAATGACAGACCCGAACTTCGTTTTCTTTTGTCCAGATACTGCCCATCTAACGAAGGCAGGAATGGATCCTGTCACCGTAATGAGGCGATACAAAGATAGAATTGCTTATATGCATATCAAGGACGTCACTCCAGAAGAACCGGATCGCACTAAATTTCCTATTTTATCCGGAGATGAGGCACTTCCGATATTTTGCGAACTGGGGCTTGGATCCATTGATTTCCCGGCTGTCGTGCGACTTTTGGAGGAAATCCAATACGACGGCTGGATGACGATTGAAATAGATCAGTCAACAAGCACCCCTCGGAATAGTCTGATGGTCTGCAGGGACTATGTCGAGCAGAAACTCAGCATACCCATAAGTAACCGGATGTAAATGAAAGGAACGAACAAACCATGATGGAATGTGGCTTATGCGAAATAGATATTACACCCCCGATGGGTTTTGCCATACCAGGTTATTTTACACCGAGACCTGCCCTCGGGATTAAAGACAACTTGTACGTCAAAGCCGTAGTAATCGGTGACGGGCATAACTTCACGGCCATTATCGTACTTGATACGATAGGGATCGAGAAGGAGGAAGTGGATGCCATCCGCAATCGAGTAACAGAAGCTACTGAAATTCCTGCATCCCATATTTTAGTTGCCGCTACACATACCCATACAGGTGGACCTATATATAGGGATCGTGATTCAAATGGTGACGAGTATACGGCTTACTTAGTTAAAAAGGCTGCGGATGCAGCGGTTTTGGCTTATGGGAACAAGCGAAAAGCTCAAATTGGTTTCGCCAAAGGTAAAGCGGAAGGAATATCTTTCAACCGCCGTTATTTCATGCAAGATGGTAGTCTGAGGACGAATCCAGGCTTTAACAAACCGGACATTGTGAAGCCGGCAGGTCCCATTGATTCAGATGTATTCGTGATTCGACTAGATGCCGAGGACGGAAGTCCACTTGGAGTCATCACGAATTTCGCCTGTCATCCTGACACGATCGGTGGAAAACGCTATAGCGCAGACTTTCCTGGAGAAATTAGCCGTGTATTGAAAGCGGTTTACGGCGAATCGTTCATAAGTCTTTTTCTTAACGGGGCTTGTGGGAATATTAATCATCTTGATTTTATGCATAACGTACGACCCGAGCCTGACGCCTTCCGCCAATTGGGGAGAGTGTTAGCGGGTGAAGTTATCAAAACGAGAGAAAAAGCCATCAAGGAGAATTCATTTCATATAGAAGGAAGATCCAAGTTGCTTTCGCTAAATGTTCGTAAACCGTCACCAGAAGATCTCCTGAAAGCTAAAGAACTGATTCATGCGTCTGAACATCCTGAGAATAAGAAAGCAATACCGGAGGTGGACATCTTTTTTGCCAAACAGCTTCTAGCCCTCAGTGAACGGCAGGAAACGGAAGCATTCGTAGAAATTCAGGCTCTTCGAATTGGAGCGTCTGCAATCGCAGCCTTTCCATGTGAATTATTCGTCGAATTCGGTCACGACCTAAAACAAAGATCACCCTCCCCCCATACATTAATTGCTACTTATGCGAACGGTGTCAACGGATATGTAGCAACCCGAGAAGCATTCGTTCATGGCGGATACGAGACGCGTTTAACATCTCGAACTCGGCTAGCCCCTGACTCCGGAGAACGGATGGTCGAAACGGCGCTTGGGCTTTTACAACAACTATGCAGTTCGGATGGAGGGATTAAGATTGAGTAAAGTAATACTAATCGATCAAGATTTAGAAAACTGGGTACAGAATCAAAGAGACAATCTGGTGAAAATGCTATTGGAAATGGTTTGCATACCAAGTGAAAATAAACCTCCCAATGGGAATGAATTGCCTATGCAGAAATACCTTGAGAATGCGTTAAAGGGTCTCGATTTCGCTACTGAGCTATACGCATTATCTGATGTAGATGGACTAAGAACCCATCAGGCATTCTGGGGGGATCGCAATTATACGGATAGGCCCAATTTATATGCATCCAAAAAGGGAACAGGCGAAGGCAGGTCGCTGCTCTTCGCCGTTCATGCGGACGTCGTACCAGGCATTCCTGGCAAAACAGCGGAGGATCCCTTCCAACCTGTTATTATTGGAGGTCGTTTGTATGGTCGCGGTGCAAATGACATGAAAGGCGGTACCGCTGCCGTCTTGCTTGCTTTTCAATATTTGCAGGAAAAAGGTATCAACTTGCTCGGTGATCTCAGCTTCGAGAGCGTAGTCGATGAAGAAATGGGTGGTGCCAACGGAACTTTGGCGGGTCGCGTTCGCGGGAATCGCGCTGATGCTGCGATCATTCCCGAACCTACGAATTTGCGGGTCTGTGCTTCACATATGGGTGGAGTAGCTTGGAGGATCGCAGTTCGGGGCAAAGGGGGCATGGGATTTGGCGGTGAAGAGCTGCGAAATCCGGTTTATGGAATGGCGCACCTTATCCGAGCCATTGAGAGCTACCAGAATGATATGCAGATGCGAAAATCTTTCGTTACACCGACTGGAGAGTCCCAAAGTCCTGCGGTCGTGCTTTCGATGATCCAAGCAGGGGGCTTTGAGCCTGGGATGGCAGACGGGATCCCGGACACATGCATGATTGAAATTTGGGTCGAATGTTTACCAGGCGAGTCATTTGCAGCTTTGGAGTCCGAATTTATGGGTGTGATTCGCACCTTAAGTACACAACCGGAACTGGCTGGGCTTGAGGTCGATTGGGAGTTGATCACCCGTTTTATTCCCGGAAGCAGTACGGAAACACCTCTTACTACCATTTTGCTGCAACAAGCAGAAGAGGAATGGGGAATGCCAGTTGGAACCTATACAGCACCATTCGCTTGCGACGCTTTTATGTTCAATTGCCATTCAGATACGCCAGCAGTCATCCTTGGCCCAGTCGGCGAGAATGCCCATGCGGCAGACGAGTTTGTAGACATTGAGAGCTTGATTAAGCTAGCCAAAATTTATATTACCGCCATTGTTGAATGGTGCGGAGTAGAATCCGGGAGGTAAATTCAAATGGTAAACAAGTGGGTCAAAGTAGAGATAAACACAACCGGAGCGCCACAAAATACAGGGCCTTATTCACAAGGGATACGGGTAGGTAATCTTATATTTACATCGGGAGAGGGTCCGTTAGATCCCTTAACTGGAGAAATTGTGGAGGGTTCGATTGAAGAGCAGACAAGACTTGTGTTTCGCAACTTGGAAGCGATTCTACATGCAGCTGGCGCATCTTTGCAAGATGTCGTTAAAGTAACGGCACATCTTGCAGATTTAAATGATTTTGAACGATTTAATCATGTGTATAAAGAAATTTTCCCAGGACCCGTTCGCCCAGTTCGCACGACGGTCGGCAGCCAATTAACCGTACGCGTTGAAGTGGATGTTGTAGCTGTCTTACCGGAGGGGTAAGAATCGGCGGGATTAGGTCTTGACTAGGAGGAATTGCAATGAGGCTTGAAGGAAAAGTGGCGATCATTACTGGAGGTTCGCTCGGCATTGGACTGGAAACGGCCATTCGTTTTGCGAAAGAAGGTGCCAAGGTGGCGATTGCAGGACGTGGCCTTACCGCACTAGAAGAAGCGGCGAGCCTTATTCGAAATGTAAGCAGCGAGGTAATGACAGCCCAGGTTGATGTTCAGGCGAAGAGTCAAGTTGACAGGTTGGTAGATGAAGTCATCGAACGTTGGGGTGCTGTACATATATTGGTTAACAATGCAGGCATTTGTGGATTAAGCTCATTCTTAGACATCACCGAAAAAGATTGGGATGAGCACATGAACGTGAATTTGAAGGGCGCTTTTCTTGCCGGTCAGCGAGTCGCTCGAGAAATGATGGAACGGGGGACGGGCGGCTCTATCATTCATATGTCAAGCGTAAATGGCATTAAAGCTGAAGCCATGCAGGCACATTATAATGTGACAAAAGGCGGCATGAACCTGCTAAGCATGTCCATGGCGCTTGAGCTGGCACCATACGGAATCCGGGTGAATGCGTTATGTCCTGGTTTTATTGAAACCCGACTTACGAAGTCATTGATTGACGATCCTCGGGCCATAGCTGATTATGTCAAGACAATACCGATGGGCCGAGTCGGACAGCCAGAAGAGATAGCGGATGCTGCATTGTTTTTAGCATCAGACGAATCTCGTTACATGACAGGCCACAACCTTGTTGTGGATGGCGGCCAAGTCATCAAACTTGCGTAAGGGGAGGATCGATCATGACAACAACGGTCAACGCTTATCCTATTTATTTGGTACATGAACGCAACAGCTTCTTCGAAGCTCCCCGATCGGAGAAGTTTAAGGTTGCCGATCTGGGCTTCCGTGCGAAGATTGATAAACTAAAGGACTCAGATCACGCTATTGAGTTCCGTGCGTATACGGAATTAGATAAATTCTGTCTGAATTTGCGTTATGAGTCTGTCCCTCCCGAAGCCGACGGCGAAGTCGTGCTTTCTTTCGATTTTGGCCATACGCGCAGGAAACGCCATGGGGCATTTTCGATAAAGTTTAAACAGGATGGCAGCGTTATGTATGAGGAATTCCTCTATGAAATTGAACAACTGGAGATTCCTCCCGACATTGAATATTCAATTTCGACTTCGAAAGGGTTCGCAAACCTAACGTTACGAATGCCGCTCCGTCTCTTGCGTATCGAGTCATCAGAACAGCGAATCCTTGGGTTTAATGCGGTTCGCACGCTAAAAAGCGGAGATGAAACCACGCTGATTACATGGTCGGGTATTCCAGGTGATAGGCCGACGATGGGTTTAGGGATGGGTGATTTGCTGCTGACCCGAGGGCTGAAAGAAGAGGAGATCGAGACAAGAAAGCACCAGGTTCAATCGGAAAGCACGTTCTTTTTTACTCGATGGGAGAAGTGGAAGATTCCTCAGGAAATATACGGCTATGTAACGGAGAAACGTAAGGGCTTTACGGCTAGATTATCTAGAGACGACGTCGACCAAGCTCGAAAGTCTGCAAACACGACACTTTGGGGCGGACGAGTGAAAGAAGAGATCCTTCAAATTGCAGATTACTGGGCTGCCAAAAGTGATGATGAGCTGTTCGAGTTGGTACCCGTAGGTAACCCTAGAGCGCTATCAGTTGGCCAATATTTCGGGGATCCTCTCGCAGGCGGCAAACGGACTGCTTATCAGCTTTGTCTAGAGCGGCCTTATCAATATTATAACCCTGCTACCCAAACATGGTGGTATAACGGGATGAAGCTGCACAACCCAACAACGGGCGAAGAGATCGTAATGGATGACGACGGCCAAGGATTTCTGGCGCCAGAAGGATTTCCAAATCCAGGCGTACGGTATATGTTTACGGCCTCGTACCGTCTATTTATCCTTTCCATGTTGATGGGAAATCCGTATTGCTCCGTGTTGGAGGATAAAAATGTCTGTGAAGAGACAACCGGCATGCAAAACGCGGGTGCTATCAATAACTTGGCTTATGCTTATCTGCTGACTGGCGAAACGAAATATGCCTTCAAAGCGCTACTTTTAATTGGGCGAATTGCCGAGTTGGTTCCGTATATGAACGGAAACTATGGATCGGGGTACTACGATACGGTGCAAATATCGGAGCCGACAACGACGGAGTCCCACTGGCTTTCTAACTTCTTTGAAGCAGCAGACCTGCTTTATGAAGCAGGGGAAGTGTTTCGTCCAGATTTAGAACGCTTTTTTGCAGCCAAACCCGATGCAGAAAATAAGACGAGAAAGGTTCCATTCCATGTGAACACCGCAGTACACGAAATGATTCCTTACATTTTATATAGTTGCGAAATTGAGAAGACTCGCGATGCCGACTGGTCTCTGCGTTGGATTTATTTACAACTGCTTATCGCCTCGTATATGGGAAGCGGCAAGTTAATGCGTCATATTTTATATGGTGGAAAATATAGCTTGGAATCGAAGTTTCGTAATAACTTTTTCCGAGATGGCCGTTATATTTACGATTCATTGGGCTATATTGCAGCCATTTGCGAGCAAGTGTCAATGATGGCGAACAATAACTACAGGTTTACGGATGAAGAGCATTTTCCTATCGGAATCGATCTGTTTGAAGACTCAGATTTCAGTCTGAAGCAGGTGATCGGACTGTTTGCGAAGCTTCGTTCGGGAAGCCTGATCCCCATGTTTGGCGACACTCTCGCGGATAATGTAGAGCCGATATCCGAAGATCGTCGGAAAGGCAAAATCGCTTATACACCGTCCTATGAAATTATTTACCGCCGTTCGCCATCGCTTCGTTCGGTCATAGGCGGGCTTCTATCCCGATATGATCAGGAGGAGTTAACCGCCTATCGGCTCAGGAGCGTTCGAGAGACGAACAATAAGCACTCGTTTTTACTGCTCGCAACGGCAGCCGAATGGGAGGAGTACCAGCAGTATGAGGTGAATGCCGATCAGCTTCAACCTTCTTTCCTGCTACAAGACTCTGAAACGAGTATGTTCCGTGTTGGGACGAATGCTCACAATTGCAAGCATGTGATGTTATACGGACAGCCGTCCGCAGGACATCGTCATGGCGATAAGCTGGGACTTTGGATCGGGGGCTACGGGTATCATCTGCAAACCTCAGCCGGCAGATATCCGTTCACTTGGCTCAGTCCCAAATATGAGGCATGGGAAACTCATTCAGCGGCTTGTACAGTTGTAGTAGTCGATGGTAAGGATCAGGTGCCTTCCTATTCACGTCAAAAAAGCCACTACGAGGGTGACATACTTCAAATGGCGGGACTTGATAATACAATGGCTTACCCAGGAACGCTTTACGAACGTTGGTGTTGGATCGTGCAAGCTCCTGATCAAGAGAACGCTTATATTGTTGATTTTAATGGATTATCTGGCGGGAATACGTTCGATTATAACACGGTAGGAATGGACTGTAAGTCCGAATCCGTGCTATTCGAAGGCATTGAAGAATCAGACTGGCTGCCAATGGAAGGCACACTGGCAGGTTCGAATGTTCCTTTATACAGCAAGCCTGGCTACGGTTGGATGAAAGCTTTGCGCAAGGCTAAAGTGAACAGACCCATCTCATGGACTTTTCCATATGGTGCTGCATCCTTGAAAATCCATACGGTTCCAAAAGGAGAGCAGCGCGAACTCATCCTGTGCCTTGGAGAAAAGGGCGGGGAGGAAATGCGGAAATCCCATTGGGAACCCTTTGTTTTATGGCGGGATGAAGACAAATTGGACGCTGCCACTCATTCAACAGGCTTTATAAGCGTGTTGGAGCCCTTTGAGGGAACGTCGTTCTTGCAATCTGTTCGTCCACTAGAGCCGGACATGGACTCAGCCCCTTGTCACCCTATGTCGACTGGCATGGAAATTCGGTATGGGGACGGTAAGCATCGCGATATTGTGCTCAGTTCTTATACGGAAGGGGAGAAGGTACGTTACTGTGATTCCCAAGGTCGCATCTTTGAAACGGATGCTAAGGCATTGGTGCTGCGCTATCGGGATAACCAGCTTATTCAACTTGAAGCTGTCCGTTATTCACAAATACGAACTGCGGAGGGTGAATGGAAGGCAGGCATTTCTACGTATCGAGGGCTTGTAACTGAAGTCGATGCAGAAACCCGTACCATCGGAGTTAAGCTAGACCGAGTAAACGATAGCTTGGAACAAGCATTTCTAGGGCAGGCAGCGCTAATTGACTCAGCGGATTACTTGAAACCATCTGCTTACTACCTGTATGATCCGCAGATTGTTGGAGATTTACTGAAATTTCGCTCAGACATGTCGCTTATTAAATTGGAAGAAGGTTGGCCATCTCCGCATAAGCGGCTTGGATTGGGAAATAAACAGGTCATCGAATACCGTGGTAAAAAGGTGCACATGGACGTGAAGCTCGGGGATTCATTCGCGCTTTCTAATGTACTTCGCCTTGACTTAAGCTAGAGCGAGTTATCGGGAACATCGGAAGGCAGGAGCATTGCTATGGAGGGAACCGCATATGAACATCGCTAGAGTCGGAATTTTACTGGATCGACGCATAGAGGAACAACGGTTGAAATACGGTTTAAACGTGTTCGAACGGTACATTGGAGAAGTTCTCTCCCACGTTGGCATTCCGTTTGAATGGTTGGACAACGTACATCATATGATGGAAAGATTCTATGATTTGATTATCGTAGCAGCAGCTCCAAATGATGAAGTGACATCTCAATCGATTTGGGCTTACGCGGAGCGTGGCGGGATCGTAGTTAGTTATGCGGGGATCAACCCATTGGCGAAGCGGCTCGGCTATATGAAATCAGTCCCGCTCCCGACAGGGTACGCCGAATTGCCAGAGAGCCTCGGGGATACCCGACCGCTCCGATTTCTCGGCGCTGTTCCTTGGGTGCAACCCCAAAAGCATGCGGAAGGGGGCGATTGGGGACCCGGTGTCCGTGAGACGAAAGGATCGCATCACGGAAGTATGGAATGGGGCTCGATCGCCTGCGAGCCGAAGGGAATGAAGATTGGACCGGTATTACAGCAATTTCAGGTCGGCTCGGGCTCAATCGAACGTTGGGGTGTCGATCTACTAGGCACAATCGTCGGTCTGCAGCAAGGTACAGCACCTGTCTTCGACGACGGTGTTCCCGCTCCTGACGGCAGCGCACCTGTCGATGAAGGTCTTTGGAAGGCAGACGACCGTGTAGAGTTGGATTGGACGCATGACCGCGTACTAACGGAACAAGGGACTCCCTATTTCGCACATCCTTATGCTGATTTATGGCGAGAGGCCATCGTTTCCCACATTTTGCGGAGAATGGCGCAAAAAGGTCGCATATTGCCATTTGTCGACTATTGGCCTGAAGGAATAACAAAGATAGCCATGCTATCCCATGACAGTGATCGCAATTGGGACGAAGACGCCATTGCGACTTTGGAAATTCTCGCGGAACACAGGATCCACTCGACATGGTGCATGATGAAGCCAGGCTATAGCGCATGGGTCTATCCACGGATAAAGGAAGCCGGACATGAGCTTGCGCTCCATTTCAACTCAAACGTGAACGAAGGCGGAAGTTGGACGGAAGGGGACTTCAAGCGGCAAGCCAAATGGTTGCAGGATAACGTTGTACAAAAGGCGGTCACCAATAAAAATCATATGACCCTCGTCGAGGGTTGGGGAGAGCTGTTTCAGTGGTGTGAAGCTAGCGGCATCGAATCGGATCAGACACGGGGGCCGAGCAAGAAAGGGAATGCCGGCTTCTTGTTCGGAACGTGTCATCCTTATTTCCCGATTGCCTGGTCGGATGAACGGAATCGAATGTACAATGTTCTGGAAGTTGGTTTCCTTACACAAGACCTTCCTCAATTTACTGATACGGGTGTTATCGTACCTTTCTTGGAGCAGGTAAGCGATGTTAGGGGAGTCGCACATTTTCTGTTCCACCAGGGGCGTATTCAAAGGTTTCCAGAAGTGCGGGAAGCGTTTCGACAAGTCGTCAAGGAAGCGCGAGAGCGGGGCTTTACTTTCTGGACCGGCAGTCAGATCAACGAGTGGGAACGAGCACGAAGAGCCATTCGGATTATTGGCGTGTCTGAAGACGATTCCGTCATACTAGCCACTGCTGACCATGCAGCTCAGGCTGTTTTCTGGCGGCCGTTACGCGAGAATGAACAGGCATGCCCAGAAGACATCGTTGAAATGAAATTCGGAATTACGTGCAAACGAATGTCGAGGAGCAAATCGAAATAGGAGTTGAACAAACATGAAATTTGCTATTGTCGGTTGTCAGCACTATCATATCAAATCATTTATCGAAGAAATGATCAAAGATGGGCATCAGTTTGCAGGAATATTTGACCAAAGTGATTATCATATTCCAGGTCAGTATGCGGTCTCTTATGGAGTTCCGCTGTTCAAGTCCATGGATGAACTTCTAGAGCAGGGTGTAGGAATCATAGGCAGTGCCGGACCCAACGTTAGCAAAATCGACGTGATCGAATGGGCTGAGAAACACGAGATCCACGTCATGACGGATAAACCGGTTGTCATCGACCAGAACGGTTTAACCAGGCTCCGCCAGGTGATCGACCGGAAGCGAATCAAACTAGGGATGATGCTGACCGCTCGCTTTGCTCCAGCCCAATTTACGCTTAAATCAATGATCGATGAAGGGTTGCTAGGTGAAATCGAGGATTTTACTTTCTTGAAGCCGCATAAACTCCATCCGGCTACAAGACCTTCATGGTTTTTCGATAAGCAGCTGAATGGAGGTCTAATCATCGATCTAATGATTCACGACGTCGATATGCTGTGGTGGTTTACGGGCAAGGAAATCGTTGGGCACAATAGCATGTTGATTAAGAATAGGCTTCCAGAGTATCCTAGTCTTTTTGAGAACGCTGTTGTTAACGTTCTTCTGGAGGACCATATAACCGCGACGATGAAATCAGATTGGTTGATGCCGGAAGCGTTCGAATCTTGGGGAGACGGCCGCATCTTCGTTTCAGGTACGAAAGGCAGAGCTGAAATCCGAACGGCCGGAGACCCGCTTGGACAACCGGGACCATTCGTTGCTTTTACCGATCATCATAATAAGACGACGCGTTGGGAGATTACGACCCCTCCAGCCACACTGGCGGCAGATTTCTTGAACCAAATTGCAGGCAAACCGCACCGTTTGACAGCGGAGGATGTGTATCGCGCGAATGCGGCCGTATTGAAGATTGACCAAGCAAGTACAAAGTTAATTCGTATGTAACAACCACTTTGATATATAAAGTTAAAGGAGGAACTGAATATGGAAAAGTTAGCGATCGACGGAGGAAAGCCGGTTAGGAGCAAACCGCTGCCTCCACCTTTCAGAGGCTCGATGCTGATCGGTGAAGAGGAAATCGATTCAATCTCTAAGGTGCTGGCTGCCCAATCACCGTTCCGTTACTATGGACCGGATATGCAGTATGCGGTAAAAGCTTTGGAAGACATGATTGCACGGGACTTGAATATTCCGTATGTGCTTGGCGTCTCCTCCTGTACAGCCGGCTTGATAGTTGCTATGAAAGCTCTTGGAATCGGCTACGGCGATAAGGTGATTGTACCGGCAAATACGTTTATTGCTACGGCAGGAGCTGTCGTTAGCAGTAACGCGGTGCCCGTATATGTAGATATGGATGAAACGCTCAATTTGAATCCAGACGATCTAGAACGAGTTTATGATGACGAAGTCAAAGCGATCATCGTGGTACACATCAACGGCAGTCCATGTGACATGGATAAAATAATGGCGTTTGCTAAAAAGCGCAACATCTATGTGATTGAGGACGTAGCCCAATCCCAAGGCTGTACCTACAAAGGACGTATTTGCGGCACAATCGGAGACATTGGCGTGTTTAGCTTTCAAATGAATAAAATGTTGACGGCAGGTGAAGGTGGAGCGGTTATCACTTCGAACCCCGACCTGTTCGAACGTGCTGTCCGGTATCACGATCAAGGTATGTTTCGGGACAAAGAACGTTTCCAAATCGAACCTCAATACATCATGTCCGGACAAAATTACCGGATGAGCGAGCTAACAGGCGCAGTCATGATCGAACAGTGGAAGAAGCTCAATACCGTGATCGGAACGATGAGAAAGCATCACCGTAAAATTCGCTCGTTCATTGCGGCTGAAATGCCGAATGTGAAATTCCGAGCGGCCGTAGATGACGACGGCGATACGGGCTGTGTACTTGGCATCGTTCATTCTACACTGGAACGGGCCCAAGAATACGCTGCAGCGATGAAAGCCGAAAATGTGTCTACTCATGCAATGTACGATGGGATACCTTGTTATATGATTCCTTGTTTCTTCGAGCAACGAACCGCCGAGAAGGACAATTTTCCTTATAATTATCCATTTAAGAACCCGGTCGTATATACAAAAGACATGTGTCCAAAATGCGATGACCTGCTGGGCAGAATAACAATTACCTTGATCAGTCCGATACTCAGTGATGAAGAGGCAGACGAAATCGCTATAGCGGCTGTGAAGGTCTTAAAGGCACTGGAAGCCAAACAAAGCGCAAAGGCTCACGGTTAATTAGAAGAGTTTGAACTGTATCGGAGAGGAAGAATGACGCATGAACATAGCGAGAATCGGGATACTGCGGGACAAACGAGCCATTGAGCAGCGATTGACTTACGGGCTCAATACGTTCGGTCTTTATGCGGGCGAAGTACTTTCCCATGCAGGCATCCCGTTCGAATGGATCGATGACCTGCACCAGATTCTGGAGAACAAATTTGATCTCATCCTCATTGCTGCAGCGCCAAGTCATGAAGCCGCCAATGATACCATTTGGAGATATGCGGAGCGTGGCGGTATAGTCGTCACCTTCGCCGGGTTAAATGGGCTCGCACGTAAGCTAGGCTTTGCGGGAACAGAACCACTTACCGCAGGCTATGCTCATCTGCCGGAGGAGATGGGTGACACGAGACCGCTGCGGTTTCTTAGTGCCTCGTCTTGGGTGAAGCAGAAAGAGCCTGCAGCAGCATGCAAGGAATGGGGTACGATTGCCTATGTCCCACTTGGCATTTCTGCTGGGCCACTGCTACAACAATTTACAATCGGATTAGGAACAATCGAACGTTGGAGCGTCGATGTGATGGGTACAATTGTTGGTTTGCAACAGGGAACAGGACCCGTTCTGGAAGACGGTACACCAGCTTCTGATGGGACTGGTAACTTAAACGATGGTCTCCTTAAAGCGGAGGACGGATTAGAGCTGAACTGGGCGTATGATAGAAAAATGACAGAAACGGGAGTAGCTTACTTCGCACATCCGTACGCAGATTTATGGCGGGAAGCGGTTGTGTCACATATTCTCAGACGAATGGTTGAAAAACAAAAACCTGTGCCTTTTTCCGACTATTGGCCAGAAGGTGTAGATAGAGTAGCCATGATTTCACATGATAGCGACCGAAATTTTGACGAAGACGCGGTCACTACACTGCAAACACTAGCAAGCGCGGGTATTCACTCCACTTGGTGCATGATGAAACCTGGGTACAGTGGATGGCTTTATGAGCGAATTGAGGGAGAGGGGCATGAGCTTGCCCTTCATTTCAATTCGAATATCAATGAGGGTGGTCGATGGGATCAAGCGGACTTCAACCGGCAATTCGTGTGGCTTCGAGACACGGTGCAGGGGAAAGTAATCAGCAATAAAAACCATTTTACCCGATTTGAAGGCTGGGGTGAGCTATTCCAGTGGTGTGAAGCATGCGGAATTGAATCGGATCAAACGCGAGGACCGAGCAAATCCGGAGCGGCTGGGTTCCTTTTCGGAACCTGCCAACCGTATTATCCGATGGCTTGGTCGAATGAAGCCAACCGTCTTTATGATGTGCTGGAAATCGGATTTTTGACACAGGATATTCCACAGTTTACGGATGCAAGCGTCATTGTCCCCTTTTTAGAGGAGGTGGAGAAGGTTCGCGGTGTTGCGCATTTCTTGTACCATCAAGGACGCATCCACAGCTCTCCTGAGGTTCGAGAGGCTTTGCTCCAAACGGTGCATATCGCAAGAGAACGAGGATTCACATTCTGGACCGGGGGACAAATTAACAGTTGGGAGCGACAACGAAGGCAAATGAGAATTACCGGTTTGGATGAAAAAGGGAATGTGCTTATCAGAACCGAGCACAAAGATCATGGAGCTGAGAAGGCCGTTTTTTGGCGTCCCATTCTATCAGAAGAAGTACTAGGGGCAGATCAGCTTAACAATGAACGTTATGGCATTAAGTGCGTACAACTGAAAAGAGGGTGAACCTATGCTAACGATGTTTAATAATCGAAAAGATTTTCAGAATGCCGAATGTGATACAGCGATTTTGCCAGTTGGCGCACTGGAACAGCATGGAAGTCATCTTCCTTATGGCACAGACACTATTATTGCCGGGGAGCTGGCAGAGCGATTAGCCCTGACATTAGATGCCTACCTTCTCCCTCCTATTAGTATTGCTTCTTCCATTGAGCACCGGGCCGACAAAGGTACCGTTTATCTCAAGGCAGATACACTCGCGCTTGTGATAAGAGATATTGCTGAATCCCTGCTATACTCTGGCTTCAAACGCCTTCTTCTCATTAACGGACATGGTGGCAACTGGATACTAAAGCCAACGATTCGGCAGCTTAATCGCGACTTTACAGACCGCTCCGATGAGATGGAAGTCATACTTATCCATACATCGGTCGCGCAGGGAAGGCAGCATGAAGTGATGGAACATACGAAGCTCGATATCCACGGAGGGGAAAAAGAAACCTCTCATATTTTGCATCTGTGTCCTGAACATGTCAAGGATTATGCACCTCAATCTGCACCAACAAATGTGCCTCAGGATTTCATGGATTATTTTGACGTGACAGAATTGACAGAGGATGGATACTGGGGTTATCCCGAGGCAGCTAGCGCCGAGAAGGGCGAGAAAATGATGGACTTAATGGTAGAATGCTCTTTAGGTTATTTGCAACAAATAGAGAGGGAAAAGGAAAGAATCCGTAAACTGAAGAACTAAAACTTATACCAGCTAATATACGCTTTTTGGAAAAGGCTGAAAATTCAAATAAATATGTTTACCAAATGATTACTTATTCGTTAGTATAAGAGGAGATGAAGATCGCTTTCTTCGAAGGGGGAACGAAGGGATCATGAATAAACGTCTTCTTATGTTGTTGATCACAGTAACGAGCGTGAGCAGCATGCTAACATCTTGCCAAGGGACGGATAATGCAGCACTTACACAAAATAAGATTTCGAAAAAGCCGATCGATATCACCATTCTCATGCAGGATGGCGGCAATCAATACGCACAGAACATTACAGAAGACGATAAGTATTTTAAGGAAATGTCGAGGCTTTTCAGCCAATATACCGGTACCCCCTACAATGTTAAATTTGAAATGGTTAGCTCGAGCATTTATGACAAACAGCTTGCTATTCGATTTGCTTCAGGTGATATTCCCGAAGTTATGTGGTCGTCCCGCATCGATAATCCGAGTCATCCGAACGCGGTCGACGACGGTGTGTTTCTAGAACTTGGTCCTCTCATTGACAAATATGGTCCAAACTTGAAAAAGGATATTCCGCCTGAGGCATGGAAAGATCCGCGTGTAAGCAAAAACGGAAAAATTTACGGAATTCCCAAAATGTCAGCGCTCCCGAACATGCTTGTTTTGTTATACCGCAAAGATTGGCTGGACAAGTTAGGCATGAAAGAACCGAAAACGATGGATGACTATTTGGCGTTCTTTGATGCAATTAAGAATCTCGATATGAACGGCGATGGAAACACGAACGATGAAGTACCTTTTGCCATGCGTAAAGGACTTGCTTTCTCCGAAGCCTTTTTCGGATATTTCGGTGCCCATCCAGATGCCTGGCAATTTCGAGACGGACGCTTTGCACCGAATCTAATTATACCTGAAATGAAGGATGCGATTCGTTTTTATAAAATGCTCTACGATAAGGGCTACGTAAACCGAGACATGTTCACTATGAAGGAAAATGATTGGGGAGACTTGATTCATCGAGGCAAAGTGGGCATGTGGTTTCATCAAGTGCAAGTACTGACTAGTGGAGGTCAAGATTATTTGTTCACCGATCCGAACGCCAGTGTGGGGGTACTGCCAGGCCCGATGAATGCGCAAGGGAAAGTGAATTTGGTTCCTGAACGAACAGGTGTAAACAACGTCTATACCGTATCGTCCAATGCTGCGCACCCAGAGGATATCATTAAGTTTTTTGACTGGGTCCACTCCGGTGACCCAGCTAAAAATAATTTTTTTGCTTATGGGATTGAAGGTCTCAATTATAAGGTAACGAATGGAACTGTAAACTGGGATCCGAATTCGAAAGTCAATCTGGACAAAGGCACAAGGGCCTTTTACCAAGTTATGATTAACCCGGCAGGTGATTCAAGGATGTCTCCGCTAGTCATTAAAGCCGGTAAATTTGCCGACTTGACTCAGAAAGGGATCAACTATACGAAAATGAATTTCTTTAAAGATGAGTCCATGTATATGCCGACCCCGGCCTTACTGAAAGCAAAGCCTGAGTTAGGATATCGAGACGGTTCATTATATATGGACATGTTCATAAAAGTGTTGACAGATCGGGAACCCCTCGATTCTGCCTTTGACAAGTTCGTTACGGACTGGAAAAGGCAAGGCGGGGAACAGGTCATTCAAGAGGCAACAAAATGGTATAAAAGCTATTATGAGAAAACCTCTATCGGAGCCATTCAAAGATGAGCGACCGCGTTTAAGCAGAGAGACTTTGGTCTCTGACCAAAGATCCCTATATATGGTTTTATCGCCAAATAGAAAGACGTTTTCGGTAACCGAAAACTTATAATTTCTATTGTGGTAAAAAATAATCTTAGTAACAGCCCGTTTATGCTCTCGATAAACGGGCTGTTTATTTAGGAGGAGAACGCTATGCAAGAGATTATGGGTACGCATTATAAAACCGGTGAATCAATTAAGGTTATTGTGAATAAGGGCATCATTACAGACATCTGTACCGTACCTGATGAAAGTGAATACGAAGACCAGTGGTTGATTGCACCAGGGCTTGTTGATTTGCAGATGAATGGCTGCATGGGTATTGATTTAAACGTGTTCCCAATAGATTCAGAGCGAGTACATTCAATTGTTCGGGAGGTTTGGAAAGAGGGAGTTACAACATTTTTTCCAACGATCACGACGAATTCGGATGCTAACATTTGGGAAGCGATGACTGCGATTGCTAAGGCTTGTGAGGAAGATTCTTCAACACATACTACTGTAGGTGGCATTCATCTGGAGGGACCGTTCATATCACCTGAGAATGGCCCTCGAGGAGCCCATAAACTGGAATATGTATGCCAGCCCAATTGGAATACTTTCGAACGTTGGCAGGATGCGTCAGGGGGACGAATAAGGATTGTTACTTTGTCCCCAGAGTGGCCAAACGCCACGGACTTCATTCGTCGATGCTCAGAAAGCGGAATTATAGTCGCAATCGGACATACTGCCGCATCTCCGGAGCAAATTCGGGATGCGGTCTCAGCAGGTGCCCGGATGGCAACCCATTTCGGAAACGGCGCCCACTTAACACTTCCACGTCACCCTAATTACTTATGGGAACAGCTGGCCCAAGACTCACTTTGGGTTTCTTTAATTGCCGATGGGTTCCACTTGCCTGAATCTTTTCTTAAAGTCGTTATGCAGGTGAAGCAGGAATGTGCCATTCTCGTGAGTGATGCGGTGCATCTCAGCGGGATGCCGCCTGGCAAATACTTCTCTCACAATCGCGTTCATGTTGTGAAAACAAACGAAGGCCGTCTGCACTTAGCGGATGAACCTCAGCTATTGGCCGGTTCAGCACAGATGCTTCCATGGGGGATTGCACATCTGACACGTAAGAAGCTGAGCTCTTTGCAAGAGGCCTGGGAAATGGCTTCTGTTCGTCCGTCGACTTTGATGAATTTGCCATCGAGGAGCGGGTTACAAGTAGGAGGTCCCGCTGACCTTGTGCTGTTTAAAAAAGAGAGGGATGGAGGAATATCCATCTGTGAGACATATAAACAGGGAATTTCCCGATATGCAATTGAAGCACAAAAAGACATGTTTTAACGCTAAAAACCATGTTCAAAGCCGCTTAAATTGACTAATCTGAATATGAATTTAGGGAAAGGGTGCTTTGTATAATGTTGAACCTAATGAGAAGTGGCAGTTAACATGAAAAAATGGGGTATCGGGCTTATAGGCTGCGGTTCTATTGCTGACGTTCATTTAGAAGCTTTAAGGGGTATCGATCACGCAAGGATTGTCGCAGTTGCCAGTAGAAATGAGCAACGTGCACGGGAGACTAGTGATCGCTATGCTTGCGGATGGACAACCGATTACCAAGAGATTTTGGAGAACCGGGATATTGATATCGTCTGTATTACGACAGGAAGTGGCAGTCATGGACGCATCGGTACGGAAGCCCTACAGGCGGGCAAACATGTGCTGGTTGAGAAGCCAATTGCCATGTCCGCTAATGAGGCTTCGTCGATGATCCGTTTAGCGAATGAGAAACAACTGACTTTATCTGTCGTGTCTCAGACACGATTCTTTCCGCATCATCAGCTGCTTAAGCAGACGATTGAAGATGGCCAAATCGGCAATCTGCTGCTTGTGGAGGTTTCTCGGCCGTTTTACCGATCGCAGGCCTACTATGATGAAGCGGCATGGCGCGGTACAAAAGCCAATGATGGTGGGGCCCTTCTTAATCAAGGTATCCATTCTATTGATCTGCTGCTCTGGCTTGCCGGTAAGGTGAGGTCTGTAGCTGGGCGAGCAGCGACGCAAACACATCATATGGAATCCGAAGACATGGGGCTTGCGATGTTGACCATGGAGAACGGAGGATTTGCTACCCTTATGTGCACAACCTCTGCAATACCTGGATTTCCACCTAGCATTAACGTTTACGGAGAAAAAGGAACGATTAAAATCGTAGGTCAAGAGATCACCCATTGGACGGTACCTGGCATCCTTCTTCCAAACTATGAGAATGACAATAAAAGTGGAAATGCCGGTGCTGATCCCCGAAATCTGAACTCCGCTTATCATAGAATGCAAATCATCGATTTTATCGAATCTGTGAGTCAAAAGCGAAAGCCAGCCGTAACAGCTGAAGCTGGGAGAGAAGCGGTTCGCTTGATTGAGCTGATACACCGCTCATCGGAACAGGGCGGAATACCCATATCATTCGATTTATAACCAGTCAAGGAGGAATAGTATGAAAGAACAAATGGCTATTAATGGTGGAGAACCGGTTCGTAGTAAACCGCTGCCGCCGATGTTGAGAGGTGCAATGGTTTACGGGGAAGAAGAGACGGAGCATGTAGCTAAGGTCGTGACCGCAGGCTCGCCGTTCCGTTATTATGGGCCGAATCTGCAGGGAGCAGTTGAGGAGTTTGAACGGCTTATGGCTGAACGGTTGAATGTTTCCTATGTTCTTGGCGTTTCGTCTTGTACAGCGGCACTCATTGTTGCATTAAAGGCTCTTGGTATTGGCTATGGGGATAAAGTGATCGTTCCAGCGAACACTTTCACAGCAACAGCAGGAGCAGTCGTGTGTGCGAATGCTGTTCCGGTATTTGTGGATATGGACGACACGCTAAATATGGACGTGGACGACTTGGAAAGAGTCATGGATGACGAAGTAAAGGCAATCATTGCGGTTCATATCAATGGCAGCGCTTGCGACATGGATCGGGTAATGGCATTTGCTCGTAAGTACGATCTACCGGTTATTGAAGACGTCGCACAATCACTTGGCTGTACTTATAAGGGACGGTACTGCGGCACAATCGGGGATATCGGCGTATATAGCTTTCAAATGCAAAAAATTCTCACTGCTGGTGAAGGCGGAGCAGTGGTCACGAATTCGCCGGAACTGTTCGAAAGGGCAGCCCGATATCATGATCAAGGTAATTTCCGAGATAAAGGAAAGCATCAAATTACGCCTAAGTTTTCGTTCATCGGTCAAAACTACCGGATGAATGAAATGACCGGGGCCGTCATGATCGAGCAATGGAAAAAGCTTGATACGGTCATCTCTGCTATGCGTAAGCATCACCAAACTATTCGCGAAGCTTTGAATACGCAATTGCCAGGCATTAGAATTCGTCCGTCGATTGATCTGCAAGGCGATGTCGACTGCGTTTTTGCGCTGCAGCATGCTACGAAAGCGGCTGCGGATTCTTTTGTGAAAGCAATGAACGCAGAGAACATTTTCTGCTTCAAAATGTACGGAGGAGAGCCTATTTACATGCAATCATTTTTTCTTCATCAGCGAACAACGGATAAAGATAACTTTCCATTCAACTATCCGTTCCAAAAACCAGTTATCTACAGCAAAGGAATGTGCCCGCATGCGGAAGATTTGCTTCAGCGGACTACGCTCCTACCCGTGAGCCCGGTTATGACGGATGAGGACACGCAGGATATTATCAAAGCTGTGGTTAAAGTGTATAAAGGTCTGAATTTGGAGGAAATCTCATGGCCGAACTCAAGCTTGGCTTAATTGGCTTAGACACTTCTCATTGTAAAGTGTTCTCCAAAATTTTGAACGATTCGAATGATCCTAATCACATTTCGGGGGGCCGCATCATTGCGGCTTTTCCCGGTGGATCACCAGACTTTAAAGCGAGCGCAACACGCGTGGAGGGATACACAATCGAGCTTCGAGATGGGTTGGGGGTTCATATTGCGGAATCTCCGGAAGAAGTGGCCTCGAGCTGTGACGCGATACTTATTACCTCAGTTGATGGTCGAGTGCATCCTGAGCAATTTGCCAAGATTGCTCCTTTTGGGAAGCCTGTTTTTATTGATAAGCCTTTTGCAGTCAGTCTAAAGGAAGCCCAAACCATTGCCCATACCGCAGAGCAGTTCGGTGTTCGATGGATGAGCGGCTCGGTACGCCGATATGCAGATGCTTTGAACGCGTCGCTGAACAGAGATGACAGCAGTAACATCACTGGAGCTGACTGCTATGGTCCGATCGAGTTCACACCTACGCAGCCTGGCTATTATTGGTATGGGATTCATCTTGTTGACGTGCTGTATCGGGTACTTGGAACCGGCTGCCGTTCTGTCACGGCCTTCTCAGGGAAGGGTCATGAAACAGTTACTGCTGTCTGGCATGATGGTCGTATCGGAACTTTGCGGGGGAATCTGCACAATGGCACACATGGAACTTGGATTCACCGGGACAAGGCCTCGGAGTACGTGGACACGGCCGCTGACGGGCTGCGTAAGTATGCTAACTTAATGCAGGATATTCTGCATATGTTTCGGACAGGAGAGCCCCGCATTAACCCACAGGAGACATTGGAAATTATTCGGTTCATAGAAGCGGTCAACGAAAGTCGAGTTAGTGGAAAGGCTGTAGCGCTATGAAACATCCCCTCAATATTTAGCAGGGAACCTTTACTCTTGAGATAGGAGAATCGTTCATGTCCAACGAAGAGAGCATTCGTATTCGAACGATCGCTTGGCACAAGGCTTCCGAGAACGAAATGTCCGCACGAATACGCCGCATTTTGCAAAAGTGGCTTCCCTTTGCCAACAAGCAGTTTGCAGATTGGGCTTGGCGTCCTTCGTGCGGGCATTTTTTTGGCGGTGCCTATTGGTATGGGCTTGAAACTGCCTATACGGCATCCGTCTTTGCTTTGCTTGCGAAGCATCCGAATTATGAGGAAATGATGACTGGAATCCCTCGAGCTGAGGTCAAGCGGAAAGCTATTGCAGCGATCCGCTATTTAGGTTTCACCCATGATACAGGCCCGGAGGATTGTGTACGTGCTGAGGGGAGAAACCGTTTTTGCAGCTTGACGAAATGGGGCGGGAGAGGGCAAAAGTTTTTTCCCGCCAGCCAAACCGGCGTGACCATTGCTTCCTTCGGTTTATCAGCATGGCTGTTATGGGACGATCTAGATAAAGAAACACGCTGTTTGGTCCGAAACGTGCTTATCGAATATGCTGACCGATGGTGCGAAGAGGACCCGAGAAATGGCGCATATCATGACACACAGACCGAGGAAAATGCTTGGACGGCAGGCGGAATTGCCGCAGCGCTTGCGCTGTTTCCTAACCATCCTCGGCAGGATAGTTGGAAGAAAGGCTTTGAAGCCTGGTCACTCAACGCCATTACGACGCCAATCGATCGAGCTAGGGAACCGAAGTCGATACAAACCGTTACATTTCACCCAGACTTTACAACGGAAAACCACGGGTTCGCTCACCCAGGATATCTATGTGCAGGCATTAATCTTCGAGGAATTCATGCCATATTTTCCTTAATTGGGGATGAGGTCATATCGGAAACAGTGCTGTATAACAACGAACATCTCTACAATAAAACGATTAAAGTGTGGGCGCAGTTTGACGGTTTGGCTGTCCCTATCCAGGGTCAGGATTGGTGGTATAACAGGCAGCACGAACGTCAATTTACTCATGCGTTTATGAATGTGATACATGGAGACAGTGATGCATCTTTGTTAGAACGAAGAGCTCTTACCGTTATCGAAGGTATTCAGAATAGTAATGAACAGGGATGTCTACTAGAGGAAAATGGAGAGCAGTGCATCATCTCCGGTTATCAAACGGCCAAAGATATGGAGCATACATCCGCCAAGGATTTGGTCGCTTCCTGCCTGCTTCATTTGTTTGGAGGGGCTGGTGCAGCACCCAGTGATGGTGATGAAATGAATGCTAGGCTGAGAGGCGTTTATGTGTATCCGTATGGCTGCTCGGTGATACACAGGACGCGTAACAGCTTTTCCAGCTTCAGTTGGCGTAACCGTGTGATGGGACTTACGATCCCTGCAAAAGGATGTTGGAGCATTACGCCAATACCCGCTAGTTACACGGGTACGGTTGAGTTTAAGGTGAATTCACAGCGGACCATTCACTCAAACGAACGTTATGTTCTGCAAACCGAAAGGGAAAACATTCGTGACTATGAGGATGGTTTCGGTGCCATGGCTTCGCTAATGCGGGGGGTCGAAGAACTTCGCCAGGATGTGGCTTTCGTATCTTTGCCGGATGGGAAAACTGTCTATGTAGAATGTATTCAGGTGTTGAAATCTTGTAGTATTGCTGAAATGAATACGGGGATGATCGGAATCCGTAATGAGCAATTCAGCGCAATGCCTGACTTGGCCCAAGGACATAAGACGATATATTTCCCAAATCAAACTGTTTCTTACGAAGGATTTTATGGACGTGAACCGAATCGAACTACAGATTTTGCCCCTGTAGAATGGGTACAGGTGGATGATGATATCGGATTTGTTCTGTTTGGTTCACAAGGAATACGTTATATCAATCAGCATGAATACAAGAAGTGGAAGGGAGTCGAGGATTTTCTTATTTTAAACCGGCGCAATGTAGGAACGTTCAACGGTCCGAGTAAATTGGTGCCTTTCATAGTGGTAACCTTGCCAAATCGAACCAAGGAAGAAACGAAATCCAGCGCGAATCTCACGCACCTTTTTACTTGTGATAAAGAGGGTATAGTGTTGCTCAGTTGTGAGAGGCAGCTCATCTTTGCGAATTTCAATGCGACTGCTTTGATTGTCCGTGCCGAAAGTGAAAGTAAGTTGAATCTAAACAAAATGCCCTTATACGAAGGGATTAATCGGATTGAAGGGCATTCATACTTTTGGAGCGGTAGTTTGGACGCGTTTACGAGCGGATTTCTACTTTGTGAATGGACGCTGGAAAATTTGGGAGATGAGCAAGAGGGTACATCCATGATAGAGATTTCATTGCTGCCTAATCGCCTTTATGTGACGAATCGGGGTGAGGAAAGCGTATCGATTGTACTCCAACATACGGATGACGGACATCGGCACATGATGGCGCTTGCGCCAAACATAACGGAAATTTTGAACTTTTAAATAAACCGTACAAGAGGGAAGTGATTGGATAAACAACAAAAGAAGCCCTCGAATACCTCCTGATGGAAGTATCGAGGGCTTTTCGTTAGTTATAACGGTTTAACGGTAGTCAGCACGTATAGAGAGACTGCCCGTAAGTCCAGTCAGATCAATCGTCTCTGTACTAGCATTGAATTTGTTGTAAGGTTGACCGTTCACTTTGACGCCGATGAGCTGCTTGTCTGCAGGAACACGTAGTCGCAGTTGGAGGTTACCGATAGGTCTCGTGCTAGGTATATCAAGGTCAGCCATAACTTGATTATGCTTGATGTTGGACGTAATGGTATAGCTAATAGGTCCGAATAGGGATGGGGCATTGTTAATTTGAATTTTCTTCCCATTTTCAAGCCAGCCCCTCGGCGTGGAAAAGGCTAGCTGCAAGCTTTGCGGTTCTCCTTTGTTGTTGGTCACATCATTGAGCAGCATAAGCCGTAAGAGCCGCAAGAAGAATCCGTTGTTAGCGGTGTTCGGCGAGAGGTACATCCCACGGTAATACTCGCCTGGCTTCCAGCCGGTATCAAAGCTAGGCGGTGGGCAGGGGTCTTTTGCACAAATGCCGAACTGCTTTGGCCATTTGGAGGCAAGTGGGCCAACGTTAGCTGCTTCACCGGTAATAAAGGTGTTTCTTGTCATGCCATGGGCCAGTTGATTGTAAAGGCTCAGAACCATCTGATCGGGTTGGTCGTTATCTGCCAAAAACTTGATGTGCTCAGCCTCGTAAACGGTGTTGATCGCGCCGTCCCGAACCTTTAGCAGCCCCAATAGACGAGAACCATGGTTATAGAGATATCGGAGCGTTGCTTTCGCCTCAGGAGTACCAGGAGCGTATGCTTGAGCTGCAAATCCATAATGAGCAACCAGATTCCAATAACTGCCCAGTACAGTTACTGGCAGATGGTCATACGGATCTTCATTATCCAGCAGCATCGCCTTCGTGAATAGGCTGCCATCCGCCATTAAAGTGCTAGATTGTTTTATGGCTTTATCAAACCAGACCCGCAGATCGTCTGCAATTGGGCCATATTGGTTGGCCAGATCTGTTTGACCCAGTTCTCTCCATACGGAAACCACATTTTGCAAACCGAAGAGCGCCGTCCCGATTTGGTGCAGTCCATACACTTTGTTCGGAACATCACTGGAGTATTGCTGACGTTCCAGCAAATGATTAGGATCGTTAGCATGTTGGGTTGCCAGATCGACGGCATAAGCTTTGTACGCCTCTAGATTTTCGATAATCAGAGAAGGGTCTCCCGTTAATCGGTAATAGTCAGAAGCATAAGAAAGTTTCTCGCCAATTTCCCAGTTGCGCCGGGTGATGCCTTTGGATTTGGGCAATAAGTCTTGCAGAGCTTGTTTATAAACGTTGGTGAATCCATAGCGTCCAAGTGTCCCCATTGTGGTACTGCTTTCCGGCTGATAAAAGGCCTCGTAAGCATTTCCCAAGCTATAGCGCCAATTCATAAGCAGGTCCTGAATCAAAAGGTTACGCTGGGCATCCATAATAGTACTTTCAGGGACTTGGAACAGATTTCCTTCCGACAACCTATTCTCCCAGTATGTCGTAGAATCGACCCGGGCCTGATCCTGTCCGCTTTTATTCGCTTGGACCGTGGGTGCATTGGCGATCGGGGTGACCGGCCGCACGATGTAGACGGAATCACCAATTCCATTATTTAGTTTATCAAAGTTGTAGACCAGATCAGAATTGCTGAACGTGGCACCGGGGCTAAAATACAAATAGGTGCGACCCTGATCGTCGATTAGCTGATTCCCCTCTTGGTGAAGATTACAGTTGCTACATACTTGGAATCTGATATTAATCGGCTTGTGTTCCGTTTTTCCAAGGCCGCGTTGGGCTGTAATTTTTATATAGCTGGCTACAAGGTTGGTATCTGGAAGGTTGGTCGCGAGTGACTCCTGTTGATACTCAATTCCGTCATGATCGCGATATTGCAGCTCAAGGATCGGAAGATATCCTTTGTACAATTCAGGAGTCCCTAAGTTGGTTAAACAAGAGCCGAATTGTTCTTGACCACCCGCACCGACAAAAATTTTAGTGCTAAGACTAAGGTTATCGGCTTTATTCGAGATAATCTGACTGCCATCGGCTGAAGTCAAGGCCAAATCTCCGCGGTCAGTAAGCTGTTGCGGCTGCCCGAACGGGATGTAATAGACGCCCGTATCCGTCAAAAAACCTCCCTGCGCAGCAGGGGCAATTGCGTACATAATAGGTGTAAAGAAGTCCTTCACGTTCTCAAAAGTGGGACCCTCAGGCTTGTCAAGAATCTGTTGACCGTAAACATCCTGTGTTGTAGTCAATGCATCAACTACTCGGTTCTTGTACTCGGCGCTGAGAGTCGGTTGCTCTGTATCGGGCGGGCATCCGATTGTTCCGGGGTTAAGTCCTATCTTGATTGCCGATTCTGAACCTTCTGCATAAGCCGGAAGAAGAGCAGTCGTTAGGAATAGGCACAGAATCATGAAGCTCATGAACATTGGTTTGATTAATTTTGGCATTAGCTATAACTCACTCCTTTACATATTTAGGGTTGCAGTTTATAGACATAACCGACCAAATTCACATGAAAATCACATCCCTTCATCAAAACACGATGAATTTAGGAACTGACGTCTGTTGCAAGAACGAGTAGAAACATGAATCGCCGGAACTTTTTGCTTATTCTGTTATGGGAGGTCTGTCGAAGTAGACGGTCTTGACTTGGGTGTAGAACTCACGAGCCGACTTCCCTTGCTCACGTGAATTGGAGCTTGATTCCTTCATGCCACCAAATGGGACATGAGGTTCTGCACCGGCTGTTTCGGAGTTCACATGCACAATACCGCATTCAATCTCATCGACGTAACGCATGGCTTTACCGAGATCACGAGTGAAAACAGCTGTACTTAGGCCAAACCGACTTGTATTTACGAGAGAGATGGCATCACTTAGATTAGCAGCAGGCACGACCGAGACTACAGGTCCAAAGATCTCTTCAGTAGCTAAACGACTGTTAGGATCAACATCAGTGAATACCGTAGGTTTTACAAAAAAACCTTCTGATCTGATAGCTTCTCCTCCTGTGACTAGTCTAGCTCCTTCTTGTTTTCCAATTTGGATGTAGTCCAATACGGTTCGCTGCTGATCAAGGGAAGCAAGCGGACCCATGTAGGTTTGTGAATCTAAAGGGTTACCCACGGCAAGCTTTCGGCAACGCTCGGCCAGTGCTTCAGTAAATGCGTTCAGCAATGGAGCTTCGACAATGACTCGACTGGTAGCTGTACATTTTTGTCCGGTCGAACGCATGGCTCCACGGATCGTCATTTCAACGGCTAACTCCAGGTCGGCATCTGCTAAAACGACGGCGGCATTCTTTCCACCCATTTCGAGCTGATACTTCTTACCAAGCTCGGCACATGCAATAGCGATGCTGCGACCAACACCATTGGAGCCAGTGAAGGAAATTCCGCGTACTTGATTGTCAGTGGAAAGAGCGGGTCCGAGAACGGATCCACGGCCAAACACGACATTGAGTACGCCTTTTGGAAGCCCCGCATCAACCAAAGCACTCGTCAGATGATAGGCTGTCAAAGGAGTTAAATCTGCCGGTTTCCAGACTACACTGTTACCGTAAATGAGGGCGGGCGCGATTTTCCATGCAGGAATTGCGATAGGGAAGTTCCATGGTGTTATGACACCGACTACGCCAATAGGATCACGGCGTGTGTAGAGGAGTGTACTCGGATCGGATGCACCGTATACTTCCCCGGTTTCCTGACGGGCTTCTCCCGCATAGTAACGGAGAATCGCTGCAGCCCGCATCGTTTCTCCAATGGCTTCGGGTAATGTTTTTCCTTCTTCCAAAACCAAATCTTTGCCAATGATTTCAGCACGGGCTGTGAGCAACTCGGCTGCGCGAAATAGAATCTCACCGCGAGCGACGATACTCATGCTGCGCCATTTGGGGAAAGCAGCTGCCGCAGCAGTTGTGGCATTCTGAAGATCTTGGACATCGCTGTCTGGAAACTCAGCCAAAATCTCTGATGATTTCGTAGGGTTTACATTCGGACGCTGGCGTCCGGATTGGGCTCCGACCCAGTGGCCAGCAATTAGATTATGATAATTTTTCAACGATTCCAACTCCTATTCGTAGTGGATAATCATTTTAATTATTAATTTAGTTCAGCTTAAATTGATGGAACCTAACAAATTCAGCAGCAAGGGTTCGGGATATGATTTCGAGAAGTTTTTGCCCGCTTTCCGCGCTTGCGGAGCCCGCATCGTCGCTGTAGCCGTCAATCTCTGCCCAGCTACCGTGGCGTTGAATAAGTGGGCCTGTAGATGGATCTCTAGGTGTTGAAGGGATTGGGCGGAGGTTCGGTAATGGCAGCAACTCGGTTCTTACCAAATCGGGACGTAATGCAAGAAGTAAAGAAGTTTCAAAACCACCGGCATGGCCAGGGACGATTCCTAAACGCCCAGCTTGCCCTTCCTGTACAATTTGGTCCCAAGCGATTGTCCAATAGGAGACGGCTCCAGCTATAACAGGGTGTCGTAGTGCTAGTTCACGGGCCGCAAGTCGTACGCATTCTTCATTTCCGCCATGGGAATTGATCAAGTAAATCCGGCGAAAGCCGCTGCTCACCAAGGAATCAGTCAGGTCGCGCAACACGCCAATTAACGTATCATTGGAAAGTGACATCGCTCCTGGATAGATGAGATGATGGTGAGAGGAACCATAAGTCACGACGGGGCACACCAAGATTGGAATCTCTTCATTAGCAAGTGCTGCGGCTTGAAGGGTAATGCTTTCTGCTAAAAGGGAGTCAGTCCAAACGGGCAAATGCGGTCCATGTTGTTCTATCGCAGCCACAGGTAAGATGACAGTTGCGTCAGGAGCCCATCTCCCGATTTCATCTCGGTTCAATTCTTGAAAAAGCAGGCTTCCTGGTCGTTCTGAAAACGTATACAATTGGAAAAATCCTCCTTTACACCCGAACTCACTCCTATTATACTTGGATTATCATCATTTTTGAAGTGGGTTTCAATATACTGAACTAAATTAATTTGTCAGATCTATTTACAATAAATTCGGGGGTGCTGTTATGAAAGAAACGCGGGAGTTTTTGGCGAAATTAGGTTATCCAACGGGGGATGCTCATCATCATCCGACTTCATCCAAACGTTTTGCAGATGGAGCGCAAGTTCGATTTGAAATTCCGAGTGTAGAAGGACCTAACGCTCTCGCGGCTACTTTGGAAACAGCCAAGGAATATGGTGTAACCATTCACCGCGTTTCGCAAGGCAGCGGAATCATGATGCACACCGATTCTGAAATTCGCGAGATGCTCGAACTTGCAGCAGCTGATGGTGTGGAGGTCAGTCTGTTTGTCGGACCTCGTACTACATGGGACATTACGGCAGCTAGTCATACCCCTGCAGGTAAGGGTCAAGCATTGCGACATGAAGGGATGGATCAGTTGATCTATGCCGTCGAAGATATAAAGCGGGGCTGTCGTTTGGGACTGAGGGGCGTACTTATTGCAGATGAAGGCCTTCTTGCCATTGTTGGTCAAATGAAGAAGGCGGGACAACTGCCAGCTGAATTGGTCGTAAAAGGCTCTGTTTCACTAGGAGCAGCAAACCCTGTTTCTATTAAGCAAATGGAGACGCTCGGCGCAGACACCTATAATGTACCAACGTCACTTACATTAGCCCGTTTAGGAGCAATCCGTGAAGCTGTCGATATGCCAATTGATATTTATGTGGAGGCACCGGACGATTTTGGCGGTGCTGTTCGCTTTTACGAAATTCCGGAAATTGTCCGGGTTGTTTCACCGGTTTATGTAAAATTCGGACTACGAAATGCGGCTAATGTGTACCCAAGCGGTATGCACATTGAACAAATGGCAATAGCCCAATGTAAGGAGAAGGTTCGACGGGCTGCATTAGGGTTGGAAATTTTACAGCGCTATTACCCTGATGCCATCATATCTAAGCCGGGAGCAGCTGGCTTAGCTGTGCCGAAACTCAGATAATGATAGCTTCGTCTCATATGTAAACAATAGGGGAGGGGAATTCAATTGTCCGGAAACCTTGTAAAACTAGCCGTAATCGGATGCGGAGATATTGTGATGGGGCAGCATCTTCCGACTCTCCTTGAGAACCCGTCTGTTCAGGTAATTGCGGTATGTGATAAAGACCCTGTTCGAGCGGAGACAGCTGGAGCTGCTTTCGGCAGCTCCTATCATACAACCGACCATAAACGAATTTTAGATGATACAGAAGTGCAGGCCGTTTTGGTATGTACGCCACCTTGGGCAACACCTAGTATCACAATAGAAGCTCTACATGCTGGTAAAGATGTTCTCTGTGAAAAGCCTATGGCCACTTCGCTCGATGCTGCTGAACAAATGGCTGAAGCAGAACGATTGAGCGGGCGACTCCTACAAGTCGGTTTCACTTATCGGCACGGCCCATTAATGGATGGTTTACGGGGATGGATAGAGAGCGACAGACTCGGGCATCCGCTGCAAATTCGATTAAGCACTTTTGATGAAGTGTGGGATCCTGAGGGGAATCAGGAGCACTACGAGCGAATATTAAACACCTTGCGTCACGGGCCGCCATGTATACATGACGGAGCTCACGCAGCTGATCACCTTGCTTTCTTGACTAGCTCATCTCCAGTTAGGATCACTGCTCGGGGTCTGACTAGCAGACCGGAGTTTCCTTCACCAAATTACAATTCAGCTCTGATTGAATTCGCTAATGGAGATCAAGCTAAATTGGAAATTGGCTGGTTTTTTCCTGGGTTTCCGTTAGGTGAATTTCAGATTCTTGGTCCTAAAGGAATGGCCTATTTAGATCGAGCCAAAGGAGAAGCCGTTTTGATTAGTGATCGGTTAACCGAGCGCATTCAACTGTCCGAGAACCGAGTAAGCTCCTGTTTTCGGGCTCAGCTACAGAAATTTCTGACATCCATAACGTTTCGCCAAACACCTGTACCTGGCAGCCGGGAAGGCATCTCAAGCCTGCGTCTAACGCTAGCCTTCGCTCAAGCTATGGAAACAGGGGAGTCGGTACGGTTAAGTGAGGAGAGTGAACAGTGATTATTGACGCGCATGTACTTGCTGGTGTAGGACAGTATCATCAGGTAGATCCAGAACAATTGATCGATCAGATGGATCGAAGCGGGATTGACATGGCCTTAATTAGCCCGATAGATCGAGAGATGGCGATATATAACCGAGAAGGCAATGATCGAGTGCTAGCACTTTCTCGTAAGTTTGCAGGGAGGTTTCTCGCATACGCCACGGCGAATCCATGGTATGAGGGTGGGGCAGTTGCTGAACTTGAGCGAGCGTTAGGAGAAGGTGCGGCAGCGGTCAAGCTACATCCACCTTTGCAAGGTTTTATGATTCTCGAGAAGCTTGTCTATCCACTGATCGAAGTGGCAGCACGTCACCGTGCGCCGGTGTATGTGCATACAGGAACTCCGGCATATGCGCTTCCATTACAGCTTACCGAATTGGCTCTAATTTATCCTGAAGTATCTTTTATTATGGGAAAAAATGGGAAGTCGGACTTCTGGATGGATGTCATACCAGCGCTTGAACGGGCAACAAACATTTACGGGGATACCGCCCATGACTTTCCGGAACGGGGGATGGCGCGCATGTATGGCGGAATTGGTTCACATCGAATGATATTTTCCAGTAATCACCCTATTGCTCGCATGGGGCTTGAAGTCGAAAAGGTACGAGACATGGATGTATCTGACTCCGATAAGTCAGCCATCTTAGGTGGAAATGTAGAGAGATTGCTAGCTGAACGATTCCGCAAATAAGCGAATTCCCGGACAGGAGGCAAATGCATGAAAATAGACTTTCACGTACACCAACCCGCTAGGCGGGAGGACGGTACCTATCCGTTTTCGGCTGCAGAGTATGTTGCGTATATGAACGAGCTGAGCATCGACATAAGTGTCATATTTACGATTGACGGCTTTTGGCAAAACGCCAAAGCGTGCAACGATTATTTAGCCGAGTGGTGCTCGCCATTTCCGAATCGTCTTGTTCCCTTCTGTACGGTAGACCCTAGGCGGCGAGGAGCAGCTGAGGAAGTATATCGCTGTGTAACTGAATTAGGGATGCGTGGTGTGAAACTGCACAATTGGCTGCAGGGGTTCAGTCCTTTAGAAGCCTTCATGGCACCAGTTTGCGAAATAGCCTCAGAGCTAGGTATTCCTATTCTTTTTCACGACGGTACGCCACCCTACGCTTCCTCACTTCAAATTGCTGAGCTGGCTGTTAGGCATCCAAAGCTAAAGGTGTTGCTTGGACACGCAGGGTTGCATGATCTATGGCTGGAAGCGATAGCAGCAGGAAAACGGCACCGTAACGTATATTTATGCATGTGTTCAACGCCTCCTTTTGCCATGGAACAGATTGTGGCTGAAGTTCCTTTGGAGCAGATCGTATTCGGCACTGATGGAGGTTTGTTTCATAAACCGAAACAACCGTATGTCGATTACAGGTTCCAAGAATTCAATTTGCTCGATTTACCTGAAGCAACGAAAACGCAGATCCTAGGTCCGAATGCCCTCCGTCTATTAGGGATAGATGGAAAGGAGGCCTCGCAAAGATTATGAAAATCACCAGCATCGAAACTATTCCTGTACAGGTTCCCATACATCCGGAGCGTGCGATCCGATCAGGTCGGGGAAGCCACTTGGTTTCGCCATTTTTATTGGTTAAAGTTCATACGGATGAAGGGATCACCGGACTGGGTGAAGTGTCCTGCACACCGGGTTGGAGTGGGGAGGATAACATTACTGCGGCTCATTTTATACGCAATTTTTTGGGTCCCTTGCTGATCGGGGAAAATCCGTTACATATTGAACGATTAACACAAAAAATGCAGAAACGCATTGCGCATAACGTCTTCACGAAGGCTGCTCTCGAAATGGCTTTATGGGATATTTTAGGTAAAACCGCTAATTTGCCGATCTATCAACTTTTAGGGGGACCCGTCCGAGACTTCGTGCCTACTAAATTTTCTATAACTGGTGTGGAACCCTCACTGGCGGCAGAAATCGCTGTATGGGCTGTAGAGCAAGGTTTTCGCACCATGAAAGTCAAAGTTGGAACAGGACCAGAGAATGATATTGCTCGAGTGAAAGCAGTTCGGAATGCGATTGGACCATCCATCCGGTTGGGTGTTGATGCAAATGGTGGTTGGACGCCCCGTGCCGCAGTTACTACGATTAGACATCTATCCGAAGAAGGCATATATTTTGCTGAACAACCGGTACCATCGCTGGATATGTCTTGGTTAGCCGATGTCCGAAATCAAGTGAACGTGCCGATCATCGCAGATGAGAGTCTGTACTCACTGCAAGATGCCATGGCCTTGGCACGAACTGGAGCTGCGGATGTGTTCTCCCTCTATATCGGAAAAGGCGGAGGCATCGGACCTGCGAGAAAAGCCGCCGCAGTTGCGGAAGCAGCCGGTCTCACCTGCACGGTAGGCAGCAATTTGGAGCTTGGCGTAGCAAGTAGCGCGATGATTCATCTTGCCATGGCTACTCCGGGGATCGGCGCGGAAGAGTATCCTTGTGATATTCTGGGACCTTTTTTCTATGCTGACATGCTCTTAGCGGATCCGTTACCAATCCAAGGAGGCGAGGCGCGACCTCATGAGCGTCCTGGGTTAGGCGTAGAGTTGGACGAAGAGAAGGTTGAGCATTACCGGGTCAAATAACGACAGAGGGACTAGGAGGAGAAACCGTGTACTTACCAAGGAGCAATGGAGCGCGTATCAGCTGTGATGTTATCTATCAGGGGCATCGAATGGCTGTTCTGGAGAATGAACTTTTATCCATCACGCTGTTATTAGATCAGGGGGGCAGTATTGTAGAATTTCGTTACAAACCTTTGGATGTCGATGTGATGTACCGGGCTCCGTGGGGAATGCGGACATGGGGAAATTGGGTTCCAACCACATCCAACCCTCGCGGCAACTGGATGGATCATTATCCAGGCGGCTGGCAAGTGATCTTTCCGGCTGGAAGTACAGCTTCCACGTATAAGGGGGCTGAGCAAGGTATGCATGGCGAGGCCAGCCTAATGGCTTGGGAGTATGAAGTGATTATGGATACGCCTGACGAGGTCGCATTGCTGATGCGTATAGAGACGCAGCGTTTGCCTTTCCGAATGGAAAGAGAGCTGCGGCTCAAGCGGGGAAGCGGTGCTCTGCAAATTCGGGAAACGGTCGAAAATGTTAGCCCCGTAGAAGTTCATTGCATGTGGGGGCAACATCCAGCACTTGGTGAGCCTTTCCTCGGTCCGGAAATGGTGCTGCATTTGCCGCCTTGCCGTATTACTCGTTCGGCAGGCGGAGAAGACTTGCCGGGACGAGTTGTGCCTGGGACGTCCGGTGAATGGCCTTATCTGCCAGGAAGGGACGGACAGCCAGTCGATTTAAGACGAATGCCGCCTCGCGAGCAGCTGGCTGCCGATATGCTTTTCGCTGCCGAACTGGAAGAAGGTTGGGTAGCAGCATGTAACCCACAGCTCGGGATGGGGTTTGGCATGAGCTGGCCTCTCGAAATTTGGCCGCATCTGTGGATTTGGCAAGAATTTGGCGGAACGACCGGCGCTCCATGGTTCGGTCGAGCTTACACCATGGGGATCGAGCCTTTCAGCAGCATTCCAGGACCGGAATTGCCTGGACTTAGTGGCGCGGTCGCCAATGGCACCGCTTCGGCTTTTGCCCCGTTCGAAAAGAAATCCATTACTTTTAACGCAGTAGCTTTTGCCTATGAAGGGAATTTGCAACGGATTACGCCTGATGGGAACGTACAATGGCAGGATGGAGGTAAGGGCCAATGATTGATTATCACACTCACTTGGGTGAGCCTAAGCATTACAGCCCAGCGTATTTGGCAGAGGGTTTCAAAATGAGAGGCAAGCCAGTACAACGCACGACGCCAGATGAACATTATGAAGCGATGAAAGCTGTGGACAAATGTATTGTGCTCGCTTTTCGGAGTCGGCATCTGGGCTTTAATGTCCCTAACGAGTATGTAGCGGAATATTGCCAAAGGGACCCGCAGAAGCTGATCGGATTTGCTTGCGTCGACCCCCATGATTACAATGCGTTGGATGAACTGAAGGAATGTTATTTCAATCTGGGTATGAAGGGTCTGAAGACTAGCCCCATCTATCAAGCCTACGATCCTATGGATGAACGTATGCTGCGCATTTATCGGTTCTGCGAGGATAATGGGCTTCCGATTCTTACGCATCAAGGCACAACTTTTCCGCAAAGGGCTCCCATGAAATGGGCTCACCCCGAACAATTGGAACAAGTAGCACTGGCCTACCCTGAGCTGAGGATCATTATCGCTCACCTAGGTCATCCGTGGGAAGCTGAAACGATCAGTGTGATTCGCAAGCATCCCAATGTGTACGCGGATGTATCGGCACTATACTATAGACCTTGGCAGCTTTATAATTCCTTAATGCTTTGCAAAGAGTATGGGGTATGGAAAAAGCTGATCTTCGGAACGGATTATCCAATTTGCAACTTTGAAGACTCGGTTAAAGGCCTTCGTAAAATGACGGAGTACGCCCAGCAGATGCCCTTTCCGGGATTTACGACAGATGATATGGAAGCGCTACTGAACAACGATATTCTGGCACAGCTAAATTTAACTTAAAAATGTAGTTTTGTAGGAGGCGGCAAGATGAAGAAACAAGCCATACTAACCGATGGAGCACCGTCACCCGTTGGGGCTTATTCGCAAGGATTAAGGGTGGGAGACTTTGTATACGTTTCCGGTCAAGTCGGGCGTCATCCGGTAACCGGAGAGCTTGCAGATGGCATAAAGGCGCAAACAGCGCGTACATTGGAGAATGTCCTCGCTATTCTTCAGGCAGGCGGAGCGACTTTTGAAGATGTGGTGAAGTCGACCGTTCACCTGAAAGATATGAATGATTTTGCTCTTTTTAATGAAGAGTATGATCGCTATTTTCCGGATCCCAAACCCGTAAGGACAACAGTAGGCAGTTATTTGCCCAAAGCATTGGTGGAAATTGACGTCGTTGCCTATGCACCGATTCAAAAATAGCTCCTAAAGCAGGAATGGGGAGGTGCGTTGATGGAACCACTCACGAAAGAATCACTAGTTGCGTCTTTTAGAAGCTTAGGAATTACGGATGGGACTCGTCTTGTCGTTCATAGTGCTTTACGCAATTTAGGGCCTGTTGAAGGCGGTGCGGAGACTGTCCTAGATGCGCTATTATCATGTATAGGCAGCGAAGGCTTGCTTGTTATGCCTACGTTTACTTATCAGAACGATGGATTTCATCCAGCCATTTCCCCGAGTAAAACAGGTATATTATCCGAAATGCTTCGCAAACGTCCTGAAGCCGTGCGGTCCCTACATCCTACACACTCCATCACTGCGGTAGGGGAAGGGGCTGTCGCTCTTTGCAATGAGCATTATTTGAAACCGGGCCTTGGCATAGAAAGTCCACTAGATCTTTTGGCCAAAATGGGCGGCGGTATTCTATTGCTTGGAGTAGGTCATACGAGTAATTCAACGGTCCATGTTGGTGAGGCATATGCTAAAATGCCGTATTTGGACATTCCTTTTCGTCCGAGTGATTCTAGGCATATCCCTATAATCGGATCTGTTCATATGGAGGTAGAGTTAATCGATCCGCCTGGCTGCAGCCGAGCCTTTGGAGTCATTGAGGCTTTACTGCGGAAGCGCGGAGTTATTCAAGATGGGCTAATTGGCAAAGCTCTAGTCCAGTGGCTACCAGGCGAAGAAGTTATTTCAGCGACAACAGAACTTTTACGTTTGGATGAGGCAGCCCTGCTCTGTAATGATCCTATTTGTTATCGCTGCAGCAAGAGCCGTGAGAGACTATGGCAATAGAACGTTGGTATAATCAGCATCAAAGATAGAGAAGGTGGGTTCGAATGAATAAACGAGTAACCAAATCCCAATTAATACCAAACGTCGATCGCGCGTTTAAAATTCTGGAGCTTTTAAGTGCATCCCCCGACGGTCTTCGGTTTATTGATATTTATGAACGACTATCTTTGGCCAAAAGCAGCGCTTTTGTTCTCTTAGATAACTTGGAGTTAAAAGGGTACGTCGAGAAAATGTCCGAGGGTAAATATCGGGCGACACTGAAGCTTTTTCATTTAGGCAGTCAAGTTTTGAAAAATATGGATATTCGCGCGATCGCGCTTCCTTTTATGACCACTTTACGTGACGATACAGGTTATCCGGTCCACTTAGCTATGTTGGACGGATTGGATGTTGTATATTTGGAAAAAGTCGAGGGCACGAGCTTCATCCGCTTCGACACTTATATCGGCAAGCGCTCTTCTTTGCACTTAACGGCAGTAGGCAAGGCAATCGCCGCCTTTTTACCCGAACCGCAAACGGATGAGATCCTTGCGGCTCGAGGTTTAAGTGGAGGAACGGGAAAAGCGGCCGCTACTTTGGCGGAATTCAAGGCCATGCTGCAAACTGTACGAGAGAACGGCTATGCGATTGAGGATGAGGAAGAAGTACTTGGCGTACGCTGTATGGGAGCACCGATTCGGAATCACGAAGGCAATGTAACGGCTTCCATCAGTATCATCGCTCTTACTCATGAGATGCCGGCATCCCGTTTCTCCGAGCTCAGCACAAAGATTATTCATACGGCAGGATTAATTACATCGGCACTTGGAGGCTCAAGATGATTAAATTAGGTTTTTCCGAGTGCACGGTTACACCCCCGGCAGGGATTTGGCTGGGGGGATTTTCCAATCGGACGGAACCGTCAATTGGGGTGCGAGACCACCTTCGTGCCCAAGTCATGTGGCTGCGAAGCACGGAGAGTGAGGAAGAGCATGTAGTTGTTGTAGTCGATCAAGTTGGTTTAACCCGAAGCTGGACGGATTCGCTGCAGGAGCGGATCCAATCTATATGGGGGCTTCGTTCTGATCAAGTGTTGGTTCACTGGACTCACACCCACTGTGCACCGCTATATCGGGAGCCGACTCCAGGCTTTGAGCACGCGGTATTTTCAGCGGATTATTTCAATGCTCTTCTAGATGCAATCATTGAAGTATGCCGGGCCGCTAGGGACGATTTGGAACCAGTCTCCTTATTCTTCGGCACAGGCAGCAGCGATTTAGCAGTCTCCAGACGTCTCATTGTGGACGGTCAAAATGTATTTGCAGCAAATCCATACGGTGTCATAGACCATGAAGTTCCCGTAGTGAAAGCTAGCCGTTCCGATGGGAGTTGCAAGCTTGTCCTGTTTAGCTATGCCTGTCATCCGACAATGACGAATGCGCTTCTCATTTCTGCAGAATTTCCGGGAGTGGCACGGAGTTTGATTGAGAAACGCCTTCCGGGGACCCGAGCGATGTTTCTTCAAGGCTGTGGGGCTGATGCTGTTGTTGGCGTCCTCAGCAGCGAGAAGGAACGCTATCTTCTCCAAGATCAATGGGAGGATGTAGAGGCTGCTGGACGGAGTTTAGCTTGGAAGGTGCTGCTCACGCTAGCTCACCGAATGGAGCCTATAATTGACGATACGCTGGCAGGCTGCACTGAAAGCTGTTATCCGACCTTTGAACACTTTCCCACGAGAATGGAACTTGAAGAACGTGCAAAAGGCGAACATGTGGGAGATTCCCGCTGGGCGAACTATCTACTGCAGCGTTTCTCAGGTGAACCAGTTTGGCCATTAAACATCGAAGCACGCGTTCACGGACTTCGACTCGGCGATATCTACATCCTTGGCCAACCAGGTGAGGTCGTTGCTGCATATGGCTTGCGGTTAAAGGAGCGTCACCCCCGACTCCGTATGATCACCTTAGGTTATTGCCACTCTCAGATCGGATATATTCCACGTCGATCTATGTACGATGAGGGGGGCTATGAAGTGGATGCTTGGCGGACATGGGGCTATCCTTCCCGTTGGGATCGTAGCATCGAGCTAATGTTTGAATCTACAGCGGAAGCCGTATTGTCAAAATTGAAAATGGGGGAGACGCCATGAATATCACGGCTGAACTTGCTGTTGACGCACATTGTTTCTTAGGGGAAGGGCCTGTCTGGGACCCGTCCGGGCAACAGGTACTATGGATTGATTACGATAAAGGAACATTGCACGATTATATACCTTCAAGCGGGGTTCATCGTATACGAAAGCTGCCGATGAAGGTCGCTTCATTTGCATTAAGGGAGGGCGGTGGTATCCTCATTGCAGGTGACCGCGGATTGGCTTTGTACAATCAGGAAGATGAAACCATGGAGATCATATGCGATCCGGAAAGCCACCTTCCTCAGACCCGATTCAACGACGGAAAATGTGATCTTAAAGGCCGTTTTTTTGCAGGTACTGCATCTAAAGGAAATGCGCGAGACGGGGCGCTTTATGTTTTCTATCCGGATGGGAGTTACAGCCAATTGGATTCAGGGATTGGTTGCTCCAATGGCATTACCTGGTCAAATGACGGAAAGACGATGTACTATATCGATTCACTTGCCTACCGAGTGGACGCATTTGATTTCGACACGGAAACGGGACTCGTAGCCGGTAAACGTACGGTGATCCCCTATCAGGGAACGGAGATATTGCCCGATGGGATGACCTCTGACGAGGAGGGGATGATCTGGGTAGCAGAATGGGGCGGGTGGAAAGTGAGCAGGTGGAATCCTGCTACGGGAGAACGATTGGCCGTCATAGAATTGCCGGTAAAATATGTGACATCTTGCGTTTTCGGCGGTAAGGATATGGACGAATTGTATATTACATCGGCCAGTTCGCCCTTATCGGAGGATGCCCACGCAGAACAACCATCAGCAGGCGGCTTGTTCCGTGCGAAGATCGGTATCAAGGGCCGTCCGACCTATCGCTTCAGAGGGTAGAATTCTTAGCTCATAATGAGGTAGCAAAGGAGCAACGGGAATGAACGAGAAACAGCAAAATATTTTGTTGATTTTGACCGACCAACAGCGCATAGATACAATGAAATGCTATGGGGGCACGGTATGTCAGACCCCTCATCTCGACCAATTGGCGGAAGAGAGCATTATATTTGATAATGCATATGCAAGCTGCCCTATCTGTACGCCGGCCAGAGCGTCTTTGCAAACTGGATATTATCCATTCAACGTCGGCATGCAGGCCAATACTTATGGTGCTCATTGTCTGATCCGCGAGCTTCCTGATGACCCGATGCTGCTCAGCCGTCAGCTTTTGAAGCAAGACTATAGTGCTGGATACACAGGTAAATGGCATCTAGGCCACGGAAAAGAGATTGTCGAAACCGAGGATTTCCGGAGATATGGCAAGAAATCGATCACGTTCCCCGAATTTCAGTATAATATCCGCAGCCTGCCCACCGATTTGGGGTACGAAGGCGATGATTTCCCTGGACATGGTGACGGCGGTTACGAGTATCCGGAATATCTTCGTTACTTGGAGGAAAACAATCTTCGCTTCGAAACAGTGAACACTTTATCCGGCAATTTTGACGTACACACCGCATCAGAAGTTGTATCTCCCATCGAAACGACAGTGGAGTATTATTTAACCGAGAGGGCTATCCATTACATTGACCGTTTCCGTAGACGCAGGCGTCCGTTCTTCTTCGCCTTGAATTTTTGGGGTCCTCATGAGCCCTATATGGCCCCTACGAAGCATCTCGAACTGTACCGGAATCAGCACCTGGAACCCTGGCCTAATTTTTATGATAACAACGAGAATAAGCCGTCGATTCATAAAGCTAGAATGGCTAATTCCAAGGAATGGTCAGCTTTTGAGCCTTATGTCAAACACTATTTCGGTTTTATGAGTTCGATTGATGAACAAATCGGGAGACTTCTTGATTATCTGAAGCAAAATGATTTGTATGATAATACGACGATCATCTTCTCAGCCGACCATGGCGAATCGCTTGGCATACACGGTGGTTTGAGCGATAAAGCTTTTTTCATGTATGAAGAGACTTGCCGCATTCCACTGGTCGTAAAGCAAGCCGGTCCTAAACAAGAGAAGCGAAGAGAAAATCGGTTCATCGGCTCCTGCGATTTGTATGCCACGATTCTGGAGCTGTCTGGGGTACCTTGTGAAACGGCAAACTCCCGTGACGGTCGTTCGTTCGTGCCGCTAATGGATGGAGAAACCGTCACCGATTGGCCGGATTGCGTCGTGACGGAATGTTCCGGTCTTGAAAATGTACTGTTCACGCAGCGAATGATTCGGCATAGCAATCTAAAGTACGTTTTCAACTGCGGGGACTTGGACGAACTATACGACCTTAATCTGGACCCACATGAAATGTCCAATCTGGTCGCTAATCCGACATACGTATCCTCGCTCACATTCATGAGAGGAAAGTTAGCGGAGTGGATGAACGAGCATCAGGACGGGTTGCTAAAGCTTTTCAAACGAATGAGGGACGTGTAAGGATGTACAACATAAAGAAGTCCTCGACTACCTCCTGGCGGAAGTAGCGAGGGCTTTTCAAATTTATTTATAAAATAACATGCTTTCTGCAATTTCGCCCATACCTCAAAATAAGAGGGAGATTTATGATTAAGATCTTGCTTCTATTACTAATTAATACGAGGAGGGTTAATCGTGAGAAAAGGTTTCACTCGTAAGGCGATTAGTATTATCCTTGCAATTGCTATTGTAATGACGCTAGTCATACCAGTCTCTGCACATCCTAGTATTTCCAACGAAGATGGCATAACGAAGCATATCCAGCAAGTGGGTATGAACACTTCGAACTCCTCCGCTACATTCGGCAGTACGTCGCTTTTGGTTGATGGAGGCGTGTACATGCTTGGCGGAAACGGGAACGGTCAACTTGGCAACGGGACGACAGGCGGCTCAAGTACTGTCTTTACTAATGTTTTAAACAATGCAGGTACGCCGATTACCGGTATCATGCGTATTTACCAAAACAGCGGCACAATGTACGCATGGAGTCAATCCGATGGCAAACTCTATGGATGGGGGCGCGCTTACGGAGGTAAATTAGGTATACTCGGTGGAACGGGTTCAACAGTGACAGATGTTACCTACGCTACCGAATTAAAGTTTTATGGCAATAAAACGCTTTCGGAACTTGGAATTAACTTTGACGGCTCTCACGAACAGACTCTAGGCGGTATAGCTGGTTCCGACGGCGCCAAACCAAGCACGTTATTGGCAATAGCAACCGACGGGAAAGTTTATTCCTGGGGATCCAGCGGCAGCAGTAACCTTGCGTCATATGACTTTCGTCTCGGCCGCGATATCAGTGTTGATCAAGCTGTTTACGCTATGAACGGGATGCTTAGCAGTGTATTGCCAACTCAAGTTTTCTTCAACACTGAAAATCCAAACGAACGGGCGATAGCGGTTGCCGGTACTGACGAGACGCCAGGCGTCAATTATATACTCTCGGAGACAGGTGTCTTATATGGTTTTGGAAAAGGGCTTTCAACCTCAGCTAACGCAATTTTTGTAAAAGTCGAGCATCCCGACAAAACTGCAGGCAGAAAATTTGTGAAAATGAGCGTATCATCCAGTGGAATCGTTATTCTGTTGGACGATCAAGGATATATCTATACGGTATTTAACACAGGAAGCGCCAATCATGTATATTCGGCTGTCGCGAGTTTCGCAACCCGCCCTTCAGCTGTCTATGGCAACGGGACGACAGGCGGTATAAACGGGAATGCTGCTTCAGGAATTACATTTAAAAATGTTTACGCTATCGGTCCAACTAATAACCATGTCATGTTCGCCATTGCACACGATGGCACAGTTTATGAGTGGGGTTCGTCAACAAATGGCGGAGCTCCGCATGGTGTGCGCTTCGGCGATGGGACAGCGGCAAGTAAAGACGTAGTAACTGCGGTTAAAAACGATTATTTAAAAGATGTTGAATACATGAGTATGTTCCGGACTACCGGTGCCGCAGTAAAGGGCAATGTCATTTATACGTGGGGGTACAACGCCGGAGTCGATCAGCTGGGAAACGGCTCCGGTATAGGCCAGACGGCTTCACAAGGCACACCGAAACCAATTAACGAAGCGGCGCTCGTTCATATTCCAGCACTCGCCGCACATGTGAATGATGAATTGCCGCTAACTGTCTCTTATTTGCCTGCAATTAGTTCAACTGGAGTTGCTCTTACTGCTACCCCGAGCATTACTTTTAATAAGATACTTTATCTTGCAGGCGGCAGTTCGATCGCCGATACGGTAAAGGTATACAAGGGCACGAATAATTCAGGCACATTACTTAATCCAAGTATATTTACGGTAACCAACACCGGTAAAGTACTTACAGTTACTTTTGCAAACGCGCTTGAAGAAGAAACCGATTACTACATTGAAATTCAAGGGGGGACGCTCAAGGATTTCAAAGGGACAGCCGTCCCAACACAAGGTGCAACCTTTAAAACAATCGGCCAGTTAAAAGCTACACCTACGCCTGCCGATCATGCTACAGTAGTTTCGAACAGTGTAAAGCCTACAATTACGTTCTCAAAAGCGGTAACCAGCGTTGGCAGATTGGACGCATCGGTCGAGCTGCATCAGGGATCGGCTGCCGGCACGCTTGTCCCCTCAACGGCTACGTTTGAAAATCAAAATACCGTAGTGAGAATTTCACCGGGATCGTCACTTTCTTCTAACACCGATTATTATATTGTTCTTAAGGCTAACGCATTTACAGACCAAACAAATGTCATGTATCCAACCACAGACACGGCTTTCAAATTTACAACAGGAATCTCATCATCTATTATCAAGCAGGCTGTTACCTTTAGCGGCTCGGACTCGGACGGAAACGCAACTGCACTTTTAACAACCGACGGCAACGTATATGTCAACGGAAATAACATAAACGGAATCTATGCAAACGGTTCGCTAACCATGCCAGGCGGCGGACTAACCGGCGTATTCAGACCAGCTTATACAAGTGAGGGCGTCGAACTTAGCAGCATTGATAAGATTTACACCTCTCAGGGCAACCTTCTATATGCTTGGGATGATGAAAACAATAAACTGTATGCTTGGGGCAAAAACGGCTTTGAGCGTTCAGGTGTTCTGAACTCCGCTTTATCGGTTCAGTGGGCTACCCAATCAACCTTTCACGAAACCCCAATTTATTTTGCGGGCGGACGCCATTCGCTTACTGCAAACGTCGGCAGTACTTATGTAATAGACAAGGACGGTGCAGTATGGTCATGGGGGCAGGCATCAGCCGCCAACGCTAGCAATGAGTCGACTGGCTGGACGAATGACTATCGGCTTGGACGCGATCTCACAGGTATAAATGTAAGTGGAGGCATTCTAAGGCCGGTTTGGGAAGCACAGTCGGCTAACGGGATTAAATACCTGGATGCCGGCAAGGCATGGTATTCGGCAAAGCCTGATAAAATTTTATTCACTTCCGATCCCAATGAAAAAGCAATCGAGGTCGTGGGTGCCGGTACAAACGCCGCTATTATTCTAACTAACTTCGGAAATCTATACGCATTTGGGGGTACGACAGCTGGTCAGTTCTCATCCAATACATCAAATCGCTTTGCGAAAGTAGTTCACCCTGTTTCGGGGCGCAAATTTGTCGCGATCAGTGCGTCAGTCAACGGGACGGCGATCATGCTTGACGATATTGGCCAGGTTTATTCCTTGTTTGGCGCTACCTTCTCAAACAATAGTACAGCTCTTGCTCCCCAGAAGCCTATTGCAATCTACAACGCTACAAACGGTATACCGAACGCGGAAAACATAATTTTTGACGACATTCTGGCATTTGGCTCCGGTGCTACTGTCACTTATATGGTTAAGACTTCCAGCGGCAAAGTCTATGTATGGGGCAGCAACCAAAACGCCAATCTTGGCCTCGGTATCGCGGACACCGCTTCATCTGTTCAGTTCGCTACTGAAAACACTGCGCTTCAGGGCGTAGAAGGTTTCTATGGACTTAACGGTACGGCTATCGCTTGGAAAGGCGATGTCCTTTACACATGGGGTTTTAACCCTTACAACACCTTGGCAAACGGCACCATTGCATCGGACTTCAGCTTGACGCCATTGCCGATTACAAAGCCTTATCTTGCGAATATACCCGGCCTGCAGGCTGTCGCTCCTGACGGCGATTCGCCGGCTGCACCCGATTCAGCCCTTGACGGGACAAATGCAAACTTTGTTTACAAACCATCCTTATCGCAGGGCAATAACAACAACATTCTGGTTCAAGACTTTATGGGCTGGGGCGGCCAATATAACCACCAGCTGTTCTCCGACCTTAACAGGACGGTTTACGACGTCACCGACGCCAATCTTGAAAATCTCAAAGATAAATTGATCAATTTGAATCCGAAATATACCCGTATTTTCTATGACCCAGACCCACAGCGGGCAATTCCGTATGTTAATACTGCAGCGGGCGGCAGTTCTGCGTATACCTCGCTCTACGGCGACTTAAATTTCGAGTCGCTCGAAAAAACACTTCAGCTTGCGATGGACACCCACTCGTCCGTTAATTTAACTTATTGGCATCCGGCTGATGAGGTAAACGGTCAGATCGTGGCAAGCGGTAGTCTTGATTGGGATATCAGATCGGGTATGGCTCGCTGGGCTAAGAATCTAAAGACACTTATTGTAGATAAGGGATACACCAACATAAAAGCCCTTACGATTTACAATGAGCCGAACGACGATACACCGATCGCCATGGATAAATATGTGCAAGTATACAGGGCGCTTGACACAGCCTTGAAGAACGAGGGCATAAGAGAGAGCGTGAAGATTGTAGGAGGTGACCTGCTGACAGGTAACCAGACGGCATGGTTCAAGCTTATGGGTGATAATCTTAACGACGCCGTGGATGAATACTCGGTTCATCGCTATTGGTTTGACGGCTCGACGAGATATAATATGCTGCTCTCCGTGCAGGCGAGTTTAAATGCTCTGCCCGAAAACGAGCGCAAGCCGGTGCAAATCACCGAGTTTGGTCCGAACAAGGGCTATATGAACCCAAGTTACAGCGGAAGCACGGCCAATCTTATCAAATACGCTTACGAAACATCAGGCTTTAACATTATGTCGGCTTCACTAGGCTTTGATGGCACAAGCAAGTGGGACATCTACCATGCCAAATATGACGGAGACATCCAGGACCACAGCATGATTATGGACGCAAGGAATGGGTATGCGCTGCGTCCTGAGTATTGGGCCTTCTTGCTTCAATCCATGGCGGCGGAAACGGGTTGGAACAACGTAAAAGTTCGTGCTGGCACTGGCGACGGCGGTTCCAACAACAAGATTGTCGCGGAGCTTGAGAGCCCGAACGGTTCTGAGCAAAGTTTCTTCCTTCTCAATCAGTCAACAACTGCGGCAACAGATATAAGCGTGGAAGGGCTTGATACTTCCAAAACTTACTACGTGTATATGTGGAATGAAAATGGCGACGGCAAGATAACCGAGAAGGGAGTACTTGGTTCGTCCGGTACAGCATCGGCGCAATCGTCAAATGCTTCCGGAGGTGTATACAAGGTTTCGGGGATCAAGGGAAACTCGTTTGCGGTCTTGACTACAAGACAGTTAGACCCGACAAGATGGGCTGATGTTTGGCAATATGACGATACTCCCGATGTGTTTATAACCCCATCTAACAATACGACTGACGTATCGGTTCTATCGGACGTCGAAATCGGCTTTAATGTCGAGTACCTGAACAGGGCTGGAATTGGCGACATCAACAAGATCGATCCGTCAATCACTCCTCAGTTTTTGGAAGGGACTAATTTCACGGGTATCGTGAAGGTTTACAAAGGAACAAACAATAGCGGTACTGCGCTTGAAGAGGGGACTGAGTTTATAGTTAAGTTCAAGACCGGAGTAGGCTATACCTATAAGGATAAGAAGCTGGTTGTCAACTTCCCGAACGGACTTGAACCGAATACCGACTATTATGTTGAAGTTCAGCCAAACGTGTTAAGACATGTCAGACCCAATCCGACATCTATCCCGTATTCGTTTATTAACACAGTGCCGGTCGGTTCGACTTTTAAAACGGAATCGTTGACTCCCGTTGTGGACACATCGCCGCCAATCCTTTCCCTTCCTGGAAATATGACAGCTGAGGCTACTTATCCTTCAGGTGCTGCAGTATCATTTACAGCAACTGCCACCGACAATCCAGATGTTTCTATCCCTGTAAGCTGCACGTGGAGCCCCGGTTCTACTTTTCCCTTGGGGATTACAACCGTGAACTGTTCAGCTCAAGACTATGCTGGTAACGTAATAAGAGGTAGTTTTACAATAACGGTCAACGGGAACCTCATCAGTAGTAAGGATAGCTATTTACGGCAAGGTTCACCAAATACCAACGAAGGTGGCAATCCAAATCTGAGAATTCAAGCTAGTGGTAATAACCGCGTGCTGGTTGGATTTGATGGCACAAATCAAATTAGTGCGGTTGGTTTGAAAAGTGCCACCCTCGTTCTTACCATTATGGACAATTCAGATAACTGGGGTAGAAACGACATTCGCAGTGTAGATGCACATCGCCTCCTAGTGAATTGGACTGAGGGGAATGGTTCAAATGATGAAGTTAAGCAATTAGTTCGTGGGACCGATAGTGGCGTTACATGGAACAGCTCAAGTGATACGGATATAAGCAATCAAAATGATGATGGAAGCAAATGGGATATACTCAATCCAGGAAAAGTGAGCAAGCAAGGCGGAAAATATGCGGACGCTACAGCAGCGGGTTTTAGTCATTATAATGGTCTAAGTGGCAAAGTCACATGGGATGTTATGGAAGATATAAGGGCTGGAGCTGACTTTGGGTGGCTTATTAAAAAGACAGATGAAAGTGCAAGCGGAAAAGTAATTTACTATTCCCGAGAATATGCTATTGACCATAATAATTTGGATTTAGCTCCACGATTAATACTGGAATATGGTCCTTAAGATGAAAAGGGTATAGTTCATCACCGTGCTCAAATGAAAAAACAACCGCGTCATGGCAGAGCCAATGGCGTGGTTGTTTTGTTTGCACATAGTATTAGCTGTTTTGATTGTAAAGGTCTTTAATTTCGCTATCGAGCAGGCGCGCAGTTGTGCCGTCGTAGGAAACGGCTACGTGTGTCCAAGTTGATAACGGAATGGTTCCGGTGGATACAAGTGGTGTATTACCGATATAAGTCTCAAGGTTACCGCCTGTCGTCCGGCACAGCCAGATGCGTCCGCTCGAATACAAAGCCAAATTAAATATTGATATGAACAAGAAAATGGATTGACGCAGAAATTTGCAAGATGTTATAGTTATACTAATAGTTAATTCTTAGTATTTGCATCGGATATATGTAAATTAATAAAAACATTGAATGATCTACCAGATGACTGGAGATGCATTCCCCATTTGGGGGTGCATCTATTTTTTTTTATGAAAAGAGGGAAACGAATGAACGTACAGTTTTATTGGTTTGCGCCATCCAATGGGGATGGCAGTCAACTAGGATTGAAAAAACCGGAGCGAGCGCCGACACTAGACTATTTAATTAAGGTTGCGCAGACCGTGGAGGAGCAAGGCTTTGACGGTATTCTAGTACCCGTGGGGATACCATTTCTCGATTCCTGGATGATGGGGTCAGCCATCGTCCATCACACCAAACGATTGAAACCGCTGATTGCTTTTCGACCTGGATTTATAGCTCCTTCTCTGGCAGCGAAGATGGCGTCAACTCTGGATCAGTTCAGTAAAGGAAGATTAACGATCAATGTGGTCACCGGGGGATCCCCCTATGAATTGGGTCAAGATGGTGACTTTACGGAGCACGATGAGAGGTACCAGCGGACAGATGAGTTCTTGAGCATTATCCGAAAGCTATGGGAGCAAAGCACAGTGGATTATGACGGTGACTACTTTAAGCTTCGGCAAAGCACACTCATTCCCTCACATGTTGATGGTCGCAAGCCACCTATATATTTCGGTGGTTCCTCACAAGCAGCGTTGGATGTAGCTGCAAAACACGCAGATATTTATCTCCAGTGGGGCGAGCCGGTCGCCATTGTTAAGCAGCAAATTGCGGAACTGAGACGAAAAGAGCAAACCTACCAACGAGGCCCAATCGAGCTGGGTATCCGTATACATGTCATTGTTCGTGAAACAGAAGAAGAAGCATGGGAGGCAGCGGAGCAATTACTGGAGGGCATTGAGCCGGAAGTTGAGGCCAAGATGGCGGCTTAATTCAAAGAAGCTGATTCGGTTGCGCAGAATCGAATGAACGTATTACTTAATGGCGATTATCGCTTTGATAAACATAAATGGGCGGGTATCGGTCGAGTGCGCAAGGGGGCAGGAACAGCCGTTGTTGGCACCCCTCAGCAAGTATGGGAAGGTTTGAAGGAATACATCGACCTTGGTGTTACACATTTTATTTTATCCGGATTTCCACATGTTGAGGAAGCTGAACGATTTGGTAAAACAGTTCTCCCACTTATACAAAAAAACTTAAAAGAACTTGTCTAACATGAGAAAGCCTTCTTCACAGTTGAAAAGAATTTCCATTCTGAAGGCTGTGAGGACGAATCGCTGGAAATATGCGATATCGGCACCGAATCGCAGCGGAGATTTGGCTATCCGTTCTGCTTCGCCTTGAGCCAGTAAGGGAGGTAAAGGCATGTATAAAGTGATGATTGTGGATGATGAGCCATCTGTAAAACGCAGTTTAAAGACAATTATTGAGAAGGAAACTTCTTCATTTGAAGTAAGTGCATTTGCAGAGAACGGACAAGAAGCACTGGATCTCATTAGCGAGTCTTTACCGGACGTGGTCATTACAGACATTCGAATGCCAGTGATGGATGGTTTGCGACTGGCTGAGGAGGTCGTAAGCCGTGGCATCCAGACTGAAATGATTATCATTTCTGGATACAGCGATTTTAGCTATGCCAAACAGGCACTCCGACATGGCGTGTCCGATTATCTGCTTAAGCCACTTGATGTTGACGAAGTACTAAGAGCGCTTTCTTTAACCCAGAAGAAACTTGGCAATGAACGTAAAAACATCATTGAACGAAGTGAATGGATTGCTATGTGTAAGGTAGAAGCAGAGACAATGGCGAAAAACTTGTGGGTCCTAAATATGGCTGCAGTTTGGGAGCAGCTTGAAGGGATACACGAACGGTTGCAGACGTATCGAGCCAATTCAGTAAGACTCAAGGAGAAGTTTCTACACTTGTTTTACTTGCTGCAAGCTGAAATAGTGGGTCTGAGCGGCAATAGAATTCAATTAAAAACGCTAACCGAACATCAATGGAACGGTCAAGCTGAGCAATTGAAACGACATTTTGAACTGGTGCTGCAATGTGCAATGGAAGAAATCCGGCTTATACGGAATTGGAGTTCGCATAAAAATATGTTGGAATCCCTGAAGCAGATCAATCAGAATTTTGCAAACGAATCGTTTTCCATGATGAATGCAGTTGAACTCGCAGGGATGTCGCCAACATATTTCAGTAAGTCGTTCAAAGAAGAAGTTGGCGTAAGCTACACACAATATATTGCCAAACTACGAATGGACAAGGCGATCGAGCTCTTGTGTGATCCGAAAAATAAAGTGTACGAGGTTGCCTATGCGGTTGGCTATAATGAATATGCTCATTTCGCTAAAGTGTTCAAGAAGTATTTCAAATTTTCTCCTACGGACTACCGTCATTCCTTAGAAGGACGAAGAGGCTAGCACCGGTAATTAAATGTATAATTTGATTTTAATGTGGCAATGAAAGATGAGGTTCTACGATAATATTCCAGGAGGGACACTTCTAGCTTAATAACAACTTGAAGAGGCAGCCAGTCCAGGTGGATTGGTTGCCTTTTCTCAAATAACAGGCAGTAGTGCGGATTCAACTTAGAATTATAATTCTGTAAAATCATGGAACTTCCTTGAGTATTGAGCGTCTAAATAATTAGTAGTAATTACCGGAAGATGGTTCACGAATAAATAATTTTCAAAATAAAGATATGAGTTGTATGTTATATTTGCTGGCTTTTTAAGGGCGATTTTCTTTTGGTCAAAATCAAAAACAAGGAGTTTGGACATGAAAAAAAGAACGGTGTTCCGATTTACTTGATTTCTACCTGGCTTGGAAATGCATGGATTATGCCAAACAACGCGCTTCTGGGGAATCAAAAGTCAGTTGATACGAGATTAGAAATTTTCGGTGTGGAGTCGCTCTATAAGGATCCGGGTCTTATCAAGCCTACAGGGATGCAATTAGCGCCGCAAACTGTAAAAGTGAAAGCAAAGTGGGCTAGCCGCTACTTGATTGAGACATTGAATGGAGAAAGATGGATCTCACCGCGTTACACTGCTTTATTCGAGGTAAAAGAGGCCCGGCACGACAAGGAGTATGCGGTACTTAATTATCAAGGGCACGCTTACGTTCCTGTCCGATTTATAGCTGAATGGCTAGGGGCTTTTGTTGATTACACAGATCAAGGTACATACAAGGACATTACAATTAATCATTTCCCTTCAAATATTCCCATACTTAAAGATGATAAATATGCCAATATTCACTTTGGTTTGCTCGACTTATACTTAGATGGGGGATATACGGGCATTCGAGGATTATTAGCTTTAGATCATGACAAGGATTCGATTACCGAACATGAAATTGAGTTTAAATTGCATTTTTATGACGAGAACAATAAGGTGATTGGGATTGCATCAGGCACGTCAAAACCTAGTAGCTCTGCCCAAAAGATGACCATAAGCACGGGCGAAATTAAGTATGTTTCGGCTGGCGAAGTCGGGGATTTCTCTAAATATAAAAAAGTGGATTTTGAAGTCACAGGGTATAAATAACCCTCCGTTCATTAAGTCCTATATAAATGGTGCCAATAAATGACTATTACTCTTGATCAATTGGATGCCGGATTTGATCCTGATATAGATCAACAAATAGTTTACCATGTGTTCCCCTGATAGCGTAACAGACTTCTTCTGCTGTAACACCCCGTTGCTGTAGCTGCTTCGAGAGCCATTCTTTGGATAAACCAATTTGCTGTAAATTATCTGACATAATCTTTCCGTCCATAACTAGTTCAACAGGAAACTGGATCTTTGTTGTTTCTGTCAAAAGCAAATCTTTTTGTATAAGGGGACGATATTCTGGCTTTTTGAGCACCGAGAGTTTACCGTTAAGCTCTAGGATGGCATATTGTACTTCTTCGATATCAAAAATGTCCTTTTCTCGCAATTCTTGATTTAAAGTGTCGAGTGTAAATTGAATTTTCCTTAAGTTCTGTTCCATAATTTTGCCGTTTTCGATCACTACCGTCGGTTTTCCGGCAAACCATTTCCTGATTTTTCGGCTCTTCATGGAAATAAACGAGATGAGATAGGCAATGCCACTGAAAATCAAAAAAGAAGTGATAAGATTCCAAGTCTTCAAATGAGTATTAAATGCTAAATTACCGATTATGGCACCTAGTGTGATCGAAGCGACAAAATCATTGTAAGTCATTCGCGCTATCGTGTGTTTTCCTAGAACTCGCGTAATTAACATAATAAGAACGAAAGCAACCACAGTCCGGAGAATTGTTTCCGATAACATATCAACTATCCTCCCTGCTCAAATAAGTATTTTGTTATTTTATTCTTTTCCTAGAAAAAAATACATGGCCATGATGCATTCCATGATATGGCATTAGGTGATGGGGATGATGTTGAGTTGGATGAATTATCACATGATGGAAGTGTGATGGTGATGTATTTGGTGAGGATGATCGATAACGTTGTTCAATAAATACCAGGCCGATGCTGCCTGAAACAATCAGCAGCATCGGTGAAGTAACAAGCAACATAGTTAATAATACTTAATGAAAGTATGACGTTCACGGATTCTTAGCAGGGACTGCCTTGCGATAGGTTAATAACTCCGAGACGGTAACAAACCGATACCCTCTCTTTTCCAATTCCGGTAAGATTTTTTTAAGAGCCTCAATAGTCTGAGTTTGTCCTTCCACGTAATCGTGGAACAATACGATATCCCCGCTGCTCGAATTGTTTAATACTTTATTTACAATTTTACTGACCCCTGGCGTACTCCAATCCTTCGTATCTAAATGCCAAGACCACATTATCATTTGATAACCTTCTTGTTTGACAATACTGACTAACCTCTCGTTATAAAAGCCTCCAGGGGGACGAAATAAATGACATCGAATCCCGGCGACGGAGAAAATGGTTTCCTCTGCTTTATTAATTTCATTCTTCATGTTTATCCGTTTAGAAAGAAAAGCATGGCTATATGTATGATTGGCTATCTCATGTCCTTCGTTTACTTCTCGTTTGAGCACGTCAGGAAAAAGTTTTATTTTATTCCCAACCACAAAAAAAGTGGCTTTAGCATGATACTGCTTGAGCAAGTCCAAGATCTGAGGTGTATATCTCGGATGAGGACCGTCATCGAATGTTAAGGCGATCACTTTCTCATCGGTAGATATTTCCCAGACGACTTCTCCTCTCGTTTCATAATATGACCGGTCTTTTTGGGGGGCGGCGTATCCAACAGACTGAAATAACAAAAAACAAATACAAAAATTTAGGATCGTTCTCATTGTTACCTCCTGATTTTAGTTCAATTTTCAATATTAGGATGCACCAATTGTTCAAATTAACTCGGTCAAAAAACGGGTATCAATTGTGGATTTGGGGAAAAGGGAATCGATAGCTTACAGCCGGCTATGACGATCGGTTGGCGATCTTATATTCTAGCTTAGTCAAGCTTTACTTTTCTTTATCTGGTTCGGATTCAATAAATTTTCTGTTAGATGAAATACAAAAATATATGAAATGAAAATTACTATATAAATGAAGGGGGAATACCATAGCTTCCAACCTTTATATGTAAATACGTGACAAAGGTGAGCTAACCACTCAAAAAAAACAGATATTAATGAGAACCCGATTATATATAGATTGCGATAGATTCCTTTCAGCTTCCACTTATCATAAAACCATAAAAAAATGTATGTGAATGGAGGGTAATTTAAATAATAAATGACAATATCCATTACCTCATATTTAGAACTATCGTTTACGTCATACAAATCAAATGGTTTAACAGCTATTAACGAATCAACTGTCTGCGAAATAAATACAGTAAATACCGTATAGACTATAATCGATAGTGGGGAAAAACGTTTTGGAAGCAATATTGCTACGGTTAATAAAACAGCCAATGAAATTAGAGTAAACCATTCATTTATGTCAAATCGTTCAGGGGGATACAATATCACGGTGATCACACTTCCCATGCATTTTTCTGAATAATAAGCTGAAGCAAAATGATTCAACCAAGACGATATACCAAACAACGATGGCATACCCGAAATTCCAGCCCGTAAATTTCACTATACCTAGTATTTTAAATAACATATACGATTCGATCAAAACTGCAAACCATATACCTAAGAAAAGCATTTTGAGGAGGAACCGTGGTTTACTGTGGAAAAACGAAAAAAGAAGCCACATGGTTGAGATCGGAAATACAATTAACTGATTCATTTTATAGAAGAAAAGTGCGGAAAGAGCTTCCGAAAACTCAAGCAGCTTATAATTATCAAGAATCGCCGAATGGATCTGCTCAATGGTAACTACAATGACCATGTAGTAAACTATTTTTTCAATTGGTAGGAATATTTTCTGCATCCTTCGTAATGTGTACAGAACCCCAATGCTTATTAAAAACATAATCATGTTCAAAGTGACCACCAATATACCTCCAATTTTAGGAAAGAAGATGTCACAATTAAAATTCCCATTTGTAGTTTTTGTATACTATTGAATAATTAGTACATTGTCCTACCTTAACCCGCAATATTTGAAACATAACAGCAGTGGCCGTTTAGGTTCCGAATTAATGAATAGGATGACAGCTCTTCAATAATTGGTCGATAGACCTAACACAACGTCTGCCGATAATTAATAAACTACTCTTGAAGTGACTTGACTCCAAGGGGATGACATTATCAAATGAAAAAAAAGGCGACGAGAAAGAGTCAGAAGCATGTTCATGAATTTGAGGGAAGCACGAAGCTGGCGGAGGAAGGCGCGGACAGACACAATCATCGATTTGCAGGTGTAACAGGGCAAGCGATTCGGAGCGGCAAAAGCCATATTCATGAAATCGATCTATCGAATACGGACTTTTTAGATCATTTTCATAATCTCAAAAAAATCAGAACAGGGCCCGCCATTCCTGTCGGCAATGGCAAGCATGTGCACTTCGTCACCGGGATGACGACACAGAATGATGAGCATAGACACCAATTCAATTTTGCTACGTTAATTGATAGACCGCTTTTATAATCAAGCTAGCCAAAAAGGCCGGCCCAGAGCTTTCTGGGCCGGCCTTTTTTGTTGATACAAACCATCCGCTGCTACCTCAGGAGTGTTATGGCTTATCCGGTCAATGCTTGCATTGGTGCATTGGTGTGTGAACATGGCAAAGCAGTGTCACTTAACATTACGAGCAGCGATACATTGACAAGTTGGGATCGAATTGGCTTGAGGGTGGCGTCTGCAAATGGCTGACGATGCTTTTGCTCAGCTCGTTCGTAACGAATAGAGCTCCACCTCCTTTACTGAGGGGAGGCTAATCTATCTCTATCAGATGCTTGTGGTGGTTGTTCTAACCAGCCGTTATCAATCATAATATTGGCCCCATCCTCGGCATAGTTTAAAATTTCAGAAGTTAGACGAACATAAAGTGCTGCAAGATCTCTCCTTGGACTAAGCGCTAAGCTTCTTCCATAGTGTGCAATTCCATCAGCAATTAATGAAGTAGCGTGAAACATCATAAGTTTATCGGAAAATGTCGTAGTTGTGGAGGTTGTGGGCATTGTATCCCATGCACTTGCAGAAGGAAGGAACTCTTTACTAAGAAGGGAACCGAAAATTTCGACATGTTTATCTGCAATATCTCTACCTCTGACCAAGTAGTCACGAACTTTTTGAGAACCGGCTACTTGGCTAAACCCCATAAGCAAAGTCCGGCCTAACTGATTTTGTATAAGATTATAATAAATGTTAGAAATCTCAATAACATTTAATGTTCTATGTTGACCAAAGAAACCTGCCATGTAACTTTGTTTTTGAACATATTCATTTTTCGGGGGGATCGGAATAAATGGAGCTCTAATGAAAGTACCCTTCAATAACATGATTTCTGTGGCTTTATTTAATAAACGTGCTGATTCATTTAAACATTCAGTAAAATACTCACAAATATCAAGACGAGCGGCATTTGATAAAGCTGTTGTATAGAATTCCAAACCAATCTTGCCCATATTTTGAATGTAGAATAAACAGAAATCGTCTGTAAACAATCGTGGGGCTTCTGTTATAACGTCATGTTCCTGTTGGAATCCGTCAGGTACTGGATATTGCTCTTCGTTAAAAAGGGATATTATTTTTTGAAGATGATTATTTGATAGGCTAAGGGCGAATTCTAGAACTGACTGAATTTCACGGTCTTCAATGTGACTTATAAATGATGCTATTGTACAAACACCTACAGAATCATTCATGTAAGCTGCCCAAAGTGCAGCAATTTCAGCAGCATTTAAATAGATTTTGTGTTCAGTTATCATTAATTGTTCTCCTTGGGATATTTTTCTCTTATTTTGTTTTAGTTTCTTCTATATTATTCAATTTCGAAAGAATAAAAGTCATTAGTGAGCAGCCTGTGGAATAAGAGAGTAGGAGAATTGATGAACAACTGAATATCAAAGATTTGTGAGGGCTTTCAAGTGCAAACAAGGATATACTAGCTTATCTGGAGACTTTCGCTTGATGGTCCAGCTTCAAATCTTCAGTTAAACCGAACCTCCTAGGCTCCATCCAAAAGAAAATTCGATCCTTCGGGATTTATTCTTGTAAACTTTTAAATTTGTAATTTAACTTAAACTTTGAAGCTAGGGAAAGAATTCTCGTTCAGTGGATATGGCGATTGAAATGATTTTTTGATTATAATGTATAAGTAATGAATGGACTATAACCTAGTGAGAAAAGGAAGAGTGATATGACGAAATTTCAGCTACTGTTTATTAGGCAATTCGACGAAACGATTGCTTCGTGGCGTTCCGCGAACGAGCCGATCCGGGAAGCTGACCTTTACGGGTTGCTGCATAGGATTAAAGGAACAGCGGCTACAATTGATTTGCAAGAATGGACGGAAGTGGCCGAACAGTTGTTGATTGATCTTACAGAAGATGGTTTGCGTTTATGGACATTGGCGGAATTTGAACGCTTTATCCAATCAATTATGGCGTTAAGAAAAGCAACTGATACACTAGGCGAACAGAATATTTCTAATCGCGCTATGGAATCGTTTCGGGAATCCGCAGCAGCCGTGGAAGCCGAACCCCTGGCTCCCGTTATGATTTCCGAGGTGCCTGGCCCGCTCGTCCTGCTGATCGATGACGATGTGGCCTTTCTTCAATTGATAAAAGAGCGGTTGGAACAAGAGGGATGCATCGTCCTGGCGACACCTTATCCGGATAAGGCGATCAAATGGTTCTATGAGCTTAAGCCAGATTGTATCGTATTGGATGTCGTCATGCCAGGCCATAGCGGTTTTGATTTACTAACCATTCTGCAGGAGAGGTCGCAACGCTTTATGGTGCCTGTCTTGCTAATAAGCGCTCAGAACGACACGGATGTACGCATCAGAGCATACCAGTCGGGCGCGGACGACTTCATTTCCAAGCCCTTCGATCTTAATGAGTTTGTCGTACGCGTCCTGAACAAGCTGCGCCGGAAGCAAGCGATCAGCCGAATGATCCTGACGGACGAGTTAACTGGACTTTATAATACTCAATATTTACGAATCCGGTGGCAGCAAATCAGCCAGGAGGCAATTGCTGAAGGAAAGTCGTATTGGGCGGCACAATTCGATATTGATGCATTTCGCAGCTTGAACGAGAGATATGGCCATGCGGCGGCAGACGGTTATTTACATCATACCGCCGGGTGGCTGAGAGCGCATATCCGGACGGACGAACTGCTTGTCCGATGGGAGCGGGACCGTTTCGTACTTCTCGGAAGAGAAGGCACGTTGGAAACCATATCGCTGAGATTAAATCAGTTGTCGGAATTGTTTACCGCCCATACATTTGAGATCGCTGGGGATGCCGTCAACATGTCGCTGTCGTATGTTTTCACGACTTTGGATGGGGCGTATGACCCTGATGCTTGCATTGCCGCACTGGGTGAAGCAATGAGGGATATGAAGCTTGGCCTTCGCAATCGCTTGAGCGGTGCCCATACAGTTGTAGACATTCAGCGCAAAGGAGCTTGCCGTGTAGCCGTCATCGACGACGACCCGCTAATCCGTAACATGCTGGAGCGACGCCTACGCGATATGGAAATTGTTGGAGGAGAAGGGCTGGAAATTCGTACATTTGCGGACGGGGAAGCTTTCTTCTCGGACGTATGGCATAACGGAGAGCATGCGTACTTGCTCATTCTTGACCGAATGATGCCGCGTATGAATGGTATGGAAGTGCTAACTCGTTTGCGCACAGACTATCCGGCTGATAAATATCGCATTCTGATGCTGACTGGTAATGGCGACGAGACGGAAATCGCGCAGGCCATCCGGGCGGGCACGGATGATTACGTCACGAAACCGTTTCGTCTGCCAGAGCTTGAAGCTCGTATACGGCGTCTCTTGCAGGGGAGAAGCCGATGAACGATTCAACAGCCTTTAATGCAGTCCTGCTAGTTTGCATTTGTTGGATCTGTTTGCTACTCGCCCTTTATTGTTATTTGCTTACCCGAAAATGGATGTTTAACAAAAGACGAAACAAGATAGCAGTATGGTCGTCAATCGCTTCGATGCCGGATTCACCGATCGAACGCTATGTGACGATGGGAGAGCCGTCGCGTCGGATTTCACCGCATCATCCGTGGCAATGGCGCGCCCTTGAAGCGTATTTGACCCATCGGCTTCGCGTTGGGGGAACGCAATCGGAACACGAGCGGGTGTATCGTCTCGCTGAAGAGTTGTATGGACCGTTATATCGAAACCGTTTGAATGACCGTAAGGAAGAAGTACGGCTGCATACTCTTGCTCAAGTCGGTTTGTTTCGAATGAAAGGACTTCATGAGGAAGTTTCCGCAATTGTGAAAGGCAAACGGATTAAGCCAGAGGAGTTGTTTGCGGCTTTGCGGGTGTTAGCGGTACTCCAGGACAAGAAGTTGCTGGATTGGCTGGTCGGTGTACACGGACCGCTGCCGTTGTTATCCGATCACCGTTACCGACAATTGTTAATGGCGCTAGGAACGGAACTGCTTGAGGAGCTGATTGATCGGTTCGATATGGGGAATGACTTGTTGCAGCGTAACCTTCTCGATGTACTGCGGACCCGTAATATTCGTACGGAACATTATCTTGCCCTGATTGAGCGCCTGTTGTGCTCGCCGTCCGATGAACTGCGCATTCGTGCGCTAAAAGCGGCAGCGGGTTTCGGGTATTTGAGTCAGGAAGCGGAGGAAGCTCATTATGTTCGTTATTCCGATTGGCGTCAATATCCATGGGAGGAACGGCTGATGGCCGCACGGTTGATGGGGGAGGTAAGGAATGCGGAGTACCAAAAGCTTCTGGAACAAATGATCGGTGACGATCGGTATGCCGTCCGTATTGAAGCTGCCCAATCAATTGGTCGTTATTCGAAAGGCGATGCACATCTCGCACGCATCGCTTCGATGCATGCCGATCGTTATGCACGTGAGGCGGCGGAAGAGATGCTGGAAAGGAGAAGCTATGAACGAAACGTGGAGTGAATGGATCACCTTGGCTTCAGTTATTGGATCGGTTGTTATTGTCATTTACATCCTTATGGTTATGCTCTTTTACATATTACTGTTCTTCGTCGCGATTCGTACAATTCGTACAAAAGCAAATTCACTGTCTTTTCAAAACGAAGAAATCCTGAACTCATCCTTCAGTCCACCCTTGTCCATCCTTGTGCCAGCTTATAATGAAGAGCTCAATATCGTCGATAGTGTCCGCTCTTTGCTTGGCATCAATTATGAAACCTATGAGATCATCGTCGTGAACGACGGCTCCAAAGACGCGACGAAACAGAACATGATCGATGAGTTTGATATGTTCGAAGTTCAGCATCAAGTACGTTGGTCAGGATTAAACAAAGAGACGAAGCTGGTTCGCGGCATATACCAGTCACGCATTCATCCAAACCTCAAGTTGGCCGACAAGGAGAACGGGGGCAAGGCCGATGCGTTGAATGCGGGAATCAATCTTGCACATTATCCGTATGTCGTTTCGCTAGACGGTGACACGGTGCTCGATCCGGACGCTTTTCTGAAAATTATGAAGCCGATCGTGGAAGCAAAGCCTGGAGAAGAAATCATTGCTTGCGGCGGTAGTGTCGGCATCGCCAACGGAAGCGTCGTCGACCGTGGATATCTTGGTGAAGATGTTCGTTTACCTCGCAACACTATCGTTGTTATGCAGGTAATCGAATATTTTCGGGCATTCCTTATGGGACGTATCGGATTAAGCAAGATGAATATGCTGCTGATCGTTTCCGGCGCGTTCGGCGTTTTTCGCAGAGATTGGCTGCTGGAAGCGGGTGGCTACGAGACCGGTACGATCGGAGAAGACATGGAGCTAATTGTACGGCTGCATCGCTTGATTCGCCAAAAGAAGAGCAAGGCGCACATCGCCTATATTCCCGATCCTGTGTGCTGGACGGAAGCGCCGGAGCAATTGAAGTATTTGAAGCGGCAGCGTATACGTTGGCATCGTGGTTTGTTCGAGAGTCTATGGCGACATCGCGGTATGATGCTCAATCCGCGTTATGGCCGTATCGGACTTGTGTCGATGCCTTATTTTCTGTTCGTCGAGTTGCTCGGTCCTGTTGTCGAATTGTTTGGTTATGTGTTCCTTGTCGTTCATTTGTTGATCGGCGACGTCAACATCGCTTTTAGTGCGCTGCTGCTCGCCGCCATGATTTTGTACGGCTCATTTTTATCGATGGGTGCGGTACTGCTTGAAGAATGGGGAATGGGTAGATACAACCGAGTGGCAGATGTATCACGGTTGTTCTGGTGGGCGCTGTCGGAATCATTCTGGTATCGGCCAATCCAAACGATATGGCGTTGCCGAGGGCTTGTGCAAGCGATTTTCGGTAAACGGCAAGAGTGGGGAGATATGGTTCGCAAAGGCATTTCCGTAAGTCAAGGAGGCACCGGCAAATGAGAAAAATACGTAAAGCTGGGTACAGTGCTCTTATGAAACGGAAAATTATTATTGCATCTGCCGTCATTGCGCTGCTTGTAGGGGTTACCGCGACGGTTTTGGTGTCTGGAATATTCGCTCCGCGCGAACATGTGGAGACGGTGAAGGTGGATGGATTAACGATTCCAGCAAACGTCGGGAGCCAATATTTGCAGGTGTACCACAATGGCGTGCCGCAAGATTTGCTGCTTAAGGGCGTCAATATGGGCATCGCCAAACCGGGGCATTTCCCAGGTGAAACGGCGATAACGAAAGCCGAGTATTTGCGCTGGTTTCAGCATATCGGCGACATGCATGCGAATGTGGTGCGTATTTATACGCTGCATCCGCCAGTTTTTTACGAGGCGCTTAAAGCGTACAATGACAAGGCGGCAAATCCGCTTTATGTCCTGCAGGGCATTTGGATGAACGAGGACAAGCTTCTCGCGTCAGGAGATGTGTTTGCTAATGAGAATTCACAAGATTTCGCCGAGGAAACACGACGCACCATTGACGTGATTCACGGGAACGCCAAAATTCCTGACAGGCCTGGCCATGCTTCCGGCTCGTATACAGCGGACATTTCGCAGTATGTACTCGGCTGGATCATCGGGGTCGAATGGGATCCTGATATTGTTATCTCTACGAACGCCAAGCATGTGAATGCGCCAGATTTCGAAGGTACATACTTCCGGACGGAAATGGCATCCCCATTCGAGACGTGGCTAGCGAAAGCGATGGACGATACGGTCAAGTATGAAACGGAAAAATACACATGGCAACGGCCCATTAGTTTTACGAACTGGGTGACGACCGATCCGTTGAAACATCCGGCAGAACCGAGTGCTAAGGAGGATGCGGTATTCATCAATCCGAACGTCATCTGGCCAACACCGTCCCTCAAAGCCGGCTATTTCGCATCCTATCATGTATATCCATACTATCCGGACTTCATGAACTACGAAACGAAGTACACTGGTTATATCGATGAATGGGGACAAAAGAATAATTACGCAGGTTACCTAAGGGATCTGAAACAGGTACACCGGATGCCTGTCGTCGTTGCGGAGTTCGGCGTTCCCGCATCTCGCGGTATGACGCACCGCAATGTCAGCGGCTGGAATCAGGGCTTTTTGTCCGAGGAGGAGCAAGGGGAGATCGATAGTCGATTGTTCGAAGATATCTATCATGAAGGGATGGCCGGCGGACTCGTATTCTCTTGGCAGGACGAGTGGTTCAAGCGTACTTGGAACAACATGGACTACGACAATCCAGATCGCCGTCCGTTCTGGTCGAACGTTCAGACGAGTGAGCAAAACTTCGGATTGATGAGCTTCGATTCTGGCGCCTCGGAGCTAATTGTGAAAGTGGATGGGAATACGGAGGACTGGGAGAGAGCCGGTATTCAACCGCTTGCTGTTGCTGGAAAAACTGGCGCAAGCGCCCTGCGGAAATATAAGGACGGTTATGACGAGCAGCGCCAAATCGACCGTCTGTATATGGCGAGTGACGAACGGTATGTATATTTCCGCCTCGATTTCGGTAAGAGCGATAAGTCGCTTGATTGGACGAGAACTAATGCGACGTTCCTGCTCAATACGGTGCCAGATCAAGGGCAGACGGCGATGTCGGGAGGAGGACTGACAAGCGATGCCGGATTTGATTTTGCGATCGATGTCAAAGGACCGAACACCTCCCGGATATGGATTGACAGCTATTACGATCTGCACGAACTGCAGTATGGCCGCATGCTGGCCATGATTCCGCAGACCGCATATGCGGACAAGAAAAACAATGGCGTATTCCACAAACAGATGCTGACGTTAAATAAGCCGTTGACGATTCCGAATCGGCAAGGTGACGCTGCGTTTATTCCCTTCGAATCCTACGAAACGGGTTTACTTCGCTTCGGCGATGGTGACCCGGACAGTCCGCAATACGATTCTCTTACGGATGTGGCTGTGAATGCCAAGGATGCAATTGTCGAGCTGCGCATTCCCTGGCAACTACTCAATATCAAAGATCCCAGCATGCATGAAGCGGTAGGAAACATTAGGGAGAAAGGCCTTGATGCAAGCGTGCAAACTCCAGGCTTCCACGTTGCAGTCGTCACCTATAGGCCAGAACCGGACGAAGACACCACCCAGCATCCAGGGGGGGGCGCAATTGCTGACTTCCTGCCATCTGCAAACAACGGCGTGCTTCGCGCCAATGACATGCCGTTCTATCAATGGAAAGGGTGGGACTATCCTCAAACACACGAACGGTTGAAGAAATCGTACTACAAGCTGAAAGAAACATTTGCTGCCGTGCGGTTTCCAACGGATAAGCTCTGAATTATGAGCGTGCGATTTCCTTTTTACTTTTCTGTCAGATATGAATTTCAAATCTTTAGTCTTTGGGTCAGCTATGTTATGAAATGACTCATTTTTGTCTTGCTTATTAAGAAGCCCAAGCAGTTTTTGCACGGTCCACATAAAATAAATCTATCAATCTAGTAGAAATAGGGGGGGCCGATGATGCGAAACATGTGGGGTGGATATACCGTTGATCTTAACTTGATAGGGTCCGGAGCTTTAGGCAAGGTCTATAAAGCTTATGATTCGAAAGGACGTCAGCTGGCAATCAAAGAGACTTCCAACCGTGAGGCGGCAAGACGCGAAGCGCGAATTATGCAGAGTTACCGGGTTGGTGAGTTTTTGCCACGCTATTATGATTATTTTGAAATCGGGGAAAAAGGCTATTTGGTCACTGAGTATATCCGGGGGACGACTTTGGGCGATGACTTTCATAATACCTTCACCAATAAGCGGGATCAGGACTTAAGTGTAGAGATTACAATCAACATCCTCAAGGGTATTAGACAACTCCACAAAACGGGCTATATCCATAATGATGTACTGCCCAAGAATGTAATGATACTTCACAATAAGCCAGAGACGGTTAAAGTAATAGATTTCAACATTGCCAAGAAGATTGTGAGTCCCGCTGTTATGAAAAAGGAGCTGCAGGATGTGTGCAAAATATGCGCTTTCCTCATGAACGGGACGCTAGCTGATATCCATAAGGCGGAAATTCGCGATAGAGATCTTAGACATGTGTTATTAAATCCCTTTGACGTAAACGATAAGGACAGGTATCCATCGACTGACGCACTCATTGCCGCATTGCGACCATTTTGCTAAGGCTTGCACTACTGATGCCGGGGAAAAGAATGCTAAAGCCGCATGAATATGCGGCGGCAACTCCAGAGAATAGTTAATCTGACATGCGGCGGAGGTTTTTTAGGCAAGACATAATCATTCGATGAAATGAGGAGTGGGCGCAAAGATAATGTCAAATAGAACACGTAAAAAATCTTTTTTCTGGGTGTGGCAGTTCACTTCTATAGGTAATTTATGGAGGCGGATTTGAATAAAATCAAGCTATATAGATAATTTTAAAAAGTCAGCAAGATCCCACTGATGTTAAGGGATCCTGCTCACACTTTATTAAACTTAGTCCTTAAGCATTAATAGTCTCAGGTCTTTTTATTTGTAGTGGAGGAGGAATAAGCCAACCTTTTTCTTTACTCATTTCTAATATTTTTAATCCTAAGGCTGTTTTAGTTATATGATACTTCGCAAAAAGAGCGCCAATGTCTTCTCTAATAGCTTGTCCCATTGCTTGACTACAAGCAACTAGTCCAAGTGAAGTATCAGATGCAATTTTGGCGGAAATTTCAGGATCTGTAAATCTTGCACCAACTGGAATTTCTTCAAGTTTAACTGACGGTCTTTCAGGAAGCATAGGAATTGGTGAAATTCCGTTATCAATAAGAATTTTATCCAGCTCTTTGATTTCCAACTTTGCTTGATCAATAAGATCGTCCAGAACCTTTTTTAGTTCTTTGTCGCCTGAGTGATTTGAATAAGCTTGATAGCAAGATAATGCGCCTTTTGCTACTGTCGAAGCTTGCCATACACTAAAAATTTCGCCGTAGTGCAGAGGTTCATCTTTTGGATTTCCACTTAAAATTCCCATTTTATAAGCTCCTTCTAATATTAATTATTTACTAACTGTACTATTATGTCTGAATGCACCCTTAAAATTCATGGATACTTATAAAAGTTGAACTAAACAGTGACTCCGCCATAGTGTTCCTATCACACAATCCATGCATGTAGATACCCTTTTCATTTTTGTAAATATCACCGATGAGTGGCAGAACAATGGGAAAGCACCTGCGAATAGAAGGTAGAACGGGAATCAACATGGAATTTCCCAACGTCATAATTAATGGAATGGACGCAGTAGAAACACGTTATCATCTCTTGCATTAAGTTACGCAATCGTTATTGATATAATCCTGTTTATATGTACCATTATTCATCGAGGAATTATAACTGAGACTTATTTTTGAGGAGTAGTAGTCAAAATTATAAAATCACCTATAATAAAAAATTTATAGGTGATTTACATTAGCCTGTCCTATTATTAAGTATAAAAAGTTAGATAAAAGGTCGAATAGAGGTATTTCTTCATTAATAAAAAAATAGGATATTATTTATAGCTTTCGTTTCTGCCGCGATTATTCCCTCTAAGTCCTACAAGGCCTAATAGTCCTACTAAACCAAGCCATCCCCAATCCATATCATTGTCGTCTACCTTAGTGGCCTTAGCACGATAGGATGACATATCATAATTGCTGCGGTTAGTGTTTGATACGACGCCTGAACCGTTGGTGCTTTGGCCAGTGTACGTATTGCCTGTCGTCCCGTATGTTGGTGTTGTAGTTGGGGTAGTCCCAGTCACTGTTCCGGCCGATTTTCCGTCAGTGGTCCTAGTCCCCGATATTGTATCGTAATTGCTCCCCGTATAGCCCGATGTTGTGGTAGTACTGGTCCCTATTGTCCCCGAAGTACCTGTATTTGCATACGCACCAACTGCACCAAAGCTCAATGCTGCCGTAAAAGCTACCGCCAATGTTAACGTACGAAACTTTTTCACTTATGTCTTTTCCCCTCTCAGCTTATATTTGTCGTACAAAACTTATCATGCTCCGTTTCGTTCCGTATTAACTTAGAAGTTGGTGGAAAACAGGGGCTACGAGGAGGGCAAATCGTACCATCTTTGAGATCCGACGCTGCTGTCGGACAACAAGATATTAATGCGCGTAAGGGCGGCACAAATAAGAGGCATTTATTTAAAGTTTCTGATCATAATGAAGATATTGCTGCAAGTGGTAGTAAGATGCAAATTTTGAAGGAAGATCATGGACTGATAAGGAAGGGGAAAACAAATTTATTATCGAAGTGTATGTAAACTCAATTTATTAAGGCACTTCTAAATTGGTCTTTCACCTACTTTTATTAATCATATACTGAATGAGCTAGAGGAATATCATCGAATTCCTCAGGCGCTTTTGGCAAATGCCCTGGATTGAAAACCCTCCTGAGAATACTATATATCTACTATTTCACAATCGTTTTTGAATACTTGAACCGCTATAATCATATCGAAAACCATTGATCTGACTATATATATCCTATTACTGAATCTTGTTATCTACATATCGTCCATGGCCGGGGACAGCTATCCGTTTAAAATCGGCCGCCAATTGAGACAATCCGCTTGTAAGTTCCTCGCCAGACATAGGTACTCCATGACCGGTAATAGCTACACTCGGCTTTAAAACCTCTAGCTTTTTAACGGATTGCTCAGCCGCATGCCAATCGGTTGTAAAATATACCGGAGGACCTGTTAACTGCTTCTTCTGAGTGATAACCTTGTATAGTGAATCTTGCTCAACCGTTACAAAGGCATCACCTGCAATAAGTGCTCTATCCATATCCCTAAACAGTGAAACATGCCCAGGTGTATGTCCTGATGTATGGATCCATCGCCATCCTGGCATGCCGGGGATACTTCCATCAGAGGGTAAAGCCCGAACATGACTTCCAAGATTGATGGGTTCATTAGGAAAGAAAGGTGATATCTTTGCTAAAATACCACCTTCAACGGAACCGTCAGGTTCCGGATAACTGGTTTGTCCTGTTAAATAAGGTAATTCTAACTCGTGAGCATAGACGAATACATTCCAAGCCACTACTAGGTCAATAACAGCGCCAACATGATCAAAGTGACCATGTGTTAAAATAATTGCCTTTGGTCTTGACTCTGCGCCAAAACGATCTTCAACTATTTTCAATACATGGTTTGCGGATTGTGGCATACCTGTATCAACTAACACCCAATCTTCGGCAGTGCCCACTAAGCTTATATTTACGATCTGATTAGTATAGCAGAAAAGATCGTGGCTAACCTCTTCGCCAACACCGCTTCTAATGGAAGTCATCGGTATATAATTATCTGCCAATGTATCTTTCATATCTCCGTTATGAGTATGTTCCATGACCTTCCCCTTATTTTAGAATCTTTTCATTCTCGATATTATGTCCAATCTAACTCGATAGTTATAACTGAATATAGAAGAAACTAACTGAAAAGTGAATTTTTGATTATTTCTTTTGGACATAATACAACAGAGGTGATCACATCACATGCGCTGTTTACTTTGCGAAAATGAGCAAGTCTTAAAAGGTAAAAAAACGAAGTGTTTTATATGTACCATTATCAAGCGTCGATTTTCACCTGAAATTTAACTAAATTTAACTATAACGACAATCTCATCATTATCGACTGTGGATCCAAATTTCCAGATGAAAGCTAGTTGGGCATAGATCTGATTATTCCTGATAGCTCTTACTTACTTAAAAATAAAGATAAAGTAAGAGGCTATAGTTATGGATGGTCTGATTTTTTTGGATGTTTTGCAGAGAAGATTAGAGCGTCTTTTAGGGACTTTACGAATCAACTGGGATAAAATACAAGTTAAATTCTCATACTAACTTCGAGACGATGGAGGTGAAATCTATGCCCAAAAATGACGCAGATCCCAAATATGACCGCGAAGATAACCGAGCAGATAGTAAAAACAATCAGCAAAATCATGCCAATTTCCTTGAGGAAGCACAAACGTTGACGAGCGAGAAGGCCGCTGATTATGTTCCAAGTTTAAATGGTATCCCCAAAAATCAAGTTTGAGTAACTGGCTGTTCTTCTCATCATAATTGATGAGAGTGCAGCCTTTTTAGTTGTTCTATCAGCACACAAAAATATGGAGCAGTTCTGTCGCTTCGGAAACTGTCGGGCTATACAAACATTATGAGCATATTCGCAATTAGGAGAGTGAGGGATTAATATATTGACGAACATAATTTATATAAGTGGTGATGATGCCTCACCGATATATACGGGGTATCTCAAGGGTAAGAACTCGGAATGGAAGTTGGGTATCTTGACTAATTTTAATGAAAAACAAGTTGGATTAATCCAATGAATTTCTTAACCGGGGATGTGTCTGGTGCGGGGCTGAGTTTGGTCCGTGGATAATGAATAGTATGTTGAACTGAGGAAGAATGATAATTCCCGGTATTTCAATAAACTACGAGGCCGCCGGATGACCAAAAACCAACCAGCGGCCTATACATATTTGTTTACTTCGATTTCTTCTTAGCTGCAGATCTACCCTGCTTCTTCGGATCATCCGATGGTGGTGCGGCATGCTGTGAGCCGTTGGGTTTTATCGAATCAGACATGTTCAAATGCTCCTTTATTGAGAATTGTGATTAGTTATACGCATTTTTAAATTTTGACCGGAATCGTATCAGCTCTACTTCGATTTCTTTTGTTCTCCTGTTTTACCTGATGATACTGTATGCTTTGGGTTGTTGGTGTCTTTAGTTTTGCTCATGTTTATTGTGCACCTCCTGTCTTATTACATAAAAGTATTTCTCTAAACCGCAATCCTTATTAGAAAAATGGTTGTAATTCGGAATACGTTTTTTGTTTATCCCGCCATGCTGATTGAGATAGATACATGTTTGAGCACACCCCTAATGAGTCGAATGGATTGAATAGTTATCATGCTACTCATTCTAACATTGGGAAATTTTTTCTAACTGTATATTTTTAGTGGGATGTTGTGTTTTAGATAGGCTATCAGCATAATTGAGGATGAAAACGGGGTTTACGTGGACTTTACATTAAGAAACAACTTCAGAAGTATGAAATCATGGAAGAGTTTATTTTAGGTAATAAGGATCAAAAGAGTAGAGAAGAACTGTATGACTCCATACAAGGAAGAGGAGCTTTTCGAAGATTTAAAGATAGAATAATAGAACTTGGCGTTGATAAGTAGTGGTACACATTCAAAGAAAGTAAAATAAGGAAATTAGTAATTGAATGGTGTAATGAGCACAACATAGAAATCAAGGATTAAGAACGGATCCTGATTGGCCGCCGTGGTGAATATCGGCAGCTTCATTACGGTAACGGGCACCATGTATCCGCCACCAATTTATCTGCGCCGAAAGGCAAATGTAACATCCTGCATGAAGCCAGGCTGCAGATCAAGTCTTATCATACTTACGTAACTTGGGTAACCGTAGGGATACTGGTTTACGGATTTGCTAATTTTGATTAGGGGATCATTAACATGACTTCAATATAGAGGCAAATACGAATCCGGAGGCACTCGCCAGATTCGTATTTGTTTTGAAAGGTACTCGGGACATAAACAAAGGTTCTTACTATTCACGAGGAATTACAATGAATTTCGTAATTTGATAAAGAGTATTCTTTACAAAAGAATTCGAGCCAACGAGGAGCAAATGAAGAAGGCGCTAACCAAAGTAGCTCCATGCTATTACTATTGCTATTTTTGGACGGCTTCAACTTTAGCAGGAGGGATTGGGGCCTTCTTATGAATCATTTCTCCGCCAAGATGACCAGTGTATGCTACAAGAATCACCATGACAAGAGCTCCAGCTAAATAAAAAGGATTCTTCCCGATATCCAACGTTCTCCAAAAGCGGAAGACTAATCGAGTCAATAGGAGGAGAATAGCTGCAACCATCGTTAACTGTCCGAATAATTGGTGGTCTGGAAAAAGTGGATTTTTTGTCCAAGCAGGTCCAGTGAGTACTGCTGCAGTTGCTCCCAAAGCGCCTACAGCCAAGCAGAGTAACCCCGCGAAATTCCATTCCTTTCTCTTAAATAATGCAGCGGTTAGGTCAAAGATAAAACTGAAAATTAACATTGCTACAGGTACATGGTTAAAAACGTTGTGCAGATTATTTAACATAAAATCCATAATAATTAATACCCCTATTCCCATTAATTTACTTACATTTAAAAGTATCGCAGAAGAATATATAAATATCAATAATTTTTTTACATAATTCGACAAAAGACTTTTTTTCTATCTGGCGTAAAAATATTACGACTAATCTATTTTTGCTATCGCTAATTTATATAAAAATAGGTTATTTGTGATTGATTATATCTTTGGGGGAACGCTAATAGCCTTCATGATGACCCACAAAGTTCCAGTATTGTACTGGAACAATTAAAATACTTAATGCGTTATAATCGTAGGAAGGTTGTTTTTTATAATAGGGGGAGAACATTTTGAAAAAGAAGCTAGTCATAACTACAGTCGTTCTTGCAACAGTTATCGGTTGTGCCACTGCATATGCATTCTCAGAGTACAAAATAGAAGCGAAAGTAGTGCCATTCGCATATCACCTTGCAGGTGAAAACAGAGACACACTGAAGGGTGATAACTATTATGGTGCAGGTGATAAGGTCGGTCTTCCTCAAAGCATCCATTATCAAGGAACTCAATATGTACCTATTCGTGATATTGCTAATACCCTATTTCTTGAGATAGACTGGGATAGTGCTAAAAAAGTCGCAATTTTAAAACCGGTAACAGGTACAGACGCGATACCTCAAAATCTCGATGCACTAATAGAAGTGTATAGTCAACAATTACAGGTACTTCAGGGTATAAAAGCGAGCCACCGCGAAGTAGCTCTTACAGAAATCGAAGATGGATATATCAACAAAGATACTGCAATTAAAATTGCAAAAGAAACAGAACCAAATGCAAACGTAAAATGGGAAGCAACTTTCAATAAGGAATGGCAGATTGATGCTGGAGTTAAATTGCCAGGTCAACCAGCCTGGGTTGTAAAAGGCGTTTTCCCTTTGGGTAATCAAATATTAGTAATGATCGACGCTGTTTCAGGAAAACAACTAGCCGTCACTGAAATAGAAGTTAGTCCAAAATAAAAAGTGATTTTGAACTGGCAAAAAACAATAATTGAACAAAACAAGGAGCAGTTCTGCCTCGGCAACTGCTCCTTGATTTTTTTACTGTTTGGAAGAAATGAATGAGAAATTGGAGTTGAGAAAGTGCTCAAAGAAGAATTAAGAATAATCGTGGGAAATAATTTTTCTCTACCACTAGGAATAGATGAATATTCGATGGTTAAGCAAGTTGTTGATTTACTTGCTTCTACAGATCCAGAATTACGTGATAAGTTAGCGTATAGGATACTAGATAATTGGCTATTGGAAAAAAAGTTACTTCCAGATGAACAATTAGTGAAATTGCTCGATAATGCTATGTCTCATAATATGTTATTCAATAGGATTGGGGAAGTAGGCACAGATAGTATCTTTTTCCGTTCGTTCTCCTCATTATTAGTTGCTTTGTTGCTTATCCGTGATAATAGGGATCAATACTTAACTGAAAATAAAGTTCGTAACATAATGAATTCGCTAATCACCTATTGTAAGAGCGAAAAGGATTTTCGTGGCTATGTAGAAGGAAAAGGTTGGGCACATGCAGCAGCCCATATTTCTGATGCCCTTGTAGAATGTGTCCGCAACAGGTTCGTAGGGTTAGAAGAGTGCAAGTTGGTGTGGAGTGGACTAAACTCAATACTTGAAAGTGCTCCAGAAGTGTTTAGTTCAGAAGAAGATGAGCGCATAGCTACTACTGTAACTGCAATGGTGGAGTTGGGGAAGGTACATCTCTCGGTAATATGTGAGTGGCTTATGAATGTAAAATTACCTACAATAAATGAAGTAACTAGAAGACATATTCGAATTAATTTCAAGCATTTTACACGATGTCTTATGATACGGCTATCAGAAAAAGGATTGTTAGTTGCAGGAAATGATCTGATAAGGGTTGAGAGGAGATTTAATCCGTACAATGAATAAAATCTTTCCGCAACAATTGATAATTGACAGCGTAAACATTAGGAGAACAAAAAAATGGAAATGAGTGAGGGAGATAATGCGTAAATTGAGCGTCTTTGTAATGGTCGCCAGTATACTTTTGGCAATTTACTTTATTGGTCTCACTGCCCAAATAACTAGTGGAGACCGAATTTGGTGGGGGTTATCTAAAGATAGTGCGGAATATTTTTATTTACCGTGTATTGTATTAGCATTTATTAGTTTGATTGTTTATTTAAAATCTAAAGATTAAACATTTCACTCTATACTTATAGACGAACACCAACTGGAAACGATAGCTGAATAAGATAAAGTTTGCATTGAAAGGTGAAGTCTATATTGGCTGGTAAGGTATACGAAGTCATTACGCAAACGCAGAACGATAGATTAACATCCGAGGGGGTGCGTGGCAGCCCTCCACTCCGCTAACGGGGCAGTTTAGCTCAACATTGTTGTCTGCAAAAAAAATCAGCTTTCCCCTTGAACCTTACGTTACGTAATGATTTATAATGGACGTAACAGCAGGACAAAACACACAACAGCCAAAGAATCAAACAACATAAATTCGAGATCGGAGGAGAACCGGACATGAGAAAACTCGTTTTAATTAGCAGTCATATGTGCAGGATTACGAATGGGCAGTTTAGATGAGTAGTTAATGAATAATGTAGATATCCCTCATGAAAAAAGGAGAACTGAAAATGAGAAAACTCGTTCTATTTCTGCACGCATCGCTTGACAGTTTTGTAGAAGGGCCGAACGGTGAAATGGACATTGGCTGGGTTTCCTACGATGCTGATTTGGAGAAACACGCGACAGAAATTCTGAGTACTGCCGACACTGTCATTTGGGGACGTGGGACTTATCAGATGATGTACAGTTACTGGCCATCTGTGCCTTCGAACCCATCATCTTCACAGCATGAACGGAATCATGCCGAGTGGATCGAAAAGACAGCCAAAATCGTTTTTTCCACGACGCTGGAGAAAGTCGAATGGAATAATTCTAGACTGGTGAAAAAAGATATCGAGGAAGAGATCAAGAACCTCAAACAGCAGCCAGGCAAGGATATCATCATCCTCGGCAGTCCTAGGTTAGCACAGTACCTTATGCAGCTTGATTTAATAGATGAGTATAAAATTACGGTTTCTCCCGTCCTGATCGGCAGCGGGTTGCCGTTATTCCAAGGTCTCAAGGAGAAGATCAAGCTAAAACTTATCGAAAACAAGACATTTGATTCTGGAGCCATAGGCCTCGTTTACCAGACGGTTAGATGACCTTGTCTCCTAAAGTAGTTTACGCTAACCGGCAACTATAGCTCAAGAGCTGCATTGAAGCAGCTCTTTTTTGATTCCATTAAAGTAACGGGCAGATTAACGGGGTAATCCTCTTTGAAAGAAATAAGGAGGAAATTAATCATATTTCTCGAATAATTCTTTGAGCTTCCACATTATTGACTTGGAATTCACCTGCGAGGAGGACTTAAAATTGTCGAGACATCAGCAATTGAGTACACATAAGGCGCAAGAAAAAAGCCATATCCCGAATATTACACCCCCATCTAAATCGAGTCCGTTCAGCCCTATGGCTGGACATATCCAAACGCTGCAAAGAACAATAGGAAACCAAGCCGTTCAGCGTATGGTTGAAAGCGCAACCAGTTCTTCTATCCAACGTAAGGTAATCGATATCATTATCGAGCATCTCGATTTTAACGAAAGTTTTGTAACACCAAGCAGCAGCTTTGTCGACGATCTGGCCGTAGATGAACTATCAATGACGGAGATCGTCGTGGCTTTCGAGGAGGAATTCGGCATCAAAATCCCTGATGAGCAAGCGGAACGCTTTCGTACGGTAAAAGATGCTATCAGTTTCATCGCTTTTAGGAGCAAGTAATAGCGGATATAGCCGCCCTCTGGCTACAACTGTTGCTGGGAATGAGCTTAAGAATCTAACCTCACTTGTTTCTACTCCTTCCGTTTCTTGTCGGTACGCACCCTCAGATTATAGAACACCTGTGTCCTTTAGAAAGGCTCTTGCGTGGGGTAACGCCTGGGCTTTAGCAGATCTCCCTTACGGTTGGGAAGATACGAGGTCTGTCTATTTAATTAAGAATGGCAGCATGGGCTTTGATTTTGGCGGCGTCTACGATGTCGTGAGTCGGCATGAGGCGATCGGCTACACCATGGAAGACGGAAGAAGAGCGGATATTGCTTTTGTCGATCAAGGGAATAAGACGAAGGTCATTGAAACGTTCGACGCGGAAAACTCCAATCCCGTCGAGTTCCAGCAAGCAGGCTGGCAAGCGATCATGGACAATTTCAAAGCCTTTACCGAACAAAACTAATCATCGCGAAGAAGACGCCGGGGAAGATGCCCGGCGTCTTTATTTTTGTACCCTAGTACGAGGGCACTCTCCGTTAGCCTTAACCTTGTGCTGCATCCATGTTCATGTAGTTAATGGCCCACAGATGACCGTCCAAGTCCACGAAGCCCCAATGATACATGGACCCATAATCTTCAGGTTCAGCGTGCAATTTCCCGCCTAAGGAGACCGCGGTATTCACGATTTCATCGACCTTTTCCCGGCTCTCGAAGGCCAGTGCGATCGTCATCTGCGCATACTTGCTCGTATCGACGGATTCCTTCTCCGTGAGCGTATTAAAGAATGCTTGATTGATCAGCATGACCTGCAGGTTGTCGCCGATCACGATGGCTACCGAATTCTCGTTCTCGGGGAATTGCGGGTTGATCTCGAATCCGAGTCCGGTGAAGAACGCTTTCGATTGTTCTACGTTTTTTACAGGCAGGTTGAAGCTCGTGAATGCGGACGTTAATGCCATTATCAAAACACCTCTTCGTCAAATTAGTTTGTGTTTATTTATGCCTTCGTTTATATAGACGACAGCCGATCCGGGAATTCATCGGTCTCATGGATTCGGAAGCGTAAATTTTGAAAATTAATGATAAAACCGAAGTACGAAAGAAAAAGTTCGAATCCGTCGCCATTCAGTATTAGGTTAAATGTCTTTTTAATGCTTACATTTCTCCTGTTCTCTTCACTAATCGTACGTTTTGCTTATCTACAGTTCGTCGAGGGTCCGAGTCTCTAGGAACGTCAGACAAGCAATGATTGCGAAGGGCGTATCCATCCCGCCCATCCGCTCCAACATTTACGATTCGGCGGGACAGCAGATCGCATATTCATTCTCAACTCAGTCCCTATAGTTTACTTTCAAAACAGGCTTTAAGCAAGAAGCGGCGGAGGCGCTGGCTGCAAAACTCGTACAGCTGTTAACGAAAAAGGCGAAGCGAATTCCAAGCTGTTGACGACTGAGGAAGTTATCGAGGCTATGGACATTAAAGGCAGAACGCATCTGCCATTCCAACAACGACGGATCAAATTGGGACTGTCAAAAGAAGAGATCGCCTATCTTTGGGAGCACCGCGACGAGTATCCGGGCATGGAGATCGTGGAGGAGCGCATCCGCCACTACAGTCCCGACCGGGTCGCAGCTCAATTGGTCGGCTATGTGAGCAAGATGAAGGGAGCCAAGTCTCAATACATACGAAGAACGGCAGCCTGTGCATTGAACTGCACCCAATTACTAAACACAACTAACAATTGGGGTGCAGTTCAGATTACAGGAATGGCTGTACTTAGTTAATGAATTGCAAGGGTTGAAGCATGCGCTTGAGCATCGTAGCTGCTTGCGCCCTCGTCGCATTGTCTTGCGCAGCAAAAGTGGTTGCTGTCGTGCCTTGCACAATACCCGCTGCGAGCGATTGTTCAACGGCATCTTGGGCCCACGCTGAGATGGAAACGCGATCCGTAAACTTATACAGGGTGCTGCCGCCCGGTTGAATTTCTTTTCCGCTGAATTTTAGTGATCAAACGATCATGGTGACCATTTGTTCGCGTGTGATATTGGCGTTCGATTTAAATGAATCGTCTTCGAAGCCGGTAACGAGCCCCGCTTTTTGGGCTGCACCTACAGCCCCGGCATACCAGTCTTGATCTGTGACATCTGTATAAGCATTGTCCTTGTCATCTTGCAGTCCGAGCGAACGGACGAGGAGTGCGGCAAATTCCGCTCTTGTAATTTGGCGATCTGGGGCAAATTGGTTATTACTCCAGCTATTAACAATAAGCTTATTCGCAAGCATTTCCACGTCCTCTTTAGCCCAGTGTCCGCTTAAATCGGCAAAGGATCGATTGGATTTGATGACCGTGTATACACTGTTGTGTGGGGAGTGGATTAATACTTCCGCAGAGTCGCTGCGGTTGGTGAACACGGAAGGGATGAAGTGCATGTGCTGCTCCGTATCTATCCACACAGCTGTTGATTTCGTAGGATCAACGAAAGAATTGAAATGTGATAACAGCGTTGTCTACTTGATCTTGCGTGTCAATATTGGGGTATCATCATCCATATCCGTTAATATTGTACAGCTATAATCATTTTCTCATATCTTGTTAGTTACAAAGCGTATCAAGGTTTGGCGAGATGCAGATAGTCATTTTGAGGCTATGTTTGGAGGGGCGAATAATCATTTTTGTAGTAAATCCTTTGAAAAGGGGAGGGTGTGATAGTCAATTCTTGTTCGGTCCTTTGATCGCGATCCGCCAAGTTTAGCCTGAATTATTCAACATCTGAGCAAATGATTATAGCGGAAATAAGTGTGCCACTTGTATAATCTGAGTATATTTTTCGAAAAAGTATAGGAGGTTGAGAGACTACATGATGATGAAAGCGCTTCGAATTATGTTGTGTCTGCTGTTTCTTTCTTCCTACGTGCCGCTTATCGGTGCGTCTGAAATCCAGGCGGCAGCGCCGGTTACATCTCTTGTCAATGATAATTTTGAAGGCAATACATTAGGAGTATTAACTGTAGGGTATATTCCACCTTTTGGCAGCGGTGTGATTACTGCTTTTACAGCTACGAACAATTCTACGGTAATTAATAGTAGTAACCCTAGAAATAGCTATGGCCAAACATCGACTGCTTTAGTCGGAAACACAACCAATGTATTATGGATCAGTGACGGTGCAGGCAGAGGCGGCTTCAATAAAGCCTTCACGCCAGTAACCGCAGCGAGCGGCAAAGGGATGACTGCGCAGCTCGACTTTATGGAAGGCGCTATGGTAAGCGACTCATACGTTTTGGAATTGCTAGACAGTAATAAGAAAATAGCGCTTTCCTTAAAGGCCGATTATGCCTTTCCGGATCCTCTAACAGGCGGCACACAAAAATTCCAGGCGAAAACCTGGTATACGGTGAAGTACGTTGCCGATGTAAAAGCCAATACGGCAGATCTTTATATTAATGGCATCTTCTCCGGTAATTTCAAATTCGCAAGCCCGGTTACAGATATCGCGTCTATCAATTTTAGAATGGCGGGTACATCGACAGGGAATGCGTATGTGGACAACATCATCGTTTCTCAACAGGAAGCGGTGACACCACAGAACTTGACAGCCGAAGGCGCAAACCGCAGGGTTGAGCTTAGCTGGGATGCAACAAGCGGAACAGATACTTATAACGTGTATCGCAGTGAATCCCCTGATGGCATCTATGAAAAGCTTGCAGAAGGAATGCCGTCAAACAGCTACACGGACACTGCCGGTCTGACTAACGATAAATACTACTATTATAAGGTAACATCGGTGAACTCGTCTGGTGAAAGTGAGTATTCGTATTATGCGTCTGGCTATCCTAATAACGTGGAACCCCCTTCAGACGAGATTACAGGTCTTAACGCCATTGTCAGAAACGGGCAGCTTACAGTCGCCTGGAATCCTGTTAATAAAGCAACCTTCTATACGCTTGAGAGAAGCACAACACCAGAAGGACCTTTTGTCCCATTATTGACGAACGGAAAACCCAAGCTTACCAGCACCTCCTATCTGGATACGAACTTGCGTTCGGATACGACGTATTGTTACAGAGTTTCAGCCGGGAATGTCGGCGGTATGGGTGAGCCCAAACTGCTCGAGAAAGCATCCCCTGCAGCACCGTTAGGTACACCGACGCTATTGAGCATCGAGCCTGGAAATAACCAAGATCAGCTAAACTGGACTTCAGTAACGAAGGCATCGTCATACAGCGTAAAAAGAAGTTTGGTAAACGGTGGACCTTACACAGCTCTAGCTAATGTTAACGGAACCAGTTACTTAGATACCACAGCGGAGAATGGCAAGACTTATTATTATGTAGTAGCTGCTGTGAGTGATAGACAAGAAAGCATGATTTCAAATCAATTAAAAGCGAAGCAATATGCTCCGGTTAATGGTGCACCAGCTAAACCGACAAGCTTCCAAGCAGTCGCAAACGAAGGCAGCGTAAGCCTTTCCTGGAATGCGGTAATTGGCGCTTCTTCATACAATGTAAAGAGAGCTATTTCTGCTGAAGGGCCATATACGGTCATTTCTTCAACTTACGGTGCCACATTTGGCGATTCGAGCGTGACAAACGGGATCACTTATTATTATGTTGTTTCTGCTGTAAATTCGAACGGCGAAAGCCCAGAAACGGATGAACTTGTTGTTCTTCCAGCGGCCGTGCTGACGGTTGATAAAAATGTAACGGCTGATGGAGTAAAAGTATTCAATACGATTCAAAGCGCTATTAATCAGGTTCCGATAAATAATACCACAAGAACGATTATTAATATCGCTTCAGGTGCGTTTACCGAAAAGGTTAAGGTTGATCGTCCTTATGTAAGTCTTGTAGGCGCGGGCATGGATAAAACAACCATTATGTATAGCGATTACGCAGGGACAGCGGTTACACAGGGCAAGCCTGGTCACACTGGAAACACGTTCCTGAGCCAGACGGTGGATGTAACGGCAGACTTCTTTAACGCTTCCAATTTAACAATCGAGAACAGCGCTGGACCGCGCAATGAAGTGGCACAAGCGGTAGCTCTGTCACTCAAAAGCGATATGGCGGTATTGGAATCTGTAAGATTGAAAGGCTTTCAGGATACGCTGTACAACGGCTTAAATGCCAAAAGTCAGGGACGCCATTATTTTCACAATAGCATTATTGAAGGAGACGTCGATTTCATCTTCGGTGAAGCTCCCGCTGTCGTTATGGACAATGTGAAATTAGTGCTTGTGAGCAATGTCCCGACCGGCGCGAGTGCAGGAGGACATATTACGGCAGGAGCGCAGAAAAATACGACGGACAAGGGTTATGTATTTTTTAATTCTCAAGTGGTTGATGGCCCTTCTGCACAAGGGATCTACGACTTGGGACGCCCTTGGAAGGACTACGCAAGAGCTACATTTATCAACACTTTAATCGATTCAAAGAAATTTCTTCCAGAGGGTTGGGCGGCTTCATGTGCGGGTTCCTGTATAACTAGCTATTTTTCTGAATATAACAGCTATGGATACGGAGCGAATGCAACCGCACGTCAAATTTCCTCCCAGCTCACGGGACAGGAAGCGAGTTTGACGATTCCGCAAATTTTAGGTGGCTGGGATCCATCGATTCCGGTTATCATGCCGAAAGTAAACTATGCGCCAGCAGTAGTGGTTACATCCTCCAACTTTGATAAGAACCCAGCGAGTCAGGCAGATATTAACGTAAGCGTCAGGAGCAACGGATTTGCTTTGACGAATATCACGAATGGCACAGGAGTTCTTGGATCGTTGGACTACACCGTTACCAGCAATGTATATACCCTCAAGAAAGATTACCTTTCCCGACTACCTGTGGGATCAGTGACACTGGGCTTTAACTTCGGAGACATTGACGTGCCATTGATTGTAAATGTGATCGATAGTGGGGAGAACGACATTGGCAGACAGGTTCTGACGCCTAATGACGGATGGGGAGCCCATACCACAGGAACAACCGGCGGATCGACGGCTAATCCGGAACAAATTTATATTGTGAGCAAGCGCAGTGAACTAGTGAAAGCATTGCCAGGCGGCACTATGCCGAAGATGATCTACATCAACGGCACGATAGATATGAATGTGGATCAAAACGACAACCCGATAGGTATAGAATTCTACAAAGACCCACTTTATGACTTTGACGCTTATCTCCGGGTATACGACCCGGCCGTTTGGGGTAAAACATTGCCTGGCGGCGCTTTGGAAGAGGCACGTGTAAGATCGGCAAGTAATCAGAGCAAACAAATCAAAGTTAATGTCGGTTCAAATACGACGATCGTCGGTCTGCCAGGCACCAATGCGAAGATTCTCGGCGGCAATCTGAACGTAGAGAATGTGGATAATGTCATTATCCGGAACATCGAATTCCGGAACACATTCGATTATTTCCCGCAGTGGGATCCAACGGATGGCGAGGCGGGGAATTGGAACTCCGCTTATGACAGCATCTCGGTTAAAGGCTCCACTCATGTTTGGATCGACCACAATACATTTAGTGACTTAGGTGGCCTTGATGATCCGAATCACACCTATTTTGGACGCAAGTATCAACAACACGACGGTGCTGTGGATATGACGAATGCCTCCGACATGATTACCGTATCTTATAACTACTTCCATGATCACGACAAGACGACGCTTGTAGGTGGAAGTGATAGCTTTAGTGGGGATGCTGGCAAAGAAAGAATTACTTTCCATCACAACTTTTATCGGAATGTAGGTCAGCGTGCACCACGAGTACGTTACGGTCAAGTTCATGTGTACAACAACTATTACGAAGGAACAGCGAACCATCCGAATAATCCATTCCTCTATGCAATCGGGGTAGGATACCAATCGCAGGGCTATGCTGAAAATAATTATTTTGCGAATGATGCGGGGACATTGCCTTCATCCCTGATTCAAGTATCCAGCGGCACTGCATTTACAGACAAAGGCTCCGTATTGAATGGCGAAAATGTTGAAATTGCCGTTAGCAACGGTACTTTGCAGCCTGTAAATTGGACGCCAAGACTTTACACTTTTGTGGATCATACGGCAGATGTTCCAGCTATCGTTATTCAGCATGCGGGTGCAGAAAACACACAAACAGGCGACACCTTTGCACCGCTTTGGAACTCTGGCAATATGACCGCAACGAATGTAACGAAAACCAGCTTGACATTAAATTGGCATGCAGCGGTAGATAACATTGGAGTGACCGGTTTTAGGGTTTATCTGGTGAGCGATACTTCTGCAAGGGAAATCGCAGTTTTGGGCAACATTACAACGTACAATGTCACTAATTTGCAAAAAGATACAAATTACAAGTTTATGATTCGAGCAGTAGACGCAGCTGGAAACTTGAGTCTTTCCGGTCCTAGTGTCACGATTCGAACGGATCACGATAACAGGGACAAAAATCCAAACGACCCAAAAAAGGGTAACTAAACTTGTAGAGCACTCCTTAAAATAGACATTGGAAAACCCTTTGGTTAATCCAGTGAATTATAAGGGGTGCTTTTTTTATGGCGGTCTTTGGAGGATTTCATGAAATTATTGAACTGGCGTTAATAGCGACCCTCCAAGGTTGTCCTATTCAGATGGTGATCGGCCTTTTTTTGTATAATAAAATTGACATAATGTATAGTTTGTTATACATTATGTTTAGTGTATTTTACTTTATTTAGGGCGGTGTCATACATGACTTATCAAGAAAAGAAGAGCATCGTATCGCTAATCAGCACCATACTCATTTTTACAGTATATTGCTTGTACAAGTACCCAGAGTATCCCAAAGAAGTACTGGATTCAAAAGTAACCTTCCATTACTGGGGATCCTTCATTCTTGTATTGACCTTGGTTTCGATCGCAGCACATATCGTGATTAGCATTATTTTTAATATCGTCTTCCGAATGACGACGGGTGAAAAGGAACCTACATTCGCGGATGAACTGGATAAGCGTATCGACCTGTTGGCCTTTCGAAATTCATTTGCAATGTTTGTCATTGGTTTCCTTCTGGCTATGGGCACATTGGTAATTGACCAGCCCTTGAAGGTGATGTTTATCGTCCTAATCATCTCTGGATTTCTTTCAGACGTAACCGGTTCAATATCGAGACTGTATCACTACAGGAAAGGAGTTTAAGATGGGTAAGGTTCTTGTTGGCAATCACATCAGAAAATTACGATTCAATCATAATGAAATGACCCAGCAGCAGCTGGCCGACAAGGTGGGTGTAACTAGACAAACAATCGTGGCTCTTGAAAAAGGAAACTACTCCCCGTCACTGGAGTTGGCCTTTCGTTTTGCTCACGTCTTTAACTTGCCGTTGGAAGAGATATTCTTTTACGGAGAAAACGCAGAGGAGAGATGAGGAAAATGGATTTTTCATCGAAGACAGCATCAAGAATCGTAGGTGTTCTGTTTATTGTGGCTGCCCTTACAGCTATAGTAGGTGTTATTTTATATAAACCGATTCTGAACGATTCGGACTATCTGATTCAAGGTTCCGCACATGCTAATCAGGTAGTCCTTGGAGCGCTTATGGAGTTAACTCTTGTCGTTTCAGCGGTCGGTACTGCAACCACAATGTTCCCGTTCTTGAAAAAGTATAATAGAACGATTGCTATTTGGCATGTTTTCTTCCGATTTATGGAGGCTGTTGTTATTACGGTTGGGATCATCAGTGTACTGTCCTTGTTAGCTTTAAGCCAGGACTATGTAGCAGCGGGGGCTCCGAATATCACGTCTTATCAGGTTTCGGGTACATTGCTAAAAGCAGTGCATGACTACACATTTTTGCTTGGCCCTAATTTTTTTCTAGGAATTAATACGATGATGTATAGTTATATCTTTTATAAGTCAAAGCTTGTACCCAGGTTCATCCCCGTATTGGGTTTGACAGGGTCAGTATTGATCTTACTTGCTGCCTTACTAGAGATGTTTGGGGTCATTGATCAAGTCTCTGCGTGGGGAGCGATCTTGGCGATTCCGATATTTGCCAATGAAATGATTCTAGCGGTGTGGCTCATTACGAATGGGTTTAATGGATCTGTAGTCCATTCAAGGCAAACATCAGTATGAAAATATTACAATCAAGGAGGGTAGAGGATGAGAGCAATTGTATATGCCAAATACGGATCGCCCGATGTTCTTCATCTGATGGAGCTTGAGAAGCCTACTCCCAAGGATAATGAAATACTGGTCAGAATATATGCGACAACGGTAACAGCGGGGGACTGGCGCATGCGAAAGGCCGACCCATTTCTTGCAAGACTGTACAATGGTCTCTTAAGGCCCAAAAAAGTAACGATATTGGGGTTTGAGTTAGCTGGGGAAGTTGAAGCCGCAGGCAAAGATGTAACACGCTTTAAGATCGGTGATCAAGTATTTGCGTATTGTGGTTTTCGCTTTGGTGCATATGCCGAGTACAAATGTTTGCATGAAGATGAAATGGTGGTCATCAAACCGATTAATGTGAGTTATGAGGAGGCCGCTGCTGTTCCCATCGGGGGAATAACAGCGTTGAACCTTCTGAGGAAGGGGAATATCGCGAGAGGAATGAAGGTTCTTATTTATGGAGCATCTGGAAGTGTGGGTACTTATGGGGTGCAGTTTGCCAAGTATTTCGGTGCAGATGTAACAGGGGTTTGTAGTACTGCCAATATCGAGATGGTAGGATCTATAGGAGCCGATCGAGTCATAGATTATACGAAACAGGATTTCATGGCGCTTGAAGAAAGCTATGATTTAATCTTTGATGCAGTCGGGAAACCGATATCGAAAATCAAAAAATCGACATTCAAAAAAGCACTGCGTACGAACGGAACATATGTGAGTGTGCATATGTCTCAAAAGCCCCGTGTTGAAGACCTTATTTTCCTCCAAGAGCAACTTGAAACCGGTAAAATTAAACCAGTTATCGATAGACGCTATTCATTGGAACAAATTCCTGATGCCCATCGTTATGTCGAACAAAAACATAAGAAGGGAAATGTAGTCGTAACTGTAAGAGACACTTGCCGTTAGTGACAACGTGGGGTTTTGTATACGATTCGATATTACGAATGTGAACTCGACAGTAATCGAATTATTTGAATATATTTCGAAGAAAATAAATCATATTTTGTTAGGTTGGTTTGAATGGTTGGTTTGAATCTAGAGTTAACCTAACGAGAACAACCAATAGAACATCAGGAGAAGGCTGCCGAGATCAAGGGATCGGTAGCCTTCTCAGCTAAAGGGCAGATTAGTTACAATAAAGGGAATATGCGTTTTTAACTTACGATCCAAGGAGACCCCACGATAAAAATGAAAGTCCCATTCGAGTAAGATGATCATGATGAGGAAAAATATTTGATTGTGTATTAAAGTTATTGAAAGTAAATTTAAAGGGTTTTAATTTTATCGAAGTATGTGTAAGTGGACAAAAACATATATGCATTATCAGCCGCGTATGACGCGGATTTTTTATTTTATGGATACAATTTCTTGTCTTTTCCAAAAGACAAGAAATTGTATTGTGTTCCATTGAAAGAACTAATGATGATGTGTTCTCCGAGGTAATTGAACGATGCCTTTTGAGGGTTGTTTTTCATAATACAATACACATTAGTGACTCGCAATTCGGCTAACGCAGAACGATAGTGTGGGAAGTTTCAATTAATAGCTGTAAGTAAGAGTACCAAAGGGAACTTTGGAAACATAATGTTTTCCCCGTTACTGTTTATATTAAGCTTAAAGCATGCTTTTCAGCATGTACTAAGAAACGGGTCTGGTACCGTAAAAGAAAAAATCAAAGCCTTGTTCCGTGAGGTTTGGACAGATCATGAAATCAATGATTTTACGGCGTCAGTTTATTATCCAGAAGAAAAAATACAGCTGGTTAAAGAAGACCTGTGCAATAAACAAGCCTTGAACCGATGGTATAGAAAAACGATTGAACAAATGCTTAAGCTCATTTCTAATGCCTCTTCCAAATATACGCGCTCGAAATTACGTAAAGCTTTGCCGGAGCAGTTTGTATACATTGTAGAAGAGCTTCTATACAATACGGATTCGACCAACAATAAGGACCCTTATTATGAGGAAATATACCGGCAAATTGTTTCCTTGGGCCAGGCGGACAAGCTCATTATCAGTCTTGCTTATACGACCCAGCGCCTGGTGGTTGACCATCTTCATGTGGTCGGAGATATCTATGACCGAGGACCGGACCCCGATAAAATTATGGACACGCTGATCTACTATCATTCTGTAGATATTCAGTGGGGGAACCATGATGTCCTGTGGATAGGCACCTATGCGGGTTCCCTGGTCTGCCTTGCGAATATTATCCTGATCTGCGCCAGATACGACAATCTGGACATCATCGAAGATGTATATGGAATCAATTTAGTTGGTTAATTGCCGCTTTAGCCTGTGGTACGAGTAAAGTGCTGTTAATTGCCATGGGATAAAATCACTCTTTTTCTCAATGTGCTTTATTTTGTGGAGATTGAGGGGAGGATTATGCAAGAATAATCTCAATCTCCTTTGAAAAGCTTTAGCTCCCAGTAAGAAATTATTGTTTAATTTCGCCCACCAACTAAGTGATTGGCACAATGTGTCTGCTTATATTACTTCTTAAGTGAGTACAATATGTATGTTTCAAATTAACTCCAAAGAAAAGCGTGAAATCAGAAACTTATTATTTCATCAAGATAGAAAGGAGGTAATTTCAATGTCTGATAAAACTAAAACTAAAACTAAGATAACCAAATCTCAGCGTACCGTAGATAAGGAACTGCAATCTCGAACTCGAAAATCGCCTGACCAGTCTGCACAAAATAATACACACGATCAACCAGGTGAAGCTTAAAAACATTTAAGCGAACCATTAGATTAACAGTTCCATGGCACAGGACAAATTGTTAAGCAACTGAACAATCAAGCCCAAGCCGCGGATATTGCAGCCGCAAACGAACATAGTTCAGAACTGGATGAAATCATTGATATGGATGTCAATTCCTAAGTTGAGCTTCGGTATGAAACGATCTAAAGTGAATACGAGTTAGAGACCTGCTGCATGCTTCATGCTGCGGGTTTTTTCTTGTTCGGCGGCACAAACATAATCGTTATCTTCAGGTTGGTAGGATAAGTTGAATTAATAACATTTGCAGACGTGTGTCGGGTGACAAGAACTTGATCTCATTCCCGACAGATGAGTTTGGGAGTGAATGAGGTGGATATAGAAATACCTTGGAAAGGATACCTAAGATTGAACTAAAGGGCAGACTAATTCAATAGTGAGTATAGCATCTCTCCTAAAATTAGGTTAATATTGGAAGAATTACTTGTGAGGAGAGATGCAGATGTCGGACATACAGGCAATTGTTTTAGACTTGGACGGAACTTTGCTCGGCAGTGACAAATCCATATCACCTAGAAATTATCAGACCGTTAAAAGATGTTTTGATTCTGGAATTCATATTATTGTTGCCACGGCGCGACCGCCTAGAGCGGCTGATCAATTTGTAAAGAGTTTTCCTTTTGTAGACTACTTGGTTTATTACAATGGTGCCCTTATAACATGCAAGTCTAAGCAAACTCAGCGGCACATTAGTATCCCAATTGAGATTAACCAACAAATTAACAACTTCATCGAGTTACATGCACCTCAATCGTTAATTTCATACGAGGTCAATGACTCATGGTATATGTGTACACCAATTCCCGACTCGCAACTTGGTCATTTCGGTATCCGTTCAAATGATCCTAAACCCCTGGTTGTTGATAAGGATTTTGTTAGTTCACTATCCCCGACAAAAATATTGGTTCATGGCTACAGCACGTGGAGGGATGTTATCGAGCAATTCGGGGACCATGTGAACGTAATCGCAACCGATGGAGGATTATTGGTTCAAATCATGCAAAAATCAGCCTCAAAGGAAGAAGCCGTGCAATGGGTGCTTCATGATATCGGGGTGAAGTCAGAAAATGTAATGGTATTCGGGGATGACTTTAACGATTTAGGACTATTCCATAAGTGCGGATTTCCGATTGCTATGGAAAACGCGATAATTGAGTTGAAAAATTTTGCAAAACACATTACCGAATCAAATGATAACGATGGTGTTGCTGTTGCTCTTGAGAAATTTGTGGTTTAATCACTTGCTGATGATAATACAACTACCCTGAATGTAGCCGCTCACCAATCGAATTTTGGGACATGGATGGCTAACGAATGACTATAGTTGAACAAACGTAAAAAGGCTGCCGCGTGCAGCCTTTTGTGCTAATGGGCAGGATAATTGAATCATTTCACGAATACCTTAATCAAAATGTAGAATTTGAGAAGTAAAAAAGGCAATTTTATTAAATAGCCTAAAATAATGATATGGAGCTAAATCAAGGGTGAAATTTCATTTTAAGAAGACAATCATAATTACATTGGTTGTATATCCAATATTCCTTTTTATATTTTACTTAATGGCGGGCTTTGTTATTGAGGCATTTGTTTTGTTTTCAGTTATATTTTTATTTTTTTTGATTTTCCTATTCGGATATTACTGGGTAATTGAAGGAGAGAAGATTAATAAATACATATTTTTTAAGAAGCATATCGAAATTGAAATATCTGAAATAAAACTAATTGAGGCATATAAAGTGGAGGAAATAGGGACTATTCACTTTTATTTAGGTAAGGGACCACATGAAGGTGAATATCAATTCATTTTGAAGGATGGAATAATAATTAAGAGTTACTCACATTGCTATAATTCGAATGGTATAACTATAGGACGTTATTTGAATCACGAGAAGCGAATAACGCTAATAGAAAAAACTAGATATAAAATCAATAATTCATAGGGATTCGGTATTCTTCGAGGAAGGGGCTCCTTTTGATAACACCGTATTTACGCGTAGGTCTAGCGCCCTCGGTCTGTCCGGAGATTTCGGAGAAGCGACTCAGGTAGGCAAACCTGCACCGCCTACCACATCGCATCAACGCAGAACGTTAGTTATAGCGGTTGCTTCGGCATTCCGCTTTTTGCTGCTCCGCTAAGTTCTTATTTGGAAAAAAGAGGATATTTGTCATTTTTCTAGAATATAAAACTATATACGGTAAATAAATGTGGGGTTTATGGAGGGAAATATGAAGAATTATGCATGTGCCTTGGCTATTGTTTTTCTAGGACTTTGTATCATAGTTGGATGTTACCTGTGTTCGATTTCATTTAAAAATAAGGTAATAACCCCAACGGTAATAACCCCAACTTCTAATCATCAGCTGTTAAATCGCTCTGAATTAGCCCATTATTTAGGAATAAGTGAAATCGAGGTTGACAAACTTGGTCCGCAAAATATTGGTGCTGGACAAACTCAGAGTTTAATACCTTACGTGAAAATCGGTAATAAAATATATTATTCTGTAACTGCTATTGATAAATGGCTGGAAAGTGCAAATGGCGTGATCGTACAGTAGTTTGTTCCGCTAACGAGAAACGTTAGCTTATCCAAGTAGCAAAATTGCTGGGACAATTATTCTAAGATTCCACATTGGCTATATTAAGGGAGATTTAAATGACAAATAATTTACTTTGGTTACAGCAGTGGTTTTTTGATCAATGCGATGGTGACTGGGAGCATATGCAGCAAATAAAAATTGATACAGTGGATAATCCTGGTTGGTCCATTAGAATCGATTTACTTGAAACGAGTCTCGAAAAAGAAATTTTCAATCGTATTCAAATAGAGCGTACAGAAACTGACTGGTTAATATGTAGAGTTGAAGACCACACTTTTATGGCAAGTGGAGGAGTCTTTAATCTAGATGAAATAATAGAAATTTTTAAAAATTGGGTAGCTACAATTAAATGATATTTAATTCATCCACCTTACGGCAGTCGGTCACAACGATCGGGTGCCGTTTCCACGCTAACGGGCAGGTTAATTCCAAAAATGGTGCCCAAGTGACATGAATAAATATTGGTGGCAGAAACCGATCTCAGGTTTTAAAACTCGATCTTATTATGTCATCTCTAATACATAATTATTAGGTTAACATATAATAATAAACGAACTACTAATCTCAAAGAGATCAATAGTTCGTCAACCCTTCTGTGATTAAAGTTATTTTGACTATTTAATCACTCGTCGTGCTGTCATGTAGTGAGAATTCCAGTAGGAGTTAATCGTAGTGATTTTCACACCGCCAGCACCATAAGTGTTTAACATTTTGTTATTTCCAAGGTAAACGCCTACATGACCGACTCCTGATCTGCCAGGGACGGAGAAGAATAGCAGGTCGCCTTTCTTCCAATTGTTTTTCGAAACATAACTACCGACTTTAGATTGCTGAGCAGCTGTCCGCGGTAGGCTAATGCCGTATTTCCCGAAAATGTATTTCGTTAATGTCGAGCAGTCGAAGTTGCTAGTTTGTCCAACTTTAGCACCGAATTTATAAGGCGTACCCAGATATCTTTTCCCTAAAGAGATAATGCTATCAGCTTTCGTCGTTGCGGTTATTGTAGCAGTAGCAGCTTGAGTAGGCTTTGGACTACTGATTACCCCTCCTGAGATAGCAACGGTTGCTCCAATTGTCATAATTGCCAAGCGTCTGCTCCATTTATGATGTAATTTCATAGTTGTTGTCCTCCTCCTTGTTTTTGAGCGCTGTTTTCTTAGCTAAGCCTAGTATAGCAGACTGGAAGTCTCCTATAATTTGCTAGAAGTAGAGAAAACAGTGGGTTTGGAGGGGACAAGCCCACTTTATTAGAAAACCATGAGAATCTTCTTTGAAAATTATTCTTGACTAGCTTAGATCAACAATAAGCTTGATCTATCAACGGTTTGAGCCATTAAATAGTTTAAAGTAGCAGATGTTTATTATTTATTTCCGTTAGTGTTTGTGAAAACAAAAAATACGATAGGCTTCAGTACAGGGCTTTCGCCTTTACCACAACAGGCAGAGAACAAATACTCAAAAAGCTTCGACCAGATTTACGTCAGGTCTTCAAATGCTTACCTATTGCACGTTTTTGATGATAGAGAACATAATACAATTTTCTTTACCTTTAGAGGGAATGCAATCGGTGGAGAGATAAAAATCTCATTTCCAGTAGAAATTGAGGAAGTTTCGTGGATAGAGCCCCAAACAGTAGAAGAATACATACGTATTCCAAGTGAATTAAAGGGATTAATAACTAATAAATCATCTCACCATATATACTTAGAGGAATGGTTACCACAATACTTAATAAAATTTGTTGAACTAACGGAGAACGTTAGTTGAATAAAGTACTGCGACAGCCGGCCATGACGATCGGCTACCTTTTCCATGGTCAGGATAGTTAAATGGGCTCGAAATAAACTAAAAAATTACCAAATAAATCCACAGTAGAACTAAAAAAAACCACAAACTTGTCCTGGAAAGTATAGGATAATATCTGTAGATTTACATAAAGGAGGAAATATAGTGAAAAAGTTAAGGAAATCTTTATTGACGCTTAGTATTGTAACCGCTTTCTCTGTAATCCCTTTCGGTGTATCGGCTGAGGAATCGGCGGTAGTGAAGGTCTCTTCAGTGGACGAAATTTCAGCAGCCATGACCAAAGCGCAACCCGGTGATACGATCGTGATGAGGAACGGAGTTTGGAAGGATGCTGCAATTGTAATGGAAGGTGAAGGCAAGCAGAATAAACCCATCACGCTTCGCGCGGAAACACCGGGACATGTAGTGCTCACCGGAGCCTCCACACTCAACATCGGGGGATCGTATCTTGTGGTGGATGGTTTGGTATTCAAAGATGGGGGAGATATCGATGATTCCGGTGTCATTGAGTTCAGGGTGGGAGATCATGAAGCGACGCATTCCCGGCTTACTAACGTCCAAATGCTTGATTATAACCCTCAAAGCAACGTGAAGAACACGAAGTGGGTAGGATTATACGGCAGTTATAATAGGGTGGATCATTCCTATTTCAAAGGGAAGAAAAACATCGGTGCCACAATGGTAGTTTGGAGAGAGCAGCCGGTCGAGCAGCACCATGTCATTGATCACAATCATTTTGCGGGCAGGCCTATCCTGCGCGACGATAGTGGACAAGTGATTAGTAATGAAGCGGAAACACTGAGAATCGGAACCAGTACCTATTCGCTCTCGGATTCCTATACGACGGTAGAGAATAACCTGTTCGAGAATAATGATGGAGAAATCGAAATGGTTTCGGTTAAATCAGGGAAGAATGTGATTCGCGGCAATACATTTTTGAACAATGCAGCGACCGTTACCCTTCGTCATGGCAATGGAACGCACATTGAAAACAATTTCTTTTTCGCTAATGGCAAGGCGAACGCTGGCGCGATCCGTGTTATAGGCGAAGATCATGTGATAGCCAACAATTATATCAGTGGCATTGTGGGCAGTAATACGACACGAGGGGCCATTGTTCTAACAAACGGCATACCTAACTCGGATCTCAACAAATATTTTCAAGTTAAAAATGTGCTCATTACTCACAACACACTTGTGAACAATGATAACAACATCATCGTTGGCGATAAAAAAAGCGGTACGAATTTGTTAGCACCTGTAGACACGATTATTGCAAATAACGTCGTACAGGCAAGCGGAAGCCCTAAGCTTCCTCTTATTAAGGTAATCGACGATTCAGCAGTTCTTACGTATGAAGGAAATTTCATGTATGGCGCCGAACTCGGGATCGAGCCGGTTGCAGGGATTACGCAGCAAAATCCTCAGCTAGCTTTGGCAGAAGACGGATTATACCGTGCGGACGAAGAAAGTCCGATTATCAACGCGTTGAAAAATGGAGCTTACTCCGTAAAAGAAGATATGGATGGCCAGCCCCGACCTCAGGGGAACAGGGATGCCGGAGCGGATGAGGTATCCATAACGCCTATACGGAACAAGCCATTACAGCCGAGCGATGTCGGACCCGAGTGGCTGAACGGATCTGAATAAGAAGTCCAGCTTCCTCCTAGGTTCCATCAATTGAAATCGCGATCCTTCGGATCGTTATCGTTTTTAGTATTGAAGTATTGTTAATTGAAAACTTCGGAAAAGCCCATGAAATAGGGGCTTTTCCGAAGTTTTGATAGGCTATTCTATTATTTTAGTACTCTTTTGATTGACTTGATAACACGAAAATAAATATATTTTCTATAAAAAATGTATTTATTTATTAATGAGTAAAAAGTAATGGATCGTCCTAGCTCTAATTTACAGATAAGATCTAACTTCATGGTACATTTAACAAGAAAATGGGCTGCTGCAAAATGATTAGTACTAACGGGAGAACGATACATAGCACAATTACAAATAGGCTGCCAGCACCCGCGGCAGCCTATTGAAGTAACGTGTAATTCCTAATTATGGAAATATAAGAGCAAGTAAATATTCTGTGGTTCTGGGGGGAGTAGAGATTAGATATTCAAAAAGTAGGTGGTCTTTTGTTCTAGGCTGTATAATAGTGTCCTCTATTGCTTTAGCGATTTTTGCACCTAACTATTTTACAAATAATCCTCCAGAAAATCCTGTTCTAAGAACAGTCGCATCAAGCAACGCTTTTGATGTAACCGATACACGTAGGCTAGGCTGTAAGCTCCGTTCCTGTATTATCCCGTTGAGGGGCAAGTGCCAGACGCGCTATCGTATAAAAAATTCGGCCCGATTCATAAATATTTCCTCAATCTTCTCCACTATGGGCCCGCTTTCCTCGGATTTGCGTTTCACCTCGATCCATTCCGGGTCTTGTCGAAACGCACCCCACAGCCGTTGCCGTTCCTCCATATCCTTATATTCCATCACGTAATACAACTTCGGAAGCCCCGTCTGATCGATCCAGAAATCGTACACCTTTATTTCTAACCGCTCGAAAATACTAAGTGTATGCTGGCTGAAACGTTGCAGAATCGCTTCCATTCTCCCCTCATGCATGGTATAAATGCGCAACTCGTAAAGCATGCCCATTCCCTCGCTTTCTGTAAATCGTAGAGTTTTTTCGTTGATCGTTGCCTACTCTCAGTAATTTTACCAGTAATTTTCGACCCTGGGCAATAAATGTTATAAATAATAACCCGACTAATGCATATCATGTTAGATTGGGTGATGGTAGGTGGTTTGTGTTTGATCCTGAACATTATTTCTTTTCACATTTAAGGAATAACATTTTAAAATCATACGATTTAATCAATAACAAGGAATATGACCATACTGGCAACTATATTGAAAATAATAAGTTTAAATCAGGTCATTTCGTAATTTATGAAAATTCAATGGATTCTTCTATTTGTGATATGAGAACTGATGATGTTATACATTTTTTAAATACGAATTAGAGCCTCTTTGGAAAATTAAATGAACGTGGAAAGAAACATGTCACTTACTTTTGAAATCTTTAGATATAGCATGAGCATGAATAGTATATTGTTACGCTAACTGGGAACGTTTGTGAAGCCTTCATAACTAAATGACGACCAATGAGAGGAATATATGAATGACAATACAACCTAGATCTCTGAATGTCGAAATAACCAAAAAAGTACAGATAGATTATCTCATTTCTCATCCTGAGGGATATGATGACTCAACTCATGAGTGGGGACTTATTATTTTTTTACATGGTATGGATAAGAAGGGTGAGGACGTATCCCAACTATCTATTTATGGACTGCTTGAAATAGTTAACGAAGGTAAGGATATAGTATGGGAGGATATGGAGTTTGGGATTTAGCTATCCATAATCCGAAAACGTTTGCTGCAATTGTGCCATTGAGTTCAGGTGGACAAATTTCTAAAGCAGAGCATCTTAAAAATACTGCAATTTGGGCTTTTCATGGAGCCATAGATAAGATTGTCCCATTAGAACAGATGACAGATATGGTAACCGCAGTAGAACAGCATCAAGGAAGTGTAAATCTTACCATATACCCTGATTTGGGACATGATATATTGCGAACAACATTGAGCAACCAAGAGCTATATAGTTGGCTACTTAAACAAAAAAGTAGAGTGGAACTACCTTTATGAGGGAAAAACGTTAAACTAACGAGTTAAAGAGTACAGCGGCAGCCGTCAGGATGCTTTTTTGAACTAAAGAGCAGGATTCTTGAAGTGATACATTGAAATATAAAACGAATATTTAGAAGTAATCTGCTAGAAGGGTGAAGAAAAGGGTGCTTTCCAAAGAAATACTATATTCATTTAATCTTAGTGGGGATATTGTGCCATTGAGTGGCGGACAGAAAACGTCAGTAAAAGTCAGTAATGCTGTATTAAAACCCGTTGATGACATACAACATTCTGAATGGTTATTGAATATTATTTACAATATAATCCCTCAAGGTGGTTATAGAGTATCAAAGCCTATTAGAAGTAAATACGGTACCTTTGTAAGTAATGGTTGGGCTTGCACTCAGTATGAGGTAGGTAAGGATGTAAAAGGGCGAATAGAAGAAAAACTTCTGGTATCGAAGTTATTTCACCGTGACCTATCGTTCATTAATTTTCGAAACTTCCCTCATACTGATAATCCTTGGTCCAAGGGTCATCGTATAGCATGGCAAATAGATAAATTGCCAGAGGAATTACCGAGAGAAACACAAGAAATTATTAATAAATTACTAAGTAGGGTAAGCCTAAAAGAGCAATATAAAGTGCAGATTGTTCACAGTGATTTGTCGGGAAATATTCTTTTTGACCATGTTTTGAGTCCTTTAGTAATTGATTTTTCTCCAACAATTGCTCCAGTAGAATATGCAGAAGCCATTTTAGTTTGTGATTGTATAGCATGGCAAGGAAGCAATATTTCTGGGATAGATCTGCTTCCAGATAATGAACTAAATAAAGAAATGATTATTCGAGCAATCATTTTCCGTTTATCTGTTTCCGCTATATTTTCAAAAGGTGATTATCTTAAATTTTGCCAAGAGTATCAGGCATTCGAAGCAATATTAGAATATATAAAGTAGCATTCAACAATTCAACTATCGCAGAACGTTAGTTCAATGAACTGTCTCCTTTATTTGTGTCAGAAGTACTTCATAACTTAATTGTATTTAGGATTTTTGAACACCATAACCACTTCAAAAACTTTAATGTCTCCCAACATTATTTGTCGGAGACATTAAAGTCTTGAAGTAGAGTTTTGAATCCAACTAATTTTTAGAAAAACAATAAGAACTTTTGTTTATCTAACTACAAGATTTGGCTGCCACGAGATTCGCCATGTGGAATTAATGCTGAATCTCACAATAGCGTATTTGTTACATATATAACCCGCCTCATTCTCCTTATAGAGATGAAGCGGGTTATGTTGTTTCTGGAGAAATGGAGCTGAATGACTCACTGCGCGCTCCGATATTGGCAATGGGCTATCAATCTTAACAACGTATAGTTCGTCGGGGAGAGGAGGATTGATACAATTGGAGTAAGCGAAGTGATGCACACTGTTCGCATGCGTACTAGGAGGAGAGAAAAAAAGTGAAGAGGATATACGAGTTGGAAATCGAAAGTATCATACAGCAAATTGACCGAAATTTGGAAGAGTACGGCCATCGTTTTCCCCATATTCATCGGGATGGACGATATGCCGAACATTTCTCGGAGGACGGGAGCTGGACGGGATCATTTTGGACCGGAATGGTTGCGATGGCCTACCGATACACAAATAACCCAAAGTATCTAACGTATTTGCATGGCTACTTGCCCTTGTACCAAGAACGACTGAAAAAAGGATATACGGACCATGACCTTGGTTTCCTGTATCAATTGTATGCAGTGGAAATGTACCGGTTGACCGGGAGCTCTGAGTATAAGGAATTGGCTGTGGAGGCGGCCGACAAGCTGCTGTCGCGATACCATGTAAAAGGGGGATTTATTCGCGCTTGGGGGCCAATCCAATCCGATATTCGCCGAGGCAAAATCATCATTGACTGCATGATGAATCTGACACTGCTTTATTCCGCTTCCGCGCTGACAAGCGACCCCAAGTACCGCGAGGCAGCACTTTCCCATGCAGAAAATTCACGTAAGCACCTGCTGCGCCCTGACTTGTCCACTTATCATACATTTGATTTCGATCCTGAAAGTGGGAATCCTATCGGCGGTTTTTGCGAGGACGGCTATGGAGACGAATCGACATGGTCGAGGGGACAGGCCTGGGGAGTTTACGGCTTTCAGCTTTCATACGAGTTAGTCGGGAAAATGGAATTTCGTGATACGGCTGCTGCGATGGCCGATTACTTTATCAAACATACACCTGAGAGTCTCATTCCACCCTGGGACTTCCGTCTGCCTGACGAGGCAATCCAACTGCAAGATTGTTCAGCATCGGCAATCGCAATATCGGGTATGTTCGATTTGGCAGATTCGCTGGACGACACTGTTCGAGCCGATTACTATCGGAGTAGAGCGAACAATATGCTGCAGGCACTTTTGCCGTATTCAAGCGAAGCGGAACAGGAACGAAACGGCATTTTGTCAAACTGCTACGGAAGAACGGAAGAGGGGCAATTCCATATGTACACCATATGGGGTGACTTTTTCTACATGGAAGCACTCTTCAAAGCGATAGGCCATAACTGGCGGATGTGGTCTTCCAGTATATAATGGAAGCCCCGTTGACAAAGAACTTTGATGCCGATCGGCATAGAAGAAAACGATAGCATGTAACCACAGGGGGTCATCAAGAGATATGAAACCGAACCGCTTCAAGCTTCCATTCCGCAAACGTTCAGGCAGCATGATGATGCCGCTATTCGGATCTTTCATCGCCGTACTACTGCTCGCAATTGTCATCGGTTCAATCCTGTATTGGAAAGCAAAAACTGTCGTGGAGCATACGGTAGACAACACCAACGCCGCCATGCTGGAGCAACTGCGTGAAGTAGCGGACGGACGTTTGAAGGAAATCGAGCAGTTGGAGCAGCAGATTGCATTTCACCCGCGTCTTGGCTGGCTGTTTAATCACGAAGGATCATACACTGATCAGGATGCCTATTCCATCATTGAGTTTACGAACGATCTGCAGCGTTTCAAAAACCTAAGCAAGCTGATTCACGACTTTTACATCTATGATATGAACAACCGTCTCATTATCGGCCCTAACGTCAAGTCCACACCAGAAATCGTATTCGATCTCGTATACCGGTTCGCAGGTAAAACAAGCGCCGATTGGGTGACGGAGTTAAAAAAACCGGCTTTGCGTTCCTATGAACCGGCGGCTTCTGTTCGGATGGATAATGGTAGCACGAAGCCGTTTATTGTTTATCGGCAATCACTGCCATTCGGTGATTCCGCATCAATTAAGGGTTCCTTGTTCGTCATGATTGATGAGGGGCAATTCCGAAGCTTATTCGACAAACTGGCATCCGTTAATCGGGGCGAGATTTATATCCTTGACCAACAGAACCGGGTCATTAGCTCAACAGCCGGCACAAGAAGCGGGATCTCCTTATCATATAGAAATATGGCGAACGATTACGGCAAGTTGGAGGAGATTAAGGACGGACAATCACAGATCGTGACCTATACAACATCCGCTGTGAATGGCTGGAAATATGTTTACGTTGTTCCACAGGCCGTGTTCCTCGATCAGGTATACGCTGTCAAGAGGTGGGCGATACTCCTGCTTTCGCTCTGCGCGTTAGGAGGTGGAGCAGCCTCGTTATATCTTGCCTACCGGAATTATATACCCGTCCGGGACGTTGTTCGGATTATCCGTAAGTGGAGTGGATCCGAACAGGAGACTGGCCTCGGTGAATTCGAACTGATTCGATCGACGATTGAATCAGCACGTCTGACGGAATCACAGCTGCGTGGCATGCTGGCCCAACAAGCGCCAATTCTTCGCGTCAACTTCTTGACGAGACTTATACGAGGATACGTGCAGCCAACTGAATTGGAGCCGGATTCGCTGGCTTTTGTTGGCATTTCGTTCATATCTTCGTCATTCGCTGTAATTCTAATTGATGCGAGTGATATCAGTGGCTTCGCGCAAGATGGCGGGGAACGGGAATGGCCGTTTGTCGGCTTTATCCTATCTAATATTGCCGGTGAGCTTGCAGGCGAGCATCATCTCGGATTTCCCGTCGAGCTTGATCGCGGAAGAGTTGCGGTTCTGATCAACCTACGTACAGAACGATTGAGCATGGCCAAAGCGGAAATGCAAGAGATGGCAGAGAAGATGACCGCATTGCTGCAGAGCCGCTTCCATATTAAGCTGTCAGTCGGCATCAGCGGGGTAGTTAAGGATCCGGAGGGAATCGGAGAAGCATTCCGAGATGCGCTTAAACAGCTCGACGAACGGATCGTCTTTGAGCGGAGGAACGAAAGGGACCGCTATACGGAAGCTTCGACGGAAGAATCCTACTTCTATTATCCACTTGAGGTGGAGCAGCAGCTAGTCAATCTGGTGAAGGCAGGGGAGGACGACAAAGTGGATAAGCTGCTTGTCGCCTTGTATGATGACAATTTCACAACGAACAGCATCTCCCCTGAGCTAGGTCGCTATTTGCTCGTTACTGCTACGTCAACACTGCTTCGGATCGTGCAGAGCTATCCGGATCTGAAATCGACGATGGCAGAGCGGGTCGCCTTAATCGAACGTGCCGCAGTTAGCGATTCCACATATGCCGCATTTGAGGAATTGAAACAATCTTATCGAACCATTTGCCGTAATCTCAAGGAAAAGCGAAGCGATACGAACGAACTGATGCAAAACGGCATCAAACAATATATTGAAGCCAATTACGGCGAAAATATGCTTAGCGTCAACTCGATTGCAGATCATTTTAATCTGACTCCGCAATACATCTCGGCAGTTTACAAGAAATCTAGCGGGCAAAATCTGACTGACTATGTGGCAGAGGTGCGCATTCGCGAAGCAAAGAAGCTGCTCACCCATCAAGCGATGACGATCGCCCAGGTAGCTGCGAAGGTCGGCTACGCTAATGATATCGGCTTTATCCGCTTTTTTAAGAAATATGAAGGGATTACTCCAGGCGCATACCGATCTAGTTTACAAACGGATAAGTGATATGCGATTCCGATAGCCCGAAATCTTGCAATTGGATCGTTAAACTTAGAAGTAGATCATACCAAACCTATAGAACGAGGCGATACAATCGAAGAAAGGTCGAACGTTATAAGAGGCGGCCCAATTCAAATGATAAGGGGAGTTCAATCGATGAAAAAAAACGAAATGAGCGTTCAAAGTGAATTGCGTGATAGCAAGAAGGGGCGGAACAGGTTTAGTATCGTAACGGCCTCCATGCTGGTGATTTCAGTAGCAGTTCTCACATCAGGCTGTAGCGGGGAAAAGAAGGAAGGAGAAAGCGCTTCTCCTAGCGCAGCAGCATCTACAACTGTTCCCGCAGCGCTTCCCGATGGCAAGATCGTATCCTCGCCGCTTACGCTTAGCTACTTCGTTCAACTGTCTACGAATCGGCCCAGCGGCATGAACAGCTTAAATGATATGGAAGCATACAAAGAGCTGGAAAAAATTACAGGAATTCATGCGGATTTTAAGCACCCGACAGCAGGGCAGGAAGCCAACCAGTTCAATCTAATGCTTAGTTCTGGGGACTATCCGGACGTCATTGAGTGGAATTGGAACAGCTACCCTGGCGGTGGACAGAACGCGCTGAAGAATGGCGCGATCATCAAGTTAAATGATTACATCGATAAATACGCACCTAATTTGAAGAAGCTGCTGGATGCGAACCCGGAGATCCGTAAGCAAATTTCAACAGACAGCGGAGAGATCTATTCGTTCCCGTTTATTCGCAATGATCCCTATTTGCTCACATACTATGGACTCACGCTGCGCAAGGATTGGCTTGACAAGTTGAAGCTGGAGGTCCCAACGACAATTGAAGAATGGCATACGGTGCTGAAAGCATTCAAAGAAAAAGATCCGAACGGCAATGGCAAACCGGATGAAATTCCTTTGTTATTCCAAAAGGGCAAAATGAACTGGGGCAACGACATCCTGAACGCATGGGGAATCCGCAACGACTTCTATTTAGATACGGCGACTGGCAAGGTACAGTATGGTGCTCTGCAGCCACAATTCAAGGAATTTCTCACAACGATGCGCAGCTGGTTTAAGGAAGGCTTAATCGATCCCGATTATGCGGCGACAGACGATAAGCAGAAGAACGCGAAGGTAACCGGGGATCTGGTCGGAGCGACCGAGGTAACCGTCGGTGGTGGCATCGGCACGTACCTAGCAGCAATGAACGGCAAACATCCGACTTTCGACTTGGTAGGAGCGCCATACCCGACATTGAAGAAGGGTGACAAGCCGGCGCTAGGGCAGCAGGAGCCTATCTTCAACGGACTTGGAGCGGCAATATCCAAGAACAATAAGCATATTATCGAAACAGTCAAGTGGCTGGATTACAAATATGGTGAAAAAGGCGCCATGCTATTCAACTTCGGTATCGATGGCAAGAGCTATACGATGGACAACGGCTATCCGAAGTATTCAGATGATGTCATGAAGAATAAGGATGGGCTTGCATTCGGTGTAGCACTGACGAAATATGCGATCCCTTTCGGAGCTCCGATCTCCCAGGATAAGCGCTATATGGAGCAGAATGCTGCTTTGCCACAGCAGAAGAATGCACTGACTACATGGATGAAGGCAGACAACCGGGGATGGCTGCCGACCCTGTCACTCACAGCGGATGAATCGTCAAAGTTGGCAGCCGTTATGACCGATGTCCGGACGTACAACGATGAAATGTTCGATAAATTTATCATGGGCGCTGAGCCGATTGAAAGTTTCGACAAGTTCGTCGATAGATTGAACAAGATGGGGTTACAGGATGTGCTAAAAATTGAGCAAGCCGCATATGACCGCTACTTGAAAAGATAAAAAAGTCCGCCTCGGCCGAACCTGCCGAATGTCGTCAGCCGGGGCGTTTCACTTAAATAATCGAATAGGAGAACATCGATATGAAAGCGTTATCATTTCGAAATGTGACGAAGGATTGGGTGAGAAACAAATACATCTATCTCATGCTGCTTCCCGTCGTTGTCTTTTATATCATATTCATGTACGCACCGATGTACGGCCTGCAAATTGCATTCAAAGACTTCATGCCGACGAAAGGCATTTGGAACAGCGATTGGGTAGGCTTCAAGCATTTCGTTTCATTTTACAACAGCTACTACTTCTGGCGGATTGTACGCAATACGATTCTGCTAAGCGTGTTCGATCTGATTTTCGGCTTCCCGGCACCAATCTTGCTGGCGCTCTTGCTGAACGAACTGCGCAATAAGCTGTTTCGGAGCATTGTGCAATCGATCAGCTATCTGCCGCATTTCATCTCCATCGTCGTAATCGCAGGCATGATGGTCGACTTCTTGGCGAGTGACGGCTTGATTAATCAAATCACTTCGTGGTTCGATGTGAAGCCAATTTCTTACCTGCTTCTCCCACAATGGTTTCGTACCATATATGTATCGTCTGGTGTTTGGCAAGGCGTCGGATGGGGTTCCATTATATATTTAGCTGCTATATCTGGTATCGATCCTTCGCTGTACGAGGCGGCGAAGGTCGATGGAGCAGGTCGGCTTCGGCAGCTGACGAATGTAACACTTCCGGGGATCATGCCGACCATTATGATACTGCTTATCCTGCGAGTCGGTCACCTGCTGTCGGGAGGCAGCTTTGAGAAAATTCTGCTGTTGTACAATGCGACCACCTACGAGACATCCGATGTCATCTCGACCTTCGTCTACCGGCGAGGACTGCTGCAGTTTGATTACGGTTTCTCTACTGCAATCGGCCTCGTAAATAATCTTGTAAATTTCGTTCTGCTGCTCACAGCCAACGCGCTGAGCCGACGTCTGAGCGAGCACAAACTCTGGTAGGAGGAGATCCGATATGATTAGAACCCGACCTTTGGGCGAGCGGGTATTCGACCTAGTTAACGTACTATTCATGCTGGGACTGATAGCGGTGACGCTATATCCGTTTCTGTATGCGGTATTTGCTTCATTTAGCTCCCCTGCCGAGCTGATGCAGCATCGTGGTTTACTCGTTGCACCCGCCGGCCTCAGTCTGCAGGCATATAAGCTTGTCCTTCGCGATCCGATGATGACCATCGGGTATGGTAACACGTTGTTCTATGTAATCCTTGGAACATTGCTTAATTTGTTGCTGACTTCGTTCGCAGCGTATGCCTTATCGCGCCGCAACGTACTGTATGCGGGGAAAATCATGTTTGCCATCGTATTCACGATGTTTTTCTCCGGCGGACTAATTCCGACTTATCTCATTATCAAAAGCTTGCATCTGTTCGATACCCGCTGGGTTATGATCCTTCCGACAGCTATCAATACGTGGAATCTACTCGTTATGCGCACCTCATTCCAACAGGTGCCCGCAGCGCTTGAGGAGTCAGCGCGCATCGATGGCGCGAATGACTTCGGGATTTTATTCCGCGTCTTTATTCCTGTATCGTTGCCGATTCTTGCGGTGATGACTCTGTTTTATGGCGTACAGCATTGGAATTCTTACATGGATGCCATGATTTATTTACGCGACCGCCACTTATACCCACTTCAGCTAGTGCTGCAGGAAATTCTGATTGCGAATAGTACGGAATCAATGACTACAACGGTCAGCGATTTCGACAAAGGCCTTGTTCAGGAAACAATCAAGTACGCAACGATTGTAGTAGCGACAGTGCCAATTCTGCTTTTGTATCCATTTTTACAACGTTATTTCGTTAAAGGCGTGATGTTGGGCGCGATCAAGGAATAATCGTTAAGCGGTTTGATAAGTAATTTAATTAGTAAATGAAGGGATGTGGATTCATGGAACGATGGACGTGGCAGAAGGGACTGCTGCTCAGTCTAATCATAGCAATTCTTACAATGTTAACGTACGTGCCGCAAAGCTGGATTCCAAAAGCAGAGGCTTTTACTGATACGAGCACGATGAGTGACCAGCAGTTTTTTGGTGTCTGGAACGCCGGTACTTCAGCATGGACGACAGCAAGTAAAATCAACTATGCATATAACAGCGCATTGCTCGGTGTAGAGAGTGCCGTAAAGGCAGGCAATTATACACTGGCGAAGTCTAATTTGTTATCATACTACCGGACACGTACGGGTCATGGTGCGTTTCCTTTAACGACGAGCGGGACGTTCTTAGCAGATTTGGTCAAAGATAACATTTTAACGGCTTATGGAGAATATCAGGAAAACCGGTTTACAGTGGGTTCTGCAGACGCAATCCTATCGACAGATGTGACTGGGGGTGTCAAATCGGTACTGAACAATGGTGCCAAAGAAGTCAATTATTACCTCATGGGTCGTTATAAGGATGATACGAAGCTAGCCCAATTCAACAGCAGGGAACAGGCTTTGAATAAGCCTGTTCTAGAACTGAAGTTAGACGATGGTTCAACGCAGATACTGACCGTTACGAAGGATACCTATACACGGCCAGGGACTTATGCCGATGTGAATTATGGCGGCGGCAATTTGTTGTACGTTCAAGACAGTGGCATTTCGACGAGTACTCCTTTTGACGTAAACACGAGAAGGGCATACTTATCCTTTGATTTATCAGGTGTTACGGGCAACATTACATCGGCGACACTAAAGGTTTACGGCAAAATGGCGGCGGGCACCGGCTCGATGGATATTCTCGTCATCCGTACCGACAGCTCATGGGGCGAAACAGCGCTGAAGTGGAGCAACCAAGCGGCCAATACGTTCTCCTGGAACGGCATTGCGGCCGGACCTAATTGGACACAGCCTGATAGTGGGGCATTCAACGAATATAACTGGATCATAAGTCGGTTCCAGTTCATCGGACCATTGGCCGCTGCCTACGCAAACTCGGTGTCGGTGGGGGCGCCAAATGAGTTGTATGCCAGCGAGACGCTTCGGCTAATGTTGGATTTTATCGGCACGAGCCATACGGGGGAGGGATTCTCCGATTCCTACAACTACCCGCGCAGTCTGGACGTCTCCTTCCGCACGTTTGTCTGGCCGCGTGTGTATGAGATTATTCGGAGCTCACCTTCGTTGGATGCAGATGCGAATACGGCTCTCTTAAAGCAGCTATGGCAGACGGCACATTGGCAGGCGGTTGACCCGGCTGGCTATACAGGCTTCAACTGGGCTGTCAACGAGACGAAGGGACTGTATGCAACAACGGTTTATTTTCCGGAGTTTGCTGAATCCAGTCTGTGGAAATCGACGGCTGACCAGCGGATGGATAGTCTGATCACGTCACTTCTCACACTTGACGGTGGGTACGCGGAAGGGTCTTACAACTATACGATGGTGTCACTGCAATCGTTCTATGATATGAAGCGTTTGGCTGATCTAAATGGTACGGAGGTAACGCCGACCATGCGCAACGGTATCTTGAAGCTGGCGCATTTCCAAATGGATTCAACGCTGCCGAATGGGTATGATCCTGTCTATGGAGATGGTCATTACGCCAGCTTCGCCGCCACACTCAAGCAGATCGGTAACGATTTTGGCGACGAAGAACTGAAGTATGTGGGCAGCGTGCTTGACTCGGCAAGAATCGGCTCGTTGCCTAAGCATACAAGCAGCTACTATCCGGATAACCTGTCGGTTACGCTTCGTTCCGGCTGGGATGCCGATGATTCCTATATGTACTTCACAAACCGTGCTGGCCCGCACGGACATCCGGATCAGAACGCAGTCATAGCCTATGCTTATGGTAAAGTGTTGTTGACAGATACGGGGGTAAACTCCTATCTGAGCTCCGATTCGGTCTCGAATTGGCAGTTCAACAGCACCGAATCACACAATACAGTGCGCATCAACGGGCTGTCACAGAACAAGTATAAGGATATTTCCAGTATAAACAAGGATACGATCGACCGGTTTCGAACTAACGGTTCCTTTGATTTTACTGAAGGTACGACATATGCGACACCGGGCTTCGCACATACTCGAAGCGTTCTGTTCTTAAGGCCGGATTACTGGATCGTATCGGACCGGGTGGTAGGCAGCGGCACGAACAGCTACGAAGTGAACTGGCATATGCTGCCTGGGGCGAATCCGACACTTGATCCGGTTACGAAAAAGATCAATTCCCATTTCGCCAGTGAGCCGAACATCCAGATCGTTCCCGCAGACCCAACGGCGCTTACGACTGCTTCGCTGAATGATGGCTATTACGACCGTACAAGTGTCCCAAATATGAAATTCGGCAAATATGGGAAAACCCTCTCAGGCGACGCTTCGTTTGATACGGTGCTGTACCCGACCGATACTGGGGTTGCCCGCAATGTGCAGGTCACACGGCTCACAACGACGCCTTCAGTTGCGGCTGAGACCGCTAGTGCACTCAAGATCGATCTGAATGCGGGAGTAGGAGGCAATACGGCCTATTATTACTTATCCCATGAAGCTTCAGCTACGAAGGAGCGTTCGTTCGACGAATATGCGTATGACGGTAAGCTCGTCTATATCGAGAAGCTTTCGTCCGGCACATTGGTATCTGCTTCAATTGCAGAAGGCAAGATGTTGAAAAAAGGCGGAGTCCCACTTATTCAGTCCGAGGATCGGGTGGATGATCTAGGCGTGAAGTGGAACGGCACGGCACTCGACTTAACTGGCAGCAATCTAGTACTTGACAGCAGTCCGGTCACAGCAATCGCAATCTATGCGCCTGCCGTATCAAGTGTAACAGTAAATGGGAAAACGACAGCCTTCGAGCGTAATGGCGACTATATTTTCGCTGCTCGTGCAGCCACATCCGTTTCTGCGGCTAATCGTGATTATGAAGGAACACAAGGTGCAGGCGGCTGGTTCTATGAAAAGGACGCGTTTGCGAGTTCTCCGCTTACTTGGGCCACCGCTGGTACAGGAACAGGCACGGCAGGGTCGGATACATTCACTTCTACTTCGCTCGACAGCCAGTGGCAGTGGGCGAAGCCGCCGACGGCGAACTGGTCATTGACAGCAGCACCAGGTAAGCTGCGCATTATTACCGAGCCCGGTGATACATGGGCGGGAAGCAATAACCAAAACAATATTCTGCTGCAGCGTGCTGCATACCCGGATTACATTGCGGAGACGAAGGTGTCCTTCAACAATACGGTCAACTATCAGTCTGCAGGACTTATCCTGTATGTCGATGACGACAACTATATCAAGCTGGACCGGGCTTACAATAGCACGAACGGCGGGAAAATCATCCGGTTAATCCGCGAATACCAAAAGGACCCCCAGACGATATTCCGCGATTCCGGTATTTTCGCCGCAGACACATTCGGCTCATCGGACGTTTATCTGCGACTGAAGAAGGTCGGTCCGATCTTGACAGCTTTCTACAGTGGAAACGGAACCGATTGGACACAACTTAGCGGCTCTTTCCATATTCCTTTGGACGCACCCCGTATTGGACTTGCAGCTATGAATACGAACACTGCTGTTACTGCAAACGCAGATTTTGATTATTTCAATGTCACTCAGCTGCTTCCACCACATTGGTCTGGCGACAGCAGCGATCCAACCATTACCTCGGACTATGTTATACCGGGCACATCATCTGATGCTGTGCAGAAGTGGGTTGCACCAACAGACGGTACCGTACAAGTAGCGGCCCGTGTAGCGAGTCATGACACCTACATGCAGGGTGACGGCTTTCGTGTGAAGTTGTTAAAGAACACAGCCAATGTATGGCCAACCTCAGGCTGGCAGACGGTCGATAAGGCAGACACGACCGGGGATGCTATCTCCGAGACAATCCCGGTTGCAAAGGGTGACGTACTTGCATTCGTAACAAACCGAAAAGTGATGCAGCATATGATATTGCGGATTGGAGCATCGAACTGACGATGTCACCTGGTGTTAAGCCTATGTCTAGCGACTTCGAAGGTACGACACCTAACACAGGTTGGACACCGCTTAATACGGGCCGTTGGGCGGTTAGCGGAAGTGGTAGTGGCAATGCCTATTCGATTACAACGACCGGCTATGCGGTGCAGAGCGGTGGGCGACCGGGCGAATATGCACTGCGTGGTGATTCTGCAGCAGACCGGTATAATCTGACATTAAAAGCTAAGTTAGGGGATGATGTCACCATAACCCCTAATGCCAACGCTGTTGTCCTGTTCGATTATCAGGATGCGAACAATTACTATTTCCTCCAGTTGGACAATAGAGCTGCCAACGTCAAGCTCTACAAGGTAAAAGGAGGTTTAGCTGCCACATTGGCCGATTCAAACGGCACCGACTGGCTGAGCGACAATGCCTTCCATACCATAACGATTGAACGAGATGGGACGAACGGCTCGATTACAATCCGTTTCGATAACATGACGATGTTAAGAGCATCGGATTCTGAATTCAAGGGAGGCTTGTTTGGCATAGGCTCCATGAACGGCAAAGCTTCCTTCGATGATGTCCGCCTCGTCAACTTAGGCAACCGGACTGATGATTTCGGTCAGACAACTCTCAATCCCGATTGGAGTTGGATACGCGAGGAGCCGGCGAACTGGAGCTTGACCGCTGCTCCGGGTAAGCTTCGGATATCCGCAGTCACCACATCGGATATATGGAAAACTGGCAACACCCAGAAAAACCTGCTCGTCCAGTCGGTTCCTAACGAAGACTTTGCGCTAACAACCCGACTTTCCTTCAAACCGACTGCTGACTATCAAAGTGCTGGTCTGCTCGTTTATACGGATGACGATCACTACATCAAGGTCGAGCGCGCTTATAACGTCGCCGAGGGCGGAAATGTCTTCCGTCTTATCAGGGAGAACGGCACGACAAGTACAGGAAAACAGATTACATCGGATCCCATTAGCAGCAATCTGGTTTACTTGAAGCTGGTCAAAGTAGAAAATAGTTTTACTGGTTACTACAGCGTGGACGGAACATCATGGACGATTATCGGTGTACCAGAAACTATACAATTGGTGGCCCCTGTGCAGGTGGGGCTGCATGCTCAGCGAAGTGGCGGATCGGCGGCGATCAATGCCGACTTTGACGACTTCCGGATATCCCCGTTAAATAAGTCCGACCGCTTCAACGGTACGACTCTTGGAAGCCAGTGGACCATTTTGAATCCGGTCAGCGGTCATACGAGCCTGAGCGCGAAGCCAGGAAACTTGCGAATTACCAGTGATCCAGGAGATCTCTGGGCAACCAGCGGCACGGAGAAAGATATACTGCTGCAAACACCAGCCTCCGACGACTACACCTTAACGACGAAGCTGGCATTTATGCCAACCATAAATTACCAGAGCGCTGGTTTGATTGTGTACTCGGACGACGATAACTATTTCAAAGTGGAACGTGCATTCAATACCGGTGACAAGGTACGAATTGTGAAGGAAACCGGTGGAATCGGCACGCAACAGACAGTTACTGTACCGACGACAGCGGGAGGCAGCATTTACTTAAAATTGGTGAAATCGGGCACGACATATACAGGCTACTTTAGCATTGATAGCTTGGTCTGGACACCAATTGGTTCGCCTGTAACAGGCGTTACGCTCCCGAATCCGAGGGTAGGCCTCCACGCGCAGCACAGCGGTTCGGGTACGCCGGCAATCAACGCCGACTACGAATATTTTGAGATTCTGCCTTAGCGGTAAAACCAATAAGATCGTCCTCATTCCTAGCCATTTCGCTAGGCGGGGGCGATTTTTTTATTCAAATTGCTGATTGGGTGTATGAAAGCAATTATTTACGGATGAACCGCTCGGTTTACGTTAAATATGTTCAATCGGCAAGATAAAACTGTACCTGTTCACGATAAATAAAGTGCTGTAACATTAACCGTATAATAGGCGGATTATGTCATTTTATGGAGAGGGTATGTTGAAAATGATGGGACTTCTTCGCAAGCTGCTGCCGCAAAAAATTAAATTCCGGTTATTCTTCGGCTTTGTACTCGTGATTTTGATTCCTTTGTTTATTTTGCAGCTCTACTATTACCGGCAGACAGAGGACCTGATCGTAAACAAAATCAGCGAGCAATTCAGCGCGCAACTGAACATTATGAAAACGGACTATAACGACACGGTGAAAGTTATGTTTCTGCACCTGGTTCAATTGGAAAAAGAACCTGCCGTTATGGAAGCGCTGCATGCCGGCAGCAACATTCCGCCTGGCGATAACACTAGGCAAATTCGCGAAGTGCTCGAGAAAATGCGTAACCGCAATCTATCTCAAAGCCGGTTTTTGTATGTGTCTGTGGCAGACGTCACTGGCAGTCAATACGATTCGTTCGATGTGCCGCAAGGGGAAAATCTGCCTGATTGGAGCGTCCGGGCTATTCGCGAGTTGGAAAGCAGTAAAGAAAGCTATCGATGGCTGTCCGCAGACCGAAACGATTTGCCAGTGGGGCTTAGTGAAAGTGCACACATGCTGACGTTGACTGGTTCGCTCAAGGAGCGGGGGAAGCTTGTAGGTGTCGTGCGTATCCGTTTCGATTATGAGGCATGGATGAAAGGAATTGCCAAGGATTTTCCAGTGCAACAAAACTATTATTTGGCCGATGAAGCGGGCAACTTGCTTGCTCAGACGGAGAAAATGAGCGGGATGAGCTCAGAAGTCGTTCGTAAGCTGCTTCAAAGCCCCGATCAGGAACTCCTGTCTTATATTGATGAACGTTATTCTATGCTGTATAACTCGATAACGCTGACTCCGCAGAAATGGCAGATCATAGGTGAATTTCCGCTTCGCTTTTATTTCGGCGACCTGAAGTTACTGGAAAGGCGCATGGTACTTACCTTTTTGCTGCTGACCGTTGCATTTATTGGCTTGACGCTGTTTGTCTCATCGACGATCACAAGACCACTTCACCAACTCAAGAAAAAAATGGAGAACATGGTGAAAATGAGGCTGAAAACGTTTTTACCGGAGACGAACTACCGGGGTGAAATACTTGCGCTCGCACAATCTTTTAATCAAATGGTCACCGATACGAATTTACTGGTGCATCAACTGAAACAGGAGGAACGGCAGAAGGAAGCCGTACGGTTTCAAATGCTGCTCGCCCAGATGAAGCCTCACTTTTTGCTGAACACGCTAAATACGTTGAAATGGCACGCGATCGACCGGGAAGATAAGGTTACATCTGAAATATGCATACAACTAGGGAAGCTGCTAGAAACGAGTCTCAATGCGGAAGTGGAGCTGATCCATCTAAAAGAAGAAATTGAACTGATTAATGCGTATTTGTACATTCAAAACGTTAGGTTCGACCATCTGTTCAACTTTCGTTACGAATACGAAGAGAAGCTTCAGTATGTGCTCGTCCCAAAGCTCAGCTTGCAGCCTCTAGTGGAAAACGCAATTGTACACGGTTTCGCGAGAATGAGTCGAGGGGGTTTAATTGTCGTTCGCATCTATGAACAGCATGACTCAGTTGTTGTGGAGGTGCAGGATAACGGACAAGGCTTGCAGGAGGCGGAGCGGGTGAGGCAGAAACGGATGCGCAAAGGTATCGGATTAACAAACGTAAAAGAACGGCTGGAGCTCTTGTTTAAACAAAATGCACAGTTGCAGTTGATGGAGATAGAGGAAGGAACATTGGTACGGCTGCGATTTCCTATGCTGATGTCGGTTCCATATAGCAAGGGAGGAGATCATCATGTGGAAACTGATCATCGTTGAGGATGAGCCATTAGTGAGAAGAACGATCATCGGCAGAATCAATTGGCAGGAGCACGGCTTCCTGCTTGTAGGCGAAGCAGGGAATGGCCAGGAGGCTCTTGAGCTGATCCACTCGTGCAACCCCGATCTCGTCATAACGGATATCGTCATGCCTCTGATGGATGGCATCGAGCTTCTAAGGGAGACCCGTACGGGGGGATGGGACTGCCGATTTCTAATGCTGACCTGTATGAATGAATTCGAATTTGCGAGGCAGGCGCTTGAATATGGTGCTTCCGCGTATTTGCTTAAGCTTTCCATGGATGTGAAATCGTTGGAGGCGGCACTGCATAAAATCAAGCGGGAACTAGAAAGCCGAGCAGAAGTTCGCGAGCTGCAAGCGAAACAAAGCTTGTATAGGTACCGCGACTTGTATCGCTCGCTGTGGGATCGTTTTTACCTTAGAGAGGGCAGGCTTCCGGGCTTGGAAGATGAGATAGAGGCGCTGCCTTCATACTCTTTGCAGCATGTATTTTTGTGTGCTTTTTTACACGATAACGTGGAATTTTGCATGGAGCAAGCACGAAGAATCGGTTTCCTTGACTCGGATGAGATGAATAGTCCTTCCTTGTGGTCATCGTTTACACAGGACGGTATTACGACCGTCTTTTGCTGGAGCGACGGCGCATTCACTTGGAAAGCGCCTTCAGCAGGTGAATTCGGCATTTTGTACGCCGCAGTATATGCTAAACCGTTCTCGGCCTCGGAGCTGGGCACGGTCTGGTTCGAGGCGCTGCTCAAGTTGGACAGATGCTGGCATGACGGGCGATTAGGCCTCGTAAGCGTTGATGGCCGCTTTGAGCCATCGAAGGCTTACGAGGCCGTATTGGGAAAGGAGGTTTCCTCCTTAACGAGGCAACCCTTCTCTGCTTTATCATGGTCGCACGAGAGGGAATTACTGCTCATCTTCGAACAGAGTAAAGCGGAAGCTTGCAAGACGATACTTGATTTGCTATGGAACGAAATGAGGGTGCTGACGATACCGGTTACGTTTGTTAAAGAAACAACGGTAAGGCTAGACCGCCTTTTTGCGCGGATAGTCAATCATCCTGGACTGCCTTTTGGTGAATTGACGGGAGTTGCTTCTTCTCAGCGGCTGAAAGAGCTGATTTGGCAGCGAATCGAAGGGTATTTGCAACATAAGGCGGGGTCCGAGGAAGAACTGACAGATCACGAAGAGATAAATAAAATCATCCGGTTTATCCGGCAAAATTACGATGAGAATATTACCCTCAAATCGATGGCCCGATATGTTGCTATGGAGGAGCATTACGTCAGTCGGTTGTTTAAGTCAAAGGTGGGGGAAAATCTGATCAACTACGTACAGCACTATCGTGTCGAAAAAGCGAAGGTATTTTTGGCTGAGTCCGATTTATCCGTCAGCGATGTAGGCTGCAACGTTGGCTTCAGCAATGACAATTATTTCATCAAAATATTCAAGCGTGTGACTGGAATAACGCCTAGCGTCTATCGAAAACGAATGGAGTCACAGGATGAACCGCAGCATACAAGTTAAATCCGTTCTATGATATAGGCAATTCCGTTCCTTAATCTCACCTCAGGTACCTGTTACGATAAGTTCATAACAAGAGGAGAGGAGGTTTGCCGATTGGAACATGCTTATTGGAGAAGGGTTTGGAGCTTTAGGGCATTTTACCTGATGCTGTTGCCAGGAGTTGTCTATTACATCATTTACAAATATGTTCCAATTTACGGCTTGATCATTGCTTTCAAGGATTACGACATCCTGGAGGGTATTGTTAAAAGCCCATGGGCTGACCCGTGGTACAATCATTTTCAAGAGTTTTATGAATCCCCTTATTTTTCGCAGCTGCTTGGCAATACGGTTCTAATCAGTTTATACAAGATCATCTTCGGGATGATTCCGCCAATCGCCCTTGCGATTTTACTGAATGAATGCCGGCATAAATGGTTGAAAAGCATCGTTCAAACGCTCAGCTACATGCCGCATTTTTTGTCATGGGTCATCATTTACGGAATTTTGGTCGTGTTGTTATCTGAAAATTCCGGCATTGTGAACCGCTGGATCATGGAGGCAGGTGGCGAATCAATTCCATTCCTCAGTTCAACCGAATGGTTTCGGTCCGTTCTGGTCGGTTCGGACATTTGGCAGAACATGGGCTGGGGGGCCATTATTTACTTGGCTGCGATGGCGGGAATTGATCCGACACTCTATGAAGCTGCTCGTGTTGACGGGGCGAGTCGAATGAGAATGATTTGGCAGATAACGCTGCCGGGGATCCGGAACGTTATCGTGTTGCTACTCATTTTACGTCTAGGACAAATGCTTGATGCGGGGTTCGATCAAATCTACATCATGTATAACGTACACGTTTATCCAGTCGCTGACATTTTGGATACTTGGGTGTTCCGTACTGGGTTGGAACAATGGAACTTTAGTTTGGCTTCCGCCGTCGGACTATTCAAATCACTGATCGGCCTTGTGCTTGTGCTTGGCTCTAATCGGTTGGCGAGAAGATGGGGGGAGAGCATATGGTAAGAATGCCGGAGGAACGAGTGTTTAATGGCATTGCCTACACGTTGCTTGCCTTAGTTGGACTGGCTGCTGTCTTGCCTCTCTTATACGTCGTTTCTGTGTCGCTGACGCCTTACGGAGAAGTGCTGAAAAACGGAGGTTACGTGATTATACCGAAGCACTTGACGTTAAGCGCTTACAGCAAACTGTTAGAGACGTCGAACATTTTCCGCTCGTTGCAGGTAACGGTTTTAATCACGGTAGTCGGCACATTAATTAACCTCGTGTTGACCACACTCATGGCCTATCCGTTAAGTAGGAAAAATATGCCATGGCGCAGCTTTTTTCTTGGGATGGTGGTCCTTACCATGCTGTTCGGTGGCGGGATCATTCCGACTTACTTGGTTGTGAAGGCAACGGGACTGATCGATTCCATATGGTCGATGATTCTTCCCAATGCCATATGGAGCTTTAATGTGTTAATTATGAAAAGTTTTTTTGAAAACTTGCCGGAGGAGCTGCTCGAATCAGCGCGTATTGACGGGGCTAAGGAATTTCGCATTTTGAGGCAGATCGTCGTTCCGCTGTCTAAGCCATCCTTGATCACGATTGGATTGTTTTATGCGGTCGGTCATTGGAATCAGTTTTTCGCCGCAATTATGTATGTGACGGACCGTAGATTGTACCCACTTCAAGTGGTTGTCCGTGAAATTTTGATGATGACGCAGCAGCCACTAGAAAGCGCCGAAAACATGGTACCGACGGTGACGATGCAAATGAGCGCTGTGGTGCTCGCGAGCTTGCCCATCATTGTTGTATATCCATTTTTGCAAAAACATTTTACAAAAGGAATGTTGCTCGGTTCTATTAAAGGTTGAGCTAGGATATGTCCAACACAAAGATGAAGAAAGAAGGGGTTCGTGCATGAAAAAAACATGGAAACGAGTTACCGCAGCTTCGGCTGTATTGGCGCTGGGAGGCAGCTTACTAGCGGGATGCGGACAAGGAGATGGAGAGAATAAGACCTCTCCTACAACAACAAATCAAAGCGAAAGTGCCAAACCCACTGCTCCCGTAACGTTAAACATCTCGTTGACAGGAACGGGGTTGCCTTTACCAGAGGCGGATGTGCTTAAGAAGGAGTTGGACGCTAAGCTTGGAACCAATCTAATGTTGACCGCGATCCAGACGGCTGAGGACTACAACAATCAGCTGCGGGTTCGCATGTCGGGCGGCAATTCCCCTGACTTGTTCCAAGTTTCAAACATCGATATGAAGGAGTATGCGGACAAAGGGTTACTGCTTGATTTAACGCCGTACCTCGACAAGGAGCTGAAGCCGGCGAAGACGTTTATCACGTCACTTGGCAGCGATCTACTAAAGAAATCAACGGTTAACGGTAAAATTTATGCAATTCCGCGTAATGGCGACTTGCCTTTCAACTCATTCTGGATACGAAAAGATTGGTTGGATAAGCTGCAATTGAAAATGCCGACGACGATCGACGAGCTGTTGGAGGTGGCTAAATCGTTTACGGAGAAAGATCCGGACGGCAACAATAAGAAAGACACCTATGGATTAACGGGTCTTGAGCTCAATGCATTTGCTCCAGTGTTAGGTGCGTTTGGTGTTAGCGACATGTTCAGCTCTGGTGTCTTTTACGGCAAAGACGGCAAATTAATGAATGCTTTCAATGACCCCGCAATGCCTCAAGCACTTGCTTTCATCCAAAAGATGATCGATGCGAACGTGGTTGATCCTGAGTTTATGACAAACAAAGGCAGCAACGTGCAGCAAAAAGCATTTCAAGGAAAAGCAGGTATTGTCAACATGGCTTGGACCGACATTGCGAAGGACGAAATGGTCAATCAATACAAGACGGTAAATCCGAATGCCGAATGGGTTCAGCTGCCTGCTCCAAAAGGACCAGCGGGACAATTCGACGGTTCGTTCGATTTCGACAAACCCTCCCGGTTGATGGCTATTCCGAAGTCGCTTGAGAAAGATCAGGTCAAATTGAATAAAGTGTTCGAATATATCAATTATATATCTTCGCAAGAAGGAAACAATCTGGTCATGTACGGCATCGAGGGTAAGCATTACAACCTGAAAGACGGTAAAGTTTCGATGACCGAATTGCTTGCTAAGGAAGGTAATCACTTCTATATGTATCAAATAACGGGGCGTCCGAATGATCAATATTTAAGCACGAAGTTCCCCAAACAGAAAGCGATTATTGAATTTGCGGCAAAAGCGCAGCGCATTCGTCTGTTTGACAGCTCTGTTGTGCCGCCTGCCGGGTTCAACAAAGCAGATGCTGATCGCTACGCAGCTGAAGAGTTGGTTAAATTCGTGTATGGCAAACGACCAATATCAGAATATAGCGATTTTTTGAAAACGCTAGAAGGTACTTTTAAATATAAGCAGTACACGGAAGCAGCAGAAAAGCAAATCAAGGAGCAAGGTTTAATTAAATAACGTGCAGAGGAGTTGAGAACATGCTGGAGTTGGAATATGACGTCATCGTGGCAGGAGGTGGTCCAGGCGGAATCGCCGCCGCAGTCTCATCTGCCCGTCTTGGGGCGAGAACGCTGCTCATTGAACGGTATGGCTTTCTTGGCGGTGCCGGGACGGCTATGATGGTTAATCCATGGATGCCGTATTGGGCTAGTACAGTGGATGGCAAAGAGGTGCAAGTTATTTTTGGTGTATTGCAAGAGCTGATTGAGGGGATGACGAAACTAGGTATGTACGGACACCCGAAACAAAGGGCAGCTTTCGATCCGGAGGCGCTAAAGGTGGTTGCCGAACGATTGTGTCTAGAAGCGGGAGTCGAGTTGCTGTACCACACCTTTCTGGGTGGCGTGAAGATGGATGAGACTGGAAGCGGCATCCGTTCGGTCATTGTTGCGAACAAAGCGGGACTGACAGAGCTGCGTGCCCGCATGTTCGTAGATTGCACAGGAGATGCCGATTTAGCTGGTTTTGCGGGAGCTGATGTGGAAAAGGGACGCAGCGTAGATAGTCTAATGCAGCCGATGACGCTCAATTTCCGTATGGCGAATGTCGACACTGATCGCATGCCCGATAAGTTGGAAATCACGCGCCGTTTCCTTGAAGCGAAAGCGCGCAAGGAAATTGATTGTCCGCGTGAGGATATGCTCTGGTTTTACGCGAACCAGCCGGGTGTCATTCATTTCAATACAACGCGAATTATTCTGAAAGATGCGACGTGTCCATGGCAGTTGACAGAGGCGGAAATCGAAGGCAGGCGTCAGGTACAAGAGCTCGTTGTATTTTTGCAGAAGCATGTCGAAGGGTTCGAGGAGGCTTATTTGCAGACAACGGCTCCACAAATAGGCGTACGCGAGTCGCGCAGAGTGGTCGGCGACTATATGCTGACGGCTGAGGAACTTTTGGCTGCATGCAAATTTGATGATTGTATCGCACGTGGCACATACCCTGTGGACATTCACAATCCGAACGGTGAAGGTACGGTCATTCAACATTTGGAACCGGGGAGATGGTACGAAATTCCGTTCCGCTGTCTTGTACCGAAAAAGATTAATAATTTATTGGTGGGCGGCCGACCGATATCCGCCACGCACGAAGCGCATTCGGCCATACGCATTCAGCCAATTGCCATGGCGATCGGACAGGCGGCGGGAGCTGCTGCCGCTTTGTGTGCACGGGGGAATATGACGCCGAGACAGGCGGATATCCGAAGTGTGCAAGAGGCTTTGACAGGGCAGGGGGCGCAACTCGGACTGTCGGTGTAACAGACATAGTCCAAACAGTAAGGCAAGGTGGTAGGCAAGAGAGAGAGACAAATTGAACGAAGAATACCGTTGTTGGACGTTGGTACGCTAGTGATAGCGTACCAAGCGTTCTCTCATGGGCTGCTTCCTAAAGCAATAAAATATGAATTTAAGAAAGGTTGGTGACTTATGAAAAAGAAGATCAGCACCATACTTGTGGTCGTTATGATAGCGGTAACTATCTTGCAATTATTCATTTATGAAAGCGTTGCCAGTGCGGCTGCGAACGATAATTTATTTGCTTACAACAGTGGTTTCGAGCTGACGCCTGATTATACCGGTTGGGGGAAAGGCGCTGTATCTGGCGCTGCTGTCACGATTCAGGGAGGTGTGGTTAGAAGCGAGGCAAAAGCGGCAAAAATCGTTTTTGACGGAAGCGATAAGACGTTAGAAATCGACCGGTTTTCTGCTGTTGAAGGCGGCACGGCTTATTATTATGAGCTGTGGCTGAAGACGGACAATATCACAAGCAGTGGACACAAGCCGCAAATTACATTGATGGGCTACAATGGAAACACATTTAAAAGAGTGATTCAGTCAACAGTTGAAACAAGTTCAAATCAAGATTGGACGAAATACGAGGGAACCATTGTGATGAACACGGATGAAAACAAAGTAAGGCTGTTGATCCGAAGAACAGCTGGTGGAGGGGGCATCACAGGTACGTTGTATGCGGACGATACTGTGCTAGCCAAAAAACCGGATTCACTGACTGTTACACCGAATTACCGGCAGTTTTCAATAGGCAATAGCTTTGACTTAAGTATGCTGCCTGTATCAGCCCAATACGGTTCGACATCGATCGAAGTTACGCCAGCGGTCAAGTGGTCTGTAAGCTCTAGAACGGCGTATGTGCTTAACAACCGACTATACTTTACTGGCGGTCCAGGAGGTGGCACGGCAACACTGCAAGCGTCCTATTTGGGCACATCGGCAACCGCGACGATCGATTTCGTTCAGGACAATGAGTCTCCGACCGCACCGGGTAACTTGAGAGCGGAGCAGATCGGCATCTCTAAGGTGAAACTAAGCTGGGACGCAGCGAGCGATAACATTTTGGTTACCGGATACGATGTGTACATGAATAATGTTTTGACCGCAACGGTTACTGGAAACGTGTATACACCAGAAGGGCTGACGCCGAATTCTTCGTATGTGTTTAAGGTGATAGCAAGAGATGGGGCTGGCCTTCTTTCCGGACCCAGTCAAGAGTTGACGGTAAAGACGAAGAGTGACGTATCGGCGGCAGCAGCTTCGATCGACACGAGTGATATTGTCAAGCAGGCTAGTAAGCGCATGCTCGGCTATAATCATGACTGGTATCAAAGCCAGATTGCGATCATGGAAGATAATCCGGCGAGTCTAAACATCAAAACTGAATATACGAGTCTGCTCCAGAATTTCGGCTTACCCATGCCGCTAAACCGGATGGCGGGCAGCGACTCCCAGGTATTTCGATGGCAGCAGGCAGTTGGCGATCTTGCACAAAGAACGCCGCAAAGTACATGGGGTGAACCCGCAGCTGTCTACCGTTTTGGACCTGCTGAGTGGCTTCACTCGGTACTGGAGGTCGACCCAAATGCCGAATTTGTCTGGAATTTCAACATGATGCTGGATACGCCGGAGGAGCATGCCGATGCCGTCGAATATTTAACTGGAACCGGCGGCGGTGTCAATCCAAATGGTGGCATCGACTGGGCACAGCGGCGAATTGATGCAGGCATTATTGCTCCGGTGAATGTAGCCGTATGGGAGCTTGGGAACGAGCTTGATTTTGCCAAGTATAAATCCAAGTTCGGTCCAGACGGAGTCGAAGCCTATATTCAGGCGTGTAGGGAGACGATTCTTGAAGTTCGTAAACTGATCCCAGGTGCGAAGATTGCCGTCTTAGCCAAAACGTCGCCATGGAGCGACTATAACGATGACGTAGTATGGCGTGAATGGCATCAAACTATCCTGCAGGAGCTAGGCGACGAGATCGATTATATGACCTTCCATCCGTATTATTTGGGTTACCCGATCAGCAAGATGGAACAATATTTGGATGCGATTCGTGACGATATCGTGGGGATTACGGGCACTGACCGAATCAAAGTGTTTCTGTCTGAACATTCCGTATGGCCGGATCAACTTCCAGGAAAAACATGGAAGGAGAGCTGGTATCAGACACATGCGCTAAAAGGCATTTTGGGAACGGCACAGTTTCTCAACCGTATGTTCCAACGCCCTGAAATTGCTGCTGCCACCTATCATGCATTTAGTTCCGGACCTTGGGGCTTGGTGTACAAATCACCTGATACTGGCCAACTTTATTTGACTGGTATGGCAGATCTAATGAAGTTGCTGAATGAAAGCCTTGGCAGCGAGGTGGTGCACGTATCGCTGACGGGTGAATCCACAGAAGTTGGGAATCAGTATGCCAGTCTCACGGTGAATGCGATGAAAACCGCTACCGGGATCAACCTCGTCATTGTAAACCGTGAGCCGGAATTAAAGCGGCAAATTCTGTTCAGCGGGTTGAACGGTTACGTGCCAGTCAAGGAAACCATATTGACCGCCGATTCGCTCGAATCGCATAATACGGGAACAAGCCAGGAAATCCAGGTCAATTCGTCTGAATTAACGGGGAATGTTCCGTTTACCACATACCTAATGCCGGCAAAAAGCGTGGTTGTGCTCGCGCTGGATACGATCACGCCTCCTGATCTAACACCACCAGCAAATGCTGCACTAGCAGCAGATATTACAACACCTACCAACACTGACGTGACTATAACGATCAGTTATCCAGCTGACGCAGCGATGAAGGAATACAAAGTGGGCGAAAACGGTATATGGTCGGCTTATACAGTTCCTGTCGTCGTTTCGGCAAATGACACGGTGTTTGCCAAGGGAAAGGATGCGGAGGGCAACGTATCTAATGTTACCAGCTATTCGGTTAGCAATATCGATAAAACAGCGCCAGTTACGACTGCAAGCGTATCGCCTTTGCAGCCGGACGGACCCAATGGTTCGTACTTGAATCCGGTCACCCTAACATTGAATAGCACCGATAACTTGTCGGGTGTGGCGAAAACCGAGTACAGTTTAGATAACGGGACAACATGGCAGCTTTACACGTCTGCTGTTACGTTTGATAAGCAAGGTCAGATCAGCTTGATATATAAGTCAAAGGATCAAGCAGGGAATGTTGAGCATTCTCAGAATCTTGGCTTTACGCTTGCTGCGACAGCTGTGAAGGTTCAGCTTAAAGACAGCAACGGAAATCCATTGAGCGGCGGTGCGGTCAAATACTATGACGGCGGTTGGAAGGATTTTGGCATAACGGATGCCTCCGGAACGGTAAGTAAATCTTTACTGAATAAAAGCTATACCTTCGCGATGACTTATGAAGGAACCTACAAAGAGAAGATGCAGAATTCCGGGACTGACGCTGTGGTTGTCTTCCAGACGGTAAATGTGAAGGTGCAGCTGAAGAATAGTCAAGGAAATCTGATAGACAGCGGCAATGCAAAATATTATGCGGGAAGCTGGCGTACGATCGGAAATACAAGCGGCGGAGAAATCAGCAAGGAATTATTGCCTGGTTCTTATACCTTCGGCATGACTTATGAAGGAACGTACAAAGAGAAGGTGCAGAATACCGCAACCGATACCGTGGTTGTCTTCCAGACGGTAAATGTGAAGGTGCAGCTGAAGAATAGTCAAGGAAATCTGATCGACAGCGGCAATGCAAAATATTATGCAGGAAGCTGGCGCACGTTCGGAAATACAAGCGGTGGCGAGATTAGTAAGGAGCTATTAGCCGGATCTTACACCTTCGGCATGACTTATGAAGGGACGTACAATGAAAAGGTGCAGAATATAGGAACCGACGCAATGGTTGTCTTCCAAACGGTAAACGTCAAGGTGAAGCTGAAGGATAGTCAAGGAAATCTGATGGACAGCGGCAATGTGAAATATTATGCAGGAAGCTGGCGAACTATCGGAAATACCAGCAGCGGCGAGATCAACATGGAATTATTATCAGGCACCTATACCTTCAGAATGACCTGTGGAGGAGCTACGAAAGAGAGTGCAAATAATATCACAACAAATCCAACGATCGTATTCCAGATGTAAAATTAAATAGATTTACTTTTTATAAAACAAGAAGCCCATCCAAACTTGAGATGGGCTTTCGTGTTTTTCACAACATTTCTATAAAAATAAAAGGTGTCGGGGTGTCGGATGACAAGAACACTATCTCATTCCCGACGGATTGGTAGCAGACTTTTTTGTTGGCAATCGGATCGGTTGCCTTTTCTAAACTAACGGCAGTTATCTTCAATCAAAGATGTGGTAAAATGTAGGAGAACCTAAGAGCGGATCTGAGATTGGAGGATTAACAATGTTTTACGATTTACAAGGTGAAGCCAACATGTCGCCAGTTGTGGGAATGTTATATTCCGATGTGAAAGAAAATAGCCAGCGACTACGACTCATCACTGAGGGCATGTCCCAAGAAGAGGTTGATTACAAGGGTCCCAATAATAATTTCAACAGCACTGCACAGTTAATAAGACATCTCATGTATGTTGATTTGAATTGGGTATATCGAATGAAAGGACAACCACTTTCCGAGACATTAAAAGAACAATACGGCCCCATGATAGATGCAAATAGCAGGCTTCCGATGGTTGAAGGGATGTCTTTGAACACACTGATGTCTCATTATGAAGGTGTATTACAAATGTTGAAAGATACATGTACACAATTTAAAGATGCTGACCTGGACAAAGTTGTCACTTTTGGTCATCACAATGAAAAACAAGCAACCATTCGCTGGGGGTTATGGCATATTGCTGACCATAGCCGTTATCATCAAGCTAATATTAATTTGCTAAGAAAGTGGTATGCTACTTTTGAATAAAAGAGGAGTAGAGTAAAAAGGTACTGACAGGTAGACGGAATAACTGCAATTAGAACGTATGAAAATTGCAATTATGTTAAAGACGATGAACAGATGTTAAAGAAAAGGTTGGAGGATTAAGTTCTAACGGAAGAAGACCAAAAATTTTAGAGAAATTGAGGTGGTATCTCTGAATAACCAAAACCAAACATTAGGATTTCAAATCGTAACCACAAGGTTCCTTGGCACTAAAGAAGCGGCAAGTTTCATAATTGACACCTTAAAGAAACTTCCAAAAAAATATTGGCCTACTAAATCAGAATATTATTCGAGTAAAAACAAAGGGCTCTTTTCATTTGAAAATACAAAAGATTTTGTAGATAAAGTACCAGGCACCTACTTGTTTGGAGGATATGCAAAGCTTTATAAAGTAAGAGACTTATTCTCAATTTACGTCAATTGGACAAGATGCCCTACCACTCTAACAGATGATCCAACTCTTGTATTTAATAGTATCTCGATTTATTTTGACAATGGATTGGATCTCTTAAAGAATAAAAAAGATTTTAACGAAGTTGAATCAATATGGGTGGAATTATGCAAGAGGTTTAACGCATGGTATGGGCAATGTCATTTATTTAGTAATACAGAAAGAAGTAATGAATATTTAGGTTGGGGATTTGGACGATGTATCTCACGATTACATTGGAAAACGTACTTCGGTAAGGAGTATAATACAAAATTTGATATTAGAAATCTTAATTTAAATGATTTGTGTACGATTAAACGTTATTTCGAGGGGGACTTTCTTTTGACAATAAATGCAGCCCCTGAAGAGGTTGTTACGAGAACCAACACTGAAAGAGAAATTATTAAACTGATAGGAAAGAATTATTTTTGGGATGAAAATGACAACAGGTTGGATCCAAAGGGAGAATACATGCTTCCATCCTTAAATTATTCGGAAGTTATTTATGAATCAATAAAATAGTGCTTCTTCTTTGGCTGTTAAATTGAAATCAACAACTCAATCGATATATGGGTCATTAAGCTAAAGAGGAACTATAGCACCACAACATTAAGCTTAAAAAAGGAGCAATTTAGCGATGTACGAACATCTCGTTGTATTCAAGTTCAATACTAATGTCACGCCAATCAAGCAACAGGAATTGCTGGATCAATTGTTAACGTTTCGGGATCGTATCCCCGGGATATTTGATATAAGTGCAGGCATCAACGTAACTGAAGAAACGGAAAATATTAAGGGTTATACTCTCGGATTACGGGTAACGTTTGAAGACCTTGAGTCGCTGCGTTCATATGGTCCGCATCCCGTTCATCAGGAATTTGTTAAATCGCTGGATGGTATACTGGAAAATGTTATTGTAGTTGATTACCCATTGGTTTAAGCAAACAATACGAGGCTGCCGGTATAGATCGGCAGCCTCGTTGCGCTAAAGGGCAGCATTCTTTAATAGTACTATTGCAGGAATTAATAGTATCTTTGAAGAAATTGGTAGCTACACAAAAAGGGGGAGAAGGAACAATGTCATTTATTAAAGTATTGGATGAGGGTTATGTACGGCTAGTTGATCATATGGGAACCGATTTGACTGTTGTTAATGCAGCTCGTGTCTCCTATGCAAAATAGTCAAAGGAATTAAGCGAACGAGATATAAAACTCATTAAGTTCTTGGCGCGAGAGGGCCATACTTCACCTTTTAGGCATGCAATTGCTCAGTTTGAGGTGTACGCACCATTAATGGTCGCAAGACAGTGGTGGAAGTATGTAGTCGGTTCAGCTCATTATGAAGGAACTGGCGATAGTTTAGATGCTTGGAATGAATCTAGTCGACGTTATATAACCGAAGAACCAGTTTTTTACACCCCAAAAGCGAATGAATGGAGATCAAAGCCTGAGAACTCCAAACAGGGCAGTGGAGATATCATTTCTTGGCAACTTGGTGAAAAACATACACAGGAATTATTGTCTTACATCGAGTTAGGGATGAAAAAGTACGAGCAAGCATTGTCAGATGGAATTTGTGCTGAACAAGCGAGATTGTTCTTACCTTCATATGGGATGTATGTTCGTTGGTATTGGACTGCATCCGTTCAATCAGTTGCTAATTTCTTAACGCAACGATTAGAGCATGACGCACAAAAAGAAATTCAGGACTATGCTAAGGCTATCTTGGAACTAATCAAATCAGTTTATCCTATATCTCTAGAACAATTGGTTTCTAAAGAAATCGGAGCATTGAACTAACGAAAAAACTATAGTTGAGGAGCTTGCTTCGTGGCTGCTCCTTTTTCGTTTTCTGAACTACGGGTAGATTATCGTGGCGTAACTAAGTGGTTGCTTACTCTCAATTGTTGGAAGGAAAGTTCTATTCTTTCGCGAATTCATTAGACATGCCGAAGTTACGAATTTCGCAAAAAAATCGCGGTAGAGCATTGGAAAGAGCATTTTAGTTTTCTATATCTTCATAGAAAGGTGATTACGCATGAACCAAAGACCGTCAAAAGAAGAATACGCCGGGGACGCCGGCGAGTATATCCGGTTGGTGCCGGAAGGCAACATCATCGACATTCTGCTCGCCCAGGAAAAGCAAATGACTGAGCTGCTGGCATCGTTGACCGAAAGCCAGAGCGCCTATCGGTATGCGGAAGGAAAATGGACGCTGAAAGAAGTCGTGGGCCACATCGCAGACAGTGAACGCGTCATGATCTACCGCCTGCTCCGATTTGCAAGAGGAGATCAGACGCCTCTGCCAGGTTTCGACCAGGAATTGTTCATTCCTCCTTTCGGAAGCTGGACAACCGCGCAATTGGCCGAAGACTACCGGGCCGTACGGCAATCGACGATCACACTGTTGCGCGGGTTACCGACGGAGGCGTGGTCCCGCAAGGGCACAGCCAACAACGTAAGCATTACGGCGCGCGCCATCGCTTACGGCATCGCAGGACACGAGCTTCATCACATGGGGGTCATCCGAAATCGTTACTTGAGTTAGTCGTCCTTACTTTATGGTACCCTTCCCGCCCCGTTCATAGACTGATATGAAGAGAGGACAAGACGGGTTAAAAAAAACAGCAACGATTGGTTGCTGACTGGAGTTTAATGTATAGCAAATAATAATCTCAAACAAGAAAAAGTCATTCAGCTAACGGAGAAACGTTTGTTAAATAGGCACATAATCTGAGAAGCTGCCAGGCGACTGGCAGCTTCATTACATTAACGGGCAGCATTCCTATTATGAGGAAATATGAAGTTTGAGAAATAAAAAGACTCCTTGGTATTATGTTTATGGGTCCTAGATGCTGGCCAGCGAACGGATCCAAAAACATTACCAAGGAGAATACAAAATGAATTCTACTCAAAATGAACGAATTAATCAAATCACTTCTTCCACTCTAATTATCGGAGTCGACATCGCAAAATTCAGACATGTGGCTCGTGCGCAAGACTTCCGCGGAGTCGAGCTCGGGAAGCCTATTACGTTTGAAAACAATCGAGAAGGCTTTGAATTGTTCGTGAACTGGTTCCGAAAGATTTCAGTAGATCAAGAATTCCAGGACATTATCGTTGGCATGGAACCAACGGGGCACTACTGGCTTAACCTTGCTCATTTTCTAAAAGAAAAGCAAGTAAAATACGGTGTAGTGAATCCACTGCACGTGAAAAAAAGCAAAGAGCTAGACGACAATTCTCCAACAAAGAATGACATGAAGGACGCGAAAATGATCGCACAACTGGTCAAAGACGGGAGATACGCCGTACCGAGTCTTCCTAAGGGTATTTATGCCGAATTACGGGAAGCTATGAAAATTCGTGAACACCTAACAACTGACCTTTGTGTTGTGCAAGCACGTGTCCATAACTGGTTAGATCGGTATTTCCCAGAGTTTTTGACGGTTTTTAAAGACTGGGAGTGCAAATCTGCCATCCAAATGCTTAGCCTTCATCTACTGCCGCATGAACTTGTTGACGTTCCGGATACAACCTTGCTACAGCACTTGAGAGAAGTTGCAAAGCGAGGGCTTGGTCTAGGTCGAATTATTAGTTTAAAAGCAGCAGCAAGCCGTTCTGTCGGCATAAGAGAAGGTTCGGAGTTAGCTAGAATGGAGTTAAAATTACTGTTGACCCAGTACGAATGGTTTCAAAACAAGCTTGAAGAATTGGGAGCAAAGTTGGATGAGCTGCTCCTGCAGATCCCACATGTACAACTATTGTTGGGCATAAAAGGAATCGGCAGAGACACCATTGCAGGTTTTCTAGCTGAGGTAGGCGACATCAATCAGTACCGTCATCCCAAGCAGATCACGAAGCTTGCTGGATTGAACTTGAAGACAAATTCATCAGGTACACACATCGGACAAACGAAAATAACTAAGCGAGGCCGTAAACGTCTTCGTGCGTTGCTCTTTCGTTAAGCTTATACGAGTCTTTTTCGGCATATTAACAAAAGGACATGAATTCAGTGAAGAAAAGATGTTGCAGGATATCCCTCGATTTGCAGAGTTACCGCAAGCAGCTTAAATAACGATACTTAGTTCTGATGATCTAAGCAAAGGAAAAGATAACAAGAAGCACGGATGAGTCGGAAAGGCACTATCCTTACGGACAAAGATCCTGTCGGGCAGCATATCTGACCTCCACCTCATGGACAGGTTGAATGAAGGAATGTGGGAGCGTAGACTCTGCGAGATGTGGGAGGGTTGACCGCCATGAGCTCATGTGGAGATCCAAAGGTGCAACCATACATTACCATACCATCCGTTTTTTACATCAGGTGGTTTAGGTAGAGAGATTTTTGCCCCTTAGCATATCCATAAATTTCTTCCTCTACAACTTCATACCATTGAAATGTTATCTGTTAAAACGTGTTGATGGTCAAATACTGAGAAAACGAGAGTATTTAAGAGCAAAGCGTTTCTCCATAGAGGGAGGAATTATATGAAATTAAAGGTTTTCCTAATAATTTCTAGAAGTATTTCATACAATAATACATTTTTACCCAAATCACCTTAGGAGCGCTACTATGAAAATTCGAATCTTCTTTCTCGTTTTATTTCTTCTTATCGGAGGTTTTCCAATTCCAGAATCACAGGCTTCCGAAATACCACCCCCCATATCAGTCTTATTAAACGGAAAGCCCCTCGGCTTTGAAACCTCACCAATTGAGGACAACGGTAGCATCTTGGTACCAATGCGAAGCATTTTGGAGGGAATGGGAGCCGAAATTCAATGGACCCCGGAGACTCAGACTGTGGCCGCTCAGCTTGATGATACAAAACTCATGTATACAATTGGAGAAACAGTCGCTTATCAGAACAGAGACAAACTTCAACTTGTAACACCAGGGCGAATTGTTGGGGGCGCTACCTTTATTCCAGTTAGCCTTATTGCGGAAGCAATGGGAGCGAATTTAGAATGGAATGAGGCTAGTCGTACGCTATCCATAGAATATTTAATGAGACATAATATCCGCGTCGAGCAAGTTTTAGACGGGATGTATCTTTCCATCCGCTACATCGATGGGACAAAAGAAGGAACAGAAGAAACTGTGCGCTTTGCTGGCATTTCCCCTATTCATAATGGTCAAGAGATAACAGGATATATAAGGTCGCTACTCCCGAAAGGTGCGGAGGTGTCGATTGAAATCGTAGGTTTACGGGATCGGAACAAGAACTTGCATGTAAATGTTTACTTGCAAGATGGCATCATTTTAAATGAAAAGCTTGTAGAAGAGGGATACGCTGCCACTAGTTTGGATCTTCAAAATGATGGTTTAGCAAGCACACTCAATCCGTTACAGGCCGATGCCATACAGAAAAACAAGGGTCTCTGGGCAATGCAAGTAACTACTTCGCCTGCTTCAATACATAAAATCAACATTTATACGACCGATGTTGTGGTCGTGACCGATGAAGGGGAATTATGGACATGGGGGCAGTTTTATGAGAAGCCAACTCGTATTCTTCAGGATGTCGTGGACGCGCAAGTGGATAGCGATGCTGGTATTGCTTTAAAGAAGGACGGTACAGTTTGGGTTTGGGGCTTCAACAATGCGGGACTATGGGGCATTGGAGAACAAAAATATGAAACAACTGTTCTCCCTAGACAGGTAGAGGGACTCCAGGACATCGTTTCTATTGCAATTCAGCATTCAAGTATTTTTGCGGTTGATCGCGAAGGTAGCGTATTCGCCTGGGGATCGAATTACAAAGGTAGGCTGGGGCAAACTTACAAGATGAGCGAGATCATCTATAAGAAGCCTTATCAGACACCATGGGTAAATGTTCGATCTGTTAGTCCCGGATTTGAATTTACCGTGGTACTTAAGAATGACGGTACCGTGTGGCAAACACAACCAACTAAATCTGTTCTGAAACAGCTGAGTTCCCTAAAAGATATTATTGCGGTTTCAAACCATAATAACTTTGCAGTGGCTCTCCAAAAAGACGGGACCGTATGGACATGGGGTGTTAAGAGCTTCTTCGGTGTTGGAAATGCCGAAAATCCTGAACCAAAACGTGTTGAAGGTCTTTCGAATATCATTCAGGTGGATGCGGGGCATGACCATGCTCAAGCAGTGGATCGAGACGGTAATCTGTTTTCGTGGGGTGATAACGAGTATGGACAACTCGGAAGCGTAGTCTTTGGGGATAGCATAGCACAACCTACACTGGTGCCTAACCTTCCCCCAGTCAAATTAGTGGAAGCAGGTAGAAGGCAATCCCTAATTCTCATGCAGGACGGAACTTTATGGGGAGTTGGGGCGAACGCCCACTATATTTTGAGCTCTCAAACTCTGAGAGATAGATATGAAAACAAAGTGTTATATCAAAACAAATTAACACAGATCAATCTCAATCTCAAATCATTACGCTAATGGAAGAAGGAGAGCTCAATAATCCAGACGAAAAGGCAACCGATTAAAAGCGGTTGCCTTTTCCCCGCTAACGGGCAGAATAATTCCATTATGTGGTATATTTAGATAAGGGATTTGAACAAGGGAGGTACTATGTTGAGAGAAGTAAAGCATTTGGTTAAGAGTCCTTCAAGGATTGGAACCATTATAGGCATGATTGCTATTATATGTAGTCAATCTATCCTTGTAGTGAGATCATGGGATCAGATAAGTGTATACTACGCTTCGTTAATGGTGATTCTTCTCTGTTTAGTTGTACTGTTACTCGCATTGTACAGAACATTCTTCAAGAAACCAACCGAGTTATGCTTATCCAATGACCAACTCATATTAAATGGAATTTTAATTAATTCGGGGGATATTAGAGTGATAATGACTAAGGGATACTTTAAACCTGTTATCGGGATATTACCTCACAGGAGGAAGATCGTCCCATTAGATATGGCATTTAGGTATTCAGGGGATGAAGATAAAGGTATCACGGATTTAAAGAATTGGGCAAATATGAACAATGTAAAGATGGTCAATAAATCGTTTCAAACGTGGATATAAGTATAATTAATAAAAGGGTAACATACTTGTCCGTTACGCTAACGAGAGAACGATAGTGAAATTGAGCAGAGTGCCGTGGCAGTCTGCTATATTCGTTGAAGTAATGGGAAGTTTAATGGAATAATATGTATGATACAATGGTGTTCTGGAGGTGTATTCATGCAAAAGGCAATTGTAGTTCATTATTATAACGATAAAAAGAATAACTTAATAGATTTAAATCAGCTTTTACAAGAGGGATGGAAGGTTGTATCTCAGAGTGCTATGTCAGGCGGTGAGATGGGTGCAACAGTTTATTCACTTGTTATATTAGAGAAAAATTAGGAAACAATGCTTCGAGACTCATTGAAAAAACCGGGAACTATAGTCCAATGACAAAAGGCTACCAGTATATACGGTTATTAATTAGGGGGAATTTCAATTTGATAATAATTAAATTTAACGAATTCCTAAATATTGCCAAAGCTTTAAACGATCAATTTAACATTGCTCCAGTATTGTATGGTTCTCTAGGTCTGCAGATGAAATCCGGTATTGATTTAAACCCTCAGGATATCGATGTTCTTGTACCATTAGAATATTTACATGAAAGATGGGATGTCTTGCGACAAACAGTTGAAAGATTAGGGTATACGTTTGTTGACTTACGAGAACATGAATTTCATAAAGAGGGAACCAAGTTAGCATTTGCTTTTGTAGAAGATTTAGCTGATTTTGCGGGTGTAGATTACAAAGGATTAGAGTTGATTGAACAGAATGGGGTACGTTATCAATCCTTAAGCTTAGAAGATTTCTTAAGAGTTTATTCTAAATCCATTAAAGACGGGTATAGAAGAATCAAAAACAATAATAAAGATGCAACTAAAATCGAAGTAATTACGAAACTATTACAATCATCTTAGAGCCTTTGGACATCGTCATTAAGGGGCTTGCCTTCGCGGCAGCTCCTCTTTTGTTTATTATAGTAAGGGGCGGGCGGAACGTTAAATATGAACGAAACAAATACCTGGCAAGTACGTCAGATAATGTAGGGGGCGAATCAGTGAAAAAAATAATATTTATCGTGGCGGGATCTGTTGTTATCATCTCATGCATTTTGCTATTAATAATAATTGGATGCTATAAAGACCCGAAAATTGAAGGGGCAAATAAGATTAGTCAAATGGAGAGAACCTCCACATCAGAGAAGATATTTAAACAGAACAAAGACGCGGACATTCTATGTGTCTATGGTGCACGTTTTTATACACGTATCGAAGAGCAGGAGCAATACAAACAAATGGATTTGAAAATAAATCATGAGTTAGGCGAGGTAAGAAAAGAGTACAAAGATGGAAATATTTTTGAAGATTACATGGCAACTAAACTCCAAGTTGGGACAAAGATATTTACGATTCAAGGTCAAATGCAATCTGAATTGCTTCTTGTACAACAGGGAGAAAAATACATTGTTTATGTATATCAGAATTCAAAGAATTTGTAAAAGACCCCTCGTGTGAAGAGATTCATGAAACTAACGGAGAAGATTAGTTCTACAAACTGTTAGGCAGTCGAACATTATTATTATGGATCCGCTGCCTTGTTACGATTACTATAGCTTTTTGCCCATATTGTACCAAACGGCACCGCCATGCTCAGAGTCTGAGACTCCGTGGTTGACGTATACCCATATATCAATCCTGTTAAATTGATCAATAAGGAAAGTAAGATTGATTATGATAAGGTTTTTGAGTTATGTCCCAATCTCATTACAGCACCTAATGGAGTAACTCAAGCGTTATGCGTGAATCATGTTATTTGGAGTTCATTAACAGATGAAGGAGATCCAATTGCAATTTAATTTAATGATCTATTCAAACCGTTAATTGATCTTTTTAATGGTGGAGGATCTTGGAGAACTCATCATGGCATGTTAGATATAAGCGATAAATTCCTTTGTTTCCTCTCAGATTGGAAGGAATATAAGACGATTGAGTTACCCTAAACATTCCTGTATAGCCTAAGAAATGGGCTTTGTCAAAAAAGGAGCGCCTCGGTATGATGGGTTTGTCGACGGGTAGATACCCAACACCATCAAGGAGGCGCTCTTATTATGAAGTTTAAGCAATCAGACGGACAAAATCAACGTATTGAACG
>NZ_CAKMMW010000021.1:0-150921 GCF_927798215.1 Paenibacillus allorhizoplanae
TTCTTTAGGTTACCTTTCACCAGTTCAATATGAAGAAAACTACTACAAAGAAGTTAGTTAATTCTCTTAATAGGTGTCTACTTTCTTGACAGAGGTCCAGAAATCCATCTATTCGCATAAATGAGTAACCTAACAGGCTAGGAGGTGTGGTGGGGCTTCAGGGGTAGGTTGAGGTGACTCCAGGGTTAGGTTGGGGTGACTCCAGGGTCGGGGACTATTCCCCCTACCCTTGCCCCTCTCCCTTCATCTTCAAATAACACTCAATCCCATCCAAGATCCGCTCAAGTCCGAAATCCAGATCGTTGCCGATCGGATTCTCCACCTCATCCGTGTAAGCACCTGCCATCAAGATGGGATGCAGATGGGGGAAACGATCCGGCTTGACCAATTGCTTTAGTGCTGCGCCATAATTGACCCCACTAAATGCTTCCGGACTCGCACCATCGCGGATAGCCTTATCCATATCCCGCGCAATCAGACCGCATGCTCTGGAGTAGCTGCTGACGAGAAGTAGAAATGACATCTTTTCAAAATCGTTCAGCGGAAAATCCCGCATAATTCTCAACATCCAGTCGATCACCTGAAGATTGTTTGGCCCGAGGGGAACGCTCGTAATATGCATATCGCCATACCACGCATGTTTGCGGAACACATCTACGCAAGCCCAGACGTATTCCCCCATTTCCTCGCGCCACGGCTTACCTGGCACCTCGGATGGAATCGGAATGTCACACACTGCATCCTGCATCAGCACGAGCAAATCTTCCTTACTTGTGATATAGCGATACAAAGACATCGTCGTGTACCCCAACGACTGGGCTACCCTGCTCATCGACACTGCCGCAAGTCCATCGCTGTCAGCAATAGCAATCGCCGCGTCAACGATTTTTTTGATGCTGAGCTCACCTTTGGGCCCTCTGCGGGACGGTTTAATAATTCCCCAGCTAAGAGCTACACCTGAGGGTAAGCTCTGTATGATTTCATCATCGATCTCGTCGCCGATCTCCATGTTGTTCCATCCTCCATTATCCTTGCAATCCGAAAATGTATACATCATATACAGTATATCACAATCGCATCTAGATTGATTAGTGGAGGCAACCTAAGAGGACGATTTGAAAATTTACAATTCCGTAATATTCTATTTACATGCCCCTTACATAGTTTTGGTATAAGTAAGAAGTTAAGAGAAATGTGGGTAACCACGAGGGGAGATTTACTACTAATGAAACGTAAATGGATCGTGTTAACATCTTTACTGCTTGCTCTTCCTGTGGCTGTTTCTGGAACAGTAACTGCTCAGCAAGTGAACGGAGTAACCTCCGAAAATGTAACCTATTCGAGCAATGGACAAGTGATTAAACCATCAGCACCTGCTGTAAATTTAGAAGGCAGCTTGTACATGCCAGTTCGTGCGCTTTCTGAAGCTTTAGGTAAATATGTGGATTGGGACGAGTTCCGTAACAGTGTATCTTTAACGGACAAGCCTGTTTTAACTGGTAAATATGAGCTCAAGGCACCAAATCTTGCAGAAGGTATCAAAATGGGAGTTGGCTCATCCTTAACGCACATTCCAGGAGACCCTGATAATGTATTCTATACAACGGCTGATCGTGGGCCAAATGGTCAACCTACTATTAACGGTAAAACTGTGCGTACGTTCCCACTGCCAGACTATACACCAACGATTTATAAAATCGAAGTAAGTAAGGGCGAAATTAATATTTTAGACAAGTTTCCTTTGAAGCTGTCGGGTATAGACCCTGTTTCAGGAAAAGCAACGATTACAGGACTACCCAATATTAAAGGTCGCGATGAAGAGCCTTATGATGCAAAAGGTGAAAAAGTGCTGGCATATGACCCGTACGGACTTGATATTGAAGGCTTAGCTTACAATCCTAAGGATGATACTTTCTGGATTTCCGATGAATATGGTCCATCCATTGTCCATGTGAAGCGTGATGGTACGATCATTGAGCGTATTGTGCCTAAAGGTTGGTCAAATCAAGCGTCTGCTCCGCTTGTGCCATCCCGCGAGATGCTGCCAGAAGTGTACAACAAACTTCGCCAGAACCGTGGAGCTGAAGCGGTAGGCATTACGCCTGATGGCAAATTTATGTTCATGGCTATGCAGAATGCGCTACGTAATCCTGATAAAGCCATGGACAATTCACGTCAGGTTCGAATTATTAAGTTTGACCTAGCGACGCTTAACCCTGTTGGTGAATTTGTATACGTCCTAGAGGATGCGAAGCAATTTAAGGATCTTGCGCAAGGCGATATCGTCATTTCCGATATGGTTGTCGTAAACGAGAACACGCTGTTAATCGATGAGCGGGATAAATTCTCTGGCGATAAAGCACAGTTAAAGCGTATTTATGCCATTGACCTTTCAACAGCTACCAATGTTAGTGGCAAATACGACAGTGCGACAGCGGCAGGTAAAACGCTTGAGCAAATGACGATTGCAGATCTGAAAGCCAATGGTATTCTGCCTACGACGAAGCGAACCGTACTGGATGCAGTTGCATTCAAGTTCCCTTACGAGAAAATTGAAGGTGTTTCGCTCATCAATGGTGATACACTTGCTATCACGAACGATAACGATTTCGGCATTGACAGCACAACACCAGAAAATGGAACACTACTTTGGACATTTAAACTGCCATACACAATTAAATAGGGATTCGCAACGAACAGACCCGGAAGTCCAATGATGGACTTCCGGGTCTATTTACGTCACGCTATCCCTTCCTCACCGCATGCGCTTTGCCATATACTCCCTGGGCGTCATCCCAAATTTAGCCTTGAATAGCTTATAGAAATAACTCTCGTTCTCTACACCTACGCGCTGCATGATCTCCTGAATACTTAGCTTGGAGTTCTCCATCCATTCCACCGCTTTATGCAGCTTCACTTGATTCATATATTCGGGAATTGACATCCCGAGGTGAATCTTGGATATTTTGCTCAACTTGTAAGCAGGCAGTCTCATCATTTCAGAAATACTTGCAGCGGAGAGAGAAGAATCGAAATAGTTGGAATCGATAATCTCTTTAATCGTATCGGCGACAACTTGGTTGCCTTGAATCCCTTTTTCCTCACCTTCACTATGAATGGCGCGTACCGCTTCCAATAGAAGTCCCTCGAATTGCTCAATCGTTTCCTCCTCATACAGCTCGCGACTCATCAGCCTAGCGGGAACAGCAATTGGCTCTTTACTCGTACGGTTCATCTCAAAAATAGTCTTCTTCAAATGGTGCACCACCTGCATACTAACCAGCATGATGCTGCCATAGTCTAGCTTGCGAATATGACCGAATACGTCACGGAGTCTCTCTTCTGTTTTGATCGCATTGCCTTTGGGAACGGCATCGGTAAATTTGCTCACCAACTCCAACACTTGCTCTACATCCACACTCCCCATGTTGGAAGCAATACGTGCTTGTGTAATCACAGACTTCGTTCCAAACACATACCGATAAGAGCTGTTAGCTAAGGTTTCATTATAGGCGGCAGCAATCGCTGTATATTCCATAATGACATTGCTGACCGTTGCCGAAAAAGTGATATGGTAGTGCTTTTGAATGTAGTTTTGCGCTTCATGCAGTGATTGTTCCACCTGTTCCACGGATTCGTGTTGTCCATCAGCCGTGTTCAATAAAATCGTAAACGAGTCATCTTTCATATCTACAATTTGAGCGATACCTATTTGAGATAGGGCATCCGCAGTTACATTCGCAATCACAAAGCGGAGCAACTCTCTTTCAGCCAAGCTTTTATGACTTAGGATTTTTTTATACTCATCGATGCGCAAAACACAGATTAGGAACGGTTTATCTTTCGTCAGGGCATCATTCAACTGCCTCAATATATCCTCAAATTCAGCTGCATTCATACTGTAGCTATCTGATATCACCTTTTTCAAAAAGTAAATCTTCATAATACTCGTATTATTGTTCTTCTCGAGATTGTACTCATAGAGCTGTTCTCTCGACTTACGATACACCTCGGTCAAATAGGAAAACTCGTCTTTCACGCCAGGCTTCAGGAAGCCCTCTCTTCCCGCTCCACCGAGCGATGTCTGTTCCATGAGCCGCCTCACCGGCCTGTAAATGCCTCGAGAAACCGATAGCGTTAAAAGCAGCGCCCCGACAAAAACAGCTCCTGTAATGAACAGAATCGTATCCATCAGCTGCTTCAGATTCGCGTACACTTCTTTATACGGCTTCGCTTCCAACAGCGTCCATCCCGTATTCTCCAAATAAATATAAGAGACAATGAATTTCTCGCCATCGACTTTCGATTCGTAAAATCCAGCCGGCTCTCCCGCATGCATCCGATCTTGGGAAACCGATGTTTCAAAGGCTTGCTTAATCGTAACGGCCGAGGCATTGTCAGCGATCAAATGGGTGGTATCGGTTTCAATAAATTGATTCTTGTTGTCTAAAATGTATAAATCGCTTGGCGTCCGCGAGTCAAATTGATTAATCGTTCGAATATTATCGACGAGCCAGTCCAACTTCACATTGAGAATGATGGCACCGTCCATCACGCCTTGTTCATCCACATTTTCAAACATGACATAACTCAGCACAGTATCGTAGGTAGGCTTGGCGCTGCTGCCTCCGGTTTGCATTTTCCGCACAATCGCTTTCAAAGGCGTAATATGAGGATTCTCCGCGAGAACCTTATCTAATTCAGCATCCTTATGGTACAATTCACCAAATGTGGAGTAATACAGCTTCTTATGGTTGTTATAGACATAGACCGATTGAACGAATGGATAATTGGCAACGACGGTCGCATTCAGTTTATTAATCGTATTCATATGATCATACGTCTCTTCGTCATTCAAATACATGAGCGCTTTGACGTCATTATTACCGTAGGTAGAAAAAGTCAGCTTGCTGATCATCGTATCCAAATAATCGATATTGTACTTCATTTGGGACAATAACTTCTGGCTTCCTTCGTATTCGCTTTGAAACACATTTTTCTCAACATTCACATAGATAAGACTGGAAAATGAAAGTAAGATGAGCAGGATCATGCAGTTAATCCATAGAAAAATGCGCAGCAAATACTTCTTCTCCTGAACGATTCGCCAAAGTTTCATGCCAGTTCCCCCGTATCTAAATCTATCTCTGTACGAATAAATCTACCTTATTATAACGCTTTCAACAAGAACAGTCCCTAATGATTTGTCTCATAAAACGCTGAGCTTCAGCGGAAACTGCAAAAGACAGAGAAAAGGGAGACGGGGTACTAGCACCCCGTCTCCCTCCACCACTCACCCCATCTTACTCTTGTACTGCGTCGGTGTAACCCCTGTATGGCTCTTAAACAATTTACAGAAATAGCGATAGTCGGAAATGCCGACTGCGCCGGATACTTCGTATATTTTCATCGTGGTCCGCTCCAGCATCTCGCTCGCTTTCTCCATACGAACCCGGTTCACGTATTCCAGAAAGTTCTCGCCGATCTCCTGTTTGAACATCTGCCCCGCATACGAGGGATGCATATGAACGAGCTTAGCAAGCTCTGCCAGCTGCAAATCCGCTTGATAGTGCTCGCGAATATAGCGACACATCCATTGAATCTCCTTGCGTACAGTCACCGGAGGCTGGGCTTGCTGATTCCACCATTCGCAGATGGCATCAATGGTTGCCAGCCACCACTCACAGTATGTGTTCCACGTCGTCAACCGATCGATGCCACTTAACCTAGCGACGACTGCGTCTGGCAGCCGCACAAGTTCAGGTTGCAGCATTTGTCTCGTCAGACGGAGCAGATCCCCCGGATGAATCGGTGGCACGCCGAGCGTGATCATCACGCTTACCGCCTCCCGGAAGGCCTCCACATTCTCACGCTGCAGGGCTTTGACGACAGCTGCCGTCCACTCCCTCGTCTGCTGCGCATCGAGTCGCCGAAGCACGATCGGGGGTTTCACACCCTCGGAATAGAAATACGCTGCCAGCCCATCCCTGCCTTTACGTATAAGGTCGGAAAGCTGTTTCTCTGTCAATCTTAGCTTCCCTAATTCTTCTACAGATCCAATATGAACGAGGCTTTTCACAGGAGCAAAGCTACTTACCGCATCTTGCACCATTCTTGCTAGTTGGCTCAAATGAAAGGCAGGAATCTCTCGCTTCGACCCGATTAGCAATAGTAAATGGCTATGTTGCAGGGGCAGGATTGCCAACCCGTTACCATCGCCTAGCATCTGTGCATCTAGTTTGGCTTCAAGCATTTCGGCTAGTTGGCTTTGCAGCTGCACGAGCTCCTCCATAGATGGGCCTGCTTGCCCGGCAGCTATCTTCTCATTTACATTCGCACTTATATCCACATTCCCCATCACACGCCAACCTACAGTTATACCCGCGACATAACCTGCGGATTCAACACCTGTGAGCCACTCACTTGGTACTGGAAGTTCTTGCATACTTCCATCACCATCCATCAGACGCTCTGTCCATTGGCGTTTCCGCGCCCACTCTTTTTCCCGTTCGAGCTTAAGCTGCATCTCCAGCTTCTGATCAATATCAAGCTCTTGCTCCAGTTCCTCTGCTACCTTGCGGCAAGCTTCAAGAATTTGCTCAGGCGTTTGCGCAAGCTTAATTAAGTAGTTATCCACACCTAGTTCAATCGCTTGCCTCGCATATTCAAATTCACCGTAAGCGGTCAAAATAACGATTCGGACACGTGGCCACCTTTTCCTCACATAAGCAGCCAGCTCCAATCCGTTCATATTCGGCATCGTAATATCGGTAAGCAGCAAATGGGGCACTTCCCGCTCGATCATGCTGATTGCTTCTTTGGCGCTAGAAGCCGCGCCCATGAACGTAAATCCCCCGTCTGACCAAGGAATACGCTGCGCAAAGCGCTCCCTGACCCATTTCTCGTCATCTACCATCAGTATTTTCAGCATGATCGTTCCGTCCCCTCTCCCTGACACTATCCTTGCTCTCTCGGCTCTCCGTCCGGCAGATGAATCGTCACCGTTAACCCCTCATCCGGTTCATTGGCAAAATGCAGGCCATACGGATACCCGAATGTCATCCGCAGTCGCTCTTGGACATTCCGCATCCCCAAATTGTTTAACCCTTTGTTCGCATTGACAGCACCTGTTTCCTCTAGCAGCAGCTTCAGCTTATCCGGCGGAATCCCCGGGCCTGTATCAGAGATTTCCAGCACCACGCCTTCTCCCTCATGCTCTTTGCCACAAACAATAATATGATTGACACCTTCTTTACTGAGTCCATAAAAAATACTGTTCTCCACCAACGTAATCAACGTTAGTTTCGGAATCGGCGTCGCATTATAGATCTCAGGAACGGCAATATCCATGACAAATACGTCCCCATACCTAAGGTTCATAATCTGCACGTAATTGTCCAATTGCGCTAATTCATCCTCGACCGTTACAATGTCCCCTACCTTGTCTGTTGAGTATTGCAGCAAACCCATTAATGAACGAATCATCTCGCACATCTCCTGCGTTTGTCCCGTTTCTCCCAAACAATAGATGGCATTGAGCGTATTATTCAGAAAATGGGGATGAATCTGCGATTGCAGCACCTTGAGCTCGTGATGCCGCTTCTTTTCTTCCGCTACGCGCAAATCATCAAACAAGGACTGGATGTCATCCATCATGCCGTTGAAACCATTGGCAATATGCGTGAACTCATCATTGCGTTTGAGTTTGATGCGAGCTTCGAGCTCTCCGCGCGCCGCTGCCTTGAATTGTCGTGTGATGGCTGTCACGGGTTTGCGAATATAGTTCGTAATCCAAACAGAAAGGATGAAGGCAAGGATGATCGCCACTAACAACACAAATACCAGTTGCTGTTTCAGTGACTCCAGTAAAGGAAAAGCTTGCGACTCCTCAATAACGGAGAAGACGAACCAATCCCAACGGTTTTGATTAGAGCTTAGAACCATATAGTTGCCAAATGAGGTGTGAACGGTGTTAAAGGAAGTACCACTTTGCTGCGTAAGGACCTGTAACGCCTCTTTCATTTCCAAATGATTGAGATACGTCTTCGGGTACGCTAGATATGTGTTCGTGGAGAGATAATCGCCTTGGCCTGTAAACAAATAAATGCGCCGCTGATTGTCGGGATCGTCTTGAATAATTTGCGGTCCGGTCAGGGCATTTAAGTTGACATCCATGGCCACCACTCGCCGGCTGTCGATTTGCTTAGAGACTGTGAGGACGAAGTGGTCATTGATCGTATGAGGAGGGCTCCACCAGAAGCCCGTTTTACTCGTTTGAGTGGTAATTTCCGCTATGCGTTCTGCCGGGACATAAACACGATAACCAAACGGAGAGCTGATCCGTACCTTGTCATCTTCAATGACATAAATACTGGCGATCTCCTCCTGATGGTAGGACAACACATTTTCCATGAGTTGGACGAAATCTTTTTCCCCCATATTGTAGAGGACTGGCGTGGAGAGGAAAATCAATTGCGTTTGGATATTATTCATTAGGGTTTTAATATAATTTTCGACTTGTACGACGGAGCCTTGCAGTACTTTTTCGTTGTTTTGCTTGATGGGCTCGAACAGCCGTTGGTAGCTGAATACACCGATCACCAGAAACAGAACGATAACAGACATAAAGGTAAGAATGAAAAGCTTAGTGGAGACGCTGGAAATGAAGTTAGTTCTTCTAAGCCGACGAAACATGCCAGATCCCCCTATACCCTACAAACCATAATATGGAACTCTTATATGTAAGTATAGAAAAATATTAGAAATTTAACTAGCATTCATTGCTAGAATCTCCATAACGGACAACGACGCCCAGCACTTGCTGTGGCGCTTTGCGGTATAAGTCATAAGCTTCTCCAATACGCTCCAATGGTAAAATGTGCGAAATCAGCGGCGCGATGCTCAGCTTCCTCTCTGTCAATAAACGAATATATTCCGCCATATTGCGGCCCTCCGTCCAACGAACAAGTCCGATCGGATAGTCGATACCCTTCTTCTCGTAATCGCCCAGATATCGTCCAGGTCCGCCTGCACGGGAGATGAGGATTTGCGCTTCCTTTTGAAACATCAGCTCCCGATTGAACACCATGCTTACATCACCCACGATAATTAGCTTCCCCTTATCGCGAATCCAGCCCAGCGCCTTATCGATCATCTCACTGTTGCCGCCACCGACACAAAGAATGACAGCATCCACACCAGCTCCTCCGGTAATATCCGAGAGGTTACGCATCATGTCTTCCTCTTGATCAAAAACATACCGTACGCCGGAGGCGGTTAGCTTCTCCGTACGCTCTGCAACACGATCGATACCGATCACGATGTTCGCCGAGGCTTGGGCAACTTGGCACACGATCTGCCCCAGTATGCCTAAGCCAACAACGAGGACAGACTCCCCGAATCGCAGATCGGCTTGCCGCAACGCATGAATGGCAATCGTGCCGAGCCCTACATGAGCTGCTTCTTGGGCATCCACTTGCTCCGGCAACGGGGCCACCAGATGCTTCGGTACCTTGAGAAGCTCGGCATGACGAACAAACGGCGAACCATAGCAGGCGACGCGGTCCCCTTTTTTCACATGCGAAATACCTGCTCCAACTTCCTTAACCTGACCCATGGCACTATAGCCTAACGAAATGGGCTCATGAGATCGGATATCCTTCAACATCATTTCGGTGCCTGGACTGATCGCAGAGTATGCCGTTTCCACTAACACGTAGTTGGCTTCTACCGCCGGCTCTTCCAGATCAATGATTTCCACGCTGCCTTCTCGTGCAATGACTGCTCTCATCGATGTTACAATCCTCCATTACCCCTTAATTGAACCCAGCAATGCGCCTTTCACAAAATACTTTTGCAAGAAAGGATAGATAATTAATAGCGGTAAAGTAGCCACAACAACGACGGCCATCTTGATCGTTTCTGGCGGCAAGGCATCCAGTACGAGTGAATTAATCGATAACTCTGTAGAGACATTCGGCGTTTGAATCATACTTCGGAGCACGACCTGCATCGGCATGAGTGATTTGTCAGATAGATAGAAAATCCCTTTGAAATATTCATTCCAATGGGTAACGCCGTAGAACAGACCAATCGTCGCCATAATCGGTGCAGACAACGGTAGAACGATCCGAAATAACGTAGCTAATTCGCCACAACCATCAACTCTCGCAGCTTCCTCTACTTCGGTAGGAAGATTCTCAAAGTAGGTTTTGACAATCAATAAATTAAAGGTGGATACCATACCGGGTATCACGAGTGCCCAGATCGAATTATATAAGCCAAGGCTGCGCACCATAATATAAAGCGGGATAATACCCCCGCTGAAAATCATCGTAAACACAAGTGCCATCAGGATAAAATTGCGGCCTGGCACTGACTTTTTGGATAACGGATAGGCCAGAAGTGTCGTCACAATCAGATTCAGCGTCGTCCCTACCACCGTGATGAATACCGTAATTTTCAGTGCTTGTGGGATACGTGGAGAGCTGAATATCTCTTTGTATGCTTGAAAAGTCATGTGCTCGGGCCATAACACGAAGCCGCCATTTCTCATAACTTCCACATAAGGCGTAATAGAGACGATAGCAACATAGTAGAGCGGGAATAACGTGATCAAGGCGAAAAAGCCCAAGACTGCATAAATCGCCACGTCTACTGCATGATCCCCTTTGGTTTTATGACTCACAAAAGACATGCGAATCCCCTCCTTTTCTAAAATTGCTGTATGCTGTTACCATATCCCCGAGCCCCCGAGCTTCTTAGCAAGCTTATTTGCGCCTATCACGAGCACAAGCCCTATGACCGATTTGAACACACCCATGGCTGCAGCCACACCAAACTCAAGACGCTCAAAGCCATAGCGATACACCCAAGTATCCACAATATCTCCAACATCGTAGACACGTGCATTTAAAAAGATGAAAACCTGATCGAAGCCTGCATCCAAGATGCCGCCAATGCGAATAATCAGCAGGAGCACGAAAACATCACGGATACCCGGCAACGTAATATGCCAGAGCTGACGCCAACGTCCTGCACCATCTACGACGGCAGCCTCATAAAGTTCCTGGTTGATGGATGCCAGAGCTGCTAAGTAAATAATCGCTCCGAATCCGGTATTTTTCCAAATTTCGGTTAGAACCAGCAAAGGCCTAAAGAAGTCCTTATTCGTTAATAAATCAATCGATCCCCAACCCATATCGCGTACGAAGGTACTGATCAAACCAGAACCTGGGGCGAGGAAGGAAAAGGCTAAGCCATACACAATGACCCACGATAGAAAATAGGGCCCATACGTAATCGTTTGTACAGCGCGCTTAAACCATCTGACTCTGACTTCATTCAACATCAGTGCAAGGATCACATCCGGCACCATGCTGCCAACGATTTTGTAAATACTAATCAATAAGGTGTTTCTCATAATGCGTACAAATTCAGGATTATCAAAAATGACACGAAAATTATCGAACCCCACCCAAGGACTTCCCCAGATGCCCTTCATGAGGTTGTAGTCTTGAAATGCAATTAAAGCTCCCACCATCGGGGCGTAGTGAAACAGCGCATAATAGACCAACCCAGGGATCATCATGAGGTAAAACCATCTGCTGAGATATATGCTGCGTAGCTTGCCCTGCCTCATCGGGCGTGAAACGGTAGGTTTCTCTTGTCTTGCAGCTATGGTTTCCGCCATCGCCATCTCCTCCTAGTTGTCTTCTCCAGGTAGAAGGCAGAAGGAAACCCCCAAACAACCTAGGGTTCCCCTCGATGCCTAGCCACATTTATTTGAAATCGTTCAGCTTCTTATCCTTTAGTGCCGCGCTGATTTGCTTCGTATACTCCGTGAAAATTTCCCTACCTTTGAATTTCGTCATCAGCTCTTCACGGTATTGCGGCCAATTTTTGCCACTCTTATCTTCAAGCACTGCTTTGATGTGGTATTTACTCATTTCTTTACGGAAATCTCCGATATTTATGCCAGCAGGAGGAACTAAGCTTACAGGAGGCAACGCGTTATGCTTCGGAAAGCTCTCGACGGTTTTCAAAATCGCACGGTCGTGCTCAGAAATACGGGAATCGATCAGCTCAAATCCAAGAATATTCGGCTCATCTGGTGTAAAGGCAGCGTACACATTCAACCAGTTGCCAGCTTTCGCGATATCCGCTTCGAAATTAGCCACGTTCAACGTAATCTTGTTGCCAGCTTTGGTATAATGTTTGCCTTCTTGACCATAATGCGTTAGCAAGAATCCCTCTTCACCTGTTAGCCAATTGAGAATTTCCAAGGAGCGTTTCACTTTGTCAGGGTTTTTGTCGGCCGTTGTTTTACTAATTAGAATCGTACTTTCAGGTACGTTGTATTTCCAAATGATCGGCTTATCCAGCGGGAAGATAGGCTGCCAATTCGCTTTAGGATCAAGTGCCTTCGAGCGGTTTTGCACGCTAGTTGCTAAGCTGTCCAAGGCGACGTTTTTATCACCGCTGAAGAACATGCCAATCTTGCCTTGAGCTGCTTTATCTAACTGAGCAGGTGCCTTATTTAAGAACCAATCCGGATCTACAATCCCTGCATTGTTCCATTCCACGACTTGTTCAAGGACACCTTGCACTTTAAGGTCCGTGCGGTTATCCACGTAGCTGTTGTCAACAATTTGGAAATCCGCGACGAAGCCGTTATTTAACCATTGTGGGAAGTCGAAAGGCAAGGTTACACCACCGCCTGCTGTTGAGAAGCCATACGTATCTTGCTTACCGTTGCCATCTGGATCACCTTTGGTGAATTGCGTCATGACATTGGTCAATTCAGCGTAATTTTTTGGAGATTTAAGTCCCAGCTTATCTAACCAGTCCTGACGGATGTACCAAGCTATATAGGTATTACGTTGAAAAGGATCAATCGCCCGCGTGAATTCGCCTTGCTTAAGCTGGAACGCGTCTACCTCCTCTTTGGACACCCATTTGAAGTAGTTCGGTAAAGCTTCTTTCGTGAAGTAAGGAGTTAGATTAGCTGTGATCCCATCCGTGATGTATTTCTGTGACTCTGCACCGCCTGCTATGAAAAGATCAGGAGCCGCTCCTCCAGCCAATGTGGCGTTGAGCTTGTCATGGTACTCTTTGCCCATCACCATATAATCAATTTTCAAATCTACGTTGAATTTCTCTTCGATGGCCTTCTTCACGAAATCTTTGTCCCCGGAAGGTAACGTCACATTCGCTAGGTAACCGCTGGCTACAGACCAGTTCAGAGCGAGCTTAGCTGGCTTCGCTGTTCCCGTTGCGTTGGGTGATCCCGTTGCTGTTCCCGATGTTTCTGTGGTTTTGTTATCTGAGCATCCTGTAAGCGCAAACATGGTGGCGAGTCCTAATAGAGTCAATTTTTTCATTGTAAAAGCACCCCTCCTATTTATTCTTCGTGAGCTGTGGATCGTGAAGCGTGATGCCGTAAGCGTGTAGCGGTAAGCGGAACATAAAACACTAAAAACATTGGATACTTCGCTGCTGGTCCAACTATTTGGTAACGTTTACTTGTTCTTAGTATAGGTCGGTTACATGAGTGAAACTAGCAGACGATTTCAAGAAATAGTGGAGATAATGCAGAACTAACTTAAAAGTGTGGAATTAATTCGACGTTGTAGACTAACTTGTCTTCACGTGCCTTTGTCACGACACGCAAGTCGATAATATCGACTTACACACTCCTAATACCTTTGTCACGCACCCACAAGTCGAAAAAACCGACTATTTCGTCTCCCACTCACTATGCGATTACTCCCCCAACGCCCATTAGTCCGACATGATCGAATTAATCTCCCTGTCCACCTCATCAAATCTTTATTAGTCCTAAATAACCCAACTAATTCGCCCCAAACAACCGCATCGTGAGGAAAATGAACAAATAGTTCGGAAAAATCTGACTATTCGTCCTTATCAAATGAAATCCTCGTTTTAATTCAGAAATATCGGACTAAAACAAAAAACGCCGCATGCTCCCACAAAAGGAGACTACGACGTTTTTCATTACTCTGTATCAGCTAACCGAGTTGTTTCTCGTTCTATAAAAATAAGCGGGACTTCAAATTCTCGCTCCTCGCTGGCCTCTACGGTATGTCCAAACTTATGAAGCAATTTATGGATGGCCATTTGCGCCTGAAGCTCATAAGGAATGTCCCAGCTGGAAATACCAGGGTAACTATGCTTAGCCATATAGTCGTTATTAATACCGATCATTTGTAGGCGGTTCGGGAAGTCGATCTTCTGCTTATTGGCTGCCGAAAGCAATTTTAATGCAACGTGATCATCAAAAGCGACGATTCCCGTGCGCTTCGCTGGCCCATCCATCACCTCTTGGAGAAATACGTCCACGTCCAGTTCCTTCATTTCGACGATACGATGGGAAATCACAACGCTCAGTTGTTGTAGACCCAGATGAAATCCAAGCCGCCGCTGTTCATCAATCACATTCGAGTGCTTGCTGCCCACGTAGATAAGTTCATCGCAGCCACGCGCCACGAGCAATTTCGTTGATTGTCTGCAAGCCTCGGCAAAGCCTAAATTTACAGCCCCAACGGATATATCCTCGGGCCAACCCCAGCCATTAATGAGCACAAGAGGCGTTCCGCTATTTACGATGGCGCGTGTGGATTCCTTCCCCATTGCTAAGCCATGACAGATAAGTCCATCCACTCTTCGCTGCAGTAACACTTCTAAGTTTCTTCGTTCAATCGTCGGGTCGAATCCTCCTGAGGAAAAAACAGATAAATGATAGCCCGCATGGTGGGCTTCCATCTGTAAAACCTCCGCTAACCGTCCATAATAACTCGTCAACCCAGGAACGATGAGGCCAATTTCAAAGGTTTTGTTACGACTTAAACCTGCTGCCATGGTATTGCGTCGATATCCCAATTGTTCTGCCGCTAATTCGACCTTGCGAATCGTCTCCTTCGACGAACGGATTCCACCTCTATTCAGCACATTGGAGACCGTGGCAATCGATACCCCAGCTGCTGCTGCCACTTCTACAATTGTGACTTGTTTGGGTCTGCTCATATGTGTTTCAGCTCCATCGGTTAAACGTTTAACTTGCTCCTTTAGATTAAATTGATCTAATAAGCCTGTCAAGCGAAATCCAATGGAATCCCCGCACCTTTGCAAAAAAAATCGCTCCCAGAGCATGAACCATGCCCTAGAAACGATTCTTGTCATCTGTTAAGCCTAATTAATGTGGGTATACCGTCTCAAATTCATCGCCGCAAGGACCGCCACTCGGGTTAATCTCCAAGGAGACAGCTTCCCCATTTGCTCGATACAAAGGTCGGTAATGATTACTAATATGTGTCGCAGAAGCATTGGCATAATGGCAGATGAACGCGCGGCGGAAGCGATCCTTAGTCTTATTTCGATAGGAACCATGAATTAGATTGCCATTGAAAAAGAGAACATCCCCCCGGTCCATGATGACTGGCATTGCCTTCTCGTCCTTCGGCGGTTTCACGTAGTGAGTCGTAAAAGATTCCTTCGAATCTGCGATATCGGGACATGAGATTTCGAGGGCATTCGTTTTTGGTACAACGAGTAATCCTCCATTTTCCTCATCAGCCGCGTCAATAGCTGTCCATGCTGCAATACAATTGCCTGGCTCCACCTGCAAATAAAAGTTATCCTGATGAAGCGCCTGCCCCCGGGAGCCTGGTGGTTTGTAATAAAACATACTTTGCGCAGCGAGTGCTTCTTCCTCATACAAATCTGCTAGAACCTCTAACACGGGCTGATGAAGCATGTAGGTTTTCGCAGTCTCATTAAACCGATGCGGGTGCATGACACGCGGGTAGCGTTTCAATGGGTCGACGATCTCCGTCGATAGATCAGGTTCAAAATATCCTGGAACCGTCTGATTGCTAATCGCTTCAAAGGTTTCATCAATTTTAGCCAAATCATCTTCTGAAAATAGCCCTTTCACGATTACATAACCCTCAGTCTCAAAATGCTGTTTTTGTTCCTTCGTTAATTTAATTAGTGATTGTGTCATCGTTATTCCCTCCAATTGAACCTTTATTTCTATGTCTTTAGCATATCGAAATAACCCGTTACATAGAAGTAATAATCATGCTATTGATTCCTATAATCCTGCTATTCCGTGCTATAATAAAATCTAACTTAATTAGCTTGAGAAGGGATTACCCAACATGATATTGGATGCAAATGGATTGTTCGCCGGCCATTACATAGAATCAGATTCGTATGTTACTAAACGTCCTCAAGGTCGGGATGATTGGTTATTAATTTTCACACTGGAAGGAGCAGGTTATGTTAATTACCTTGGTGCAGAACATGTTTGTAAGAAGGGTGTCCTCCTTTTAATAGCACCTGGGACTCCCCAACACTATGGCACATTGACAAACCATACCTGGCAATTCGTATGGGCGCATTTCCCCCACACACTTTCTGAAACCAACTTGCTTCCTCAGGAAGATCAAATATTCCTTACCATAGAAAATGAGTCCTTACAGGAACGGATATACTCAGCATTTGCCCGTATATTAGCGGATTCGCGGGAACGCGGCGAGTATTGGTTCGAGCTCTGTTGCAGCTCTTTACGAGAAATCCTGCTAATCATGGCGCAGAAAAACATACGCAAAATGGATCCCCGCATTGAAGAGGTTCTCCACCTACTCTCTGGGCAGATGCGCGAACAGATTCGGCTTGAGGATCTTGCCCAGACCGTCGGTCTCTCCCCGTCGAGATTATCTCACCTTTTCAAAGAGAGCACTGGCTACTCCATTATCGATACATTGAATCGCATGCGGATCCAACAAGCCGTTATGATGCTAGCCCATACGGGACGCAGCGCTTCGGACGTTTGTTACGATGTTGGTTTTCAAAATTATAATCATTTCACGAATCAATTTCGTAAATGGCAAGGCATGACCCCGAGTATGTTTATGAAACGTCCACGTTAAAAATAATTTTCGTTTATTCCTATCAGAATACTATGAATTAATGTATAATGATGATAATAACTATTCATTGTGAATGGAGGAGGATGACGATGAGAGCTCAATTTTGGCATGGCGATTACGATTGTATAGATGAGGTTCCCTTGCATCGCGTGCGGGGTAATCAACTAGGGATTCTGCTAAGTATACTGGCCAGCGTTCTCAGTCAGCAGCTATGGATTCTCGTCCTTCCGTTAATTGTTCAGCTGATTAGTCGTACTTATGGCGTGAAATACAATGTATTTGTCCGCCTGTTCTCTCCACTTTTTCCGGTTAGCACACGAACGGAAAGCCGCGAATTACTGCGATTCAACAACTTATTGGCTATCCTATTTCTCATCGTTACCATTACGGCATTGCTTTTAAATATGACGACGCTCGCATACATCACACTAAGTATGTTAACTATTGCTGTCGTGCTGGCGTTAAGCGGATTTTGCTTCGGGTGCTTCATCTATTTTCAATGGAAACAGTATTGGGCACAAAGAAGAGATGCATAAGTGGCCATGCCGAAAGAGGCTGTTCCGGAAATGGAAAAGGAGCTGGTGCGTTTGCACCTAGCTCCTTTTTTATGTCTATACAGTACCCTCGTCTGTCACTTCTGCAATCATGCTCGCTTCTCAGGTGTCGAAATATCCACATACACATTCCCCTCAATGAGGAGTGGTTTATATCTTTCCAGTTCTGGCAGCACCATACCTACGGACGTTCCCACGATATCAAACTCGGCTCCGTGACAGGGGCACCAGAAGAAAAGCTCCTTTTTCCGACTTCGTTGCGCTTCTGTAGCTGGCTCCACCGAACATCCCAGATGCGTGCATGCCGGTGAAAGGATGACAAGCGCGCCGCGCTCATCTTTGGTCACATAGACGAAGCCCTGCTTAGGCGTTTTTACCCAGGCATCCTCGATCGTAGCGGTATAAAAAATTTTCTCATAGCCTGTCATAGCGTGCAGCTGCTCTATTGCGCCAACCTTTACGAAACTAGACGGAATCTCCCGTGTGGCCGGCTCATCCTGCTTTTTCCCATGAACCGCTCCGTAATAAAACAACGCTGTATCCCCAAGTAACACGCCAGATACGCCTAGTACAACTTTGCTTGAGGTGCTCAAAAAGGCTCTTCTTGTGATCTTTCGCGGTAAATGAACTGTCATTCGAATGTCAACTCCTTCACGATGTGCGAGAACCGCTAATTGAGTACCCTGATGCTTTTAACTGTAGGCCGATCCATAGAAACAAGGAAGGTACTACAAAAAAACAAAACGTAATATGTGGCCCAGGATCCAAATTAAGCGCATCTACCACTCCGAATATATACAAGTAATATCCTAAAAATATCATCCAATTAAATCCCATCATACTTGGAAATAACCATGCATATAGCCCAATTAAGAAACCGACTAAGCTTACAAATGATACCGAGAGAAGATTTGTAGCAACTGACCCGAGGGGTTTAAGAAAGATGTTGCCAAGTAATGTATAGCCAGAAAGGACCACCAGCATCACAATCATGCTAAACAACGGATGATTACCTATTCGAAATAGAATTCCTGTCATCACTAGGAGAAGGAAGTGAAATACAAAGGATAGTAGGATATTACGCCCGCCCATTCCTCCCGCCTCCACTTTACTTTTGACTTATAGAATACAAAATGTGTAAACAGGCCTCCGCCCCTTCAGTCGCATAGCCTTTTCCCCCTCCTTCTTTTTGACATAACAATTCGCTTTATAATTTTTCCTTATTTTAACATATACCAAGAGATTTTGTCTGATTCTACCCATTCAGTCCGTGAAAAGCACAAAAAAAGCTGGATCTATGATCACAGCTTCTTCATTCTTGCGTTTATCCGAAACGAGAATTAAACATATTGCAGGCAATACTTCAACAATTTTCATTCCAATATGGATACATTTATAATTCGAACATTATCCGGTAAACAGGTTTACTTCTAATTTCATTGTTAACGCAATAAAAGCTAGTATTGCCCAAATGAATGTCATATATACATAGACGGGAAAATTATTTCTTTACAGCAACCTTTTGGCATAACAGTGCCTTGGCTTACCATTGTACATGGGCCGGGTGAATTGAAGGACGAACCCTGCAGCTTCTAAATTATGTTTGCTCACCAGATTGTCGGGATGAACTGTTGAATAGATGTATCGGTAGCCGTTGTCCCGTGCTCGCCTTTCACGTAATTCATGGAAGTAGCGTTGCAACCCCAAGCCACGAACGGTTTCATGAACGATTGTTGCATCGAGAATCGCTACGTATGCTAAATCTGACTCTGGCACCCCAAACTCCCTGCCCAGATTGCTTTCACTCGAACCAGGAAACGCTAGAGCGGAGTAAGCTACAAGCTTCCCATTTTGAAAAGCGCCGTAGATTTCACCCTTTTCCTCGATATGAGCGTTCAAATACTGTTCATCGTCCATGGCAAAAAGTTCTTGTGACGCCAGACGAGACACAACATCAACCATAAGCGCTCGAATTGCTGGAACATCCGTATGCCCTAAACGGCGGATCTCCAAATTAGCTATGTTTTGAACCAACATTAGAATACTCCTTTATCTATGATGTTAATTATTTACTAGGCATAGGTCTTACTATTAGAAAAATAAGAAGGATCATCCCCATATACCCGAAGAGAGGGTAAAGGTATGTAAGAAGTGAAGTAAAACCAACCTGACTGATCAATAAACAGGTCAGCAAAATAGCCAGAACTACCCAATTGCGTGGCAGCGGATATATACGCCCAATATGTCGTGTAATTCCGAACACATTCCCAATCAACGTTGTTACGATTTCCCCGTAAATAACTAAGATGAATAGCACATGGAAGAACCGTCCAAAACCTCGTATAATTTCAGCCATCGGAATTTCAAAATTCAAAATCTCCGGCATCCGCGAATGTATCGCAAAATGACTGATCAATAGCATGACACCTAGCCCAATGCCGCCCCATAGGCCGCCCCACTTCAGTATGCTTTCATCCAGCACCTCACTACCTAACGGCACCAAGACCGCTTGAGCAAAGGCAAAATTTAAGGCGACATACGTAAGTGGACTCAGGATCCATTTCAAGTGGGTGCTTCCTTGTAGTTCTTGCCAATTCGTCGCTTCCCCAATCCCATCTATCCCAACAACTCGGATAATCACAAGCACCATGAAAAAAAGCATTAACGGCATCACAAGAGAATTAATTGCTAGAATCCCATGCATTTCTTTGCTCATGACCAAGTAGCATAGCAACATACTAATAATAATCCCAAATTGATAGGGTAGTCTTAGCTGCTCCTCGAAAATAGAGCCAGTCCCCGACATCATCACAGCGGTCACGCCGAACAGGATGATAAACGTCAAGGTATTCGCGACTTTTCCAAAAAAACCTCCAAATAAATAATCATTCAACTCCTGATAGGAAGACGCCTTAAGTCGATGCGAGAGGACCATCATTTTCGTCCCAATCCATATAAAAAAAGCCGTTGCAATCAATATGCCAACTCCGCCATAGGCTCCGTAGATTGTGAAGAAATGCATAATGGACTGCCCCGAGGCAAATCCCGCCCCCACCACAGTCCCCATATACGTTGCGGCAATTTGTAAAATCATGAGCGTTTTTGACTTCATAGCTCCCCCATAGTCAAGCAATATCTTGTACATCTCCATTGTATGTAAGATAAGCTTGTATATGCCAGTTGACTGGAGCTTTGTGTTGCTAGTTACTGACTTACGAACTAAACCAATTGGGCATACACTTCTCAAAGTTTTGATGATCATCCAACACAACCCGAATTCTACCCAACATAGATTCAAGCTGCTCTGGAATCACCTGCAGCGTCCAAGTAACTGTCCCAAAAATAATCATAGCCGTGTACAGCGCATACAATCGCCAGAACTCCTCCGGAACAGTACCATCGAAGTAACCTAGTATTTGCCCCCTGCAGAACGGGATACTAACCTCGCGGCTAAAGTAGGCGATTTTCAAAAAATCATGGTAAGGGTCTCCCCAGTCGAATCGGTTAAAATCAATGACCCCCGCGTAGCTGCGATTATGAATGAGTAGATTGCTCGTATGAAAATCATCATGCTGGAAGCGATTAGGGCGATTGCTCATGTAAGTCGCATTTTGATTAATAAAAGAAATGATTGCATCCTCTTCGGGAAGCTTAACGCCGCAATTGCGATAACTCTCATATTGACGAATATGTTTGGAGAATCTGTTTTCATACCAGTCTTCTTCGGAGTGAGGAGCAGGTATGTCATGCATGAGACGCAGCTCTCGTCCAGCTTGTAGGCCAATTTGGTATTGTTCGTCATCTGATAAGGAAGGTAAAATATCAAAGGCATCCTCGCCTTCCACATAACTCAGCAGCATATAGCAAATATCAAGCGATTCGATGGCACCGAACTGAATGGGTTTCGAAGTTTTTACCCCACGATCAAATACCTTCGTAACAACTTCAAATTCTGAATCCTTCTTTTGCATTTGCTTCAGAGGGGCCGTTCGTAATACATATTGAGGCGTTTCGCTATTTTCATATAAAAAATACTTACTATCAAAGGAGAAGCCTTTGGTAATCCGTGTAATTTCGGTCACGTTTTGCAGGAAAGGTAAGTGCTTCTGAAGATCTGATACGTTCATAGGAATGCTCCTTTGGATGAGAGGATTTCACAATAAGACAATTTTATTCGGTTTCCAAAAATTACACAATCCGATATAAAGATAGCCACTACCTTTTATGCCCAGCACGTTCTACGATAAGAACTGTAACATGTAAGCGTTATCAAAATGAGGAGGTAATTTATGTCTATGTCCATGAAACTCCCAACTAGATTTGCACAGTTACAAGTCACAGTACTCATTATGATGTTCGTTCTTGCACTAATCGTTCCAGGGCGCAGCTACGCGGCTACTACCAATTGCAGTACGGCTTCCTGCCTTACGAGTGCGCTTGCGAGCGCTGCAGCCGGTGATACCATTATTCTCGCAGCTGGTACTTACACTGGGAATTTCGTTGTTGCTGCCAATGGAACCTCGTCTAACCCAATTATCATTAAGAGTGCAAGCGCTACTTCCAAAGCTATTCTGAATGGAGGCGGCACCTCAAGTGGTTATGCGTTGTACATTACTGGAGATTATGTTCAAATTAAAGACTTGAAAATTACAAATGCGAAGAAAGGGATTATGCAAGATAACGCAAACAATGGTTTGATTGATGGCGTTGAAGTTTACAATATCGGAGAAGAAGGCGTCCATTACCGCGATGGGAGCTCGAATAATACAATTCAAAATTCTTATGTTCATGATACGGGCACGCTTACCCCTGATTACGGTGAGGGTGTTTATGTCGGATCTGATGTAGGTAAATGGGGAACTTATAATGCGGCTACGGACAATAACAAAATTAGCAATGTAACCATCGGCCCGAACGTTAGGGCTGAATCTGTCGACATTAAGGAAGGCACGACGGGGACCATTGTGGAAAATAGTACATTTAACGGTACGGGGATCAGTGGAGCGAATTACTCCGACAGCTTTATGGATGTCAAAGGGAATAATTCGATCATTCGCAATAACACCGTGAATCGAAACGGGAATTCGGTCATTATTGATGCCTTTCAGGTTCATGAACGTTCGACAGGCTGGGGCTTTAACAATGACTTCTACAACAATATAGCGAATATGGATAATAGCACACCTTACGTTGTCAATGTAGATGGCGGGTCTGCAAAAGCATGCGGAAATACTCGCAGTCCTTCTGGCAATATGTATGTGGGCAGCGTTACTACCTACACCAGCTGTTCGAGTGGCGGAGGCACAACTCCTGTCCTACTTAACGTATCCGCCATAACGGATAGTGGAAATGACGGTAATGTCCCGCAAAATACAATCGACAACAGCTTGAGCACACGTTGGTCCTCACAAGGTGATGGACAATGGATCAGGTTCGACTTGGGTTCCAGTAAAACGGTTGGATACTTGTCGATTGCTTTTCATCAAGGGGATGTACGTACCACAACGTTCGATATCCAAGTCTCAACTGATGGGTCCGCGTGGTCAACGGTCGTAAGCAATAAAGTGAGTACGCAGACGCTCTCACAAGTGCAATACGATTTCACAGACACGGTAGGCCGCTATGTAAGAATCGTTGGGCATGGCAATTCATCCGGAAATGGATGGAATAGTATCACTGAGGTAGATATTTACGGGAATTAGTTGAGGAATAGATATTAAAAACGGCTGTCCAATAAGTAGATGCTTCTACTTTAGGACGGCTTATTTGATGTGGATCTTAATCGTAATTTATCTGAGAAAATAGATAGCAAACAGGTGGAAAGGAACTATAACGGAAACCGTAGTTCCATTCCATGGGACCTCCACATAAAAATTTCATTACAGCACTTGCGCTATCTCCCACACATGCCCATCCGGATCGGCAAAACAAGCCGTACGCCGCCCCCAAGGACGCGTTATCGGTCCATTCAATAACTTAACGCCACAGACTTTCAGCTCATCACATACCTGGTCAACGTCTGGCACTTGAATCGTAAACTGAAACCGCGCGCCATCTCCGTTGCCACCAACTTGTGCCGGCTCAATCAACTCGCGGGCATTCGATTTATGTAACAGATTGATACTTGTATTGCCATAATCGAACACCACGCAGTTTTCATCTTCAAATATGATCGCAAGTTTGAACGTCTCTTGGTAAAATGCCTTCGACCGATGCAAATCTTCTACAAACAATGTAATCTCAGTAATTTTGTTCGCCCAGCCACATGTCGTCATGCCATTCGACCCCTTTTTTCATTTTTTTCCCGCTAAAGATATAGAGCATAAAAAATCGCCACCTTCAAGGCACAAATCTGCACCTCTTTTTAAAGCAACACATCGCAACTGCCATCCATGAAAGATTAATTTGCTGAAAGCCTTTATCAATAAAAATAGATATTGCAAGAATAACTTTTAGTAAACTAAACAAAATTCCTAGTGTTTTAATTACTTTCCTCAGAATCAATCACACTCCTAATCGCGAATCACAGTCACCTTATTCCACTTGCCTTTAAAATTCTTCTGTACGATTCGTTTATCGTATATCGCAGCAAGGTGCTTATTCTCTGAGAAATAGGGAGTTGGCCTAATAATAATTTCAAGTACATCGTCAATTCCACATGGGGCAGCTAAGCGTACATGATCCTGATCGTCTAGCATCAACCCCAAAGCGGTTGCTGTCTCAGGGAACTTGGACATTGCATCCGTGGAAGACGAATAGGGAGGGTTGTCATTGACCACATGCATTCTTGCCTGGTTTTTTACGGACCAAGGTATGTTTGGAATGATTTGTTTTAACTGTTCCTCCAATCGTTTTTCAATATCCTCACTTACATTTGATGCATCAAAATAGATGACATCTACATCGGAGAGTGGCGTTCGTTCTTCATATTCATGAAGGGTATCCCAGATTTTTGAACGAACAAAGCCCGCACAAACCCACCAATCAGGGAGCTGTAAGGACCGAGCAGCCCTGAGGACGTCCATCATCCATTCATCCGCACATATCAGGGCAATAATATCCTCTTTACTTTTTATCAACTCAAGAGCCTCCTCGATAAGAACGTATATTCCTATATTATAGAAGGCAATGTTGTTATTGTAAAGTTATCCCATTTTTTTACCGTTCACTTTTGGGGTAAAAAAAAGAACTACCAACAATATGCGAATATCGCGATACTGTTGGCAGCCTTTATAAGCTTTTAGTCTAGCTTCATGTAATAAAGATTTGTAACATCCTCTTTGATAATGGTATGTGCGCCTGGCGCAAGTGAAACACTAACAATGCCATTCGTCATTGCATAACTTGTTCCGTCTATTTTAACCTTGAGTCCGTTTGCTGGATTAAACACTAAGGTTAATGTTTTAGCTGTTGTTGTGGTAAAATCAATAATGGTTGAACTCTCCATTTTTAAACATTGCGTTAGAGTTAACCCATTGTATACCACGGTTCCCTTACTTGTTGAAAGGTTCCCGACAATCGTGAAGAAGCTGCTTGTTTTGCCATCTGTGGTAAAGTTATGAACAATGGAAGTACCTGGTGTAGACGTTGGGGCTGGTGTCGTCGTTGGTGTAGCTGTTGGTGCTGGCGTAGTCGTTGGTGCAGGTGTGCCTGTTGGTGGTGTTGAGTTACCACCTACAGATACAAGTTGAGATGTGTAACTTAGTATTTTGGACATAAGTGCTGAATTAAGGTCAGAAGATGTGTCATCAACTGCATCATTAAATGTCCATGTAAAGTCTCCATTACCAAGGCGTCCAGCTTCTGACGTAACAACTTGTTCTACCGTGCTTACACTATCAATGTCAGCTGCATTTACTCCCGTATCGATCGTCGTATCAAAGTTATTATAAGTTGTTCCACCTACTAGTGCTTTGTATGAACTTGGAACTGTCTCATTTCTTGTTGAAGCTAAATACGCATCAAATGAAGTTGCATTAGCTGGAGCTGATCCTGCATTGGAATTTGCATAAATAAGACCTCCAACAAGATCTACGATACTATTATTGTAGGCTTTAATCATACCACCATTCTCACCGGAGAATGTTCCTACAGACCCACCTGCAATATCCGTACCTTGTAAGGAAATCAACATCGGATTTTTAGAATGTCTGTAATAATTTGACTCTACAAATGCCGAACCTGCTGTTGTAATACCAGTTCCATATTTGGAGACACCATCAAAGAAGTTATTATAAACATGAATAGTTCCTTTTCTTATACGTGGATGACGTGAGTCTGAATGGTCAAACCAGTTATGGTGAAAGGTTACAAAGAATTCAGATGATTCACTCAAACCGATTAGAGCAGCTTTTCCAGAATCCCAGTAGTGATTGTACGAGATTGTCGTATACGTTGATGCGCCCTTAAGGTCAGTTGAACCATCACCTTTGGCTTGGTCAGCATCTGATCCTGCTTTTCCATATGTAATATCATTATTATGCACCCAAATATTAACATTTCCTGTATCCATTGAAACGGCATCATCTTGGAATAACAAAATACCAAGGTTTCTTACTTCTACATTACCGACATTTCTAAGTAGAAATCCCCATCCATAAACAGTTGCATCGTTTCCGATACCTTCAATTGTTGTATTCATTCGCGTATAAGCTGAAGCACCTTTTACTTGAAGAAATCCACCGCTGTTAATGGATGAACCCATGTTAGCATCTGTCACTTTTCCAATGAATCTGATTGCAAGTGGTGTTTGATCGTAGCCTTTTTGTCTTAGTGCCAGAATTGCACCTAGACCAACAGCCGTTTGTTTATCACCTGCGCTATTAATTTTCACATCAAGAGATACGGTTTGTGCAGTCGCAGATGTTATATAAATAACTTGCGCACCACTCGGAAGTGTACCATCTTCGTTATAAGCACCTGATCCTGTGCCAAATGTAGATTGATTTGCAAAAGCAAATCCAGATCTGTCATGTGCCGTTACGGATACCGTATTTGTAACCGTACTTTCTTTTGAACCATCTGATAGTACTGCTTCAACTTTCATTACATAACTTCCAGCTGCAAGCCCTACAGCATCAGCTCTCCATTTGGAAGGGTATTGTCGGATTAATTGCGTATCAATTTGTTGGTATTGCGAATCGGCTGCACTTGAAGGTTTAACATATACATTATACCCTTGAGCATTGCTTACAGGTGTCCATTCTACATAGGCTGTTTCATTCCAGCCTCCACTGCCCGTGATCGAAACTCCGATAGCATGTACGGCCTTACTGGCCACTCCGCTTGCGATAATAGATAGCGCTAAAGCAAACAATAAAACGTAACTCGTTACTTTTGAAACACTTTTTTTCAATGTAATTCCTCCCACGTATAATTGTTGTAACGTATCAGAAACCGCTTACAAATCTACGTATCCCCCCTCGCCTCATCCAAGCTCAGACTCAGCTTATCAGTTTGGAAAGAGGTTCCGAAACAATCATTTGCTCATATTTTCCATTTTTCTGAGCTAATGATTATCGGAGAGAAATATGATACTCTCGACAAATCTTCAAAATACTGGGATTCATCGAGGTATAAGTAAAAAAAGTTACCAACTCGGTTGGCAGATTTGCGATTTATATAAATTACTTGAACCCATATTATTCATGGGATGCTCTAGTGAAGATTTTCAAATATATACCATAAACAAAGAGACCCTCAGCAACAGGCTGAGGGTCTTCGTTTTAGTCATCCACTTTACACCAACTGTGCAATTGCAATAAAATCCAAGAGATCAAATAGACAATGACGGATTCGAAACTGGGAACCAACATGTTTTGCGGCAAAGTCTCTTAGTTCCCCGCAAGCGCTGCGATATCCGTAGCCGTCAATGCGTTGCCAAAAGCAAATACCTCGTCGATCTTGCCGTTAAAGGCATTCGAGAAATCCGGCCGTCTTCCTATAAACACATGGCTGGTGTTGTTGTATTGTGTCGACGGAATTGAACTGATGTTGGAGTTGCTTAATGTGCCGTTGACGTAGAGCCTTAACGCGACACCCGGCTCGTAAACGCCCGCCAGATGGATCCATTGGCCGACCGGCAGCGTACCTGCTGTCTCCACGGTTATGGAAGAATTCGAACCCGTTGCGATCTGGAATACGCCTTTGCCTCCTGATTTCACATTGAGGCTCCATGACCTGGAGTTGGAACCGTATTCCTTTGAAATGATTCTGCCATCGCCCGCGAAGCTGTCGACATAGATCCAGGCGGCAGCAGATATGGCACCGGTGAATTGCAGCGCAGCGGGAGTTCCCAGATCGATTTCATCGTTTATACCATCGAAATCCAGACTGTTTCCAATCTTGCCCGCTGTCCATACGGGGCCGTTGATCAGGGTTCCGTTCAAATGATTACCCGAGGAATCCGACGCAACAGTTCCCGATGTCTCATCAAGGTTCCAGTGGCCCACAACGGATGTTAAATACGATACTGTAAACTGAATCGTATACGTATTGCTCGTCGTTCCATCGGAAGATGTCACCGTCACAACAGCCGTGCCCGGTATACTCGTCGGCAACGTATATGCCACTGTAGAAGGCCCGGCCGAGCCGGCATCCAGCGATGTCGCCGTCACCGTCGGTACGGGTGAGCCGGCCGGCAGGGCGACAACGTAGCTATACGTATTCGGGTCGAACCCTGCAACGGACTGTCCATTCACCTGCAGACCGCCAAGCATCGCCGGCACCCGCACTCTGTACTCTGCTTGGTTTACCCCATTAACCGAGCTGTTTGCCGTAATCGTTGCACTACCAGCGTAAGCTCCGGTAATCGCTACAGAAGCTACATCCGTAAAACTTGTAGAAGTTATAGGCGCAGCAGCACTGCTTGATTTCCAGTCTGCACTCAAATTGGCTGTGTTCGGAAAAGCTTTAGTTGAATTGATCTGCACAGTCTGCCCTACGGGAATCTCAGTAACCGAATTATCTGCTTTGATCGTAATCGGCACTGAAAATCCATTCGCCAGCCTTACAAACAAGGTAGAATATTCCGCAGCTCTATTAAATGACGCTTTCGTTCTATCGACTTGGATGGTAAAGGTTACTTGGCTATTGCTTGCAAAAGTCCCCGAAACAGGTGTAACCGTGTACCAGTCCTCTTCCGTATTGCGGCGAATCGTATAGTTTCCTGAACCGGTCAAAGCACCTGTAGAGATTGTAAAACTAGCCGAGTTATCCGTAGCAGGGATCGCGACCAAATATTTGTCCGATTGGAATGGAATAGGTCGTTTAGGAAACAGACTGCTTCCCCCCGCTTCAAACGCACCGATATCCGGAGCGCTGCCAGAGTAAGACTCCGCGAAGTTTTTCACAACAGTTCCTTGATCAATGACATTCACTTCTCTGGCCGTATCGACACCTGAAGCGGTTGGTGTGAAAACACCAGCGCCAGGGTTGGTCATCTTACCAATCTTGAACAACCCGTGTGCTTCAGCACCAGCGTTGGCTAATATTTGACCTGCTCCATCTGCAGCCGTTGTGCGCCCCAGCGCATCGTAATCGAAATTCGTTCCTGGATTGATTAATGGATTATCTTCAATATTATAGTAACTAGATGTACCGCTGGTGAAATTCCTCATGACAACGATCAGGTTATTTCTAGTGCCGCCGTACCAGCCCTTTGGCGTACTGCTGCCTACAATCGCTTTCGGAACGGCATAAATTGTATTATTAAAAAACCAAGTTTCGCCATCATACGTCGTGCTGCTATTACCGCCTAATTTGATGACTGATCCAGTCCCCGTACGTCTGAAGTCGTTCATATTGTATAGTACGTTATTAAAGGCATAACTAGGACCCACCATGTTAGGTGCAAAACTCAGCCCGGCATAGCTCATCTCTACACGGTTGTCGAACACCCTGATATTCGACTGTCCGCCGTCAAACTCAACACTATCATCATTGGCGTAACCAAAGAAGTTGCCATAAATATCAGCATCTTTATAGAACCCGCCGCTTTCTTGGCTATTATAATAGCCGCTGATAACATCATTAAACCGGTGATATTCATCCGCTCCACTGAAGTCGTTATACCGAACTACGATGCCGCCTGCACTTCGAAGATACATGGCTTCAGGACCTTGCGGGTGAGAATTACTGAACGCTTGACCATCGGAGGTGATTCCCGTCCAAGGATTCGCGTAGCCTCTCGGCTCGTGAACGTAGCTTCTTTCCACAACAATGTTCTTGGCATCTTCGATTCGTAAGCCGGCATCCCCTTCCAACATGTTTCCTTGATCGTCAATAGGTGTTCCATAGCCAACATCACTCTTATTAATAAAATCAAGCTGCTGCTGCGTATGAACGGTATCAACGGCTACCCGTCCCCAGCCGGAGATGTCGGCATTGGTGATTCTGACATCATGATCGGTATTGTTCAAATAAATACCGTTTTTCTTACCACCTTTGACAATAAAGCCTTCTAATATCGTATAAACCGAATTCGTCACAGTTACGGCATGATCCGTTGCAAACCCTGCATCAATCGTCAACCCTGTGTCATTGACAATCTTAACCCAGCCATTATTGGTTCCCGTTATTCCATCAATGGTTAAACCACCGCTAGTGTATAAACTGGATAAAGAAATGGTCTGTGCAATCGTCGGAGTCGACGTCCATGTGCGAACCGTACCTGTCTCCGATTTGATCAACGTACTTCCATAATAGATGTCCGATTTCACATCATAGGAGGTATCTTCATCAAGCCTTACAATACTGCCAGAAAAGATCCCTTTATCCGGAATCGTAATTGGCTCCAACGCTTCCTTCCATACCGTATCCGCAGACTTCTTATAGTAAAGATGACGAATTAAATCATCCCGGCCTCCAGCGATATAGACACTGATCGAACTAAAAGACGGCGTTAGTGTTAAACCATATACCGGAACAGGCATCCCGGCCACAACACTAACCTGCGCTGACGCCGTGTAGACTGCATTGGTTACACTAGGCGGTGTTACCGTCGTCGAAGTCGCAGTAATCGTTGCCGTCCCTGTATTCACAGCCGTTACCAATCCTGAATTGACATCCACGGTTGCTACGTTGGTATTGCTGCTGGTCCATTTAACAGCTTGAGGCGCGCCAGCCGGACTAACCGTTGCTACCAGCGTCTCAGTTCCTGCTTTCTCTATCGTCGTAGATGCCTTGTTCAAACTTACACCTGTAACAGCTACTGGCGTCGAACCTGCGGTTTGAACGATGCTGATATCATCCACATAGGCAATCATGCTGCCGCTAGTAGCGCTAATCGAGAAGACATAAACGCGCATATACTTCGCGTTCGCAGGAACCGTAAAGCTTTTCTGAATTTGGGTGTATCCAGACGTAGTTGTGCCTGTTATACCACCGACATTCACATCATTACCGACTTGTGTTGCACCTGTGTTACTAAAGTTATCCGGATTTACTTTGCTATCATAGAACCGAATCGTCATGCCTGCAGCCGATCCACCACTGACACAAGCAGCAGTACAAGTAGCTACGTTCATATAATAGGATGCATCGAAAGTCTGTCCGGGAATAACTGAAACATATTGCTGAGCAGGTGTTTTCTGCGAACCCGAACCCGCCGAAATCTTCAGAGCATTATTCCCCGTGCGAGCATAGGTGGAGCCTGCTGGACTGCCATTCGTAGCTTTAGCCCCCGTAGAGTCAATCTTCCACCCATCGAAAATCGTTACACCTGAACCTGTAGCACTCTCAAATCCACCATTGAGCAGCGTTCCATTCCCATATGCTGAGGCTGGAGCAGCCATACCTAACGGGATAAATGCCAGCATCAAGCAAAATACTAATACTCTACACAAATGATTTTTAAAAGAATGAGTCATCAACACTTTCCTCCTTTGATTCGCTTCCTTACAAGCCCATTTTCAAACATCAGTCAGTGGATTCTGGATGCAACCTTCAATTGCAATCGCTTTCAAATAACTAAGAATGATCCAACAACCTTGTCATCCTTTCCCTTCCTCCTCATCCCCCCTTCCCTCACGCGGGTGATCCTCCTAGTATCATTGCTGCTAAGGGCCTCTTCCACGTGCTCAGTATGTGTTCGCAAGCAAATGACAGTCAACATTCATTTGTTCAGCAGCCGCTTTCCATGACTTTTCGCAGGTCCATCACGTACACATGCCGTCTTCCCTCGTGAATAGAATCGAACGATATATGAGTCCCTGCTTGATTCCAGCGCGGGTGCAGATCGCAGCGTATGTCTCCATCGATATCCGGCAAAGAGTAATAGGAACCGAGCGTCACACCGCTTTTATTTTTCAAAGAATAGACATACAAGTGCCGATAACCATCCGCATCAGGATAACTGTCATAGAGCATGTACTGACGATCTGGTGAGTAACTGCAGTGACCGTCCCTCAAGAAGAATGCGGTATCGATTATCTCAGCTTCATGAGTCAGATCCCTAAGCACATATAATTGATCACCTGCGTCGCCGCTTTCTGCTCCGCGTGAATGGAAAACAATGCTCTCCCGGTCACGCCAATGATAATGAGATGCATACGAATAATCGGACAAGAGGAATAGGTCAGAACCATCACGGTTGACGGTTAGGATAGCCGTTTCCCAGACTTCTCCAGGTTCAGGAAAATAACGAACAAGGAAAACGAGACGGGAACCGTCCGTATTAAAAGTGATATGGTTAATCAGTAACTTCTTATCCTGACCAGGAAAGCGGGACTTCGTGAAATCCCATATGTGTTGAAGTGATAATATGAGTCTGGATTCCCCTGTTGCTAATTCGATCAGAAAAATACCGTCATTCGGAGAATGACGAACTTCTTTATACAGGTCTTCTCTCCCTGCGTAGCCATAACCAGGCCGAAAATCGAACATCCGGTCGAAATTGATACTTACCGCATACATACCTGTTGGATCGACATTCGCCACCGGGAGCTCCAGTTGCCTGGAGGATCCTGTATGAATATTTTGCACCGTGCCTCTGTAAGTTTCGCCATCCCAAGTGTTGTAGATGATCTCCTCTTCTGGACAAGCAGGGTGCCACTGCAGCATACTCCCCTGCTGGAAATTCCACGCAGTCGTTTCCGCCACGGGATGGAAAGAATGGTCCCGCATATCGATGTATCCCACAGTGGCGCTGTCTGCCGCATGCGGAAGTCGATCCATGAAATCAACTTTATGACATAGATGATACCGGTCGCTTAAACTCCACGCAGGTGTATCATAATAACCAAAAAAGTAATGCGCATCTTCCTGTGTTAGCCGTTCCGCTTTCACTAGCTCGTTTTTAATAGTAAGCATGAGATTCTCTCCTCCCTATTTGTCTATCCGCCTGTCACTCTTTATCGTTCGGTCCCAATCTGCCCTAGCCATGTAGACATTCGATTTGCCGCCCTTGTCGGAGGAGAACACAATATGTTGGTCATCTCGGGTAAAAAGAGGATGCGGATGCGACATCTGGCTGCGCCAAGAGGTACCATGAGCACAAAGAAGGCCGACTTCAATGGCATCCCCTTTATATCTCAATAAGGACATATAGTTCCCTTTATCCTCCATCACTTCGCGAATCGGTGCACGATCACCGACACCCATAGTTTCCTGGTAGTTCATCTGAACATGGGAAGGCCGAGTGTATGGATAATAGTATCTTCTCTCGTTCGAGCCATCCACGTTGATAAAAACATCACCATGCAGCAAAAACTCATCTCCGATCCTCTCTCTAGAGGAATACTGCGCACCAATCCTGCCGCTGGCGGTAAAAAATTCATGTCCGATCCGTTCCAAATTGACCTTCTGATCCACGAGCGGATACACTTTGTCATGGTCGATACGCGCCGTCCACATTCGCTGAACTTGCAGCCATGGACCTTCATGGCAAAACACAATGATATTCGAGTCCACCGGGCTTATATTCACATGGGAAATATATTGACCTTCTCCCCATACCACATAAGGAGATCTTTTTTCGATGTCATAACGGATGACCACGCTCGTTGGTCTGCGGAAGTGCTTTTCCCTGTGTGTTGAATACGTACCCCCTGTTTCCGTACAGAGTTCCATATGTTCCACATACGAAAAGGCAAGGAATCTCCCAGAATTATCAATAGATAAATCGCTGGGTTTAAAACCGAGTGGAATTTGCATAAGCTCCTCGACTTCCAGATTATCCAGGCGAACCCGCATCAGTGTACGGTCGGCAAAATAATAAACAATATGATGCCAAGCATCGAGCACGGAACTGAATGGACTAACTCCCTCTTGATCGGTAACTTGCACCATTTGTCCGTCCTTGAACCGTAACGTGTACAATTGCAACGAACCTGTGCGGTTAGAAGCCAGTAGGATGTAATTATTTTCCGAATCAATCAATGTTTTGGTGAAATAGGGATGATACGTATCACCGGAATTGTCCGTAAGCTGTATCACCTCGACACCCGTCAACTCGTCTTGCTTTCTGGTGATCGTTGAGTAATATACATCGCCTTTCATATCTATCCACTCCTTATCAGTTATTCTACTGCCTATAAAGCTGCTAACATCTGGTTCATTGCATCAGCTTCAATTCCAGCTAGCAGGACGATGCCAATGCCGTGAGGGTCGTTCGTGACGACCTTAAGCTCATATTTGTAATAATCAGGGGAGAAGGAATATTTGGAGCCACAGCATACACCATGAACAGATCCATTCCCTTCAAAGGCATGGGTGATCAATCCGCTCCATGCTTTGCGTACGGCAATTGCATATGTGTGGGGCTTATCCAGCCAGCCCAAGCGTACACCTCTCGCATACGCATATATAAACATCGATGTGCAGGACGTTTCCTCGAACGATCCCTCATCGGTCAAAACTTGATGCCACAAGCCATTCTTCCCTTGGCGGGCAAGTAAGCCCTCGGAGAAGTCACGGAAGAAGGCAAGCAACGCTTCCCTGTCCTGATGCTCCTCTGGCATAACCTCCAACAGCTCCGATAGAGAAAAGAGTACCCAACCGTTTCCGCGTCCCCAAGGTATCTCATTAGCCATTGGGAATTTGAAGTCATAGACATGGGACATCAAATTTTTCTCAGAAAGATACAAGTATTTCTTAAAAAGAAGAAACTGTCTGGCGGCATCATCCAGCCATTTGCGCTCTCCTGTTAACTTGTAGTAACGGCACAGGAAAGGGGTACTCATATATAAGTCGTCTGCCCACAACGTATTTTCCATGTAATAACCTTTGGATTCCCGATAGAAAGCTCCGTCGTCCTGCCGCTCTTGCGAGTTGGCCATATAATCGGCAATGATATGGGCCAGCCTGACAAAACCATCCTCTTGTGCTTCTTTATTCGCCTCCAGCATCGCACTGCCGATGGAACCGCAATCGTCCAGCATCTTCATATCAACCAACTTCGTGTTAATCGCTGGATACCCATACTGCTCACGATCCCACAGCGCGTAGCTGTACATGGTCGTACACGCTTTCAGATGTTGAAGTACGTATCGGACGATATCATGTCTCGCGAGCTTTCGGCCGGTCTGGAGGAGACCATACAAGGTTACACCGATCGGATAATTCCATCTTGCGTAACGGGCATTGTGCAAGTAGGGCCTGACCCACAGTCCCGGCCTGTCTACCCGCCAATAGGTCTGGTTGCCATCTTCCGTTTCGAACAAACGAGACATCGATTGCAACTCTTCCGGATTCGGGGCTACGGAACACTCCATCGGCCCTACGTACAGCCAGCATTCATCCGTACCTCTCACCGGATGCGGCTGACTGAACGAATACGGCTCATCGTAAACGGTCACTTCCAGTGAGAAACCCCAGTCTCTCTCCCCGCCGCAAGCCGACTCGACTAACCAATTATGTGCTCCGAATGGGAGATTGACCTCAACCTCAAATGACCCTTCCGTCTCGGATATCGCGACAAGTTCATTATTGACCCAAATTCGCAGCGGGCCGGTTGCCCATCCTTTCAGGGCGAATGGATTCCTACCGGGGAGGACGGATTCTCCTTTCGACCACGCATAGGCCACTTTATTAGGCTGAATCCCGAATAGGCGAGCGCAATTCATCAGCGACGCTTGATCCGTCGTCCATGCACGAGATGGAAACCACCGCACCGGGGAGTCTGATTCTAATCCTTTCACATCGGGAAAATTAGTTTCACTGAACCGTTCCTCGTCTTGCGGCTCCGAATACACCCAGCCACCACAGTCATAGCGTTCATGGAACGGGTTCATGAAATCCAGCGGATTCGAATGGCTCCGGTTTGAGCCAAATACACAGCCAAACCCAGAAGCTACCTTGCGGAAGACGAGTAGGAAAGCATTCCAGCCTTTTTGCAACGGCACTTCAACGATCTTGCGTGTCTCTACGTTTACCTCTTCGGCTACACTTGATTTATACAGCAGCTTGCCATTCAGCAGCAGCCTGGTCGGACCATAACAATTGATGGCTGTTTCGACAGACCTGACATTGTCACTCCACAGCATGCCAAGGGCGAAAGCATATTGACCAGAGAAAGCATCCGGATGCTTATCCTGCATATTAAAATCGAATCTGCCATCCTGCAGCTGAGGAATCGAAAGCCTGCTATAGCACCGAAATACGAACGGATGCGGGGGATTGTTCGCTATATAAGCACCAGCAATCGTCTCCAGGATCGTGTCCGTGTTCTGATCTGCCAGCTTATAGGCCATGCCGGCTTCCACTTCGAAATACCGTTTCATACTCTCTCCTCCTTTCGCCTTTAAATATAGGTTCCATGCTGGATATCAGTCTATATTCATTTGTTCAGATATGAAAAAAGGCAGCGAGCTGCCGGCGGGGACGCTTCCCTTGCGCACAATAGTTGTGCGCTAGCGCGCGACGCACGGCAGAGCCTGCACCAAAAACGCCCTTCTTCCGGTTGTTTCCCCGGTTCGAAGGGCGCTTAATTACTCACTTATTTGGCCCCGCTTCCTGAAGCGGGAATATCTTGCATCCGTTCGCGGTACTGACCAGGAGTCTCGCCTTCAACCTTGCGGAAAGAACGGATAAAATTCGTTGAATTCGTATATTTCAACTTTTCGGAAATATCGGAGATTTTCATATTCGTTTCTACGAGCATCTTCTTGGCGATCGTCAGCCGGTATTGTAACAAATAATCACCGAAATTAACGCCGGCTTCTTGGCGAAAAACTTTGCTGACATAATGGGGATGGTACTCGATGCGGTCGGCACATAGTTCTAGCGTTAAGTCCGTATCATATTCTTCGTGAATGATCTGGATGACAGCTTCCGAAATTTTGCGGAATTGATGGCTACGTCTTTCCTCCAACAGTAACAATACCGGACCTACAACGACTTCCTTAAACCAAGCCTCGACCTCTTCCGTTGTTCGCAGTTTGAACAAGCTTTCCACGATCGATTCGTCGTCTTTCATTAGCGTGCGAATCGAAATCCCTTGATCCTGAAGCAGACTGCCCAGTTCGGATAAAAACCGAATAAGGGAAAACTGGTAGTCATGGAAGTGAAACGGCTGCACGACCAGTTCTCGGACCATTTGATGCAGAAGAAGGGTCGCTTGTTCCAAGTCCGAGGCATTAACAGCCTGCCGGAGTTCATCCGAAATTTTGACGGGATACGAAGTCTCCGCAGGGGAATCCGCAAAAATATCACGTATGGAAATAATCGTCTCGTGACCGAGCTTAACGCGGTATCTTAGCGCATCTATGGCTTCTTTATACGCTTTAGGTACCTTCGTCCATTCCTCAAATACATAACTAAGTCCGACGCTAACTGATATATTCAAATACGTGCGAACCGCTCGTTGAATCTCCTCTGCCAGCTTATATACGTCCTCTTCCCAAGCTGGATCAGTACGGTCCGTACCCAGAATGGTCAACTGCGATTCGTTCAGAACGATTGGGTTGAGCAGGGTTTGTTGTGGAGCGAGCTCCCCCGCAATATTGTTTACGGCAAACAAAAGCAGATCCAGATCCTTCTCCTCATATCGGCTTCCTTCGAGCGTATCAATTTCGATCGCCATCACATACATGCGTTGCCAACTCTGAGGGAATTGTAGAACCGACAACTTCTCCTTTATTTCCCTCGGTCCAACCTCGCCAAAAAAGAGCTTTTGCACAAAAAATTGATTTAACTGTACAACCTGCCCCTGGATTTGGCCAGACATTTCCTGTTGGCGATCCAATAAAGAAAGAAACCGTGTGCCAATTTGCTGCAGCTCATCCTCGCGTTTGAGATTATGGAGTGGCTGCTGCTGTACATCCTGACCGACAACTGTCGCATAAAGCTTGCGTATAGGACTGTAAAATCGATTAGAGCCCATGACCGAAAAGATAAGAACAGCAAGAGTAATAATCAAGCAGATCCAGATTGTAAACCGACCAATCGCTTTTGATTCTTGGGTGATCATATCGATTGAAACCGCCGACACATACATCCATCCCGTGAGACTGGAACGAATATAGGTAACGGAATACGCCTGCTTGCCATAATGCACATTGACTTTGCCCCCATCGCCATCCAGCCGTTTCAGTTGATTGGCTAGCTCCGTTTCACCGAGGAAGGCACGCGTAAAGCTTTCATCTTGATAACCAAGCAGGTTCATCTCACTATCCAACATAAAAACGCTTCCAAGTGGGCTTGTGTCTAACAGCAGCTTACGCAGATGTGAAAAAGGGATATCTGCCGTGATGATCACATCGGGGTCTGGATCATACGCTGGCTTTTTGCTGATCATACGAATCCCATTTTTATTCGATTCCCATATTGTCTTTTGCGGAATTCCCATAGTTGGATGGCTGTTATCTTGGTTGAAAGGATAAATCCCCTTATTTCCGATTTGCCATTTACCGTGCATGTTGTAGAATTCAATATCGCTAACACCCAGCTCAAACACCTGCAATTGACGAATCGTTCCTGTCAGTTGTTCAAATTCGTTATAATATTTACCCTCCAGCGGCAAGGAGAGCACACTCTCCACAAACGGGGAATGAAGCATCGTTATAGCGGAAGCTTCTACCGTCTTCAAGTTCTGCTCGATGCGTGACTGGCTTAGTTTTAATATTTGTAAATTGCCTTCCTCTACATAGTTTTGAATTGTACCGGAAGTGCGAAAATAAGAAAAAAATCCCAAGGCCAGCAGAGGTACAACACCAAGTACAAACCCGTATAGCACTAATTTATTTAAATATGTTAGACCTCGAGTTTTCATGAATATACCTCCGCTGCTGGATGCTTGATCTTTCAGTTCTTATTTTAACATATAACCAATGATAGCTAGTCGATTCCCCGTTCGTAAGCGGAAAAAGACGGAAGAGATCTCCCATCTTTTTAATGCCGATTATTTACCGCCTTGTTTCTTGTAGTCTTCTGTAAATTCCTTGATGATTTGATCGCCGCCTGCTTTGCTCCACTGTTCAAGGGACTTTTTGTAGCCAGCTTCGTCGATTTCACCCATGATGAATTTAATCTGGGCATCACGGCTAATTTTATCTAATTCTGGACCTTTCTCGGTTTTGGTTTTGGAATCTAGTGGTGTCGTTACATCGTAAATGGCAATCTTGGCATTGTCAGCCACCAGCTTTTTACCTTTGATAACTAAAGGGTCTGTTGATTTCGTTGGTAATTCAATATTTGGATTGGCGACTCCAAAAAAGAGATAGTTGGCATCTGACTTTCGGTCATCGGCGCGTGGATTAACAGGTTCAACGAATCCCCCATCCACGATCTTGTAATCGATATCTTTAATGCCTTTACTCATCAATGTCATGATTTCAGGGGTCGAGATTTTGTCATAGAACGCTAGAATTTTCTTTAACTCCGCTTCCGTTTTAATGCTGCTCTTGGAAAATAACATGGCTCCGTTATACCCTGAAGTAGCCGACACCTTCAGCCCTTGTGGTCCTGCCACGCCTTGAATCAAATCGAATTCAGCTTTCGGATTCAGCTTTATCGCATCTTTATAAACCAACGGAGCATCCGTTTCTACGGCGATCATGATACCAGCTTTCCCTTGTGCCATCATATCCCGGCGTTGCTGCGCATTGATAATCGCAAAGTCTGAATTCATCAGTTTTTCGGCATACAGTTTCTTGTAAAATTTGAGACCTTCCAAATACTCGGCCGTCATGAAGTTGGGAACCACTTGCCCGTTTTGCACACCATAATTCATCGGGGCTCCATGATAAACAGCAATGCTACGCACTAGGGCATTTAACATATCTTCCACAAATCCGACCGTATCCTTCTTGCCGTTCCCGTCTGGATCATTTTCTGTAAATGCTTTCGACACTTTATACAGATCATCCAACGTCTTCGGCATCGCTAGCCCCAATTTATCCAACCAGTCTTTGCGGATCGTAATCACGTGACGAGCAGCATCGCGGTGACGGGGTAGCATGTAGAACTTTCCATCAATTGCGATTCCTTTCAATACCTCTGGATCCATTTGTTTGCTCAAATTCGGATAGTCCTTTAAATAAGGACCCACTTCCCAGAATGCTCCCGATCTTGCTGCATTGATAATGTTAGCGGATTTTGTTTCATTCGTGAACATGACCTGTGGAAGCGTTCCAGAAGCCATTGTGGCGTTCAACTTCTCTTTATACGCCGTTTCCGGTACCCAAGTGATGTTCAGCTTGGTATTCGTAAGTTTCTCCAGCTCTTTTTGTACATCACTTGTTTCTTTCGGCGCTACGCCAGTCAATGTGCTCATAATTTCAATTGTCGTAGGCGTTGCGTCCTTCGCTTTTTCCGTTTGCTGTGCAGATGTTGGTTGATCGGTTGTTTGCTTCTCAGCGGAACACGCTGTCATCAGTAAACCAACCATACTAACTGCCACCACTGCTTTTACCCCTACATTTTTACGCATGTCCATGTGATCAAGACCTCCATTTTTATAATAGATGAGAATACTATGGTTAAATGGGTTCTAGTTATTATCAACCTTTAATAGAACCCATCATAACACCTTTCGCGAAATGCTTTTGTAAAAAAGGATAAACGCATAGGATCGGAAGCGTAGCCACCGTAATGACAGCCATTTTCACCGTCTCTGGCGGCAATTGGATACCGTCATCCTGACTCGAAGGATCGTCTAACCGGCCTTCGGATAACAGAACAAAGGAGCGAAGCAGCACTTGAATCGGCCATTTGTCAGTATCTCGGATATACAGGATGGCCGACATGAACGTATTCCAATGGCCGACTGCGTAGAACAGTCCGAATGTCGCAAGTGCCGGCAGCGAGAGTGGAAGGATGATGCGCACAAGGATATTGAGATCATTGGCACCGTCGATTTTAGCTGATTCCTCAATACCGTCCGGCATCTGCTGGAAGAAGTTTTTGAGAATAATAAGGTTAAAGGTACTAATTGCACTCGGAATAATGAGTGCCCACATGGAGTCCAGCAGTCCCAAGGCTTTTACAATCAAAAACGTAGGAATCATGCCTCCACTGAAAAGAAGCGTGAAAATCACCATCATCATGATCGGCCTACGTCCGATCAAATCTCTTCTGGAAAGCGGATAGGCCATCAGGCAAGTCATGATTAGGTTTACAATGGTCCCGCCTACTGTGATGATTATCGTGACAAGCAGACTCTTCAGGATACGATCCGTTGAGAAGATAAAGCGGTAAGCATCCAATGTAAAATGTGTGGGAAACAACACGAAATCTTTGGTAAGCGTTTCCGTCGGACTTGCAAATGAAGAACTAACAATATGAACAAAGGGAAGCAGTGTACTTAGCGCAAACAGGATCAGAATTGTAGAATTGATAATGTCAAATAAACGAGAACCCCAACTTCGATCGTGAATCATGTGTCTCACCCTTCCTTAGAAAATTCCCTCTTCACCGAATTTTTTGGATAACCGATTGGCAATGACGACTAGAATAAGGCCAACCGCTGATTTGAACACACCTATGGCCGTTGAATAACTGTACATTCCGTTCAGGATGCCGGCTGTATAGACATACGTATCAAATATTTCAGCTACTTCTCGGTTGAGCGAATTAAGAAGCAAATAGACATGCTCGAATCCCAGCTCAAGAATATTCCCAAGATGCAAAATAAACATAATCAAAATGGTGCTTCGTATCGACGGCAACGTGATATGCCACATTTGACGCAACCGACCTGCGCCGTCCATACGTGCCGCTTCATAAAGATGGGTATCTACGCCTGCCAGAGCTGCCAGGAAGATGATCGTCCCCCATCCGGTATCGCGCCATATATTTTGCAAGATATACATCGGGATAAATTTATCGGGGTCCATCATAAACGTGAAAGGTTCGAAACCAAGTGAAACGATCCACTTTTGAAATAAGCCATCATGCGACTCAAATAGGACATAAAACATGCCGATAATGATCACCCAAGACATGAAATGAGGGATGTAGATCAGCGTTTGTATCGCTTTCTTAAACTTTTCTTTCCTTAGTTCATTGAGCATAAGCGCTACAATAATCGGCATTGGAAAAACAACAACCAGATTAACGAGCGACAAGATCAATGTGTTCTTCAGTATCGTAAAAAATGTTGGTTCACTGAACAACCTGATAAAATGCTTCAAACCAACCCACTTACTTCCGGACATCCCCTGGAATGGAGAGTAATCCTGAAACCCAATTACAATTCCCCACATGGGCCCGTATTTGAAAAGTAAGAAGTAGACAATACCCGGTAACAGCATCAGATATAGCCACCGATCTTTAAGTAACTTTCCAGTAAGGCGATTCATCCTTCTCCTTTTCGCTTGTGCGTCAGCTTGTTTATGTGCTGAATAATCAATCGCAGCCATTATCTCGTTCACTCCTTCTGTCTACTGAATCATGCCCACCGCATCCTTCCGGAGCGACGTTTACAATTCAATACTAGTAAGTGGAGGAAATATCCGTCTATATTCATTTGTTCAGAAAGTGGTTTCATCCGTTGTCCCGTCTATAATTAACCCGTTTTGATCATTTGTTCCGATGGTCCTTTAGGGATGATTGGTTATAAAAAAAGCCCCAGTGACTGTACTAGCTCACCAGGACCAACAGTATCGTTTAAAATAATTCGTTAAAGCCCTTCTTGGGTTTGTGACTTCTTCCCCTTATGATAATCTTCCCATAGTGGGGCGATGTATTGCTCTAATATTTTCACCACGTCATCCCTACGGCTCTCTTCGACATTTATAGTGTCGCTTGAAATCTCATTTCTAATTCGTATGAGCACAAATAATGGGGGCAATGCCGCTTCACGAAAAGCTTTAATCATATTTTCTTCTTGTGGCGTAATAATCATAACGTATCATACTTCCTTTCTGGCAGATTCCTGCTCGAGATAATCTCAGTATAAACATTGACATCAGTGTTAGAGTCAAGAGGTAAACGCGTATGTTAAAGCAGCAGTTGTGTTACACTGTTGGAAAATAGAGATAGAGGTGATTGTATGCGGAAAATCGCAGTCATTACTGGCGGAGGTCAGGGCATCGGACGAGCCATTGCGCTTTCTTTTGCTCAAGAAGGGTATGGCATTTCCATAGCGGATATTCATCAAGATCGAGGATTAGAGACAATTGAGCTCCTACGTCCCTTTACAGATGATGCGCTCTTCATGAAGGTCGACGTCTCCAAGAATGAGGAGGTTGAGCAATGGATGGAACGTACATCTTCCTTGTTGGGCAGCATCGATGTATTGGTGAATAATGCAGGAATCATGCACAATACCGATGTATTGGAGCTTAGCGCTGAGCAATTCCAGCGGGTCATTTCCGTAAATCTGGGAGGTACTTTTCACTGCTCGCAGGCTGCAGCCCGCATCATGAAAGCACAAGAAAGGGGAGGCGCCATCATTAATCTCTCGTCAACGAGGGCTGTTATGTCAGAGCCTAATACCGAGGCATATTCGGCCTCCAAGGGAGGCATCTCTGCACTGACCCATGCGATGGCCATCAGTCTAGGCGGCTATGGCATTCGCGTCAACGCGATATCTCCAGGGTGGATTGAAGTAAGGAACGCGGGCAGCTTTTCCCATACGGAAACGGATAAAAGCCAGCATCCAGTAGGCCGAGTAGGCAGACCAGAAGATGTTGCAGAGGCTTGTCTTTATTTAGCTAGCGAGAAGGCAGGATTTATAACGGGTCAAAACCTGACGATAGATGGCGGTATGACCGTTAAAATGATGTACATGGAGGAATAAAGGAAAAGAGACAAAACCGCTCCATGACAGGGATGGATAACAAATTCGATATAGGTAATCCTAATCCCTAATAAAGGAAGGGGTGGGCAAGTTGAAGGATGAGACAACAATTCCTCAAGAGCAAGAAACTTCACACATGGCAGAACCTGAATTTAATCACGATTACGATCTGATGCGTGCCTATGCCCAACAAATGAATGGCGAGGTTGAAGCTAGAGAAGAGTAACCGCTCGACTTGATGATGAATGCCGCGGGGTTTTTGCGGCATTTTGTTTGTTTATAACCTTAATTAGGCTCCAATGAAATGACTTATTGGAAGTTCCTTAGTTAGTGTAAAAACGCTGGCTGAACTGCACATCATTTCCAACCAGCACGTTGTAGTATCTCTCTCACGAACTCGCCTTTAGCTTCCGTGTATGCTAGACGGTCATTCTGGAATCGTTGTGCGAGTTCTAACTTTAAGTCACCATATTGTTTGGCATCCTCTGGATGAATTCTCAAATAATCACGAAAAAGGATATGACGCTTATATTCAGAGTTTTCCATGGTACAGACGTATAGGTGATGCCAAATTATATTGGTGGGTGGAATAAAAGCCTCACGTCCGGTAGTTCCTAAGTCCCCTTCATGAACGTAGCCAATCTTGGCTAGCCTTTGAATAGCGTTAAGGACATCCGATTGCGTAGACACCACCACGTCCATATCAACAATAGGCTTCGCTGCCAATCCTGGAACGGATGTACTGCCAACGTGCTCTATTGCGACTACAAATTCGCTTAAAACAGGAAGTACAAAATCTCGTAACTGTTGAAACAATTGAACCCAACTAGGGTCATATTCACGTACTATTAGACTCGTTCCCATCAAACTTCTCCTAACTGTAAGGACCGCCACCGTAGCAGCCCATCAGATGTTTAACTAGCTTTGATCGTTTGCCAAACGAGGAACAATTCCAATCTGGTACTCGTCCTCATAAATAAGTATTCCAGGAAGATCATTAGAGATTGATTTAATTATCTCGATGTTATATTTCTCGGCAATATGAAAGAATGGCTTCAATTGAGTTATCATTTCTGCTGCCTTAATTCCATCCTTGAACCATGTTACTGCATTTACTAGATTGTTATCATCATAAAATGGCGGATTGGGTAAATTTTGTTCAAACCATTCTTTGGTATCTAGATACAACTTAATTTCTCTTTCCGAGAGTTTACCATCACGATATAAGTGATAAATAACAACAAATATGCCATAAGGTTGCTTAAGCTTAGGACTTAGATAATTACCATGAAATCTAATGTACATAGATCTCTCCTCCTTGTTAATAGCGAAGCTCGATTACTCTTTCATCCAAGGCAAAAACGCGCTCTGCCGTCCTCAGGAGGCAGAGCGCGTTTTGTTATTCTTATGATGCTTCCGTATATCGTTTGAAACTATCCAGAATCGCTTGCCAACCCGCCTGTTGGAATTCAACGGGGTGAGTGCTCTCGGCGTCGAAGATTTCAACGACCTTCGTGGCCTCGCCTTGATCAACGAACGCAATATCCACTTTCCGTCCGTCTCCCAATGTGTAAGCAATCGTCTCATGCAGCTTCACTTCGTCGTAAATTCCGCTAAAATCAAAACCCATGCTGCCATCCTTCGCTTCCATCCTTGTCAGGAATTCGCCGCCGACCCGCAAATCGTTCTCCGCTCTTGGCGCATGCCATTCTTCGGAAGGTTGAGTCCACTTCGTAATGTGGTCCGGCTCGGTCCAATAGCTCCATACTTTTGCTACAGGGGCTTGAACGACAGTCTCTACGGTTACTTTCGTTGGATTGCTTGTTTCCATTGTGAAGGACACCTCTTTACAGGAATTTTGTTTCTCACTAATATAGACGAATGCCAATCTCCGAATTCATCGCTCTATTTGTTCCGGAAGCCCTAATCGGGAAAATAATTTTGCATTTATGAAATTTTGAACATGGAATATCCGATTATCTTTCACTTCAATCACGTGAATGCCCCAAGGCACCAGGACGGCTGCCTCCTTGCCCGGCACATACTGCGCCAGAGCGGGATAACCGCCATTCACTGTAGTTGGCAAAAATTTGGACCCCTCGCAATGCCAGCGCGTAAGTGCAAAAAACGCAGACAAATCTTCTTGCCCGCTTATCCACATGGCGAAAGGCGGCATGGACATACAACCTTCCTCATGGAACAACGACACAAGCGCATGGATATCGAATTGCTCAAACGCTTCCACATATCGCGAGAGAAGATTCTGGTCAGGATTGACATTCATCTTACTAAACTCGTCGGAGCGAAGCCGCGTTCGGTCCATCGTCTCCCTGGCTCGTTGCAGGGCGCTGTTCGCCGCGGCCGGCGACATTCCCAACGTTTCCGCAATTTGTTTCGAAGACCATTCAAAGACATCCTTCAGAATAAGAACCGCGCGTTGACGAGGCGGCAAGTTTTGTAAGAGTGCAATAAAGCAGAGCTGAAGGGTATCCTTGCGAACGAGAGCATCTTCCGGATTTTCTCCAAATTCGGGTGAGGGCCAAATCCAGGACGAGTCTGGCAGCGTTTCGTTCGGTTCGACAATCTTGATCGCCGGGTCGGACAGGTCAACGGGAAGCGTACGGCGCTTCGCTTGCCTTAGCTTGTCCAAGCATAAGTTCGACGCTATGCGGTAGATCCATGTTTTAATGGATGAGTCCTGTCTGAAGCGATCCCAGCTCTGCCATGCCCGAATATAGGTTTCCTGTACAGCATCGTCCGCATCATCAATGGATCCCAACATTCGATAACAATATGAGGTTAACCCCGGCTTGTAGCTCTCAAATAACTCCATATCAAAAGCGGCTTCGTTCATCTTCGCCTCCTTAGGTCAATCTACTTGAAACATCCTCCTTCCATCATATTCGAATCATCCGGCAGCCACAAGGCGAAACGGCCACATCGTCCTTTGGCGGCGTGGCTCATTTCGTACCAAGAAGTATGGATTCCAAATGCAATTATAAGCGTTCATTAATTTTGATCAACAATTCCTTTAAGATTTGTCTCTCATCTTCGGAAAGGACTTGAACGATTTCGTCCTCCACTTTTTGAAAGGATTCATTAAAATCTTCAATCAATTCAACGCCCTTTGGCAAAACATAAATATTTTTTTGTCGTTCATTATTGACTGGGATTTTACGCTCGATGAATCCTCTTTGCTCAAGACCTTGAAGCATACCTGTGATGCTAGCCCCGCGCAGATGAAACCTATCAGCAAGATCCCTCTGAATTAATTCCGTTTCTTGGTTTTCGTAGATATAGCCAATCATTTTTCCTTGTTGAGCGTTTAACCCTAACTCTTTTATACTCTCGTCCGCTTTTTTCTTTAACTTAAGACCAATAACCTGAAACAAATCTAGATAAGTCGTATTCTTGTGAGGCTTCATGAGCGTACCTCCTCATATTATTAGAAAACTAACTGTTAGTAAGTAAACTATACAAATATCCACCTTTCATGTCAATTAAATATTAGTTTGTTGACAGTTAGTTACCTAACAGTTATACTCCAAATTGTTATAAAACGTATCCAAGGAGGATAACAATATGAAGAATGTAGTCCAAAGCTCTTCGGCGGAAAAAATTACTGCTATTACGAATGTGCGTATTTTCGATGGAGAAAAAGTAATAGAATCAAGGAGTATTGTCATCAAAGGGGAAACCATTGTTGCAGTAGGTGGCGACATTCCGGCGAATGCAACAATCATCGATGCTGAGGATGCAACATTATTGCCCGGCTTAATTGACGCGCATGTTCATACTTCCATCGGTGGATTACGGGATGCATTAAATTTCGGTGTGACAACAGAACTCGAAATGAACGGTGACTTTACAGAAAGAGGACGTGCGATTCAATTGAAAAATACGGATGATATCGCTGATGTCCGTTCTGCAGGTACGGCAGTCACCGCTCCTGGTGGTCACCCGGATGAATTGCTGCCAGATGGGGATGAGATTCCAGATTTCGTATTAAAGGAATTGGAGAAGTTATCGAAGGAAGACCGGGAAGCTATGCTCGCTGCTTACGCCCACGATCACGATGAAGTGCCGCAAGTAACAACGGTGGAAGAAGCGATTAAACATGTTCATACCCAGATGGAGAATGGAGCAGACTATGTAAAAATTATGATTGAAGAAGGAACAGTCATGGGCGCTCCTGGACTGCCTGTTTTAAGCGACGAAATTCTAAAAGCAGCGGTGGAAGAAGCCCATAAGTTCGATAAAATCGTCATCGCCCACGTTTTGACTGCTAATTCTTCCCAAACCGCCATCGATCTTGGCGTAGACGGATTGGGCCACCTGTTTATCGACAGGCCCGATTACACGCCGGATCTAGTGCAATCCATCGTCGATTCTGGCGCGTTTGTTACACCGTGTTTGGTTTTGAACTCATCTATTCTTGGGAACCCAGCATCGCAATTGGCGAATGACCCACGTGTTCATTCCAAATTAAGTCCGGAATGGATCGATATTTTGAACTCAAGCTTTAATACTTTCCCGCAAGGCAATATAGAAAATAGCTTTAAAAATGTGATGGATCTTCACAGGGCCGGTGTAGATATTCTGGTTGGGACGGATGTCGCCCCCGTCCCCGTTCCGAACCTTGGCGGCCTTGCTCATGGAGCCAGCGTACATCACGAATTGCAATTGCTGGTTACAGCCGGGTTTACTCCAACAGAAGCACTTCAATCGGCTACCTCCAAACCGGCCCGCCGGTTCGGTCTTTATGATCGTGGCCGTATTGCCGAAGGTGCTCGCGCTGACCTAGTACTGGTCAATGGCGACCCGACTATCAATATCTCGGATACCCTGTCTATTAAAGTTATATGGTTCAAAGGTGTACAAAAACAAATTTGATTATTTCCAATTTTCGTAGCAGGGCACTCTATTTCGAGGAGTGCCCTGCTATTCGACTTTGTAATTAATCAACCCAATAGCTTAATGAGGCTGCCACTCGTTTTCGCGGTGGCAGCCTCATTTTGTAGTTATTGAAGTAACGTTCACCGTTAGGTTATTAACTATGCGTAATAACCGCCCTTAGAAACGTATTCATGATGTTCAAGATAATGCTTATATATCTTTCCGAATACTCTGTTCGCCATAGATTGTGATTGCTTGTCGTTCTTTAGTTTAACTACTTCATCCATCGGAGTGTCCATAGAAGTTTCACCACTAATTAACTTGGGGATATCAACTTCAAATACTCGATCTTTTTCCTTTAAGCAACTTCCAAATGTATACTCTGCAACGGTACCTCTTATCATCACTAATTCAAATTCTAAACAAATTGCCATTTCGTAAACCTCACTTCTATTTATTAATAATAATCACCTCAAAATAATATACCAGTCTGAATTCCTGGCAATCTGATGTCATTTAGTATCGTTATCCGTTAGCTTAATTCTCTAAGTGATGAAAACTAGTTTAGCTGTCGCTGTATTATATCGAGCAGAGTGCGTTGCTCCTCCTCCGGAACGCTCTCACCTAGGCGTGCCGCCATTAGCGGAAGCTCCCACTTAGCGAGCTCCTCCCGGCTGTATCCGGTCAGTTCGAGATATGTGTCCTCGTACGTTTGCAGTAATATAGTTCTAAGCTGAGCAAACGTCTGGATAACGACCTCGGGAAGCTCCGACGGCAAGACTGCGTGACGTAGTATAATAATCGTTCTGGCTGTATCGGCTTGTGCCGGACCACATACTGCGGTCATCCAGTCGATGACGACAGGACCGCTCTGACTTAAAAGCACATTGCCAGGATGGAAGTCACCATGGCAAAGATGATCACCCCCGGGAAGCTCGGATAGACGGCTTTCGATCACCTCTCATAACGGCTCGAAGCCAACGTGACGAATGCCGCTGATCATATAAGCCAGTCGACTTTTAATGGATTCCAAACGACCGGTTGTTGCCTTGACGCTGTGTATCTTGGCGTGAAGCTGAGCCAGCTGACGACCGTATTCTGCAGCTTTTTCCGGCTTACCCATTAGAATCTCTAACATGGAAGGTCCCAGGATCCTCTCATATGCAAGTCCGGTAAGACCGTCAGTTTCTACGATTCCATAAAATTTTGGGGCACCTACCGCTAACTCCTCAATAGCGGTACTAATATTCCGCTCAAGGTGAAGCAGTTTCGGCTCGCGAAATACTTTAAGGACCTGTTTCGACCCTAGTGCATAAATATCCGCAGTGTTGCCTCTGCCAATCCGTTCGCCGACTCCCATAAGAAACACCCTATTCCATTTTAGAATAATATTCCTATGAATTACTATAATCGATAAGGTAAAAAGAAAAGCAGGCAATCTCCTTAACGTCCGCCTCAGTCATGCTAGTAAATTGTGATAGTGATTATTGTAACAAACCTGCTCTCTAGCATAATGAATAAGAGTATCCTGCCGTCGGCAAACTACTCCCTGGTTCCTGAACTATTGTTAACAGTTAGCGGAATGACCCATCCGCGCTACCTAACTAGGTTTTGGATAATTTTCCTGTTCGAAATTCTCCGGATCCTTTATTAACCACGTAACGTAAGTTAAATATTCGTCATTTGGCGCACGAACTTCCTCAAAGTCCGTTACAAGCTCTTCTCCAGAAGCGATAAATCTATATATGAGAGTAAGATTTGCTATATTTGCAGCTACTTTTCTATCATCAATATTTACAAACTGATATTACCTGGCCGAAGCTCAACTTTAATCGCTCTCTACATATTTTTGTTAAATTTTATATGCTCGTTTTAAACCGTATGTGCTAAGGTTTCAAGACAATCTTTATTGCATGATCCTCTTTATTATTGAATATCTTATAGGCGTGTTCTGCGTCACTTAGTTGAAGCCTATGACTGATCACATCAGTCGGATCAAACACACCTTCCTTAATCTGACGATATAATTCAGGCATATAGTGAATAATAGGAGCTTGTCCCAATTTCACAGTAATATTACGGCTAAACAGATCACCAAAAGGAAATGCGTTATAATTTGCGCCATATACACCAGTTACTTGTATAGTGCCTCCTTTGCGCACAAGTTTAGTGGCCATCCTGAATGCTCCTAAACCGCCACCTTGCAGCTTAAGCATCGTTTCTACCTTTTCGACAAAAGTTTTCTCCGAATCCAGTCCTACGGCATCAATAACCACATCTGCACCACCACCCGTAAGCTCCGCAAGATGTTGTAGCAGCTCGTCCTGCTTTTTAAAATTGAAGACTTCTACACGATTTGTTTTCCGAGCATGCTCCAAACGATAATCAACATGGTCGATGGCTATAACGCGATTTGCACCTTTCAGCCAGGCAAATTTTTGCACTAGCAAGCCTACGGGTCCACACCCTAGGACAATGACGGTGTCTCCAACTTTCACGCCTGCATTGTCCACACTCCAATAGGCTGTAGGTACAATGTCAGATAGAAAGAGGAGCTTTTCATCTTCCATTTCAGCATCCTCAGGCACTTTAAAAGGAACGAAGTTCCCATAAGGAACACGGAGAAGCTCAGCTTGTCCGCCTGCATACCCGCCAAAAGTTTCGGAATACCCCAGATAACCGCCTGTATCACCATGTAAAAAATCATTCGAATGGTCACATTGGCTTTCCAGTTGATGAGTACAATACCAGCAATGACCGCATGCAACATTAAAGGGAAGAATGACACGGTCTCCCTTTTTCACTTTAGTCACATCTTTGCCAACCTCTTCGATAATCCCCATTGGTTCATGTCCAATTATGAAATCCTTTGGAGTGTTAGGAATTTCTCCGTTATAAAGATGAAGGTCCGAGCCACATATCGTCGTTGTTGTGATGCGGACAAGGATATCATCCGACTTCTGGATTGTTGCGTCAGGAACTTCTTTAACCTTCACATTTTTTAACCCTTGGTAGGTTACAGCTCTCATTTATTTACTCCTTTGTTTTATTCTATGTATTCTTGTTTGCTGAATTATCGATGGTCGTTCACTTTGATAAATAACCTTTTGCTCTTGCACCACTTTGTTATTGAAAGCAAGCATTTAATGGTAATCTGTGCGGATTACATCATTTCTATCCCAGGCACCGAATCCAAGAGTAATAAAAAAAACGTAGAACGAATCGTTCTACGCCTTGTTTGCTCAATATAAAGTGGAACAGGACATCTTCCTCGGTGTTACAAAATGACCTATACAACAAGAGATACTGATAAATCATGAATTTCAAGCTGATACCAGTGACTTCTTCGAGCTACTCCAACCAAAGCCTCTTAACTTCTATTAATTCATGATCTTTGAATTCTAATTTATAAATGTCTGGCATCGAAGTTGATTCCCAAAATTCAAAGTCAAATTGGTTATTAAAATAATTCAAAATCAAGGTCATTATATCCCCATGTGTCCCGATTACAATTTTCTTTTCTCTATACTCATTTAATATTTTTACAATTGTTTTTATTGCTCTTCCTTGAGCACTGATGGTCGATTCACCATCAGGAAATGAGTAATAAATGTCTTTATAAACTTTCAGTTTAGCTTCCCTAAAATTCATTTCTCCAATCTCGCCTATTTCTCTCTCTTTAAGATCTTCATAAGTTACAATCTTTCTAGTATCAGCTGCGTGTTTAATCGTTTGAATTGCTCTTTCATACGGACTAGATATAAAAATATCGATTCCTTCATCTATTAATATTGATTTGATCTTTAGTGCATCTAATTTGCCTTTATCAGATAGTCCTCTTGTTCTCTCCATACCTTCAATGTATGGTGATTCGGCATGTCTGACAAAGTAAATAATGGTTTTCATTTTTTTCACTTCTTTCTTTATCTGCTCTGCATTGGTTTCAGCTAACGGCTTATTAATGAACTTCGCAACATGTGACCTCATCATCGAGTAACTTTCAATTGATTTTAAATTGGTTTCCATGAGTGTATTACTTTATTGTTATGCCTTAATAAGGCCGAGCGAGCTATGCCCTTCTCACTTAAGTCTGCAAGAAGTTGATAGTAATCATCATGAAGATTTAGAAAATTATCGTTTTTTGAATACTCATAATTCACCTTTCGCTGATGAAAGAATACTGCTTCCTTGAGAATGTTCACCTGTTGTAAATTCTTTGAGTCCATTCTCCTTAGTATTTATATACATACGTCCACAAGTGAAACACTGGTAAACTGTTTTTTGTAATTCACCAATAAGATATCTAATACTCATTACGGCTTGCTCTTTATCTTTTGCTGTTGGTCCTGAATTTTCTATTGCGTTATCTACTGCATCTAAGAAGTCGAAATAATCTTGATCTGAAATGAGATACCCTTTATTTGAATGAAAATCCGTTTGATCTACGATGATATCTCCACATCTACATCTAATCTTCATGTATTTCACCTCAAAAAAATATATTTAGGACATTGCATATAACGCCAATTTTATGAATTTCGCAAATTCCCCAAATTAGAGGTATTCGTGAAGCGATTAAGCAAATCTCCCCGTTACTTTAACGGATAATGGCAGCCGATCGTATATTCCGGCTGCCACTGTGTCTATAGTTACCTTTTATTTCAGGCTATGTACCAGATGTGACCATCAAGGGTATGTTCTTCATTTCATAGATTTTTTGGAGAGTATGGACACGCTTCGTCTTCTCAACATCAGCCTCTGTGTGGAGATACCCTTCCACAAGTCTGTATCCGAATACGAGAAGGATTATCTCGTAGACACAATGATCGGCAATTCGAGATACATCCGCATACTCCGAAAAGCCTTTGTAATACGCAGGGATACATCGCTGGTAGTGTTCGACCATGTGATCGATATCCGGTTCATCCGCAATCAGGCTTGCGAGATCCTCGCCTAGGTAGCCCCATCCGCTGGTATCCCAATCGATTAGCGCGAAATTCCCGTCAGCGTAGATCAGATTGGTTACCCAAAAGTCCCGATGACACAGCACGAGGGGCAATTTTTCAATACGGGCGAATATCTCGTCTGCTTGCTCAACGATGTCGATGAGCATTTGCCGCACGTGCAGAGGCAATTCGCAGTCCTCCGATCGTATATAATCGTAGACGACCGGCCATGACCGGTAATGCAAATACGTATTCTTCATGAGATCCGCATGACTCAGGTTGGTCAGGCTCTGCAACACGGCGGGTTGCACAGCATACAGTTTGCCTTGAAAGCGCCCTAACTCCAGCGCGGCCTTTTCATACATGTCACGGGTCAAGTCTAAACCGGTTACGCCATCGATATATTCAAGCCACAGATGGTATTCATTAACTTCGGCATTGAACTCGGCGTGATAACATGTCGGCCAGCGGAGGGCTTGCGAAAAAGTCGCTCCCAAGTCAGATGAATAGAGATCATATTCCCTACGCCATGAACCCGGATCGCCGTAACGCTCCCATTTGTTCTGAATTTTCAGCACTATACGGTAAGGCAATTTTTCGCCATCCACGGTTTCGGCGATCCCCGTTACCAGGAAAACTTTTCCCACGGTTCCGCCCTGTAACGGCATAGTTTGGCAGTCGGTGGAGATGATATTCATCTTGAACCGTTGGGTTAAAGCATAAATCAGCTTTTCAAGTTCAATATTCATTTATTCCTCCATTTTCTTCTTTGTCGCCTAGCTAATGAGAAAACGACAGTCGTTATACCAGCTGCTTAAATGATTATATCAAATGTAATCCTTTATTTTGGGAAGACTTTAATTATAACAATTCTGTCTGTTAGCAGAGCGGTTAAGGTAATCTTGTCGGCAATCGGAATTTCTTGAAGTATCCGCTCCGAAAATCGAACTCCTATAAAACCGCGGTTTATTAAATTATCATTTTTCGTAAGTAACTGCGTTAGTATTATACCGATCAATGTCAAGATAATAGTGTACTTCTACTACCACGATACCGAATGGTTTTTCATCTATATTAGCTTTATATGTTGGATTGTTTATCGAATTTACGGATTATTTTTTTTGCTCACAACACACCTCAATGAATCGAATGAATCCACAAAAAATGGAGTGCCTCAACCGTTGCCAGTTTGCACTCCATTTTGTCAACCTAAGATTACGTGTAATTTATATGTTTACTTTCTACATCTACTGATTTTAAATATTCTTTTATAGCGACTACCGCTTCATCTATTGTGTTTGCTCGAATCGTAATGATTTCTTGCTCGTATTTATTCATTGCGTGTTCATATCGCGGATCATAATAATGCTCCAATAAGAAGCTAACTGCTGTCTCAAATTGATCTTCATGGAGAGCTATTTCAATATCTTTGGCGATCGGGGTGTGGATTCGGCCCTTTATTCTACTATAAGCTTTAAGCAATTCCACTTTGTTTTCCCAAGGGCGATAATCTTCAATGATATGACGAGCACGCTCACGAATAGGCATTTCAATGTATAGTTGTGTACCTGTATCCTTTTTGCTAACAATGAACTCAGGAATGACTGCTTTTCCAATCCGCTTGCTTTCTCCCTCAATCAGAAAATAGGGTGAATCCTTCAACTGAAGAAGTTTAGTAACGAGATGTGCTTCAAATGTCTTCTGATTGTTTGCTTGGAGGCCGACATGACCGAAAATAGAACCCCGATGCCCTGCAAGAGCTTCTAAGTCCAGTACAGGATATCCATCTTCTTGCAGACGTCTTAATATCGCTGTTTTTCCTGCTCCTGTATTCCCGGAAATCACACATACGCGAGGTTTAAAATCCATTTTTTCAAGCGTATCGACGACCCATCTACGATAGGAACGAAAGCCTCCTGTTAAACGGTAAGTTCGGATACCCATTAACGCTAGAACTGTAGCAGAAGTATGACTTCGCATACCACCGCGCCAACAGAAAACCGCCTTTTGCTCTTTGATTCCTTCAAACGTTTTTATAAAAGCCGGCAATTTGGCCGAGATGATCTCCAGACCTCTATCTTTAGCAGCCTGAACACTCACTTGCTTATAAATGGTTCCTATTTCTGCACGTTCGTTATCATCAAAAAATGGAATGTTTATGCTTCCTGGAATCGTCGCGTCCTGAAACTCCGAAGGCGAACGAACGTCGATCATAACTAACTCTTTTTTGTCTCTAAGAGCTAATAATTCTTCTATGGTGATGTCTTGAAACAATGAATCTCGCCCCTTTAAAGTTTTCATAAGAAAACTAGCATAGCATTAGCTTAGATGACCACAATACGGCACGAATTGTCTTCTGTTATTTCTCCGATCATACTTGCTTCGACCCCAGCTAGTTTCAACTTACTAAGCAATTCATTAGCCTGTTCTCCCGCCACGGAAATTAGAAGGCCTCCGGATGTCACGGCATCACATAAGATCCATTGACCGATCTGATCTAATGTGTCTGGGAAAGTAACTGAGTTCTGTACATGGGCGAAATTATTCTTAGTGCCCCCAGGAACAAAACCTTCTTCAGCCAACTCCCTTACTCTCGGCAATAAAGGCACATCATCTGCAATAAGGCGAATACCGACTCCACTACCTTTTGCCATTTCGAGAGAGTGTCCGATCAAGCCAAAACCGGTAACATCTGTGCAAGCATGCACTTCAAATGGTTCCATCGTTTCTGCAGCTGTTTTATTCAGTGTAGCCATGACCTGTGTTACTCGCTCCACTTCCTGATCATTTAACCTATCCTTCTTAATCGAAGTAGTTAAAATGCCTACACCAATTGGCTTCGTCAGAATTAATTTATCTCCTGGAATCGCTCCCGCGTTAGTACGTATCTTCTGAGGATGTACCAACCCTGTAACTGCAAGTCCGAATTTGGGCTCGTTATCGTCAATGGAATGTCCGCCTACGAGTGTAATGCCGGCTTCCTTCATTTTATCGCCTGCGCCACGTAATATCTCAGCTAACACATTTTTGTCTAATGTACGAATTGGAAATGCTACGATATTTAGCGCGGTAAGCGGCCTGCCCCCCATGGCATAAATATCACTAATCGCATTCGCAGCAGCTACTTGTCCGAACGAATAGGGGTCATCCACGATAGGCGTGAAAAAATCTACCGTTTGCACAAGCGCAAGCTCTTCGCTCAGTTTATAAACTCCGGCATCATCACTGGTGTCAATGCCCACAAGAAGGTTTGGATTTGGAAGAGCTGGAGGTAATTTCTTAATGACCTCCGAAAGATCTGCAGGACCAATTTTACAGCCGCATCCACCTTTGGTTGAATAAGATGTAAGCTTAATTTTATCAGTTGTCGACATAGTGCGCTTCTTCCTTTCTTTTTATCAGCAGGAAACATGAATTTTGTATTTAATATTGTCTTTTTCACGATATGATACCATCATAACCTATTTACCTGACCATAATCTAATCTAAGGTAAAACAAAAAGCTTCAGCTATCAGAGATGTTAGTTGAAGCTTTCTGTATAGTTTATTGTAATTTCCGCACTGAGTAGATCAAATATCCGAAACTTGTCCCGTTTAGCTTGTAGAAACCGAAGAAACTACCGGCAAATATACATCAATCGTAGTCCCCTGTCCTTCGATGCTCGATATGTTAACGTTCCCACCGTGTGATTTGATAATCTTGATTGTTGTCATCATGCCAAGACCGGTCCCATTCTCTTTCGTTGTATAAAAGGGAGAGCCAATTTTGGAGATTAACTCCTTTGGAATTCCTTTTCCTTGGTCTACGACCTGGATCAGCATAAGCGAAGTACTTGGCATGGAAGCTTTGATTTCAATGACCCCGCCTCCCGGCATGGCTTCCATCGCATTTTTGATGAGATTAATAAAAACTTGCTTTAACTGCTGCCCAATACATAGCATGGCGGGTAAGCAAGCTAGATTTTCGGTTCTGATTTCTATTCTATTGATTAAAGCCTGTGAGCCAAGGAGCAGCACAACATCCTGAATGATTTTATTCATTTGTTCAATCTTAAATTCCTGGGCTTGCGGTTTGGCTAAAAACAGCAGTTCACTCGTAATGAGCTCTATCCTACCCAATTCTTCCATCATAACACTAAAATATTCTTTATTGACCCCCGGTACCTTATTCTCAATCAGCTGCACGAACCCTTTGAGAGAGGTAAGCGGATTTCTGATTTCATGGGCTATTGAAGCGGCGAGCTGTCCAACGGCAGTAAGCTGTTCAGACTCCAATAATAGCAATTCATTCTTATTTTCCTGTGTAATATCTCGCGCAACCCCGTACACACCGATAGGTTCATTGTTCACAATGATTGGCATATTGGTAACTTTAACATCGAGAATCTTCCCGTTTTTATGGTAAACTCTCGTCTCGTAATGCTGTGTGATGCCCTTAGATGCTTCCAAAAAGTAATTCATCGTCTTATCCAATTCTTCAGATGGGATGAGCGGAATAAATGTCATGTGTAGAAGCTCATCTTCGCGATATCCCAACAAACATTCTGTTGCTGGGTTAACACTGAGGTAATTCCCTTTTAGATCCAAAGAAAATACCGCATCGGGGTTATATTTAAAAAGCGACTCGTAATGCTGTTCATTTCGTAATAGGACCCGCTTCTTGCAAGTAATATCCTTAAAGTATACCGAAAGACCATTAGAGGATGGATAGACCCTTACATCAAACCACTTTTCTAAAGAAGGAAAATTGGCTTCAAATTCCACAGTCACTTGTTCATGAATCGCCTTGATATAGTGTTCATAAAATGACAAATTTAAGGCTTTCGGAAATTCATTCCATAAACATTTACCAATGAGATCCGTTTTCCCATGGAACAGTAGTCTAGACGCTTCGTTGTTCAAGTATGTAAGTACCCACTCGTTATTAACTGCAAAAAATGCATCTGTAACTCGATCAAATACATGAAGGTGTTCAGGAATATCAACCATGTGCTCTCCTCTTCTCACAAAAAGTCAAAAAAAGCCTAAATAGAAGGTGCTTTCGCATCTTGTATTTAGGCTTATGTCCAGCACTATCTCTGGCTCATTACCGCCGAATTATCGACTTGGATTTAAAATAAAAGCGATGACGCTTTTATCAAGGTGAAAATCCCAATCCACAAAAACATCAATCACCTGCGATTTTAAAATATCGGCAAAATGACTGTTGTTATGTAAGTGGTTTTTTTCTAGGTTACGTTTTGCCAGCTTCAAGCTCTCTTCGTGGCCGATCCGAATTAATTCTTTCTCGATACTGATTAGAATGCCGTTTCGAATGACAAGAAGTGTTCTTTCATTGATCATACAAGAGTAGAGCTCTTCCGGCCTCTTTTGCACTTGGAAACTAATCGTATCAATTTCTTGGTGAAGCTCCTCTTTACCGGTATACCTTTCCTGCAAACAGGCTTGTAATCGATCCTCATCTGTTTCGATGCCTACCATTACGCCTGAATGATTATTTAATCCCCAATCATAATAAAACTCCCGAATCTGCATGCCTGCAAGTAATAACAAATAGGCTTTAATTTCAGGAATTAATGATTTCATCACGAGGTCTCTCGTATTTTGAATGGAGAAAATCTGGTCCTGCTTAAGAAGTATTCTCTCAGTCGGTGATAAAAAGCTGCGCAAATAGATAACAACGAACGGACGATTAATACTTACGAAAATAGATTCCGGCCCTTTACCGAAAGCCTCTCGAAGTAATCTGCCAACATGGCCTGCGATTTCAAAATTTGTCTGTTTCTCGGTCGTGTTCAAATCATTCATCCTCGGTATAGGCAAAAGCGTTCTGTCTTTCACCCTATGCTAATTTTAAATACTTTTACTAAATAAAACAACGAAAGAACCTTCGAATATATTATCTTCCTTTTTATCCCATACTATCCCTTACATAAGAAAAACACTACTCGGGTTTATTGACTTGGATTTAAAATGAACACTATGATGCCTTTATCCAGATGAAAATCCCAATCAGTAAAGACATCCATAATTCCTGAATGTAATATGTGCTGAAAATGTGCGTTATTGTTATGTAGATGTCTTTTTTCAAGATTGCGCTCCGCTATTTTTAAACTTTCCTCAAATCCAAGTCGAATGAACTCTTTCCCGATGCTGATCAGAATACCTTTGCGGATAACCACGAGTGTTCTTTCATTAATCATGTAGGAATAGATGTCCTCAGGACTCTTCTGAATCTGACGACTGATTTGTTCAACTTTTTGATGAAGCGCCTCTCTTCCTAAGTATTCCTCATGTATGCTTGCCGTAAAATGGTAGTCGTCATCTGATCCGATCCCAACAAAGACGCCTGATTGATTGTGAAGTGCCCAGTCATAATAAAACTCACAAATTTCCATACCAGTATGAATAAGCAAGTAGGCTTTTATTTCCGGGATTAACGATCTCATCACCAGGTCTCTTGTGTGCTGAATGGAAAGAAGCTGATCCTGCCTAAGAAGTATTTTCTCCGTTGGCGACAAGAAATTCCGTAAATAAATGACTATATAAGGGCGGTTGATGCTAACGAAAACAGATTGAGGACCTTTTCCAAAAGCATCTCTTAGCAATCTGCCAACATAACTTGCAATTTCATTTTGAGATTGTTTAACGTTCTTATCCAAAAAATTCATCCTCGACTTAGGTAAAGCATGCATCTTTTACCTTGATGTAGTATTTACGAAATTAAAAAAAGCCTAAATAGAGTTGTCATAAACAACTTGTATTTAGGCTTATGTCCAGCGCTGTCTCTGGTTCATTCATGCCAAAAGCGATATTAAAATATGAGAAATAACTTAGATAACTTTAGGTTAAAGCATAATATCTTTTACCCCGATTTTTATTGTAATAACTTTTACTAAATAAAACAACCGTTTGTTTGTGTTTGAAGTACCTCATGCTATGATCTGTGAAATCCTTCCAGATAATAGTATCTTCTTTATCTTATGGTTTCATTTATAAGATTCACTTCTGATGCTAGAAGTATAGTATAGTAGGAGTAATTGAAAAAATTATATTTCAGGAGGATACAGCTATGAAACAGGAGATTTGGATTAACCTGCCGGTCAAAGATGTTGAAAGGTCTACTGCCTTTTTCAATGAGATTGGATTCCATGCGGTGAGCTTTGGTAACGAAAGAGCCAAGCTTGCCATAGGTCAAACAACGATTCTGCTGTTCCCGGATGAGGCGTTTGAGAAATTTACAGGTTCAAAAAAAGCAGATACTTCCCATAGCGCAGAAGTAATATTTTCCATTGGCGCTGAAAGCAGAGAAGAAGTAGATACCTTCATTCAAAAAGTAGAGTTTGCCGGAGGAAGTATCTTTGGCAAGCCGAGTGAAGTTGACGGCTGGATGTACGGCGCAGGATTTTCCGACCTGGATGGTCACCGCTGGAACCTGCTGTACATGGATGAGAGCAAAATGCCAAAACGCTAATATGGAAACGCCTGTCACTTGCATATGGTCACCGGCGTATAAGAAAAAGTGCTTGTGTGGGTTCACACAAGCACTTTTTCTATAGTTAACGGACGAAGTGCATGGCTTTCGTCCACATGAACGAAGGCGTCGTACCGCCGAGCCATCACTGAGGGAACGTAGTTCCCTCGCTCAGAAGTGGGGCGGTACACGACACCGATGGCACGGTGTCCCAGGACCTCGTGCCCGAGTAACGGATCCTCCTTGTTTAACAGGAGGATCTGATCATACGCGCCAGCGCGATGCATGAGCTCCTCCCAGCTGCCCTGCTGTGCAGCGGGCACTTGCATCGTCGCCATCGGCGCGCCCCAAGATTTCGCGGCAATGACGGTACCGCGGTAAGTGCCGAAGCCAATTGCACACACATCAGATTCACCGTACGCTTCGCGCACAAGCTGGCCGACGTTGATCATGCCGTCGGTCATCATATCGGTTGCGCGCGCATCGCCAATGTGTGTGTTATGCTCCCAGACGATAACTTTGGCATCTGAGCCGTGGTGGAGAGCGAGGCGGCGCAGCGCCTCGACCATGTGTCGGTCGCGGACATTCCACGATTCCGCGTCATGCTTGACCATGGTGCTGTAATAATCCTCCGCGTTTACGGCAACAAGCGCATTTAATTCTGCACTAAGGGCGGCTTCGCTATCTTCGTCGTACCGCACTCGTTTCACGTGAAGCTCCTTCAGCAATTTTACGACATCGTCCTTACAGCTCTCACCGTAGAAAGCCGCAGAAACGCCGTAGTTTTGCCCCTCTTTATCATAGGAATTGAAGCACTCAAAGGCTTTACGAGCTAAAGCTAACTGCTCAGGTGTGCCTTTTTTCTTCAGGTAGCGTTCAATTTCTTCCAGGGACTCCCATAAACTATAAACGTCAAGTCCATAGAAACCGACGCGCTGCTCAATCGGTTTGTCTTCATTATGCTTTTTTAACCAATCCATTAATTCCCCAACTTCTTCATTTGCCCACATCCACGTTGGCCAGCGATTGAACCCTTCCATTACAGCACGAGTGCTTGACTTCGCATCCTTGTACTGCTTCACATACCGGTTAACCTCATAGCAGGATGGCCAGTCCCCTTCAACCGCTATGAAGGAAAACCCCTTCGTTTCAATCAATTTACGGCTCAATTCCATGCGCAGCTTATAAAATTCGGAAGTACCATGCGTGGCTTCACCAAGTAAAACATACTTCTTATCGCCAATCGCTTCGATTAATACCTCCAAATCATCTGTACTGTTCAAAGGCACAGCCTGTTTCTTGATTTGTTCCACGATAAGTTCATCCATGTTCACTTGAGTTACTCCTATTCATAATGAGTTTTCTTACGTAGTATGCACAAAAATACGAAGAAAAAGCGCTTCACGGGGAAGCGCTTTTTTCTGAAAATTCAATGGTAAACAGATCGCATCGGCGATATGCCCCACATACTTACCTTCCTACCAACATTAAAGATCCAACCTCAGGAAGAAGCCAGCTCATACTTAGAACGTCAAATAGAACAATTCTAGCTAAAGATAGAAAAATCACCTCTTGTGTCTTATACGTAGACGATATTTATAACACAAGGTGAATATTGAAATGTTGCGCTCTTATCTCTGAGATGGCTGCCGTTCTAGGACTATCGGCAGCCTTTTCCTGATGTCTTTTGAGCTATCGTTCTCCCGTTAGCTGCCAATTATGGTTCATCATTAGTTTAATGGTATAATTAACTATAGATAATCTAAAATACATATAGTGAGGCGGTAATTAGAATGGAAACAGTTAATCAAACAATAACGGTAGAAACCACAGTACATGTACCAGTTGAAAAAGTGTGGATATACTGGACAGAACCACAGCATATAACGAAATGGTCTTTTGCTTCTGATGATTGGCATGCACCAAATGCCGAAAATGATTTAAGGGTAGGCGGCAAATTTCTTACAAGATTGGAAGCAAAGGATGGAAGCTTTGGATTTGATCTTGGTGGAGTTTATGATGAAGTGAGAATTAATGAATTTATTTCTTACACTTTGGGAGATGGAAGAAAAGTTGCAATCACTTTTATTCGTCAAGAAAACGATACTAAGGTAATTGAATCTTTTGAGGCAGAAACTACTAATTCCATTGAGATGCAAAAAGCAGGCTGGCAGGCGTTTCTAGACAACTTTAAAAAATATTGTGAAATTTCTAAATAAGATTAGGATAAAGTAAATCGAGGACGTTATTCGTGAGTCGGATTCAACTATCCTGCCCGTGTAATTGAGAGAAGGCAACCAATCCACTAGGACTGGTTGCCTTTTCAACTTATTATTAAGCTTTTAGAAGAACTTCGGGATTTGATTGCAGATTATATGGTCAACTACAATTCATTAAGTGTGAACATTAAAGAAGATGACCAATGACCAGTTCAGGGACCATCTCCTTGCCATCTTCTTCTGAGAAGGTTTCTTTAAGGGAACACATCGCTGTTAGTCATTATTACAACAACCTTCGTCTCCGTTTAAGTGCCCGGACCGCTCGATTTTCGTCTTCAAATATTTCTCGTTATATTCGGATACATCTCCCCAAAGCTGTACACGATCCTCTACATCCATTCCTGCTTTACGAAGTGCATCTAATTTTTTGGGATTGTTTGTGATCAGCGTGACCGGCTTTGTCCGAAGTGCTTTTAAAACCTTTATCGCGTCGCTATAATCACGTGAATCATCAACAAAACCAAGTTGAAGATTGGCATCCACCGTATCGTATCCGTTTTCTTGTAGAATATAGGCAAGAGCTTTGCTAAAGAGCCCGATACCGCGTCCTTCATGATTGGCTAGATAAAATAACGCTCCGCTTCCATGGTCGGAAATATGTTTCAACGACTGATTGAGCTGATAACCACAGTCACATCGCTTACTGCCGAAAATATCCCCGGTATGACAGATGGAGTGAAAGCGAATTAAGGCATGATCTGCATTTTGAAAATCTCCATGTACGAGTACACTCGACTGTTGATATTCCGCTAAATTAGCAGAAGATAATTTGGCGACAATACGTTCAAAATCTTCAGTCGTTTCGTTGCAATTGAGCCAGCAGTACCACTTAAACTGGACTGTCTCTCCATTTAAGTTAACTGGCAGCTTAATGGGTCCGACAAGATATACTGCTCTTTCTTCGTCCGTTTTGATCAGTTTTATTCTCTCTTGTAACAGTGAAATTACTTTAGGGTCAAATTTTTGCACGACAGGCATGAATACTTCTCCTTTTCAATCTGCATGGGGATTTCCGACAATCGGCGCAGCGGTTACTATATCTTTTCAAAAGCTTCATATCTCAAAACAACAACCTTCAAATAAATGATCAGCACGATCGCCACACCCTTTGTCTGTATACGGACTTTGCCCCCTTAGCCATGCACCAAATTAACAGAAATAATACCGTCGCCATACCAATTAACATCACGATCGGCTAAGCGAACTCATCGTGCTTAATTAAATTGCCAACAGCTTAAGCTTAGATTCCCGTATTGATAGCTACGGTGAAGCAGATTCGCCTGACGATTGGTGTCACCAGATCCCATTGCAAGAATCAGCGGAATAAAGTGCTCACTCGTTGGCACGGCTTCTTGAGCATGAGGAGCCAGTTCGTGATATTGAAATAGTGCCTCTGTATCCCATGACTCGAGCTTATCCTGGAGCCAATTGTCAAACTGTTCAGCCCAATCATCATTTCCTTCGGACTGCCAATTCAATCTTCTTAAATTGTGGACTGTTCCTCCGCTTCCGATAATGAGAATATCCTGTTCCCTAAGTTCCGACAACGCTTTGCCGATTTGATACTGATGCTCGTTGCTCAGATTACGATTCACGGATAGTGCGACAACTGGGATATCCGCCTCTGGATAAAGTAACTTCAAAACCGCCCAAGCCCCGTGGTCCAGTCCTCTACTCTCATTCAGAACGCTCTGAATGCCTTTCTTTTCAAACAATGCTCGAACACGTTCGCTTAGAGAACGATCACTCTTGGCCGGGTAGGTCATTGTATAAAGCTCATCCTGGAACCCGCCAAAATCATAAATAGTTTCATACGTTTCAGTAGCACTGACTGTCTGTACCGACTCCTCCCAATGAGCGCTAAAGAGTACGATTGCTTTCGGTCTAGGTATATTGTCCTTAAAATTCTTAAGCAGTTTTGTGTATTCGTTATCCTCAAGCACGATCGATGGGGCGCCATGCGCGAAAAAATAGGAAGGCATCATACCATTTCTCACTCCTTAGTTGTAATCAAACCAGCATCCTGCTTAAGCCAATTCAGAAAATCAAACTGGTTCTCTTCCGATACCCCATGGTCCGTTGGATATAAATGAAATGTTAGGCGCGGCGTCTGCTCCTTGAAATACGTCGCTGTCTCGTGACCTATCCGAACTGGAAATACGGAGTCATACTCGCCATGGGAAATAAACACGGATACATCCTTCACGCTTCGCAATGGATACTCCGTTTTCACAAAGTCAGGAACGTACCCGTTTAGTGAAACGATTCCCTTCAGCTCATTTCCCATCGTAAGTGCAAGTGTCATCGACAGAATCGCACCTTGGCTAAAGCCAAGCAAATACCGTTTACTTGGATCGATCGGATATTTTTCCGTCGCATATTGAATGAATGCTTCAAGCTCTCTTACCGCTTCGTCAAACATCTCTCGAATAGGATTACCCAAACTTTTCAAATCATAATACTGGTATCCTGCTCCAAGCGGTAAATTACCGCGAATACCGATAATGATAAAATTATCAGCCAACGGAGCTACCAAACCGAACATATTTTTTTCATTGGAGCCTTTGCCATGCAAGGTAAGGACTGCCGGATATTTCTTGTCTGGGTCCATATTCGCCGGTAAATGAACATCGTATGAATAAGCGGAATTCATAAAAAATCCTCCTCGTTTTAAGTTATTAGCTGCGCTTTTTCTTAATAAGTCTGTGGAATATCAATTGAGCTGAACCATGCATCTACATACTAAGTCTTCAGGAATATTAGTAATAATAAAATATTGTTTATATAAGTAATTTAATATATGGCATGCTAGCGTGTCAATAGAATATTTGTTAATATGTAATTAAGTTTTGTATTACTAATATTTTATGAGAGGTGCAATCAGGATGGATATCGGCTCAACGATACGGGCAATTCGGAAAAGAAAAAATATTACTATCGCCCAAATTTGCGAAGAAACCGGCTTGTCCCAAGGCTTCATGAGTCAGGTTGAAACCAATAAAACCTCCCCCTCTATTTCGACGCTTGAGAACATAGCACAGGCTTTAAAGGTGCCTTTAGCTTATTTGCTCTTGAGGAAAGAGGAGCGAATGATGGTTGTTCGCAAGGAAGAACGAAGCATTACAACAAGCGGTTCTGACAATTTAAAGGTAGAGCATTTAAGCTCCACAAAGAACGTCAAGATGATGGTGGTAGAGTTCCCTCCTGGTGCATCAACGGGAGATATACCTCATGCTCATGAAGGCGAGGAGGTCCATGTCGTTATTAAAGGAAGAATATTCGCAGAACAGGGTGAGGATGCGGCTGAATTCGGAGAAGGTGATTCGTTCAGTTGGAACGCATGTACACCTCATTTGGTAAGAAATATAGGGAAAGAATCGGCAATTGTGCTTATTTCCATCTATACAGAAAGCGACAGCGGACGAGACCTTATCTAAAGTAAGAATGCAGTCTGTATTCCTCATTTCGATTAAACCTTACAACGCCCTCAACCGAGCCATATGGATTAGTTGAGGGCGTTCTTTTTCAATAGTTATGCAAAGACCAGTCAACCACACGTTATATATCGTATGGTTGTCTGGTCTTTGTTCATTTAGCATTCAACGGTCTTTATTTATTCATTTAAATAAGTCATCACACGATTCTGAATCAGCTTAGCGACAGCTTCAGCAGTCTTTTGCCCAGTGAAGAAAGCCTTGGACTCCTCAGCGATAATCGATCTAACCTTGTCGCTTTTGGATATTGGAAGACTCGCTTCTGAGATCATCGTCTTAAGGACCTGGATGTCTTTCTCAGAAACTTTGACGTTTCCGCCTTTCATAGTACTCACTGTGCCTTTTTTGGCATCATTTGAGATTTGATCAATCAACCTCTCGTTCACTGATTTCTTCAATGGGAATCCCGTTTGTTGAGGAATACTTTGCATCTCTTCAGATAAAAGGAATTTCATGAAATCCCAAGCTGTTGCTTTGATTGTGGAATTCGCGTTCATAGCAATGGATTGCAATCCGCCAAAGGCAACACCAGATTGCTGTTCGGCCGAATGCGGTTTCTGATAGATCGTACCACTCGTATAATAGAGAGAATTACGCGTGATGAAATCACTTGGCGAAAAAAATTCCGACAGTAAGAAATTACTATCCTTGGCTCCCAGCGGTTTAGCCGAAATGATTTTGTCATCGTATAAACTCTTTACACGTTTAAGCAGATCAGTGAAATCTGTCGAATCAAAATTCGATTTTCCTTTAGCCCCATCAACAAACCGCTCATAATTGTCCGAAACAATGGCATTCAGCATATTCTCAGGATCCAAACCACTTAACGAATGCGTATGAGCACCTTTGGCAGCTAAGGATTTACTTACATCTGCAAACTGGCTCCACGTCCACTTTTTATCATCAATCGCAACGCCTGCTTTTTCAATTGCCACCTGATCTCCGAACATCGCTTGCAAGTAAAACATGGTTGGTAAGACATAGAGCCCACCATTCATTTTGGAATTGTCAAGGATGTTCATATAATACTGGCTTTGGTCAAAGGATGTATCATGTTTAATGAATTCTCCAACGTTCACGAACGCTTGCTTATTTACATACCTGTCGATCGGTAAGTCGACCGTTGTAAGAGCGAATAAATCAGCCCCTTTTCCGGATAAAATCTCGGTTGTAGATTGTTTTATATACTTCTCTACTTCGGATGCACTCATAACACCACTTCCGCTGCCTGCCTTAACAAATTCCTTAAATTCAATTTTCGTATTTGGATGGGCTGCCTCATACCGCTGCTTCGCTTGTTTGTAGAAATCGGTCGCAGAAAGAATCGAAACGACAATCATCTTCTTGCTGTCTTTATTTTCATCTTCAATTCTCATTTCTTTTCCAGCAGGGCTATTCGTTGGACTACTCGGGCTTGCAGTACTTACCGCATTGCTGCTAGTCGGTTCGCTTTGGTTGACCGATGTTCTTTCATTGCATGCTGTCAAACTGAACATAACGACTAAAATCGTGAGAATAAGAAACTTATTTTTCATATTTACTTCACTCCTTGATTAATTTCAAAAATTCTAATTTCTTCTTACACGTCCACCGTCTGTGAGCGATTCACTACTATCTGTAATGATCATCTGCCCAGGGTACGCACCCTTTCGAACGATCACGGCATCTTCAGTGGCTTCTCCTACCTCAACGAACACTTTGCGTGCATGATAGGTGTTCCCGAGTGGACTCTTCTGTTCGTCTATAACAAACATATATTTGTTCGTACCCTCACCATGTATAGCTTTAGAAGGTAGAAGCATGCCTTCGCCGGTAGCAGAACTTACGGTTAATTCCACATTAGCCTGTTCGCCGCCTTGCAATTGGGCATTTTGCACAGTTAAACTTACTTTTTTCTTTTGCTCATCCGAATTTTCAATCCCAGAAATGACACTTTCATAGGTTTTTCTTTGCCCATTGATTTTGACAGCAATATCCTGTTTGCTGCCAAGTTCTAACTTTGCTGAGATCGCTGATGGCATTTGTAATACTAACTGATACCCTAGGCTCGAATTCGAGATCGTTACATCACCCCCATCGCTGCCTGAGGCAAGACCTTTCACAGCAGATAACTTTGAAATGACGCCTTCGAATGGCGCGGCGATTTGACTTAGGCTGGCGAAGTCATCCTTCAACTCTTTTATCTTTCGCTCTTGGACGCTTTTATCCAGTTGAGCAATCTCCAGCTCTCGTTTGGCGGCACGAATCTTGAGGTCATCACCGCTTTGTACAGCTTCAATGTAGTGTTCTTGCATGCCTTCCATCATTAATTTCTGCCTAGATAGTGACGCCTCCTCATCTAAAATGCGACGAGATGCTTCTTTGCTCTCGTAAGTCACGAGTATCTGCCCCTTCTCGACATGGTCTCCGATTTTCACCATAACATCTTTTATCGTCCATCCGGACTTGTTGGAAAGCTCCACTTTGCTAATCGGTTGTAGATCACCACTGCCGCTGTACTGTTGAACGAGTGGTTCTGATTTCCCCTCTTCCGCTACGACCTTAGGTAGATTCATCGTGAGAATGGTATTGCTATAAAGGGTAAGGATAAGTAATACAGCAATAAATAAGATCGAAGCCCATTTCATTTTGGGATTTAAGCCAGTTCCAACCTGATCCGAAATTTGAGTTTTCAAGGTAATCCTCCTTTCTTAGATGTGATCGTTGTACTAGCCTTTGATCCCAGACAACTGAACACCCTCAATAAAGTAACGCTCTGCATATAAAAATAGGAGTAACATGGGAGACATATACAGCACGGATGCTGCGAAACCAATACCTTGCGCTTCTCCTTGGATACGTGATAAGTAAAGCGACAATGGTTGTTTGAAGGCATCTTCCAAGAAGATTAGAGGTTGCTCGACCATATTCCAATAATCCACAAAGAGAAGCACGACAAGCGCAGCCAAGCCAGGTTTAATTAGCGGAACAATAATACGCTGAAAAATCATGAGATGCCCAGCGCCATCCATAATGGCTGCTTCAACATAGGAATACGGAATTGAAAGCATAAACTGTCTTAGCATGAAGACACCGAACGCAGCAAAAATTCCAGGCAACACGATGGCACTTGCACTGTTTAATAGGCCAAGTTTGTCAGCAATAATATAGTTCGGCACCAAAGTCACTTGAAATGGCATTAGCATAACCATGACATAGGCAAGGAATAAGGGTTCGCGCCCTCGAAAACGTAGTTTAGCTAAGGCATAAGCCGCCAGTGAGCCCACAACAACTTGCCCGATAATCATTGGCACCACCAGGAAAACAGAATTCCAGAACATGTTTAAATACGTTGGCGTTTCAAAAAGAATCTTCCCGTACTGTGCAAAGGATACCCAATCGGGAATGAGTTTTAATGTAATGAATTGCTCTTTGCTTTCTGTGCTCTTCTCGACCATCTGGCCAATCAAATGATAGTTGCTACTTATTTCATTCTCCGTCATCAATGAGTTCGTAAATGTGAACACGACCGGGAAAATCATACAAATTGAAATGACCAATAACGTACCGGATACAATGCATTTTTGAAAAAAAGCTAATTTTTTCATAATCACTCCATGAATTGTCTGAATTTGCGCTCCAGTGTCATCATCCCAAGAACAAGAATAAAGATCACAATGACCATTAAGGTTGCTGCCGCTGTTAGCTTCTGAACATCAAGAGAGTAAAACATATTGTTCATGTAGTGCTGAAGCATATAAATACTGTCATGCGGATAATCCCCTGCGATTAAATACGTCTCACGGAAAATCTTGAAAGAGTTGATAATCGACATGAGAACAACAAAAAATAAGGTTGGTATTAAATAGATCAACGTAATGGAAGTTAGTTTTCGAAAGGGTCCAGCCCCTTCTAAATCAGCTGTTTCGTAATAATCGGTTGGAATACTTTGAAGGCCAGCTAGAAATAAAATAATGTTATAGCCAACATTTTTCCAAAGGTACGCAGCGGATATGACCCCTCTCGCCCACTCGGAATTCATCCAATCAACACGCTCATGACCAACTTGATGCAGCCACCCGTTTAACGCACCATTCCAATCGAAAAATATCTGCCAAACCATAACGATCGATGCCACAGGTACTACAAGCGGTAATACATAAGCGGTTCTAAGCCATTCACGGATAAAAATATGTTGATTTAAGAGCAACGCAATAAGTAGAGAAACAACGATTAAAAGCGGCACACTAATACCTGTAAACAACAAGGTGTTCGTTGAGGCTTTGCGGAAAGAATCGCTTGCTAACAGCTCCAGATAATTAGCTAAGCCTACGAATGACCCATCAATCGTACGATCCATAAAGGAGTAGACGACACCTAGAGCAAATGGTAATAAATAAAAAATAGCAAATCCAAAGATGCTTGGCGCGAGAAAACCAATCGCAACGACACTTTGTCTTCGTAATAACTGTTGTATCTTCATTCTTGTAAACACCTACTTAACACTTATTTCTCTCTTGAACCTTACTAAGATCTTAATCTGCTCACATCAAGAAAAAGACAAGTCAAAATTTCTCCCACAAATTGGACATCAACGTGGTCGCCATAGTTCCCATCATCGTTGGAAATTGTATATTCATGGCCAATTGTCTTGAGCTCTTGTTTGCTCTCAGCTGGTAATTGGAACGTTGCAACGGGCATGTGCAGTTTTAGATCCGAATTCAAGTTAGTCACAACAATCTCACAGTTATCAGTATCCACAGAAACAGGTATAGAACCGACTAGCGTCATAGTAGCTAAGATGATAGGGATGATTGTTTTTCTCAATAGGATATCGCCTCGATTCTCATAGTGTGTTATTCTTTTTCTACTTGTCTTCATTGGGTTATTCTACTACCCTTATGCAAATCTAAAGTGGAATCGAAATAAAGATGAGATCAAGAATTTGTCGAAAACGATTACGTTAAAGTAAGAGATAATACCTTCCGTAATTGCTGTAGCTGCCTTGATTTGAAAATCTTGTGATTGAATTCGCTGTTCGTCAGCTCGATTGGATATATATCCTAACTCGAGTAAAAGAGATGGGCTTTGATTCTCTCGAAGTACATGATAATCAGCTTGTGCTACACCGCGGTCTCTGGTATCTAGGTCTTGCTCGAATAGCTCTTCATGTATCAGAGTTGCTAATTTTCGATCTGATGTTTTGTTGTAATAAGTTGTTATACCAGCTACATCATTCGTAGTAAATGCATCAAAATGGATACTAATAAATAGGTCTGCCGCGTGATTCTCTGCAATCTCCACTCGCTCCTCAAGCGACAGAAAATCATCCTGTTCACGAGTCAATACAATATTTGCTCCCGTTTTCTTAGCTAATTCCTGCTTGATAGTTAATGCCGTTTGAAGCGTTAAATCTTTCTCATGAATGCCTGTTTGTCCTGTTGCACCTACATCTTTGCCACCATGCCCTGCATCAATGACGATCGTTTTCCCTGCTAAAATACGGTTTACTTTATTCATAGAGTTGCTAGTAGCAGAATGTACGTTAGTCTGTGCAGCAGATTGAGAAGTTTCATTTTTAAAAAGGCTGCTAGCCTGAACGTTATATACAATAAAGCCGGAAATAAGTGTACTTATGACAGTGAAGGCAAGAATTCCATTTTTTTTCATAGGTGGAGCTCCTCTCATTATACAAACTCTATCTGGTTGAAACTTTCATTTCATAGAGTTAGTTTAATAGAGGTGTATAAACATAGAATGGAATTCAGATAAAGATGAAATGAAGAAATGAAAACCAAAAACCACCTTCCAAGACGCACATACTCACGTCAAGAAAAGTGGCAATTTCAAGCTTTATTTAAGTAGAAATAAAACAAAACTCCGTCTTCCGTATTCGCCGCGCCAAACTCAGCACCATGTAACTCCAAGATGTTCTTGGAGATGGCAAGGCCTAAGCCTGTTCCGCCTTGTGAACGATGGCGCGCTGAATCTCCGCGGTAGAAACGATCCCACACTTTCGCCAACTGATCCTCGGGGATATGCGCTCCTTTATTCTCGATACTAAACTTAACTCTCACTAACTCTTCGTCTACGTTCACATAAATATGTTCATCTTCTGGCGAATAGCGAATTGCATTGGTCAGAAAATTGGAGATTACTTGCTCAATGCGATGCTGATTGGCCATGACTTCAACAGAGACAAGCTCCATATGCACATGAAGCCGTTTACTGCTGAATTCCAATGATAGCTTCTCACAGATTCCATCTATGAGCTTATCGATGCAGAACGCATCCATCTCCATTTTATAGGTACCGGATTCAAACTTAGCAAGCTCCAACATATCCACGATCAAGAGGTTCATCTTATCGACTTCTTTATTCATAGCTTCGAAATAATAATCTGTCTTCTGTACGGCAACGCCATCTTGAAGGATTGAAATACAGCTCTTCATGACACTCAGCGGCGTCTTTAACTCATGGGATACACCAGAGATAAACTCTTTCCTTGTACGTTCCAATTGTTTTTCTTTTTCAATGTCCTTCTGCAGCTGTTCAATATAGGAATGAAGAGTTAGAGAAAGTGAATTAATATTGCGTGATAATTCTCCAATCTCATCATTAGATCTAATTGGTATCGTCTCCGAAAAATCTAATTGAGCTATTCGTTTCGTTGTTTGATTCATTTTCAATAAGGGTTTGGCAATCTTTCTTGAATAGTACAAGGCAGCAAGTATAATCAGGAATAAAACTAACGCAATCATGTATACATAATAGTCTTTTAGCATTTGAACGGCTTCATCGACAGGCTGTAAGGAAGCCATCGAAAAGATGTAAGTGGGTATGCCAGCCTGATCTTTATTTGGATCAATAAACATTTTATACTTTACGTCGTTTTGGACGAAATCAAGAATTTGCGGGCTATCCAACTTGTTGTTCGATTCATTGAACAACAAGTTCGCTTGAAACTCTTTGATTCTGTCCATAAATAAACTGTTTGTGTAAATGAAGCTAGAAGATTCATTCCCGCTCGGGAACTGAACTGTAGTAACCACTCCACTAAGTGTAATAGCAGGAAAGTCGACATTTTCTTTCTTTGAATACTTAATATCTAACGTTAAGTCATCCAGCATTTTTGCTATTTTATCATTAACCCAAACTAAATTACTTTTTTCAACTTGCAAACGATAGGGAATGAATACGGCATCCTTTTTATACTCTGCTACAATGACACGAGCTTTTGGAACTAACATAGCGATCGTTTGACTTGATGTTTTATTTAATACTTCATTAATATCGATCATCTGGTAGAGAGGTACCGTAATCGTTTTGCCAAGATATATATTGTTGGTTTTAGGTGAATCAATTTTCACTTCAACATAAAAATCATTCGCATTTTTCAAGTTCCCCTGGCTATCTAAAGTTGTAATCCAGGTGTTATTTTCTCGATAGAAATCTTGCTCGAGCTTCTGAATAGCCAGCAAATTCCCTACACGATTAACAAACTCATTTTTAAATGTTTGGATATTCGTTTTAATTTCATTGACTTTTCTGTTCTCGTAGTATTGTTTGAAAAATATTGTTTGACCTACATAAATCGTCGCAAGGATGAAAAGGCATAACATGGTTGTTAGTGTAAATAATTTGATGACAATACTGATTCTCATACTTTCCCCTCGAACTTATAACCTGTTCTTACTATGGTTGTAATCAGCTTAGATTTATCACCTAGCTTACTTCGTAAATTTCGAATATGCGTATTCACGGTACGATCATCCCCTTCATATTCATAACCCCATATTTTTAGTATGAGTTGCTCTCTAGTTATGACAATACCGTTATTTTGCATGAAGTAAGCTAAAATTTGGAACTCTGTATAGGTCAAATAGACAGGTTCCCCATCAACCGTTAATGTCCTCGACGGGAGATGAATGCTAATTCCTTTTAAGGTGATGGAATCGTCATTAGAGGACTCAGAGGTGTTGGTTTGGCGATCTTCCCTCATCCTGCTTTCAATCAGTCGCTTGGCTCTAGCTAATAAGACTGGCGGACTATAGGGCTTGGTCACATAATCATCTGCACCTAGCTCAAATCCCAGTAACGTATCATCTTCATCTACTCTAGCTGTCAGCATGATGATAGGTACATTGGATGTCTTCCGAATTCGCCTACATACGGACCACCCATCTAGCTCTGGAAGCATAATATCTAGAATAATTAAATCGATATCATTTTCTTGGAATAAAGCTAAGGCCTCTTTCCCATCTACAGCTTCTAAAACCTGATAGCCTTCATTCAGAAGATAATCTTTAATAATTTCACGCAAAATATCTTCGTCTTCTACGATTAGTATCATTTTTGGCATGTAGATTCTCCCCGATAATGAGCAAATTTCTAATTGAATAATATAGTATTTACCCACTGGAATTTTTTATAAAAAATTGCACATTCGTATTTGTAACATAGCCAGATAAAGATTGTGTAAAGATGTTCTTGATAGTTCATGAAAAATCCCAACCCGTACCTAAAAAGAAAACTACCTTACGATAGTTAATCATAAAGTAGTTTTAAAAAATAACTTATGACAAGAGCCTTACAATCGCTTAATCCTTACATACTTGCCATACAACCTGAAAATACCGTACCCCAGTAGGCCTCCAACGCTATTTAGGATCAGATCATCTACATCAAAATTTCCGATGGAAAAAAAGACCTCCAAACATTCCAGGAGTAAGCTCAGTCCCAGTGATTGGATAAATACGCTAATCAGCGAAATCATTTTGCTTTTAGACATGAGTACAATAAAAATTCCATACGGCATGAATGCCAAGATATTCCCCACCAAATTGATTACTCCATGTGTTGACGGAGTTAGAACGGTAACGGAAATGGTTTTAAACGGAATAAAATTACCATACAGCATTCGGTGCATACTATACGCTGGGTTTGGGTTTTCAAGATTTTTGTGTAGTCGATCCCACAGAAAGTCCGTATCAATCGAGCCGTACTTAAATAAAATGATTCTAAATAAAGCAAGCATATACAAGACAAATAGTACTGGTAGCACAATGCGATTCATTAGTTTCGTTAGTTTCACTTTGCTTTCCTCGCTTTTGAGTTCTATGCTCGCTCGAGGTTTACCCCAATAAACTATCCTTACCTCTTCGTACAATTAGGATAAGGGAAACTGTTTAAATAAAAAGTGGGGTATTTATAAAGTTTTCCTTAAATTTCATGAATGATTGCGCCTGATTCAAGATATTGTCCGAGTGTTATTTCATTCAATACAATCTTTATGGTCTGCAAGAAAATCATTCACAACTTGATAAAAACCGTCTAAATCATCAGAGTGGACACCATGACCGCATTCTTCGAATACTACAAGCTTAGTGTTAGGTCTTTTTAATTCCATCTGTTCTGCCTGGTTGATGTTAAGAAAGAAGCTTTTTTTACCATGAATCAGCAAAAAAGGGCAATTAGATGATAACCAATCTTCCCACCAAACCCCATTAGATTGCGGTACGGAAATTTGCAGCCCCGCTAGATCTGTACGGAACCCCCACCCTAGTTCATCCTCGAACACGCTTTCTGAAAAATAATCAATCGCCCGAAGCCCTGCACGGCCAAGTGAATCTCTTAGTTCTTTTAAAGAGGAAGATCGAAATGGAAGCTTGTCGGCAAATGAGAAGTCAGCGTTAATTTCCACACCGATATCCTCAACGATAACGGCTTTGACCCACTCCGGATAACGAGCCGCGAATTGATAAGCGTTCAATCCACCTAGAGAATGCCCCAGCAGTGTTACGGGTTGTCCTCCGAGTTCATTTTGAATCAGGTTTACTATGTCATTGATGTAATCATTCCTTGCGTATTCCTTCTTAGAGGGATGATCACTCCAACCGTGTCCGCGTTGATCTACAGCGATTACCCGCCAATCTTTAAATTTGACAGCCAGCTCCGAAAATGTTCTCGCATTTGCCATATACCCATGTAACATAACTAACACTTTATTACTTTCACCACCAAAGTCAAGATAGGAAAGCTGAAGATTGCCAGATTTAAAATATTTCCGTATTGCCAAAATATTATTGTGTGAATTCATTATCGTTGTTTCTCTCCCTTTATTAAATATTCTTCTTAAAATTCTCAAGTACTCGTTGTTTTCGTCCATATAAACAAGCAAACATGGCGGAAAGCGCCATAAATATAGAGCTTGATGTTACGCCAAATTTCAAACCGTACCGCTCGACAACCCAGCCTCCGACTATGGGACCTATAATTTGCCCTGCTGCAAAAAAAGCGGTAGCTACACTAAGGCAAACCGTATAGACGCTATGTGGTGCATAACGACGAAGAAGCGCGGTCGTCATCAATGGCGGAGTAATAAATGAAACCAACCCAATCATTACTGCTCCTAATGAAGTAAGTAGAATATGATTTGTCGTTACACCTAGCACACCAATCGTGCCTAGTGCTAACCCCAGTGCAAGCGTATACCCGCTAGGCCATCGGTCAATGGCTCTGCCTCCAATCCAACCATTGAATAAACCAGCAAATCCGATACCCGACCAAATCAGTCCAGCATACTTCGACGGAATTCCATTATTCACAAGATAGGGAATCAAAAAAGTGAAATAGATAATATAACCCCAACCAAAGAAGAAATAAGATCCGAGCAAGAATAAAAATTTATTTGGGCTAAACAAGAGTCTGTAAACGTTCACTTGTTCCTGTAAATTCGATTCAAGTTGTGTGGATATGGATCTCCCAAATATTTCCTTTCTTGTTACCAACTCAAAGCCCAACGCAGCAAGAATACCGAAGACACCCATGGACATCCAAGCATAGCGCCACCCCTCCAAATGAGCAGGCTCTATGATATAAGGTGCGAATAAGCCTGTAACCAGAATTCCGACAGAGCCACCTAACCAGATTAGCCCCGAAGCCATTCCTCGCTCAGCGGGTTGAACGACGTCCGTAGCAATAGACAAGACCAAAACCGTGGCCAAAGCTGAAAAAAAACCAATCATGAACCGCCATAACCCAAGCTGAATGAAATGATCACTAAATGCCGAGCCAATCATGCCCAATCCAAGTAACAAACATGATATTCGATTGATCACATTCTTTCTATGCTGCAAACGGGAAATTAATGGCGGTAGACATAGGGTTCCAACCAGATAACCAATGAAGTTGACGGTTCCTAACATGCCTAATTGACCGTAACTCCCCCCTATTTCCGTTTGGATCCCCGGCAGGAACAAGCCGTAGGATAGCCGCGAAAATCCAAGGATTAAAGCAAATAAAAGTGATGACCATAAGGTGATCCAATTGAATGCCGATTTATAACCCAAACCCATAGCATTCCTCCTGCCCAAAAATAGTTCTTGTAACTATTGTAAGTTGGCATCATAGTTTTGTAAAATTGAACTATCTGAATGAATTGTTCATATTAAACAAAGGATGAGTATCATGGATCTGCGAGCATTAAAAACATTTGAAGCGATTTTACGTCTTGGCAGCTTTCAGAAAGCTGCTGAAGAGCTCCAATATGCACCTTCTACGGTAACACTTCAGATTCAGCGTCTTGAAGCTGATTTAGGTGTCTCTTTATTTGTACGTGATGGCAAACGCATGATTGCTTCTGAAGCCGGCCGGTGGCTGTATCAGGAAGCAACCGCTTTGCTGAAAACGATTGGATCTATGAGACAAACGATCTCGGATATCGATACGGGGGATGGCGGAGCCATTCGCTTTGCCGCGATTGAACCCATTGCGAGCCAAATGATCGCGACTATCGTAGCTGATTTTTGTAAGCTTCGTCCGCAAGTGCAGTTATCTATGGAGATTAGCGGTAGTAAATCTATCGCTGAAAGAGTTCGATCCGGTGAATTAGACTTCGGTATATGCGCATCTCCAGCAACAAACCTCATGCTGGAGTTTGAGCCACTAATCGAGGAAAAGTTGGGAGTAATGATGAGGGCCGACCACCCGTTAGCCAATCAAAGCTGCATCTCTGTGGACGACCTCATAGGACAAACCATCCTGTTAAAAGAGCAAAACTGTATTTATCGGGAGTTATCAGAAGGGATGTTAGTTCAAACGAGTCGAAATCCTTTTTCGGGTATCGAGGTGGGAAGTTTTTATGTGATTCGGCAAATGATTAAGGCAGGTTTCGGCATAGGGATTGTTCCTATGTATGACAGTTTGGGACTAGAAAGCACCTTGGTTATCAGACCTTTTGTCGATATTGACCCCGTTGTCGTTATAGGCTTAGTTTATAAAGATAACAACATCATGGGCAGAGCAGCATTATTATTAATGAATGCCTTAAGGGAGGTTGAAAAAACAAAATGATATACATTGTGTGGTTTCTTCGACCTCACCATATTCGACAAAAAACGTTCACCCAAATGAGTGAACGTTTATCCTTTAGTACTTATAAGCTGAATTCACTAGGATTCAATCCAAGTGAATTGCATATGTCACGAACCGCGGCTTTCTCTTTATCATCGAAATCACCATCTGCAGCTCCGATTGCGCTACATACACCAACGATGACTCGCCCAATCTCAGGCTTATTACTAAATTTGGCAATTGACTTTAGTGCTTCTTGTTTGCCAATCATGGCATCAAACTCAAGGTTTCCAACATAGTGATTGAATCGAGCAATAACATCGCTCATATCAAACACTTTTAATTCATCACTACGGCTCATGTATCCAGCCATTTTTTGCTTTTCATTGGCATCAATGGACCCGTCCGCTGCAGCTACAACCGCACATCCAGCAACTACGGCATCCATAAAGTCTTTGTTCTTGAATTTCTTAACCTGTTCGGTTAAACCTTGTTTTGAATTTTGCAACCATGATTTGAATCCAATACTCATATAGGAAGCCTCCATTATATTTATTTGCACGCTTCCTTTATTTTAGATACAATTTTTAGATTTAGCAAATTATGTAGAAATAAATCGAGTTGTACTTTATCTCAGCAAAGCTTGAATCTGATCAGATGATCGGTCAAATGTTCTCTCTTTAAGATTTCAATCTGCTTGTTCCCTATTAAATCGTTCCAGATCACAGCACTCCACCTATTCCAAAAACACATCCCGTTATTCACTTATCGACTACGGCAGCAGTCTAATTCTAAGACCAAATATATAGAATAATAGTACTTTAAATGTAATAGCAAGCAAAATAACAATGAGTCCTGTTACTACAATTGTCAAACGCACTTTCTCTTCATCTTTAAAGATCAAGGATAATACTCTATATACTAAAATCCCAATTAATCCACCTAAGCTATTTAAAATAATATCATCAATGTCAGTAGCTCCAATTCCAAATATAAATTGGAACATCTCAACAAGTACACTAGTAAGAAAAACTATTCCCATACTTATGGATATTTTCTTGTCTTTCTTTAATAATTGAACATACACGCCTAAAGGTATAAACAATATAATATTACCCAATATATTCGTCATTACGATAATAGGAGAAACATTCAGTTTACCTGATAAATAGCTATATATCGTATAAAATGGTATGACATCTACAGATCTATCGTATAATCGATCTGGACTAAATAATTCCAATGGTGAAACATACTTAAAAATAAAGATGAGAAGAAACAGAAAAATATAAGAGATTAAAAAAACACCAAATAATATAAATGATTTAATACCTTGCCTTATATACATAATCACTTTCAACTCCACAAAATATTAATTCGTTATAAAGTCCCAACTTTATATCACACTGTTGAAAATATTCCCTATCCACGTTAATAAGCATTATATCACAAAAGCTGTTTTGTCCTTCAGCCATTTATCAATGGCAACATTCGTTGTGAAGAACTTCTACTCCTACTTTGCTTATAGATATAAAAAAGGAACAGCTGCCTATTTCGGCTAACTGTTCCTTCTTTTGTTGAACAAATTTATTTACTCCATGGGGTTTCCGTTTTATGCTCGATGACTTGTTCCACTTTTCTTGTAATATCTTTTTCAATGGGACTACTGCTTTTAGGGACTTCACCTTTATTCTCAGCTTGAATTTGCGCGTCAACCTGTGTTTTCCCAATGGCATCTAGCAATTGTTTTTTTGAAACATTTCTAGATGCTGCAATCTCAACGACAGATTTTCCTGTAGCTAATTCTTGCTTTAATTCTTGTGCGCTTACTTTTAATAACGAAATTAATTTTTCATCGTTTAGGAAAAAGTCTGCTGTGTAATCTGGCTTACCATCTTTTGAAAATAATCCTTCTACTTTAATAGTTGAAGGTGTTGGTTCACCTTGTAATACAGCTTCAATTTCTTGGGGCGTTGGTGCTTTATCCGTTGTTTGAACGTGTACTACCTCATTTACTTGTTTTGTGACTGTATTGGATGCGTTCGCTGCATATGTACTAGCAGCTCCTACTAGTAGTACTGCTGAAATACCAAGTACTGTAATTAATTTGGTTTGATTCTTAATCATGTTAACTACCTCTTTTCTTTGTTTTAATTGTTGTTACAGGTATGAATATAAGGCTTACATATCAAGATGAAGTGAAGATCATATAAAGTTGAAATTGAGATTGTATTAGTTTTGAAGTGCAAAAAGCCAGCAAACTCAGAGTTTGCTGGCTTCACATTTATTTCGTATACACAACGGGAAAATCTGCTCCAGTCAAAAGTTCACCTGGTTGAACTTGAATATGTTTACTCATTGGGTGGTTGCCGACGGGCTCAAAACGAATGTTCCCCGGCATATAATGAACCGCAATTGCACGCCGTTTAGTTTGGGAGTGATTAGGCAAAGATCCGTGCCAAGTCATACAGTGATGGTAGCCGACTTGACCTTTCTTGATCTCGAACGGTACTGGCTTTATCTCCACACCTGCGGGCAGCAATTCAGGACGTTTATGTTGAGGCATATGGTCTGCACCGTGAAGCAAGTGCCTTTGATGATCACCCCAAGTGTGACTACCGGGTACCATCCACATGCAACCGTTCTCAATAACCGCATCGTCCAACGCTACCCAAGCGCTAATCAGCTCTGAAGGTTTAATGATCGGCCATAGGGGATGATCCTGATGCCATTTCGTTGGCCCTCCTGTAACTGGCGGCTTGTATTGAATTTGATCATGCCAAATCCGTAATGTGTCAGTACCCGCGAGTTGTGCAACCTCTTCGCATAACGTGCGATTAGCTGCATGCTGCAAATAAAGATCACTAGCCATCCAAATGTTCACAACTTGAACGATAGTTTCATTAGCTTCCATACTCATACCATATTCGCTTTTATCTAGTAAATTACGATTCAAAACCGGTTTCTTTTCCGTTCTTCCTTCCAATACTAGATCCAATTCTCGACGTAGCAGCTCAACCTCCTCGTCATTTAGCACAACCTCACCTTTTATAAAACCATCACGCTCAAAGGCCTCCAATTGTTCCACTGTCAGCATGTTTAATCCCCCATCCATGATTTGTTGTTAGCCACGGTTGCCGCTTACAAGATCAAGTGTAACAGTGTGCCTTCCACAAGTCGTTGCAGGAAAGAGTAGATTTAGTTGTACTTTTCAAAGGTTTTTAATCACAAACAGCGAAATATGTGAGGATAAAAGATTGTTTAGGGAGAAAATCAAATGGAGCATTCTCGCTCGCTGGGGCCAATGGGCTTATTACTTCCTGCTGTGAACTATGCCAATATACAGAACGTTAAGGCCGGTACAGTTTACGGCCCTCGAACCATTCCTGATTATCAGCTTGTCTATGTGGTATCTGGTCGTATGGATTTGTTTATCGGCTCCGATGAATATGCGATTCTTTCAGGTGAATGTGCTTATTTGGAATCAGATACGCTGCACAAGCTTACCGTTCATCCCGATAACTCCGTCACGTTTATCAGTCTACACTTTGATTGGATGCGTATATCTCCAGAGCCTGTTCATCCAGGTCCTAAGCTAAAAAACTTCAATGAGAATCCCCCATACGAGCCATCGTTGCGCTGTACGGTTGAAGTTGAGGGTTATGGCAGCGTCACAATCCCTGTTCATTTCAGATTCATGGAAGGTGAACGAATTCTTCATCAAATTGTTCAAGAATACAAAGAAGAAGAACATGGCTATACGTTCGTATTAAGAGGACTTCTGATGCAAGTCTTAACTGAAATCATACGTCGTGAGTTAGACGTTGTTACCACACATAGCTCGAAGCGAAGTATGATTAACAATGCCCTGCAGATGATTAAGGAACATCCCGAGCATGCATGGAGTATAACAGATCTAGCCGAGAGCTGCGGTTACCATCACATCTATTTTTCCCAGCTATTTAAGGAAGTCATGGGTGTTTCGCCGAAGCCATACATGATTCATAAACGCATGCAATTAGCTAAAAAGCTGCTTTTAAAAGAAGAAAAAGTTGAGGTTGTTGCTAGTAAGCTAGGCTATACTTCTATCCATTACTTCAGTCGGCATTTCAAATCCATTACCGGAATGTCACCGTCGACGTTTAGACTTTATGGTGGTGAGGATGACCACAAGAATATGGCTGATCGATAGACAGCCTACTAGTATCTTCTATCCCTGATTGCCCTCGACGGCAATCAACAGCACGGCGGCCGCTAAGGCCAAACGGCGATCAAGCTTGTCGTTATTGTCAGCGGAGAAATCGAGGTTTAGCTTATGGACGATTGTCAAAAGAGGGGAACCCAAAAATCCCCTTACAAGGAAGTTTCTAAGTTCATGAAAGCACAGAACTTAAATTCTGTCCGCCGTAAGAGGATGATTTCTGATATGCTGTTGCTTCGACTTCCTCATACATGGTTTTGAATTGAATCGCTGTCACCCTTCCTCCTTATTTTCGCCATTGCAACTTGGACAGCCACCCGAATCTCTTCGTAGCTGGTGCAGCGGCAAAGATTCGACTGCAGCCAGCCACGGATCTCTTCATCATCAGCATCTGGATTCAATTGTAGAAGGGCATGGGAAACCATAATAAACCCTGGTGTACAAAATCCGCATTGAAAAGCAAACTTTTCAATAAATGCTTGCTGCACGGCCGTCTCTCCACCCAATCCTTCAATCGTTGTGACCTTGCGGCCAGGAGCTTCAACAGCAAGCATAAAGCAGGATTTGATCGGCGTGTCATCGACCAGCACGGTGCATGCACCGCAGTCCCCATTCTCGCATCCAGCTTTAGCGCCAGTAAGCCCAAGGCACTCCCGCAGGACACGCAGCAACGTATCGGCTGAACGAAGGGTCACCTGATGTTTTTTCCCATTGACCGTGAGTTCGACTTCTCTTTTGCCGCTACCACGTCCTTGCATCATCGATCTCCCCTCCGTTCCAATGCGGCTAATGTATCCGATAAGGTGTTGCGAAGCACGAATCTGCGATAGTCAGCTGAAGCGAGTATATCGTTTAGCACCGGTAGCGGCCAACTTCGAATAACCTGATCAATCCGCAGTTCAGGAGGAAGCGAATGATCATTCAACCGCTCATCAATCTGCTGCGAGCGAAAGGGCACCGTGCTTACACCACTGAAGGCGAAGCGCATCCACCCTCCCGTGTTCATCGCGCAAATACGAACGATGGGGTAATCGATGTAGGCCATCTTGGTACGCTTCACTGTGAATGTGGGCTGATTCAGATATCTTTGATCTGTGATGATCTGAATCAAAACTTCTCCTCGCTCCAAGCGGAGTTCCCCGTTGAAGACGGAATGAATCGACACCTGCCGCACGCCATTTGGACTAGCAAGAACAACTTGACTGTCCGAGAGTAAGAAAGGCAGCAGCGCTTCCCGATAAAATAGCTTCCCGCATAGATGGCCTCCAATGGTTATTTTGTTGCGGTTCGTCTGATCGGCTACATGCAGTACCGTCTCGGTGAGCAGTGGGAAAGAATTGTCGTCGGTGAGCTCGGTAAGGGTCCGTGCCGCCCCGACGATCCACTGACCATCTTTATGCAGCAGCACATTGGATTCTGGAATCGCCTTTACATCGATTATTGCCCCCGTGCGAAGCTGATTTAAACGTGCCATCGTTATAATCTCCGTGCCTCCTGAATAATAAAGCGGATCCAATCCCAGAGAGTCGGCACGCTGAAACGCTTGAATCGCCTCTTCCACTGTATCCGGTAATACATAATCGAAATCAAAAGAGATCATGTGCAGCCCCCCTTGCGCGCCATATCAATTCGGGTGTAAGAGGCAGTTGGTTCAGTTCAACCCCGGCGGCGATCGAGAGTGCATTCGCCAGAGCGCCCGGCATACCGATCGTTCCACTCTCCGCTACGCCTCGAGCACCGTAAGGGCCATCGACAAACGGTGTCTCGACAAAATCAACCAAATATTCGGGCTGATCACCAAAGCGAGTTATTTTATATGTGCGAAGCTGAGGATTCAATACGATGCCTGCTTTGTTAAACAGGAACGCTTCTCGGCTCGCGAAGCTCAGCCCCATATTCATCCCGCCAACGACTTGCCCATGCGCCGTCCCTGCGTTGATCACTTTGCCGACATCGATGACGGAAGCTGCCTTCATAATCCTGTACGTACACTCCCGTGTATCGAATTCGACAAGAACCGCATGTGCGCTAACAGTCCACTGCTGGCCAGGAATTCCCTTGCCCGTCTCGGGATCCAGCGCCTTCTGATGATGCACGCGATATCTCCCGCGGCCGATTACCATATTTCCAGAAGCACGGCCACCTGGGTACATATATCCACTAACGAGCATTCGTATCTCCAGGTAAATACCCGGCTGATTTTTCACATATACGTTTCCGCCGCCAACCACCAGTTCCTCCGGTGGTCTATTCAGCACGACGGATGCGTTATGCTTCAATTGGGTGATTGCATCATCCGCTGCATCAAGCACAGCACGGCCAACCATCATCGTACTGCTGCTTGCGACCGTCTTCCAATGTTCCGGCGTGATTTGGGTATCGACATCAAGTTTGATATGAACCTGATGAACCGGCATATTCATTCTCTCCGCTGCTAGCTGAGCCATGGCTGTTCGGTTCCCTTGACCGATCTCGATTGAACCAACACTCAGGTTCAGAGATCCATCGTGATTAAACGTGATGGTAGCGCCTGATCCGGTATCGATCATGGAACCGGACACTTTCCAAACACATGAGATCCCAGTGGCTCTGACCTTGAAGGGATCTTGCTGCACTTGCTGCACATTCTCCCCCTGCATCAGATCGTTCAACTTGCGAATGCATTGCCTTAGATCGCCAACGCTGCTATGGTTCAATAACGTTTGCGTCGGTGTAATGTCCCCAGGTTGAATGGCATTGAGGTACCTTAGTTCAAGGGGATCTATCTGTAGCTTCTTCGCCAACTTATCCATCGCTCTCTCTGTACAATAGAGCACTTCCGTGTGGCCGAACCCTCGAAATGCGGTTGCATAAGGATGGTTCGTGTATACGCTTAGTGCATCACAATGGACATGCTCGATACGATAGGGCCCTGTACAATCCACGGCTGCAGATTCCGTCACGGCAGCACCTTCATCCGTATAACCGCCATTGTCAAACAAAAGTGTGATCTCTGCCGCAGTTAGCAGCCCGTCACGCGTGGCGCCGAGCTTCACTCGTGCTTCCAATCCGATGTGACTTGGCGATCCGATCATATCGGTCTCGCGGGTATTGTTCACCTTGACCGGACGGCCGCCGCAGGCGAGAGAAGCCAAATAACCGATGTATTCGAGTTGTACGGATCCTTTCCCCCCGAATGCCCCTCCGACTAACGGTACGCGAACAATGATTTTAGATTGATCAATCCCAAAAAATCGCTGAAAAAATCGTTTCATCGTGAAGGGGTCTTGTGTCGACGTCTCAATTTCTACCGTACCATCTGGCTTCACTTCTACAATTGCGCAGCGAGGCTCCATTGCGCTATGATCCGATGTGTTGAAAGCGTAACTGTCTTCAACCACCACTTCGCTTAGCGCCCACCCAGCTTGCATGTCACCTTTTCGAATTTTCACGTGATTGCCAATATTGGTTCCTGGTACAGGATGAACCTCATTTGTCTTGGGATAGCTCGCCAAGTTCTCATGAATTAAAGGCGCTCCGGCTCGAAGCGCGCTACTTGGCGAATTAACGACAGGAAGCGGTTCGAAACCAGTCCGAATCAGCCTTGCTGCTTCCTTGGCAATGTGCTCGTTATCCGCAACGACGACTGCATAGGGCTCGCCGTAATATCGTACCTTGCCTTTTGCTATCGGTGGACGATCCGCGAGCCCACTGCCAACAAGCACGGAGTGATCAGCCCCCGTTACAACCGCGTGAACTCCAGTTACTTGGAGTGCAGCAGCATAATCAATATATTGAATCCGGGCATGGGCATGCGGACTTGTCAGCAACCAGCCATGCAAGTGACCAGGAGACTGCGTATCATTCGTATATCGAGCAACGCCTGTTACTTTATCTTTGGATTCAACTCGCGGAATAGCTTTACCAATGACGGTCAAGCTTCACTCCCCCCCTTTTTCCGATGGTCATTGTACATCTTATATGGAAAAAGGTTGTCCTATACGTCCTACTTAATGGGTACCCCACAAGTTTCTCATTAAGTAAGAATAATAGGTAAAGAATAACTCGTAATTCGCTTATGGACGATACTCATTACACGCAAGAATCACCCATGGTTGCATAACGAATGATATGCTGCTTCAAGAATTCTTTACTTTGCTGCCCAACCCAAATCTCTACTTGATAACCATCTTTAAACAGTAAGAAGGTTGGCACGCTTGTCACACCGTATTCCGCTGCGAGTTCTTTTTCCTGATTGATATCAACTTTAGCAACGGTTGCCTGATATCTTACTTCTTGAGCCAACTTTTCATCAATGAGAAGCTGTTCATGACAAGATTTGCTGCTAGGCTCATAGAAGTCAACAAGTGTGATTCCATGATCGATCTGTCCCCTAAAAGTTGCTTTTATTAATGAGTGAATTTCCATTCCGTAACCTCCTTATATTTAATTCATTTAATATGTCACTTAAGACAATGAAAACCCCGCTTTCGCAAGCGGGGTTTTAGAGAAATAAAACGTTAGCCAATCACATTCGATATGACTTCGATATTGCCTTGAGTTGCTCTAGCATAAGGACAAACTTTATGGGCTTCATCAACAATTTCCTGAGCTACACTGATATCTACGCCTTTTACGGTAATATCGAAATGAACTGCAAGTACATAGCCGTCATTCGCATCCTTACCAAGTGAAACATTTGAAGCTATTGAGATGCCTTCTGTCTTAATACCTTTTTTCCTAATAACCGTCCCCATTGCACCTTCGAAGCAAGCAGCAAATCCTGCAGCGAACAACTGCTCCGGATTAACACCGTTACCTGGGCCGCCAAGTTCCTTCGGATATCTCAAGTCCAAGTTAAGATTGCCATCGCTCGAAACTGCTTTACCTTCTCTTCCACCTTCAACATTTACAGTAGCCGTGTACAATTTCTTTTCCATTTTTATCATAGTAACATCTCCTTTTGACTGGTTTATTCTTTGCGATTTGTGCTCAGCTTATCCCCAACAATACTCAATTATTGCGACGTCATTTTAGTGAAATAACGATTAAACCTAACGGAATAAATCAACACGTAAATGACGATTAGTGCAGCAAACAGATTAAAAATAACCAAAGATACATTCAAATTGAAAAATTGAGTTAGTACGCCTACCCCGACAGGGGGCACGATAAACCCGAAATACGCACACAGATAAAATGCTGAAATAACTCGCGGACGTTCTTCCGGTTTCGGCAGCTGTCCGGCAAAACGCAATGCAACCTGAAACGTCCATCCAGCACCAATTCCTTGAATAAATATGCCAGCCCAGAGTAAAAACAAGCTCTCTGCCTGACCGGAAAAAACAATAATCCACGATCCAATGGCCAGAGACAAGATTGCAATCCGCATCCGTGTAACGGGATTACGCGGCCAAGGGAAGAACTGCATCAGCGCTCCTCCACCTAGAAGCATTAAGATTAACAATCCTGAAATAGACAGATTGTTCGTGTGAATGACATGCTTGACGAATGATGGAATTAGTGAAAACACAACACCCCCTAATGTAAAGACGGTAAAGATCGGAAGCCCGATAAAAGACCAGAAATGAGTGCTAATATTATCTGGTACACCGAGCGATATCTTTGCTTTAGCCGGCTTCTGTGCCGCTAAAGTCTCGTGCTTCGGCAGTAATTCCAGCACAATCAAGGAGCTGAACAACATGATGAGTAAAATCCAAAACGGCAAACGAAGCGGTTGAACATGCAGATACTCCACGATTAATCCCGAGATCGCTGGGCCCAAGCCAAAACCAATGTTCACGACCACCCCTGATAACTTTAGTGCTGTTCCCACTTTATCTTTAGCGGTTTGTTTTAACAGAAACGCGCTGGCCGTACCTGTAAAAGCGCCATAGGCGATGCCTTCCATAATCCTTCCCGCATATAGCATCCAACTGTTGGAGCTAATAATAAACAGAAAGGTTGATGCGATTGATATCCAAATACTGTATCGAAGTACATTCTTCAATCCCCAGGCAGTCCCCCTCGCTCCTACGACAAGTAAGGTTGGCAGTAAGGCAGCGGCATACACGGCAAACAAAATCGTGATTTCCAAACTGCTCATTTGATAATGCTCCCCATATAAAGGGAATATGGAAGAAATAAACGTGGCTCCACAGGACATGATTAATACAACCCAAAGCATTCTTATCATACAGTCTCTCTTCTCCTCTTTAAGGAAAGTAATTTAATCCCTTCCTCTATTTACATTTAGTTTGCTACAGTATGACCTGTTTATTGCAAGTTACGTCCAATGATTTTTAGTCTCATATGCCCATATTTAAAACAGCACGCTGAACAGAGTATATTATTTTGACGTAGGCATACATCGAATCGACGAGAAGGATGAATAATACTAAGATTATAGTCCTTACCGTCGATATTCTTTAGACATTCAGTCATGTATGAAAATTGATGCCAATTACTTCATCCATCATGTTCCTCATTGAACCTGCATGATCTTTGCCAAATTTCTCTTCGAATTCAGCCTGGGCCCGCTCCCAGCCGAGTCTCCCTAATTCCATGCGACTTCGTCCTTCGTCGGTAATTGATACGATTCTAGCTCGCCGATCGCGTTCGCTTACCTGAATATTTACCAAGCCATCACGCTCCAGTGGCCGTAGATTATGTCCAATCGTGGCACGATCCATAGTCATAAGTCCAGCTAATTCATTCATTGTCTGAGCCCCTCGGTTCTTCAGGTAACCTAAGATGGCATATTGAGTAGCTCGCAGGCCCGATCCTGACTCTGCCAAGCAGGTATCGTAGAAACGTGAAATATGACGTGCTGCACGTCTTAACTTTGTACAGTTACAGAGTTCCATGTTGGTAATCATCATTCTACACCTCCAAACGTTTGTTGACTCATCGCATAAATTGATTTTAGTCTCATATTCCCCTAATTGCAAGAGGAAGAACATGGTTAACCAATTATGCTACCGATAGGATCGGTAGCATAATTGGTTAATGTTATCTTACATACTGAAACAAATGTTCTTTTACCTTTGCCACTTCGGCCGGCGTGCGATGCACTTCAATGCACTCGTTGACGTCAAATTTATTGCCGTCAAGATCATAGAAGACGAAGTTGATACCGCATGCGCCGCGATCCGCAGGATGCTCCATCTGCACACCGCTCGATTGCAAATGGTCGTAGAGGTTTTCGATCTGCCTCACTTCGAATGTAAACCGAAACATCGGATAGCCTTCCTTGTTCGGAAACGCATTGTCGATCTCACCTTTCGTCTCCACCAGATGCAGCCATTGTCCGTCTGATAGTTTCATAATCGCTTGGGCTTCCTCCGGATTAAACGGCACCGCGAATTCTAAACCGAAATTCCTCTTCCACCATTCCGCTGATAGGAGGGGATTTCGTACCGGCACGTATACAGAACAAATGCACTTCAAACTGTTTCCCAATCTTTGCGGCGTGCTCTCATTCATTTTCATCATCCCTTTACACTCATTTCTCTTACATTAGAATAAACGAGATTCGCGTCGGAAACCTAACAACCGAATACATATTATTTTGCCACCACGTGAAATAAGTTGCCGTCTGGATCTCTGAACGTAAAATGTAATTGTCCTCCGGACGTAAGCAGCTGCGTGAGCTGAGTACCTCCCTTGTTCAATCCGAGATAAGCTCTATAAATGTCGTAAGGATTTCTTCGATGGAAAGCATCGACTAACGCGTCAAAATGTACGGTCTTCACTGAATGAGCTGGTGTTTGCTCGCTGCTTTTCTGAGCCAACTCTTTTAACCTTCGGCGAGCTCTCCCAAGGGTGACATGCACCGTGGCCTCATTCATTTCTACGAATACCGCCGTTTCTTTCGCCTTAAAATCGAAAATGTCCATCAGTAATAAAATCACGGCCATCTTCGGCGGAAGCCGTTCGGCGAGTTGCTCGAGCAGCTCTCTACTCAACAACGATGCATCCGTTGAGATTGCATCATTGCCCGCTTCGATGGAAACAGTCTGAATTCGCTTCTTCCTCTGCACATCAATCCATGCATTTCGGACGATACGGTAAAGAAAGGCTTTAGTCACTGGCCTTTCCGGTTCCTTATGCAACGCTTCGTTTAATTTGATCCACGCATCCTGGGTCAGATCGTCGGCATCCCATCGATTTCCAGCTACATGCATGCTGTATGTATATAGTAATAGTTTATAGTCCATTCCACTACATTCTACTAGGCGCTTGCGAATTCCTTTATTGATTTTTCGGACTTATCCTTGCTGACAGTTACATGAGAATAGTAGTCAGTATTACGTGGTTTAACTGTATAAATTTGGTACAGTAAGTCAATACTTGGAGCAACCTCTGTGAGGTTAGAGAGGGAGTGTTCATGTGCAGCCTACAGAAAAAATTACAGTTAATCAATTAGGTATTATCCTATTCTCTTTTGTCGCTTCCACGATCATCTTAACGCTTCCGGGATTGATGGCGATGTTTGCCAAGCAAGATGCTTGGATTTCCGTATTTCCATCCACCTTGACCGGTTTATTAAGTATTTGGGTGATGATCCTACTTTCGAAACGTTATCCTGGTTTGACAATAATCCAATACAGTCAAAAAATTCTCGGGAAATGGTTAGGAACATGTCTGGGGTTATATTATATCTATTTTTGGTATATGTCGATTTCCATTATGACCATACAGCATACCTTTTTCATTAAAGCGCTGTTATTACCAAGAAGTCCGTCCATCGTAGGAAGTCTGACGTTATTAATCCTTTGCGGTTTAGCCGTCTATATGGGAATAGAAATCATTGGAAGATGTACGGAGTTTTTGACACCAATGAAATTGATATTTTTGTTCCCGCTGTTAATTTTGAAGATAGGTTCAGTAGATCCTGAACAGCTAAAGCCAATCCTAGGAGACGGAATTCTGCCAGTTTTACAAGGAGCTCTCCTTCCGGGAGGTGCATTTATGAATCAATTGTTTATTCTAGGGTGGCTACTTCCTTATTTGAATCAGCCAAGGAAGGCAGCCAAAGTCTCTCTGTTTGCACTTTTAGCTATATTTATTTTTGTTTTTCTCGTTGTCATTACGGCGATTATGATTCTCGGTTCATTAACAGGTCAACTGAACTATTCGTATTTAAGTGTCATGCAATACATTGGCATTGAAGGTTCATTTGAACGTCTAGAGGCAATCGCTGTTATGATATGGGTTCTTGGAAGTTTTTCAAAAGTGTCCGTGTCGCTGTTTATACTGTGTATTAGTATAAGCCAAGTATTCCGCATTCAAAATTATCGTGATCTCGTTGCACCGATAACCCTATTGTGCCTTATTGGATCGGTCTGGGTTTTCAAGAATGGCGCGGAACTTCAAACGTATCTGACATTGATTTACCCGAGCGCTGGTTTAGTCACACAAAGTCTTATCCCCCTGCTGCTTCTCATGATTGACTCCATCAAAGGAAAAGTGAGCCGTTCACTGCATTAAAAGCATAGTTCCAATGGGTTCAAATATAATTTTGAACGGGACAACCATACTCGGCAGGTTGACCCGGAAAATTAATAAAGAACCGACAACAGAGGACACACCAATTAATGTGCCGAATACTGCCGCTTCTTTGTTTTTTTTCACGCTCAGGAAAGAGCCAATTCTTACAAAAGACCATACAAGCAGGAAACCTACATATACGATTGTATAGAAAATCATTTTTTGATCTCCTTTCTCTCCAAGTGTAAAGGAGGACCTGCCATCCCGCTGCCTAATATGTTGATCGATACTTCAAGCGAAACATCTACCTCTGGAAACCTATCATTCCACCCAGCTTTCAACGCTTTCCACTGTTTCGGCTTATTGCGGTAAATTTCTCTGCCGAACCCAACACTATCAACCTTGTACTGCGACTGGACCTTAGTTAATGTATCTTTGACTTGTTTTTTGACGGAAGTCTCCAATGCCTTCTGAACAAGCTTAATGTTCTCTGGTTTACGAATATCTAAATTCGTCGTATTTTCCCAAATGTTACCTTCCCCTTGCAGCTGTATCTTGAATGTAACCTGATCACCAGTGATCTGCGGGGTGATTTTTCGGTTTGCCTTGGCCAGAATCATCCCTACTGTTCCATCAGTTTCGGGTAAACTGGCGTTAAGACTGCCGTATTCCATTCGATCTGTTATCCATAGGAGCCCATTGGTTTCACTTTCATTTAGAAATCCTGCTAATTTGAAATCTTTAAAAATCGCTGACCCAGCTAGCTTAAATATATGGTCTTCTTTTAAACCTTCTGTTATGCCATCAGGTGATATAGCTCCCAATACCGGACTGATTCCCTCTCCTGATGATGCTTGAAAAAAGTCGCGTAATGTAATCGCCAACTCGTTATTTAAAGCTTCCATTTCTTTAATTGCTTCGCTGGGTACTTGTTCAAAGGGGTATTTTACTTTCAGAATATCCCGTCCTTCTCCCCCCTTAACCACCATCATGTATGTTTTTAAACGTTGTTTCGAATCGTGCGTGTAAATGTCCAGAATATCTTCAATCCCACTTTTGGATAACCGCTCACCAATAAAAATAACAACGCGATGTGCCGTAAACAACCTACGAGAACTCTTTTTCTGAAGCCTATAGAATGCTTCGTTAATACTCTTACCTACAGCAGATATCACAAAAAACTTCTCATTGCTGCTTCCACCACTCCCCGGTCCGCCCTGAGAGGAAGAAGGGATCGCAATTTGATGAGATAAGATATAATCCCCATCGTCTGTGATGTCAAATGCCGTTCCCATAATGAATGCGAGATCATTAATTTCCGTACGATCCCAACACCCACTTGTGATCAATAATGTGAATAGCAAACCAATGTAAAGGAATGGTTTCATTCTGAAGTCCTTTTCCCTTTCCCTGCATTTTCTGGACTTGGTTTCTGACCTGCTGGCTCACGGACTGGGTTGCTGGATGCTGTTGATTGTGGCCGCTGCGTTTTCGCCCAAATCGGTATCCGAACGAAGACATCCTTCAAATCCGACAAAGTCATCGGGGCTGCTGGCGTGAAATAAGGGACGCCGAATGAGCGAAGCGACGTGATATGTAACACAATGCCCATAAACCCAATGACAATGCCATATAGTCCGAGCGTACCCGCTAACAATAACATAGGAAACCGTAATAAACGGATGCCATTTGCGAAACTATAACGAGGAATCGTAAACGCAGCAATACCCGTAATCGATACAATAATGACGACCGGAGCGGAAATAATACCCGCAAGTACAGCCGCCTGGCCGATGACCAATGCCCCGACTATGCTAATCGCTTGGCCAATCTGTTTCGGCAATCGAATCCCAGCTTCCCTTAAGGCTTCAAAGATAATTTCCATGATAAAGGCCTCGATTACAGCTGGAAAAGGAACGGGTTCTCTTGATGAGGCAATACTTAACACCAGATTGGTCGGAATCATTTCTTGATTGAAAGTCGTAATCGCCACATATAGCGGAGGAGCAAATATCGCGATACTGATGAAAAGGAATCGAATCCACCGTACGAAAGTTGCAATAGGCCAGCGAACATAGTAATCCTCACTAGCCTGGAGACCTGTCCAGAACGTCATGGGAACAATGAGTACAAATGGAGATGTGTCAACGATAATACCTATTTTCCCTTCCAATAACTCGGCAGCAACAACATCTGGTCGTTCCGTACTGTGCACAAGTGGAAAAGGAGAAAAAGGACTATCTTCAATAAATTCCTCTACATACCCGGAGTCAATAATACCATCAATTTGAATCCGAGATATCCGATCTCGAACTTCCTCAATGACCGCTTCGGAAGCAATACCTGCGATATACGTAATGACGACTTCGGTTTGAGTAAGCTCTCCAATCGTGAGGCATTCCATTTTAAGTCTTGACGTCTTAATCCTGCTGCGGATTAACCCGATATTCGTTGAGAGGTTCTCAATAAATCCATCTCTCGGACCACGAATGACCGGTTCAGATGAAGGTTCTTCAAGGCTTCGTTGTGACTTATTGTTCACTTTGACCATCATGGCATCACTGTTTCCAATGGTAAGAACAGCTGCTTGGCCTTTTAACACTTGTTTGACAATTTCACTTACTTTGGAAGTAACACACGTCAACCCAGTCGAGATAATATGATCATCCAGCGAGTCTGTTTTCTCAATGACGACATGTTCCTGCTTGTCAGATTTAGCTATCATCGGTTTCAATACATAGTCTTCAATCAGAACTTCATCAACAAGCGTTTCAAAGTAGATGATCAGCCAATGATTTTGGCCACACATTTCAACTTTGCGGAAAACAATATCATCACTTTTGTGGAATATACGTCTAAAAATGAATTCATTCTGCTCTAAATCCGTCGTTAATCCGGACTTCTCTTCTTCAGATAGATGATCCTCAGGTATAATGGGATACCCAGGTTTCGTGTATAGCCATTTCCTAAACCATTTCACTGAATGAGCCTCCCAAAGAATTGCTAATAATACTAATTTTCCATTTTTTCTCTAAAAATATTCTGAAGGTCGTGATCCCGTTTTCTGCCCCTCATAAAAAAAGAAACCTGCCTTATGAGCAGGTTTCCTTATCACCTGAAAGACAGGCGAATCTCCAAGCCGTTCTGATTAATCTTTTAACCACGCGTTTGCTAACGCAATCGCGCTTCTAGCCGCAGCCGTGTTCGCCAAAGCGTTAAGCATAACGAAATCATGAATAATACCTTGAAAGCGGACAGCAGTAACATGAACACCTGCTTCGCGCAGCTTATTCGCATATGCTTCGCCTTCATCGCGCAACACATCGGCTTCAGCCGTAATAATGAGTGCTTGCGGGAGTCCTGCCAATTGCTCTGTGGTCGCGCGCAGCGGGGCAGCATAGATCTCTTCTTTATCCCGCGGCTTCGCCACATACTGCTCCCAAAACCAAGCCATACCATCTTTCCGAAGGAAATACCCGGTTGCGAATTCCTTATAAGATTCCGTATCCAGGCTCGAATCCGTGACAGGATAAAAGAGCAGTTGTTTATGAATCTTTGGACCTTTGCGATTTTTTGCCATCAATGTAATCGCAGCAGTCATGTTTCCACCTACGCTGTCACCAGCAACATAGAGGCGCTCCGTATCGAACCCGTTTTCTTCACCGTTATCCGCAATCCATTGCAAGACGGCGTAAATTTCTTCGATAGCCGTAGGATATTTGGCTTCCGGCGAAAGGCTGTAGTTCGGGAATACAATGCACGCCTCTGTTCCGACCGCTAACTCTCGGATGAGGCGGTCATGTGTATGTGCGTTGCCGAATACCCAACCGGCGCCGTGTATATAAAGAATGACCGGCAACTTGGCCGTTACGTTTTTCGGACGCATCAGCCTGATCGATACTTGACCGCTCGAACCACCTTCAATCATTTTGTCTTGAATGTCGACCGGTAGTTTCTTACTATCTCCAGATTGGACGGCATCGACTGTTTCGCGCCCTTTTTCAGGACTCAGCTCATATAAATACGGTGGGTTTTCATTATCTTGTACAACTTTTAGAGCGGCTGCTTCCAATACTACTTTTTGTACTTTTGGCATGAAAAACATCTCCTTTGGGTTAGGCCTCTCCCTACCTTTAACCAAAATAATGTTCGTCGAATCAGGTTGACCTCAAGCTAAACCCGTATGATTGATTATGACAATACGGGTGCCAGCCCCGCTGCCACAACCACCAATACATCTTGTACCATTGATTCTGCGGTGCGATTCTGAGGATTTCGACTCCACTCCACGGCAGATCCAAATATGCCCCAGCTCGTGACGAGTGATGTAGCTTGTACAATCTCTAGCGAGACCTTGTCTTCTGACTCTGCGCGTAACCATTCGAATAGGAGTTGATAAAGCTCTTTTTGCATTGCGATTTCAAACAACGGCTCAAATTGACGGTCTTCTGAAGACATGTACTCCCGAGTACGGGCAAGAAACTCAAATACGGCAAGCAGAAGGATTCGCAAACTACTCATATTCGATATGGACGAATTCGGCAAAGCATCTTTCAGTTTCTTCTGAAATTTTTCCCTCATCCAACACTCAAGAAATGCAAATTTATCTTCAAAATGCGCATAAAATGTGGCTCGATTCACAGTCGCCCGAGCAGCAATGTCTTGAACTGAAATGGAGTAGATATTCTTCTTTTCTAGTAGCAATTCCATAAAGGACTGCATGAGTAACTGACGCGTGCGCTTCACGCGAGGATCGTTTGCGTTTATAGGCATAATTCTCTTCACTCCTCATTTAACTTAGACAACAATATCGCATGGTTGTTGTTTAAACCACGATAACAACCATTTGCTGATTGAACAGATCGCTCAAAGCGTTTATCATTCATTTCACCGTGTAGTATACACGAAACTGATGTGTAAGCAACAGTGTTGTATTTCTAAGTTGGCTACTAAGATCAGCCATTGTAGGCTGACAAAAAACAAGAAAGGATGATTGGTATGATAGCAAAAGTAACAACACGAGTTGGAGGACCCAATGTCATTGGCTCTCTCTCTTGGAGGTGGCCATTATGATCGTCGTTACCACGCCCACCGGCCAGATCGGCCAACAAGTCCTCGACAATATCTTTGACAGTACTGAGGCAGTCCGTGTGATTGTGCGCGATCCATCCCGTCTATCCCCGCGCATGCGTGAACGCGTCGAGGTCGTGCAGGGTTCGCATGATGATATCGCTGTCGTTACCAAGGCGTTTGAAGACGCCGACTCCGTGTTATGGCTGGTACCTCCAAACCCACAAGCTGAGAACCCTATGAATTACTATATAAATTTCACCCAACCGGCTTGTGAGGCGATCAAAAATCAAGGCGTTAAGCGCGTGATCGGGGTATCGAGTCTTGGTTACAATTTCGGCACTCCTGCTGGTTTGCTGACACCTGCGTTTGCGATGGATGATCTTATTGAAAACTCGGGCGTGAACTACCGTTCACTGCGGATGCCATTCTTTATGGAGAACTTGCTCCACCAAGTCAATGCGATCAAGAGCCAGGGCATGATCTTTATGGCTAACGCTGGAGATCACAAATTAGCAACCTGTGCCACCCGCGATATCGCCGATGTTGCTACCAAACTGCTGCTCGATAACACATGGACCGGTCAGGAAAGCGTCTCGGTAATCGGCCCCGATGATCTTTCTCCCATCGACATGGCGAGGATCATTTCACAGGTGTTGGAGCTACCGGTACGTTATCAGCAAATCCCTAGCACGGATTATAAGGCGACAATGATGCAGTACGGGATGTCGGAGGCATGGGCACAGGGCCTGATCGACATGGCAGCGGCCCAAGATCAGGGCATTTACAACAACGAGTCACATACGGCTCAGCGTACTCCTACTAGCTTTATCCAATGGTGTGAAGAAGTGCTAAAGCCAGCTATTCTAGCGTGATTCTCCATCATTATTAGGAACAAAGCTTGCTTGTTAACAGACAGAAGGGCTGCCACGCGGCAGCCCTTCAAATGTTACTATCCATTGTTCCGTAAGCTTAACATCAGTTTCTATCCTAGAACGCACCATTCTCATTTGGAGAATTCTCTGGTATGCGCTGACCAACATCCCAGAATTCGACAATGAGATCGTTATGGAAGCGAAAGATATGGACGACAGTTACTCCAAGGTCTTCTTGATTTTGTTTTACATGGGAGTGAACCGCAACAAAATCCCCCTCTTCGATGGTATGTTTGATCTCAAGTATTTTCTCAGGATGCATGATGGCGTTCTCTTCCATTGCAAGCATAAGAGATTCAACATCACCACGAAAAAAAGGATTGTGATGGCGGAAACCCATCCCAATATACCTCCGGTATGCTTCGCGCACTTCACCTGATGCCACAAGTTGCAAAAATGACACTGCTTTATCTTTGAAAGAAATCTCCATTACTCATTCAACCTTTCTTTTATTTGATTTATTGTTAATCCCTCTTCTTCTTTCATTACACGAATTTCTTCAAGTCGCTTTAGTGCTAATTCACGTGAATATCGTCTTGTTAGTCTTGTATCCTCTTGTTCAAATGGGATCATAGACTCTTCTGTGTAATATTTAATGGTACTGTATCGAATGCCAGAAAGTTCAACCAATTCACTAATACTTACATACTCTGATGATAAAATATTATCTAAAGTCCTTTTTCTCCCCATATTTTTCACCCCTATGTTGCTGCAATACTGAAGCTAGTATCCATTATCTATATTTTGGATAGCGATATAAATCGTTCTAATTATTTTATAAATGTCCTCTTTACGCAAAATCTCTAGTTTTTGCTTTAACGTTTTTTGTTCGTAATCAGAAAAATAATCTTTTAACATACTTTTAGTGTTTAAGAATAACACCAAGGCTACTGTATGGTCTTCTACATTTCCATTCTCTAATAACTCAGCTCGAATTTTCTCCACGATGTGGTTCCGTGTATTTGCGACATCCGTATATTTTTTTACTGGAACAATGAATAAAACTTCCGTATCTTCAATCTCTAGAACTCCTTTTTCTACAAGGCTTTCTATAACCATTTTATAAATTTCTCTTTGTTTGAAGTAGTAAAAATAAGAAACCCACTTCTTTAGTTTCTTTGGTTTCTCGGCAATCATAATCTCGAGTAATCTGTCCAGATATTTTTCACCTGTAGATGCTGAATTAGATATTCTGACAGTATCATCGTTATCAATTGTAATGTTGCCATTTATATAAAGTTCCACTATACAAGCCATTACCGTATACAAACCAACATGCATACGAAAAATAGATTTTATTTTTTTGGTATCACGATCTAATGCAAGTAAGACAAACTCTTGGGGTAATGATAAATTTTGTAACATGGCGGTATCATCCTTTCGAAGACATTTACTTACTACTTACTACTTACTACTTACTACTTACTATATTGCACGAAATACAATTAGTCAAAGGGTTTGTTAATCGATTTGTCAAATTACAATTAAGATCATATACATAAAAAAGCCTGATTCCTCAGGCTTTTGCATGATTTTATTTGGATTTATGTGTACCCAGTAACGATTCATGATAACCACTCCGACCAAATACACCTCCACTATGCTCATAAAATTCAGGAAACAGTTGGAATTGCCCGTCAATGGTCTGAATCCAGCTGCCATTAGGCATTGGATGATTCCCCCTCATTATTTCCCAGTTGCTATAGTTTTGTCTGCCGTTGGATTCGATCAATCCCATAGAGAGTCCAGGTACAGGTAGTAAATGCGCTGCAAGATTCTTGTTCCAATCAACCATGATTGGATTTGCAGTCAAATCAGCGCAGAAGCAAGGAATTCCATGCTCACTAGCTAGCTTCGCAACTCGCAAGCTCATGCTCATCGTTTTGGCTACCGGCTTTAAGGCAAAGGCCCCGTACCCCATTTGGATTCGCTCCATAGCATCCTTTTCATTATGCACACTTTCATCGCCTGCGACCCTGACCGGAATATCTGTAACATCCACGTGGGTATTCTCCGGAAACGGCTCTTCCACCAATAAGATGTGCTCTATAGCCCCTATTCGCTCTGCTGCGTCCACCAACCTCCAGAGAAGCTCTTTGCTGCCGTACCTCCCGTTAATGTCAAGGTAATAGGCAATTTTACCGTTTGCAGTATGAAGGCAGTCACGGTTCCCTGCTATTTGGTGAATCTCTTTCAATCTTTGGATATCCCATTCCAGCATTTTCTCGGGATCTCCATCCTGGTTCGGGTCCGAGCCCAATTTAATTTTCAGCACAAAATAGCCCTCATCAAGCAAAGCCGTAACATCCATCTCTGTCATCCCATAAGAAACGACCGGCGTACAGGCAAGCCGATCATGCCGAGAGACCAACATGGATCTATACGCTTCTGGGATCAGTTCTTTAAACTGGATGCCTGGTGTTTTATGGCTCAGCAGCATCCAGGCTGCATGATCAACAGGAACTAGTGCGTTGAGCGCAAAGGTAACCCTGAGCGGTTTCCCGTCCCACACGCGGGAGGCATAATCATAGGCTTGCGCCACCAGCAGATCCAACATGTCTATAGGGGTTTCATATGAGGTATTCTGAGCTGCCAATAACGCATATCTGGTAATCTCGTTCATGAATACATTGCCTCGTTCATTACCCCAACGTGTATAGACCTGTGGATCAGACCAAAGTACACTTTGGACACCATACCCCACACCGATATCTCCCTCCAGATCCTCCATCGAAATAATGGATTGCCAGAGCTCATTCACAAACCCACCTTTAAAACCAAATGGAGCAAGTAAAGGTTCGCGTTCAACCATAAAATTCGTTTTCTTAATCGTTATCATCCTAATGTCCTTTCGCTTTCTCTCGATATTGTGCAGCGAAAGAGGCCCCTTCATAACCTTGATCTTCGTGGGATAATTGCTTCAAGGCTATCTGCTGTCCTCCTAATAAGAAAGATTTTCTGGCTGCCATCGCAGCAAGTTCCGCCTCTAGCAGTTGACTTATTGAAACGAAAGGTTCTGCATCCCCAGCCAAGTATGGCAAGCTTGCTTCCAAAAAAGAACGATATAATCGGCTGTTATCCACCTGCAGATGCTTAACTGTATTCTCGGTCACAATCGTCGCATAGAAGGGCAAATATCCCTGTGTAGTTCCGATGCTTAAGAAGCCCTTGCGCCCATCCTGCCATGTGAGTTCAATTTGATGCTGTAAATGTACACCTGCGGATCGTACGCTTTCGATTCCAGGTCCCATGATCGCTTGCAGGAAGTAGAAAGCATGTATACCGTAATTAAACTCATCAACGGAACAGCCCGCCAGCACAGTCACGATCTGGTCGTTCGGATCGTGCTGCCGATGCCATTCTCTGACCTCTTCGCAGACGCTTAACGAAGAACCTCCTGTTATTCGTACGCCACGGCGTTCCCACTCTTGGAGTTGCTGGATGTCACGCAAGTTCCCTGCCATAGGTTTATCTATCATGACAGCTTTACCTGCTTCGACAAAAGGACGTGCACGCACAACATGCAAGTCCCAGTTCACACTGTGGATAATTGCTATGTCTACGAGCTGCGCCATTTCTTCCAATGATTCACAAACAACTTTGATTTCGTGCCTCTCGGCAAATTGTGAGGCATAGCCTTCCTCATGAACGGTTCCCCCATCGAATACGGCAACCACTTGGTGGCCTAGTTCCTTGAGTATGGGCACCCAATTGTTCGGATGTGATGTGTCCAGATCTACAATTCCAATCCGTAGCGTTTGCATTCTTTTGCCTCCTATTCAAAGCTTAACTCCCCCATGCATGTATGCGCATATATTTGAGTCGATGTTATTCGTTTACGGGTATAAATCCGTACTTAGATATTTCAAACCTGAATCGTTAATGGTCAATACGATCCGTGCCCCTTTCTCTCGCGATTTCAGCAGTTGCAGGGCTGCAGCAACGTTGGCCCCGGAAGAAAAACCGGCAAAAATCCCCTCTTCACGCGCCAATCTCCTACAAGCTTCAATCGCCTCTTCATCGGTAACCGTCAAAAAATCAGAGATCAGCTTTCGCTCAACCAATGGCAGGTTCATACTATAACCGCCGCCTTGTAGCCTGTGGTTTGGATTGGTCAGCATTCCACCTGCTAGATAAGGTGAATCTTCCGGTTCTACCAAATAACAGCGAATGACCGGATTATAGGCATGCAACCTTTTGGCACAGCCAGCAAACGTTCCACCGCTTCCTGCAAAGTCAAGAAACACATCGAATTCGCCACTCGTTTGCTCCCATATCTCTTCTGCTGTATGTAACTCATGAGCGAGTAAACTCCCACGATGATGGAATTGATCTGCACGGAATGCGCCTCGTTCTTGAACGATATGGAGAGTTACTGCATCAACAAGCGCAAGATCCGCGCCAGACACTTGTCCGGGTATTGAGCCAGTTGCTTGATCGACCAGTACGACCTCAGCTCCGAGCGCATGCATCATTCGCGCTCTCTCCATCGAATTACCTTGCGACATAACAGCAACAAACGGGTACCCTTTCACCGCGCAGACGATCGCAAGCCCAGTTCCGGTATTGCCGCTAGTTAGCTCCATGACGGTCTGACCTGGCGTTAGCGTACCATCTAGCTCTGCTTCTTCTATGATTTGAAGCGCAATACGGTCTTTTTTGCTAAAACCTGGATTGAGGTATTCGAGCTTGGCGTAAATTTCTCCGTTTAATTCCTTGGTTAATCGGCTCAATCTAACCATGGGTGTGTTTCCTATCGCTTGATGAGCGCCATCCAGTATTGTTCTACGATAGTCAATCATTTGTCCAACACCTTCCCATTTCTCTTTCGTAGTTATCATTCATTCTTATGCTTGCAATTCAAAGCTCTATTCGCCCAGGCATGCACCGGGATTCTTCTGCTCGGCGGAAATAATCATCCATTAGCTCTAGCCCAAACTCTGCAATAATATCTTTCACATTCAAGTCATCAGATTCGCTAGTCAACAGGACACAGCCCAGAAACCCAGGGTCATGAATCTTGACTTTTGTTCCATATTTCTGTTTGATCTTAAGGAAATGTGCACCATTCTCATCGATATGAATAACAGCGTAATCCAAATTTACCTTGGTTGAAATAAATGAGTAGTAATTCGTGCTCTGTGCCGCAACTTCTCCCAATGGCGTTATCACTGTGCAAGGCAAGCCCGATATCGAACCGGCAAAATAAGATCTGCAGGAGTAAGCCCAGTAGTTTTGCATAATCCCCCCATGATACATGGAAGGAAATACGATCAAATCCGGCTTTGCTTTCGCATACTGCTGCCGAAGCTCATCAAAGTTCAAATCAAAGCATATCGCTGCTGCAACTCTCCCAAAATCACATTCAAAGATGGGGGCTTCCTTCCCATATAGAATATGATTCTTGTTATATTCATCAGGAACCAAATGATTTTTATGGTATACCCCCATCACTTGCCCCTCGCGATCAATCAACTGCATCGCATTGCGCCAACTGCCATCCGCAGCTTCTATATGTGCTGGATACGTGATATAACAACGATGCTGCTTCGCAACCCCAGCAAGAAAATCCCGAATTTGATTTTTTCGAAACCGATAATAAGCTAACTTTTGATCTTGCGGATACCTCCCTAGATCCGGCCTGTCACAGGCTTCATGCAGCACGATCAAATCTGGACGATCTGGGAGTACTTGATTCATCTGATTTTGCCAATGTTGGATCATTCGTTCCACCGACTCTTGGGCAGGAGTATCTGCTTCTATCACCAGAGGTCTAGGACCTAAACAACTTATCGTAATATATTTCGCCATGAATACCGCCACCTTAAAAGAAAAATTGGACAATATGAATTTCTATGTTCGATTTATGCCTCCGAGATCCACCAAGCCTTTGCCGTATGAGGTTCCATGATAATTTCTTCTTCTAAAATAGAGATGGGTTGCCTGCTCCAGAATTCTTCATGCGCCCCCTTCAAGCCAGCAAATGGCCGAGGCAGCTTCCTTGGCAAATAATCATCGCTAAGATTGAATATCGCTAGAAGTTTGCGGCCATCCCCCTGGGCAATTACGATAGGCAAATCATCTCCATCGTAATCGAACAGATTGATGGGTACTCCACGTTTGACCGGTTCTTGAAGAACAGTACATAGCAATGCCATACCTGTATCATTTAGATAATTCAGCGCATCTCCGAGGACCATATCCCCTCCGGTCAGATAGCAAGCAAGCAGCAGTGTCTTCGCTTCGTCCAGATTCATCTCTCGTCCTGCATACCAGTTAGCACCCGATTTCCAAGGCTTTTTGGGTAAGCGCCGACTACGATGCACATCATCCGTGGTGCGATCACACCTGACAATAGCGAAATCAGGATCTGTGTTTCCTACCGTTCCTTGCATCCACCAGCGTGCCAGAATCGACCTTATATTTTGCCGGATATGGCTCCAATAATGATGAATGTCTCCTGTCGTTCTGTGGGAATCGGCAATGCCGATAACCGTCTCGTAAGGGGCGCCGCATGCAAGCAAGTAGGCTTCCTCCCCTATCGAACCTCGAATAAGACTGAATAGTTCGCGAAGCATACCTGCGGTTGTTATGTCGTCACGAAAGAAGCGGGACGCGCCCAGCAGCATCTGTGTAAAATCACATTTGAAGTAAGTAAAGCCTGCTTGCCGTAATTGGGTGAATATCGTACATATATGCTCGCGCACTTCATGCTGGGTGATGTCGAGTTGAGCCATGGAGCCATACCCGATACTTACCAGATAGGGGTTACCGGTGTTATCGTCAACAAACCAATTCGGATGTTCCCTATATAAGGGGGTAGAAACATTAACCATGAGCGGAGCCGTCCAAATCCCCGGTTCAAATCCGGCATCACGAATCGTTTCGCATAGTGCTTGCAACCCGTCGGGAAATTTCCATCCTGCTTCCCAAATCCCCCACTGGCTTTGGTATCCTTCGTCGATGACGATATAGCGAATAAAGTCAGCAAATTGTTCCTGTGCCTTACAAGTATTCTGGGCGATATCGCGCTGTGAAACAGCCCCGGCATAATAATCCCAGGAATTCCAACCGGTCATGCGCCGTTTGCCCAATAAGGATTGAGGAATTCGATTTCGAATGTGATCCGCATATTGCTCCAACAAAGTAATCCCGTCCTTGCCGTGAAGCATGATCAAGTGGGCCAGCACCACCTCTGAATTCGAAATGATTCGGCGTGGTGAGGTTAATTGAACACTTAATTGGAAATTACCGTCTCGATGCGCGCTTTCGTGCATAATTGGGAAGCTCACGAAACAGTCTTCATATGGAGGCAAAGCCCCTAGCAGCAATGCTTCGCCAGGCAGTCTGCGTGAGATCACGGTAACCATGGAAGAGGCTTCAGTAGGATCCGACCAATCGTTGGGACGATGAAGAGGACGTACACCTGCCAATTTTTCAAAACATTGAGAATGATGAAGTTGAACATAACTTCTGGCATCCAAATACGGAGAAACATCCTTCGATTTCCATTCCAAACTGATATATCTCAAGTGAATGTCATGAACGCTAATATTATGAAACGTAACACTTCTGACGACCTGATCTTGACTACAGATCATAGAGACAGCCAAAACATCCCATCGCCACGTTTGATGACCACTCTCCACTTCTTCCTCAAATATGGCGTCGCCACATACAAACGTTCGATCGGAGCATATGCCCCGTAAAGAAACCCGATTAAATTGAAACTGATCTAAGAGCTGCACTACCATGCCCCACCCTCCATTCATACACACTTCCAACATAAACTGGATTACAAACAAAAGGATAGTGCAAGATCTGCACTTTTATCTATTATGGAACTGTATGTTCCAATTTTTCTTGTTGAATAGCGGCGGTTCACAAAAATATAAATGTTTCAGCTGCATTCAGGAGTAAAGTGCGGATATTTGACTATTTATTATTTGTCCAATTGGTAAGTTAGAAGTATGGATAATATCCAAAACTACTTAATGAGGAGGACTGTGTAATGCGAAAAAAAACGAAGCTTGGTTCAGGCTTGGCGTTAACGATAGCGCTTGGCTTTATTGCTGGGTTGCTGCCAGCACCAAGCGTACTTGCAGCTGCTACGACCTACTACGTGGCTCCAAGTGGAAATGACTCCGCAGCGGGCAATTCAGAGGCGTCCCCTTTCAAAACCATCAATAAGTGCGCACAATCCATGCTGCCGGGGGATACGTGCATCATCGCAACAGGTACATACCGCGAGACGGTTACACCGGCTGCTTCAGGCCAAAACGGTCTGCCCATCACGTTTCAGACAGCCCCTGGTGCAACGGTCATTGTAAGCGGTACCGAGCCAGTCAGTGGCTGGACACAACACGCAGGACAAATTTACAAGACAGATCTAAGCTGGAGCCTCGGGAAAGAAAACCAGCTATTCGTTAATAACGGCGCAGCCGTCGCCCCGCTCTGGGAAGCACGCTGGCCAAATATCAGCGAATACACACTGCCTGGCTTAAAAGCAGGTACGGCAACCGCCGATGCAGGCTCGGCCACGACAATTGTGGATTCCAGCATTACGCAGCCTTCGGATTTTTGGAAAGGCGCGCTGGTCTGGGAACGAGGCGGCAATGCCTACCAAGGCATGACTAGTAAGGTAACAAGCTACAATAGTGCGACCCACACCCTGACGTATGAACCAATTGCAGGTGACTATCAGGAACTGTATCCTCGGCTTGGCAGTACATACTTCCTTAGCGGGGTTTTGGGCGCATTAGACGCTCCAAACGAGTGGTATGTAGATGATGCTGCTCAAAAAGTATACTTATGGGCACCTGATGGCGGGGTTCCCTCCAATGTTGAGGTTAAAAAACGCAAAACTGCATTCAATTTGAACGGGAAATCCTTCATTAATATGAAAGGTATTCGTACTTTTGCCGCTAATATCACAATGAACGGTTCGAGCAATAACATTTTGGATGGCATCCAGGCGGATTACGTTTACTTTTCAAACTACTCACAGAATACAACAAATGCCGATCAGCTTAATGGCGGAATTAGCATCGTCGGAAACAACAATGAAATCAAGAACAGTAAGATTGGCTACTCGTCGGGAACACTCATCAATATTGAGGGGAACAACAACCGCATTGTGAACAACATTATTCATAACGGCAGCTATATGGCCTCCTACGATCCCTTGGTCAAGCTTTCTAGCGGGACTGCCAACCTGATCAGCTACAACGAAATCAGGGACTCCGGAAGATTCAACATTTATTGGAGATCTGGCAGTGGCGAAATTTCGTACAACGACATCTCTAATGGGATGTGGCTTTCTCGAGATGGTGCCTTGCTATACAGTTGGGGTCTTGATATGGGCAACAGTGATATCCACCACAATCTGATCCACGACAGCAAAGGATCTGATATGAGCGTCGGACTCTATTTCGACAACTACGCGAACAATGTGGTAGCTCATCATAATGCCATCTATAACAACGATGTAGGAATCCAGATGAATACACCGGGTAACTACCGACTCATCTATAACAACACAGTTGTGAATCATAGAACCAGCAGCATAGGCTTCTGGGGATCTCCTCCATATAACCAGGAGTTGTTTGGATCTAGGGTATATAACAACATTTTTACAAACAGTGTCTCCTTAACAGCAGATACGGCAAACGGCTATAACACGACATCGAGCACCGGCGTAAATTTTGTGAATCCAGCTGCGAACGACTTCCGGTTAAATGCTGGTTCAACAGCTATTAACACAGGTGCAGTCATTAAGGGAGTTACGGACGGTTATGTAGGTATTGCCCCGGATGCAGGTGCTTTTGAATATGGCGGAACCGATTGGACGGCAGGTCCGAATTTCACCAATCCTCCAAGCGTAACTTACACCCAGATTGATACGCCTTATATGAACTTAATTAAGAACAGCGGCTTTAACGGGACTACCGATAACTGGCTGAAATGGACGACGAACGGCACTACGGATGTCCAATCTGTACCAGCCTCTCCAGACTGGCAAGTACGTGGTAGACAATACCGCTTGAAATTGGGGCCAGGTGGAGCCGGTGTGGAACAAAAAATCACGGGTCTTAAACCAGACACCGAATATAAATTTGTAGCTTGGGTTTACAACGAGCCTGGGGAATCCATCGTTCTCGGCGTATTTAATTATGGCGGAAACGCTATCGATACGACTGTAAAAGATAACCAATTTGTTCGCAAAGAAATTACTTTCCGAACAGGCCCAACTAATACGGATGCAAGAGTGCGCATCTATAAGCCTGGATCAGCCGTGGGCATCTCATACGCAGACGATACGGGTTTGATTGAAAACACGCAGTTCGATGCAGGGGTAAGCCAAACTTTCTTGAAAGAAGTCCAGTTCACGACACCAGTAAATCTCTTTACGGTCGGAGAGCAAGGGATCTTGAATTTGACCGGAACACAGCAAAATGGATCGCCGGCGGATCTGTCTACGGCCGATATCCAGTTGATTTCCAGTGACCCTCAAGTACTGCGTATTAATAGCGTCAACAATGGTTCTGCTTCTGTAACAGCCCTTGCAGCAGGTCAAGTCACTGTGTCGGCAACTGTTTCCAAGGACGGCATGACGAAAGCAGCATCACAGATCTCGACGGTCTTCCCTACTGGCGGATCTGATACTGGGCCGGCAGGCTGGGCTCTGAAGACGTACGGTTCCCATAGCAAAGGCTTCGTCACAACGGATTCCGATGGCAACTATTCGCTTGTAGGCGTTGGAGACAATGTATGGGACAAAACGGACGATTTCGTTTATCTTAGCAAAAACGTTCATATCTCCGACCCTAATGCTACAGTCACATTTACAGCAACGATTGACTCCTTCGACTACGCGGATCCGGCATCGATCGGCTTGATGTTCCGCGCTAAGGACACAGCGGATTCTAAACATGTTCAGTTCCGTACGGACGGCACTGGTAAGGTGCTCCGATATGTATTCCGTAATAACGAGAGTATTCTGGATTCGCAAAATCCACCTGCACAACAGAAATACTGGGGTTCGTCAACAGGCCTGCTGCTGGACTATGCGGGCAAGAGCATCAACACTCCGTTCCAGATGAAATTGGTTAAAGAAGGCAATAAAGTAACTGGTTATTATTATAAAGATTCGCAGTGGCTATCTATTGGATCCACAACAGTAGAGTTTGAAGGAACTGACTTCCTCGCGGGGATCGGAATGTTCTCGGGAAGCGGCAAGCCACCGGTGAAAGCCGTCATTTCGCAGTTGGACATCCAAGTTGAAGATGTGCTTAATTCTATTTCCATAGCTGCGGATAAAATGTTTGTAGGAGCTGGAAGCCCTGCCGTATTAACGGTGACTGGCTATGTATCCGATGGATCTCTTGCAGATTTGAGCCAGGCAACGTACTCATACAGAAGTGACAATAACGCAGTGGCAACAGTGGATAACAATGGCATGGTAACCGCAACTGGGGAAGGGATTACTTCCGTTCATGCATCCGTTACCTTGGGACCTGTAACGAAGGAAGGAAGCATAGGTATATTGACGGATCTCAGGGCTCCAGTCACAGTGGCTGAAGCTGTTTATGGGACACAGATGACAGTGGTTGCCCTTTCAGCAACCGACAATTTGTCTGGTGTCGCTAGAACCGAATATCGGGTCGGTGACAACGGAGCTTGGAATCCGTATACAGGACTTTTTATAATTCCTCAAGGTGGTGCAACTACGGTTCAGTATCGTTCTGTCGATAAAGCAGGCAATGCAGAAGCAAATAAAGTTATCGTTATTGGCAGCCAAGACGTAACTTCTCCTTCTTTGTCCGTAACGCTGGACAAAACAGTAATATGGCCGCCAAACAAAAAAATGATCGCCATCAATGCCTCAGTGAACGCTAGTGATGCGGATTCAGGCGTGGCGTCGGTCATTTTGAACTCCATCGTCTGTAGCGATCCGACCAGCAGCCCTAGCGACATTGAAGCGGCCATTGGTACTTCAGCTACAACGTTCAGTCTGAGAGCCGTGAAAGATCGTACGTACACAATCACCTACACGGCTACCGACAACGCAGGTAATAAAACAGTAGTTACCAGTATAGTTACCGTTCCTCGTAATATGGCTGGGAACTAAGTGGAAATAGGATATACCATGATGGGTAGAAATCGTGAAGGAGCTAAGCGATATAGACGCTTAGCTCCTTTGCTTTTAGTATTCAAGTTGCAGAAATCGGTGCTAGTTCGATTTTGCCAGGCTGTTCCAATCCATGTGCAACGAATTTCCAGATTCCATGGAAGCATCCGCTCGAAACCCGACAAGATGTCCGACGATGCTATGCTCCAACGACGTGGAAAATTGGGCGGAAGTATCTCCTCGCACGACGCGAACGAAATCTTCAACAAGTCGGTGATCCCCGCCACCATGCATATCCCTGCTAACCGGAATATTGACGCGGTGCTCGCTATAAACACCGCCTTCCCGCAGATGCGGGTGACGTACCACGAAGAAGCCTTCCTCAAGCACTCCGTAGATTTCGCCCTTTGTTCCTGTTATATGTAAGGTGCGACAAGCCTTCGCTGCCCCGCCCACCAGATTGTGTACGGCGGTGCTTCCATTCTCGAATTCCAGCATTACGGCCTGGTGATCGACAATGTCATTATCGCACTTCCAGACGCAACGACCGAAAGGATTGTCTGTTCTTAGACTCTCCAGCTTCTCTTCATCGCTGAGCCGCACGCCGTCTAAGTATCGTGGCCACACGTAAACCGGCCATAGCGGCTGCTCCACGTACAGCTTCTTCGCTGAGTACACACAGTTCTCTTCGATTTCGCAGTCGGCCAGGCAACGAGTCCCCGAACCTTGGGGAGCCCGCGAATCGCGGAAATACGAGCGGCCGCCATAACTACTCACCTTGACTGGCCGTACTTTCGATTGGAACCAGGTGATGAGATCGAGGTCATGGCAGCACTTTTGCATGAGGAAAGACGAGCCTCCTCGCTCCTTATTTGCGAATTTTCCGCGAACGAACGCCGTGGCCATGTGGTGAAAATCCACATTTTCTTCCGTCTGAATGTGAAGAATTTCCCCGATTGTCCCTGCCTCTAGCTCACGCTTCAGCTCCACGTAGAACGGGGCATAACGCAGTACATGGCAGATCATGACCTTGCGACCGTACGCATGCGCTGTGCGATGCAGCTCCAGTACTTCGTCCTCCGCTATCCCAATCGGCTTCTCAAGCAGCAGATCATAGCCTTTATGCAGCAGCGGCAGACTCGTCGACACGTGCTGCGCGTCCAAGGTCCCATTAATCGCCGCATCGGCCAATCTCGGCCGAGCAACAAGTGACTCCACATCCGCAAATAACATGTCCTCTGCTAATCCATAACGTTCAGCCGTATGCGCTCGCCGAAGAGGATTGGGGTCCACCACCCCAACCACCTTAAGCTGTTCCGGGTGCTTCAGCGCGTAGCTCGCGTAATTCATACTGCGACTGCCTGCTCCAACAATGATGACCTCTATTGGTTTATTTTCAGCTTTCATGGCTCTCTCCCCTTTTGGTTGACTCCGATGCAAAAGTTATCGCCTGATTGACTCTTTCTCTCAGCCCGAGCAGCCACTCCGCATCTGACGGATAACGGCTAAAGCTCAAAGGCTCTGTCAGACCCTCTTCAATTAATGCCAGCACCCGGTCGCGCCCGACCAAGCTTTCTAGCAACTGCAGCGCCCTTAGATCCTGCAAGCCCTCATAGAACACTTCCATACGGATCGACTCTACCGGCCCTTCCTCCCCGGGATAGACCAGAAAAGCATCGCCGGATGGAAAGCTGCGCCCTGCGTCGGTGACGCGAAACGGATCAATCGCTTGCAGTGAATACTGTGTATTCCAGAAGTTGTAGCCCCAATGCAAGAAACCAGCAATCTGGAACTTATACAACTGCACACCGATCACCCGATTACGGGCGGATGGCATATTGAAGAATCGATTGGAAACTTGCTGGTATTGTACGCAGCAGTAATACGTCCATAGCTCCGGTACCTTTCGATTGAGGAACGGTTCGATGTGGTCGTTCGCCGGTATCGGCCCTTTCACAAGCCCCTGTTCATAGTACTCAACATTGGTCAACGCATCGATAATTGGAAAATCTCCCAAGTACGCCTGCATCAACTCGCTTGCGCTGCGATACCAGGGCATATGCTCAAGAAGTGGCTCATCCGAAATGTGAAAATAACACTGATTTTCAAGTCCTCGCTCTTGAAGTAATGCTGTAAGTTTGGGTAAGTATTGACACAGGAAGGACTTGTACGCCTCCCCAGTTGCATCTGTTTCCCAGCCAAAAATGCGATGCACCTCACCCTGTTCCTCCGCTACAATCTTCGGAGCGTGCTTCGCCCCCCATTGAGTGAAAAGGTGGGAGAATTCGAAATAGCGGATCCCCACTCGCTCGCATAGCTCTATCCAACGCACTAGTCGGTTGAAGCCGAATTCGTACGTGCCGTCTTGCTCCTTACGCACATCCACCAATTGAACCGTCGGGCGCTCGCCGCCGACTTGGGTATCCAGAGGGGGCGTGAAGTGTGGCGTGAGCACCATGTTCATGCCATGCCGTACAGCGGTTTGCATATATTTATCAATTAACGCCCAGTGTGCTTCACTAAAAACCTCAACTTCGTAATAATTTGCTAAACAATCGGCATGAAACCACTCTGTGTGAATTAATGTCTGTGGCGGTAACACCGCTGGCAAGACATCTAGTTGAAAGCACTCCCCGCCAAGTCTCTCTCCCGTTACAGTTGCAAATTGCACATCCAAGGAGTACTCCTCCGCTGGCGTCTCTTCATCCACCTCCACAGTGACCCATATGGATCTCCATTGATAATGGATCCCCACAATGCCCCGATCTCTAACGATTGGGTACAACGGATCTGGGTAAAGTCCTGGCGTAACCCGCAGCACATTGTCATCATGGCGGCGCTGGCAAGGAAGCTCTGACGGCGCTAAACCTACCTCTCGTAAAGTAATTACTGCTTGTAAGGTGGAAGTGACGCTCACATGAATTGGCTTGGTCAAAGCAGGCGCCCGATAGGCGACCTGAAAATTAAACGTTTCTCCGCGCAAGACGGAGCTCCTCGTATAAGACTCGGCTCTAAGTTCCTCGTCCGAAAACACTTTGACTAAGGAATGGAGACTGCGTGTCTCAAATACAATTACATCTTGCATGTAAATTCCCCTTTGTTCTCTCGACTTAAGATCAGAGTAACGCCCTGAAAAAACAAAAGAAAGTGCAAGATTCGCACTTTCTTTCACCAAATCAATGAACAATTTGAACTTTTATGCACAATGACGTTTCGAAGCGATCTGCCTATAAGGACAGCGATTTCTTGATGCGATAATCCTTCGGCGTCGTGCCAAAGCGCTTCTTAAACAGTTTGAAAAAGTAGCTCGGTGAGCTGAATCCAACCTTCTCGGAAATTTCGTTCACCGGCAAATTATTGTTCTCAAGCAGCATGACTGATTTCAACAAACGAATTTCATTGATGTAATCCGCCACGGAGAGCGTCTCCTGCTTCTTGAAAATGCGGCCAACGTAGGCAGATGACATCCGGAGCATATCCGCGATTTCCTGCAGGCTCAGATTGGGATTGGAGTAATTTGCCTGAATGACATCTTTAATCGTATCGATGATAAAATGGTCTTTCGTCTCCGTCCCCCGCTTTTGATCTTCGAAAATCGCGCTTAGGATGGCGCCGAACTCTGCGAAGATTTCGTCCAGTGTCTCCTTTTCGAATACGAGGCGATCAATGGAGCGAAGGTCGATAAGCAGCGGTGACAGCTTGTTCTGATTAATTTCACGAACCGTCTGTTTAATCAGGATGCCAAGCTGGATCACCGATTGCACGACGGCGTCGGAGCTCATCCCCGCGATCAGCCGGCGCAAATGCTCCAGTTCCTGGATGACGTTGTCTGGACGGCTCGATTTGATCGCCTCTGCGAATTTTCGCTCGAGCTCGAGTGGGATGTGTGCCTCGAGATTGGCAAGATTGCTCTGCACCATCTCTGGTGTGATCACGGAGCCATGGCCAAAATTCATTTTGTATAGATGGTAATCCAATGCTTTCTCGTAACGGGCCGTCAGCTCGTGATAATGGGACGCGACATCGCCTAGCGCTACTGTGAAAGTGACATGGTAGTAATCCCCGATGATCTGCTGCGCTTGTTGCACCAGTTTGGTAATAGCCGCATAGCTTTCTTTCTGACGTGTGCCAGCTTCGAAGACCAGCACCAAGTATTCGCCACGAATGTCGACGACATCCCCACGCAGCCCCTCAGGAACAATTTCCCGAATGATATTGGACACAGCAAAATTCAGCAAGTTCACATTCACGCCGAGCAAGTTGTCTTTCAGCTCTTCGTAGCGATCGAGCTTGAGGACTCCGACAATGCTCTCTTTTTCCAAATCAGCATTCACATATCCGCCTCGCACGCACTCAGCCCATTCTTCCGAGGAGAAAGCTTCGCTATCGGTCACGAGCTTGCGCAAATAGTAAGAACGCACGATTGCTTCATTACTGTCATGCTTCGTCTGCTCTGTCATGAGCTTCTCTATCAGATGATTGTAGATATCCGATATATAGCTGATCTCGTCCTGCTCGTTTGTGCGATCCGGTTCGCCGCCGGGCATTCGCTTCGTCTGTTTGAGAAGTACATTAATCGGCGAGTACAGACGATTCGAGATGACCCATGAGGCAAAAACGGCGATCACAAGACAAATTGCGGCGACTGTAATAAAGACGGCCTTCAGCCGATCAACCGCAGCGAGCACGCCAACATAAGGTTCGACAGCGACGATCACCCAGTTAACGGAGCGATTGACGATGTAGTTGACGATTTGCTTTTCGCCGGTAGCCATATACGTAAACTGAGACACCTGCCGGTGGGTGGTATCAATTTGCCGATATACCACGTCCTTCAGATTCCCCAGATCTTGGTCGTTTTGAATGTCCGGACTGTACATGTCTTTATTCTGGTCCAGGACAAATATCCGATTGGAACGATTCGAAGATTGACGATTCATCAGCTCCAACTTCTCAAACAGCCATTCTGGCTTCACATTAATGATAAGCGCACTTTCCTTCTTCGTATATGCGTCTAGCGAGTCAAACATAAACAGGGAGATCACTTGCTGTGACCGCTCTGGATGCTTGAGATCCGGTACGTAACGTAGCGGCATCATTTGCATTTTGAATATTGGCTTGGCGCCACTCAGAAATTCACCCATTTGATTCATTAGATTGCTGGTTGAGCTCGTTATTGCGTCGTCACCGCTTGTAAAGAACATGTTTCGCTTACTGTTGTAGATGACGATGGAGTGAATAAAAGAGTTATATGCAATGGTCTTGGTTAACTTGTTTACTCGGTTGGTATCTTCAAAAGTATCCGATTCGCCACTGAATAACAAATGGGCCAAATCCGTATCGTAGAACATGGATATTGCAAAATTTTTCACGGTGTCATTCATGTAAGAGATGTTGTAGTTAATTTGTGAAAGCACTTTCTCGTTAGCTTCTTGCTGGGAATCCAAACTAATTTTTTTCGAATACAGGAAAGCGGACAGCAAGGAGGCCAGCATAACGGATATAATGAGCAGATTGATCGATAGAATGATACGCATGAAATATTTCCGTTCCCGGTACTTACGCAAGTAGTTGTTCAATGGTCCATCCCCTCTTCTCCAACTTCCTATACAAGTTCAAAATGATTGATCTTCCAACAAACGCTTCGTTTATCTTTACCTATTTCTACATAAAATCCGCATTTCCTTTTCATAGATATACACCCTTCGGTTGACCGAAGGGTGTACTTTGGAATAGCGGGACCTAATCTTAGTAATTCGTTGTGAGCTGCAAATCCGTAATGACCGCCTTCACATCAGGCCTTCCTGCGCTGGAGTACAGCGCAATCCCCGCAAGAATGTTGGCGCCGTTCGTAAAGTTGACCGTCGTTTGGCCAAACAAAACGTAAAGGTTGACGTCTAGGTAATATCCTTTCACGGTGTTACCTTCCTTCGTCAGCATGATAGGCAATACGCGAGGCACCACACCTGTTGTGGCAGGTATGAGCTTCACGCCGGTTTTGTAATGGTTGATCAGATCAGTTGATCCAGACGCAGTATTTCGAAACACAAGCCGGAGGATATCGCCTGCTCCGTCCATCCGGAACTCCGCATGCTCGGAACCTGCCGTGTCCTGCTCGCGGAACATAAGACCGATGGAACCTGGGTCGTACGAGCTGAACTCAATATTCGCCTTCAGTGTAATCTTGTTGCTGGCCGTATTGGAGTTAAGCACGGACTTCTTCAGGAAGACAAAGTCGTCGGAGGTGCCCCAAATGTTATCCCCTTTGCCGATAAGCGTGTACGTATTCGTGGAGCTGTTGAACGTCGTAAACCCGCTAGCATTCGTTCCATATGCTTTGGCAGTAAAATCCGTCACAGCAGGTGTTCCAACCGGATACACGGTAACGATTTGGCTCGTCGCTTTGGCGATGTTCCCTTTCCTTGCAATAGCGGTCACGGTCGTTTGACCTGCACCCACCGCCGTGTAATTGACTGTCCCTCCGGTGGAACTGTTGATACTCACGACACTAGGATCGCTCGAAGCGAATGTAATCGTCGCTCCCGACCAACTAGCTGCACTACCGTTCTGAAGCGTTCCATTCAAGGTCAAGCTTCCTGTTGCTCCCGCTGTCGTACTAGTTGCCGGCGCACCGACGAAAGCTACATCTTTCAGGTTAGTGTCATCGCTAAGCCCTGAATTAAACGGCGCGGATTCAATTAAGCCGGCGTCGTCCGCAAAGGAGTAATGGTAAGCGTACGACTTATTCTTATAAATTTGCACGCGCGGTTTGATCGGCGTTCCGTTCACAGCAGTAAGCGACCCTGTTGTAAAATTCAACTCCTGGCGTACATACTTCCCACTGGTCGAAGCTACCGACACTTTAGGCATGGTCGGTGCAGATGCATCGTAATTCTCAGCTCCTAGTAAAATCGTTTCTGTCGAAACCGGTGTCGTTGTATTGGGATCGAGCGGGATGTTATAAATCCAAGCGGAATACGTATAGGCCGTATTTGGTTTGAGACCTGATATAGACTGCTCAATCCCATCGCCGACTACCGAACCTCCTGCAGGACTGCTGCCATCTCCAAGCCGAAGTTTGTTATTCTTGCCACGGTTAATCCAATTCGGCTTAGTTGGCATCGGAGAGGCTGGTACGGCATATTGAGAATCGGAGCCAACGGTTGTTTCAGTTCCAGCTGTCGACCAAGTGAGCCAATCGGTAAGCCCTTTCTCAAAAGCGCTATTTTTAATGCGATTCATGTACGGCGTGTCAATCATTTGCCAAGCCGGTGAAGACGGATAATTGGCGTGATTGAAAGACGGAATCCAGTTGGAACTGTTGGACCCGCCACCCAACTCGTAAGCCCCGGCGTCAGGCGCCGTCCCGCCCCAGGTGTATGTGCTGGTAATGCCTGCAATCGCCGCCCCGCTGTCAATCGCCGTTGAGCCTGTTTGCAGCCTGAAGTCGTTGCCGTTGCCTCCTGCTGGGTTGACGAAGTTTAGACCGACTTGCGAGATGGTATTGTAACCTTGAGAGACGGTTGTGGGAAACAGCTTGCGATCCGAATCAATTGCGAAAGCTTTATCCGTCATAATGTTGTTATAGAAACGAGTGCCATAGAAATCGTCGGGATATCCAGCTGCACCGTGAAACCCAATGCTTTTATCATTATTGACGATCGTGTTGTTGTGGACAAGCTTGAAATTACCTGGCGCCCCCATCTGAATCCCCGTATCGTTGTTATAGATAACGTTGTGATGGATAATCGCATTCTCCGTGTAGTTGTCGAAATACATGCCTACACTCGTGTCGTCTCCTTTGCTGTCGTGAATCCAATTGTGGTGGAATTCGGTGTTGCTGAGGTCTGAACCCCAAGCATAGATCAGACCACCGTCACGGGATAGCTTCATGCCCCGATACATATCGTTGTAGCTGATCACTCCACTGCCCTGGTAGATCGACAGGAGACCTCTCCCCGATTCGCGGATCTCATTGTGATCGATGACGTTCTCGGCTCCGCTTGATAAACGGATTAGCGAATCGTGCGTGGCCATATAACTGCCATCATGAATGCTATTATTGACGATCCGATTGCCTTTGCCGGCAATATGGATCAACGTTCCGGTAGAATAGGCGATCGTACTGTTTTTCAACTCATTGTAATCGCCTACCATATTGATGCCCCGCTCGCGCTGACTCTCGATCGACGTGCCATGGCTGTAATCCGAGAAATACAAATACTCGGCTTTAACCTTGTCAAGCACATTGTAGGCGGACGGTGTGCTGCCGACCGTACCCATCAGGATGTTTGCCGCCATCGTTCGAATGCCAGAGATCGTGATATAGGATTTACCTTTCAAATTGAATGCGGTTTGACGCGTCTTGGCTTCAACATTAGCGGGAACGCCACCAGAAGGAGCCCACAAGTAGAGATCTGTCGCATCTGTATGCCACTCGCTTGCCACATCGAGTGCTCCCAATACGCCAGAGAGGAAATACGTACTTCCTTGCCGAGGCGAATAATAAGATTGGTCATTTGAGACTGGATTCATTGTAAGCGTTTTAGTTGTATTGTTGAAGGCGGTAATGGTCGAAGTTTGCCCCGTGTAGGCATCACCTCCACGCTCCCAGATCGAAGCACCAGCCCAATTGATGTTGGGTAGAGTGCTGTCTGTTACTGTGTAATAGGTCGTCATATTCGTGGCAGACTCCATGTAGGCCATCTTGTCTTTTAGAGCGTTCAAGCTGTAAGCTGTAATGTTTGGCCAGCGAGCTTCCCAAAGCAATGTTGGATCTCCGTTTAAATAGCCGTTTGCGTCCTTGGGAACAATGAAGAACTGCTCCTCCGTCTCATCTATAAGCGAGCTTCTTGTGTAAGGCACTTTGTACACCGACGGCGTGCCGGCAATCCCTGCGGATGTCCACGTTCCGCTGATCAGATCGGTACCACTAACCACAACGTTGGCTCCAGACGCAGCTTGAATTGTAATTGGCGAACCCGCGATACCACTATTTGATGGTGTAATGGTCTCACGGTAAATGCCTGAGGATACGAGACAAGTATCCCCCTGCTGTGCGATGCTAGCGCATTTCTGAATGGTACGGAACGGTTTAGTCTGACTTCCGTCGTTAGGAGGACTATCACTGGCTCCCGATGCTTGCGACACGTAGTAAGTAACACCCGCCGCCGAAGCCGGTTGAGCGGGCAATCCCCCCATCACCATGGCAAAACTCATTGTTGCGATTAGACCTAAGCGGCATATTGACTTTACTTTCATTATTTAGCCTCCTTTATTATCAAATATCGTTACTATCCCTCTATTATCCTAGTTGTTTACTCTCCTTTCTGTTTGATAAACTGAAAAACCTGCAAAGCATTGTGCAGAAATTGACGGATTTCTGGTATCTACTTTTCAAAAACCCTAAAGATAAGAATTTTTTCCAGAAATAGATACCAGTTTTCCGCTTAGATATTTGACAGCATGTAACTCAAGCCAACAAATGCATCTGATCTGCCCGAACTTCGCCACTCAAGGGGCGACCTTCGAGATAAGCTTGCAGGTCGTTCACTACCGATTTCGCGATGCGACCCATGCCGTTATTAACGGCGCCTGCGATATGCGGGGTCAGAATAACGTTCGGCAGATTACGAAACGGATGGTCCACTTGCGGCGGCTCCGGATCCGTGACGTCGAGACATGCGAACAATCTTCCCTTGCTCAATTCGGCAGTGAGAGCCTCCTCGTCGATAACCGAACCGCGGGCGGTATTGATGAGCACACAGTCGTCCTTCATCAAAGCAAGCCGTTCAGCATTAAACATGTGATTCGTCTCTGGCAGCGATGGCAAATGAATGGAAATGACGTCGCTCTGGCGCAATAGGTCCTCCAGCTCTAGTTTCTGAGCGCCCATCTCTCTGGCTCGCTCCGCGCTGACGAATGGATCGTAGAGCGCGATCCTGACATCGAACTGACGAAGCAGTTTAATGTAGTGAGAGCCCGCACGTCCTGCTCCGACAACCCCGACAGTAAGACCGTACACTTCACGTACGCGTGAGCCGTCGCCCCAGCCGCCAGCTGCTGTCTCCCGGCTGAGTCGCCACATGTCTTTCAGCGACACAATCGTAAACCCGAGTGCTGTCTCCGCTACCCCTTGGCCAAGTGCTTCCGTCGCGTTGGATATACGAACCCCGCGCTGCCAAAGCGCGTCCGTTACGATCGGCTTAACAGTGCCGGCCGCATGCAGAACGAGCTTCAAATTCGGTGCGCTCTCGAGTACCCGTTCCGTTAATGCGCAACAGCCCCATGATGTGATGGCAACATCGGCATTGGCAATGAGTGCACGCGCTTGTTCCTCCGTTGGGTTTACATTTTCCTCATTGAGTGTAACTTCACCTATTTCGCGAAGCTGTGCTAAATGTTCGGTGCCAAATACTCGTTCCCGCATGTCTTTTCTTTGCAGTAAGGCAATCTTCACATCAAATCCTCCTCATACGCTTGTTTCATATATTTGTGCAAAGCCCATAAAAACCTGGGCTATTCCAGAAAAACATTGCTGTTTTAGGGAGATAGCCCAGGTAATCCATAGATTTGTTAGCCTAGCTTATTTCTTGCCGTTCGCCTTCAACCACGCATCAAGCTGCTTCTGACGCTCCGCTACGATCGCATCGGCGCCAGCTTTCTTCAATTTCTCCTCATAGATCGGCAAGTATTTGTCTGTATCGAGCGTACCCGTTGCAAGACCGGCATAGTACTCATCGTTGACTGCCTTGACGTTTGCCGTTTCCGTTTTCACAGGTTCCGTATTGAAGACAAATCCAGTAAGCGGGGAAACTTCGCCTTCAGCATTAACCTTCGCTGTTTGCTCCAGTTTGTCGGCTGGTGAGCCTTCCGGTAAATACTCGTTGATGATGCTGCCGAAGATCCAGTCCGTGTTCGTGAAGTAACCAGCATCCTGATTAATTTTGATGAAATTGCCTGTTGTCTTCGTATAATGCTTACCTTCAATACCGTAAACGAGCGTGTTATACAATTGCTTATCGGTGTTCACCAGTTCAAGGAACATCATCGCTCTCTCTGGATTTTTGGAAGTCCGGCTGATCGCGTTCAGTGTGCTTGCTGCACCGCTAAAGACTGCTTTAGTCAATGGTACGAGCACGACATCGTTGCCAGCGTTCGCTGCTTTGAACTCAACCTCAGAGCCTGGCTTACCGGTAAAGTCGAACCATACCGCTGTGGTGCCTTTGTTGTACGCGTCTGCCGCACTTTTTAGGGTTGCAGCGTCTTTATTAATGTAACCTTTGGTATACCAGGAGTTCGCCAGCTTGAAGTTGGTTCTCATTTCAGTTGTCACATCTGGAAGGACTTTGAATGTCGTATCGTTTTTGTAAACGGGACCCTTCCCGTCGATGTTATAAAGAGTACCAGTATAGAAGCCGCGAGTGGTCCCGAATGGTGTGATCCCTGGCTCGTTATCCTTGATCTGCTTCAGGAACGGCTCGAGGTCTTCCATCTTCTTAATCGTGTTAACGTCCAGTTTATACTTATCTACAAAACGCTTCTGCATGACCAGTCCTGCTCGAGTTGCCGAGATTTGGTAGTTAGGTACCGCATAAATTTTGCCGTCTAGCTTCGCATCATTCCAGAATTTCTCTTCCAATGTTTTGTAAAGTTTCTGTCCTTGATTCTTCAACAAATCGTCGAGTGGCTGGAATACACCTTTCTTCTGATTCAGATCGAATTTAAACAGCCAGTTCGACGTCCAGATAATATCCGTTACTTCGTTAGCAGCTACAATCGTGTTCAACTTCTGCTCATAAGTACCGAAGTCGATCGGCATTAACTTGATTGTTGCGTTAATTTTCTCTTGTGTAATCTTATTAACAGCATCATTCACGAGTTGTAGATCTGGATTTGCTTTGTTCTGTGGGTAGTACCAAGTCAGTTCAACCGGGTCAAGCTTCTTGGGCGCTGCCGTTGCTGATGGAGCTGGTGCTGTGCTGCTTGACGGGGAAGGACTGCTTGTGTTGTCTGTACTGCTGCCGCAACCGGTTACGGCAATGGCAAGTGCGGAGCTAACTGCGAGTGTGGACATCCACTGAAACCGTGATTTTATAATCTTTTTCAATGAAAAAACCTCCCTTATTATGATTATCAAGCTTATTTATGAAAGCGGATGTGAAAAGTCGAATCCTACTCCTTGGTTCCCTCCTTTCAAACTTTCCCCATCCGAGGCTTGCAACTTAACCTTTAATAGCGCCGATCGTCAGTCCCTTAACGAAAAACCGTTGAAAGAACGGAAAGACCAACAACATCGGACCTGCTGATAGAACAGCTACAGCAAATTTAGCAGACGTCTTCGGAAAGTCCCCCATATCAACATTGAGCGTAACCAACGCTGAGGCGAACTCGGGACGCGATGTGATGAAGTCAAGTGTGTTCATGGTCCTCACGAGCAGCAACTGAAGCGGAACCAGGTTCTCGTTGTTGATAAACAGAAGTGCGTTGAACCATTCATTCCAGTAGTTAAAAAGGATAAACAATCCCAATGTAGCCAGTGCCGGCTTCGAGAGCGGAAGAATCAGTTCCGTGTAAATTCGCCACTCACGCGCTCCCTCTACTTTCGCAGACTCAATAATCTCGGTCGGGATTTTTGCCATGAAGCCCTTCATAATCAGTACGTAAAATGGACTGAGTAATCCAGGTACGATAAGTGCCCATATTGAATTTTTTAAATGCAATATCTGGGTGATCATAATGTAGAACGGTACAAGACCACCGTTGAACAGCATTGTGAAAAAAACATAGAATGACGTTGCTCGCTGCAGACCATAATCCTTCCTCGACAGCACGTAGCCCATCGTAGAGGTTAGAATTAGACTGATGCATGTGCCAATAACAGCGACGATAAGCGTCACACCGTAGGCCCGTAGGATCGTTTCCGGCGTTTTTAGAAAGTAATGGTACGCCGCAGCGCTGAACTGATCCGGAATAAGGCGAAAGCCACTATGCAGAATCGACTGTTCATCAGAAAACGAGATGACGATAACGAGGGCGAATGGAACGAGCATTACGATCGTGAGCAAGATGAATATGGTATGTATGATTAGTTGGCTCCATACCGCTTTGGACTGTTGGACTACCACGAAATGTTCCCTCCTTAGAACAAAGAATTGTCCTCATTAATTCGTCTAACGATTAAATTGGCGCTGACTACGAGAACAAAACCGACGAACGACTGGTACAAACCTACGGCCGATGCCATACTAACGTCCGCAATTTCACTGAGCGCACGGTAGATGTAAGTATCGATAATGTCTGTGGTCGAATACGTCATCCCGTTGTTGTTCGGGATGAAAAAATGTAAGCCGAAGTCGCCTCGGAACATATTCCCGATACTGAGGATAAGCAGAATAATAATCAGCGGCGTCAGCTGCGGGATCGTAATATTCGTCACCATCTGCATCCGCTTCGCTCCGTCAATTCGGGCGGCTTCATACAGTTCGCCATCAATGCCGAGAATACCGGCGTAGTACACCATCGCCGAGAAGCCGATCGCTTTCCACAAATGCACAATGTTTAGAATGTAGGGCCAATATTCGGCTTCGAAGTACCACGAAATTTTTTCCATACCGGCTGTCACGAGCCAGCTGTTGATAAATCCATTTTCGTGATCGAGAAACGCCTGAGTGATGTAGCTCATGACGACCCATGAAAGGAAAAAGGGCAATATCAACGCTGTCTGATAAATTTTAAGCCACCTTTTTGCAATTTCATTGAGAAGAATGGCTACGGTGAGTGCTGCAATTGTCGTTAGCACCATGTAACCCAGGTTATACACGACCGTGTTGCGGGTGATTCGCAATGCGGTTTCGCTTTTAAACAGAAACTCGAAGTTCTTGAAACCGATCCATTCACTGCCTAGAATGCCCTTGTCATACCTATAATTTTTAAAAGCGATAACGACGCCAAACATCGGAATGTACGCCATGATGAAAATATAGATGACTGCGGGAAGCGAGAGCGTAAACAGTTCGATGTTCCTGCCGAAAAACCGGAATGCCTTCTTGCGCTTCATAGGATGCCTTCCTCCTTGCCTGTACGATTTGCTTGGCTTGCTGCCTGAGATCAATTTATCCGAATTTTCATCTATAAAACAGTGCAAAAACTGTACTTTTATCGCCACTTTAAGTAAACGATCTGTATTTTACTAACTGAAGTCCGATCGTGCTCTGGAATATTGCGAGGGCTCGGGCATGGAGACCGCACCGCGGAAATGCCAAAAGGCCGAGAACCGCACGGTGTGATTTGCACCGTCGTTCTCAGCCTTTATCGATAAAGATTGGAGTCACTTCTTCCCCTTCGTCTTCAGCCAGTTGTCTAGCTGCCTCTGTTTCTCGGATCTTATCCTTTCGCTGCCAGCCCTAATCAACTTCTCTTCGTAGAGCGGCAAATACTTCACTGGATCGACTGTTCCAGTGGCGAGTGCTGCATAATACTCGTCGTTCACTGCTTTTACATTGGCAAGTTCCGCCTTCAAGTCGTCGGTTTCGAACACAAAGTCGTAGTAAGGGGATATCTCCGCTTCTTCGTTGATGCGAACGGTCTGTTCGATCTTGTCCGCTGGCGCCCCCTCCGGCAAATATTCATTACGGATATTGCCGAATACCCAATCTGTGTTCGTGAAATACCCGGAATCTGAATTCAGCTTGACGTAGTTTCTGTCACTTCGCGTATAGTGCTTTCCTTCAATTCCATAGACGAGCGTGTTATACAACTGCTTATCAGTGTTTACCACCTCAAGCAGCTTCATCGCTTTGTCCGGATGCTTTGATGTTCGGCTAATCGCACTCATCGAGCTGACAGCACCGGTAAACGACGGCTTTGCCAGCGGAACGAGCACGACGTCGAAGCCGCCGTCTCCGGCCTTAAACTCTGCCTCGGAGCCAGGTTTTCCCGTAAAATCGAACCATACAGCCGTGTTGCCTTTATTGTAGACATCCGCTGCATTCTTCAACGTAGCGGCGTCTTGGTTAATATATCCTTTGTCGTACCATTTGTTAACCAAAGCAAAATTCTGCTTCATTTCCGTCGTGACATCCGGAAGAACTCGGTTAGTCACATCGCCTTGATAAACTGACACGCGCCAGTCGATGCCATAGATGTGGTTCGTATAGAAGCCTCTTGTCGTGCCGAAAGGAACGATACCCGGTTCCCCTTCTTTCAGCTGTTTCAAGAAAGGCTCGATATCGTCGATTTTGCGGATCGCACTTAGATCGAGCTTATATTTATCGACGAATCGCTTTTGGATGACCAAGCTCGGGCGCATAGCGGCAATTTGGTAGTTCGGCACGGCAAGCTGCTTCCCATCCAGCTTACCGTCATTCCAGAATCGTGGAGACATTGATGCTCGCAGCTTCTGTCCATTGCGCTCAAGCAGTTCGTCCAGCGGCAGGAACACGCCTTTACGGGCATTGGCCTCCCAGGGGAACAGCCAGTTCGAGGTCCAGACAATATCCATGGGATCGCTTGCTGCCACGAGCGTATTCAACTTCTGCTCGTAGCTCGCGAAATCAACAGGCTGCAGCTTGACGCTCGCTTGAATTTTATTTGCGATCAGCCTGTTGACTTCGGCATTCACCAGCTGCAAGTCGGCATTCGCCTTGTTCTGTGGGTAATACCAGATCAATTCGTCCATCTCGGTACTGTCATCGTCGTCCGCCTGCTGCGATTTTGAGCAGCCGCTCATGACGAACAACAAAAACGCGACTAAGCTCAAAACCGCTAACAACATAAAACGATGTCCAGAAACTTTGCCCAAGATTTTCACGACGTTAATCTTGTTCAACGCTATTCTCCCCCTCTCCAACTCCGATCTCCTTTACTCTATCCTATTATAACCCGATCTCAGGGGACAGACATATAGTAGATTTATTAAGTTAAAAGGGGACTATAACTTTAACAGGCTGCCGGTTTGCCGGCAGCCTGTAGTTCAGAAAGTCAAACAAACATATTCAAGCGTTCAGCACCTGTCCGTCTAATAAAAGTCTTTCACGGAGCTTGGCGTAATCGATTTCCTGCACGGCGCAGCCTGCTTCCAAGGCGAGCGCCGCTGCGGTTGCCGCAGATTGCCCGAGAATCATGAATACGGGCTCCATACGAATCGAACCATAGGCAATGTGCGAGGAGGACAGACAAACCGGTACGATCAGATTCGAACATTCCTCGCCTTTGGGTACGATAGAACGATATGAAATCGGGTAGGGTCCACTAGGACTGATTTCTACATTGCCTTCATTGACGCAACGTCCATCCAATACAATTCTTCGGCAGTTATGGGAATCCATAGTATAGGCTGCCAGACCAATGGAGTCTTCCGCCACTGTATACTTACGGCAGTGATGCTCAGTCATCACAACTTCGGCAATCATCCGGCGACCTTCCCTTATATAAAGCTGATGCGGCCAACCAGCTGTTTCTTTGAACTCGTCAGCAGGCAGTCCCCACTGGCGCGCTTCCGCACGAACATAAGATGGGACCGATTCATCGTTGGCGAGAAAATACAGCATACCGAGATTATAGTTCACATGGTCCTGAAAAATAGCCTCGCGCGTGACATAATTCCCCTCCGGCCAATGATAGTTGGCCCCAATATGATCGGTGCTGAACGCGCCTCGGTTGTTGAGATCGGACTTACCCCTGGGCATGATTTTGTTCAGCTGCATGGCATCCCATACACCGGAATTGATGTACCTCAATAACAAGGCAAATCGGTCGGGGTTGTAATTCGGCGGTTCAGGGAAAGCGATCCGGTTGTCCGGAACATTCGTCAGGCATATACGGAAATTGTAAGCCTGGACGGTACGGTCACCCTGTCCCTGGTAGCCTGGGGCTTCATCGCTGATACCTGGAAGCAGCCCGCTGTCCGGCTTCCCTTCTATCCTGTATGGATCGGTCCAGGCATAGAAATTATGCTTCGGATGTCCGAAGTGAATGCCGTTTAAAGTTTCTCTGTATACCGAGTTCGCTTCCCGGCCCACATGATAAGACACACCAGCCCGAGCAAGCAGATCACCTTCGTAGGTAGCGTCTATAAAAATAGAGGCTGCAAAGGTATTGCCGTTTTCCATTCGTATACGGACAATCCTGCCGTTCTTCATTTCGACCGAGTCCAGATGTTGTTGGTAATAGACAGGCGTCTCCGCACGCTCTAACCATTCGTGAAAAATCGCTTCCGCCATATGCGGCTCAAAGGCCCATGCGGCTCCATCCGGCTCATCGCTGCCATAATGCTTGCCGATTGTGCGGTAAAATTCCCGAGAAATGCCTCCGATTGCCTCTTTGTTTCCAACATCCGTACGGCCTAATCCGCTTGCTGTCATCCCTCCAAGGTGCGTGCCGAACTCGGTTATAACTGGGCGGAGCCCCATCCGACTTGCTTGAACGGCTGCAGCTATCCCCGCAGGAGTAGCACCATAAATGCATAAATCCGCTTCGATATAATCCGGCACTTCGGCAGCTGTCTGCTGTGCATAATAGTTTAGTTTACTGAAATCAGTCATCTTCTTTATATCTCCTTATCCCCTAGGGTTCTATCTATAAGAACTGCGGCTGTCTTCATTCTTCGCAGCTTAAAACCATCCGCCTACAAATCCAACGATATCCCAGTTGCCGTCCGTTCGCCCCTTTAAGGTGATTGAATCACCGGGATTAGCGGATTCGAGTTCTCCCTTGAGACCGGATGGGGTCCTGACCGACGATCCGGACTGAGTCGTTAGTTTAATCGGGTAAGGTGACTCAATAACTACCGTAAATTGCTGTCCCTTTTTAGACTGCGGCAGTGTGAACGCTGAAATGCTGGAAGTGCCTGCATTGGTAAGAACATGTCCGTTAGCACCAGGGTCAATTGCTGCTACGGACGCCAGTTTCAACTCAGGCATCGGGTATAGATCTGCAAACACCTGATCTGCAGTTGGATCTACATACAACAGACGCTGTGCACCCCCGATAGCCGTGCAGTTGACAAACCTGATGTTACGAATGGCTTCCGAGCTATTTTTCTTAACCGAAAATCCGCGTGCAATCAAAGGCACTGATCGCTCCTCGATTGAAGCACATTCCACAAAATCTACGTTGCCGATGGCCGTTCTTGGAAACTGCGGTACAGTCGTTACAATGAAAGAAGAGCCGTAACCGTAGGGGTCTTCAGGCGCGTTTACCGTATTGCAATTAACCGCTCGGCATCGTATGAAGGACACTTTAATGCTTTCCGGGGAGCTTGATAATACCGAAAACCCGGCGTATTGCTCCTTTTCCGCCATACAATCGATAAATTTCACCTCTCCCTTGACCGCATTCGCTCCTTCCGCACCATAATTGACCGAGCTGCCGAAGGAATTGCTTTTGGTGCGGCAATGCTCAAAGGTAATATCTACACGCTCATTGGCAGCAGTCATCCGATGAAGAGTCACAAGAAAGCCGCGCCCGACATTGCCCTCAGCAACGCAATCCACAAACCGAATTTTTTTCAGGATATCTTGGCCCGAATTGTTGTTGGGCTCGATATCGACACCGCTTTTCGGTGCTGTGCCGGTCGTATTCGTGAATCTGCACCTCTCTACCAGCAATCCGTCCACGCTAATAACGGAAAGACCCTGCCTACGATTATTATTAGCTACACAATCACGCAAAACAACGTCCTTGGAATACGGCTGAGACGCCTCGTAGTTGCCGATATAGAATCCATCCCCTCCGCTGTCATTGGCATGAATCCCTTCGATGACAATGTTTTCCGATCCGCTTATATCAAAAATATGTGCCTGCTCTCCGGAGTTGTAAGCAGGTTTGTTCATCTGCAAGGTAGCTCCGTTGCCGATGATATGCACATGTTTCACATTCTTAATTCGGATCAGTCGCTCGTAAGGTGATTTCCTGTTTAAATTGTCAATCGCTTGGATGACGGTACCAGATTCACATTCGATGACAATGTCGCTCGGCACGATCAGTTGACCGGTCAAATAATAACCGACTCGCTGCTTCGGGATATACAGCCTCTTACCGGCAGAGGCGTTAATGGCATTCTGCAATGCTTGTGTTTCTACAGTAACACTGTCACCGATAGCCCCGAACCAGGAAAGCAGAATGGTTTCACCGATTATTCGCTTAAATCTTTTGCCACGTGTTGTAACGACTACCGTTCCTGTATTGTCTACCGAAGTCGTATCTGCGCTGTCGAGTAGAAAATAACCTTCCTTCCCCGCATCCGTCACATAGTAAGCAGCCTCAGGGAGTAGATCAGCGGATGTTCGTAACCCACTCAACGACACGGACAAGCACATGTCGATATTGCGTAAATCGGCCAACATTAATTTTTGGCCTAGCGGACCGTATACGTTTTCTGTAACGGATGATTTCGCTTCCGCCACACCTTGAAACCTAGCGTTGAGTAGGCCACCTGTGGCAAAAGCTACTCCCGCCGCTCCAATTGATGCTAGCAGTTTCCTACGATTAATCCTCATCACTGATGTGCCTTCTGTGGAAACTTCCGTCATTTCATCATTTGGATTTGTCTGTTGGTTACTCATACCTAAACCCTCCCAGTAATATATTGGATTAGCTTCCATTAATTAAGCTGGAGTGACGGATAGTTGGCCTGCATCGGTGACTGTCACTATAAATACGCTTCCATTTGGTGATTTCAGCTTCAGTGCCGAAGCGCTGAGCGCTCCGGCAGAGCCGATCGGTTCCCATACACCGGGAGAGCCGTCGGAGACGCAAATCCAGCCTACTGGTGACAGCGTGGAAGGCTGAACGTTCCACAAGATGGAACCGCGTTTCCATGTTCCCGATACAGGTAAGGCTGTAGCCCATCCCGATATCATATCCTTCGTCTGAATTTCAGGTGATGTCCAAACCTTCAGATTCACAGCCCCGAATACGGGAGTACCCGCGCCTGCGAACACGTTTCCGGTTGTAATCCGAAGGTCTGAGCCCACTGCCGCCGAATCGATTTGAATGCATTTCCCCGCGCACTCCGTCACATTGCCGTGGAATAACGTCTCCGTCACCACGCCGCCAAACCAATAACCAACACTGCCAATATTGACCAACTGATTGCCGGTGATGAGATGACGGCCTGTCGCCTGCGGCCCTGCAAACCGGACGGATCCATTCGAAGAATTGATATCCTTTATCAAGTTGTCTGTGAATTGAACGGAAGAGCAATTGGTAAATGAGACGGCTATTGCTCTTGCCGACTCGATCCGATTGCCAGCGACGATCGGAGCTTCTGAATTCGCGATGTTCCAGCCAGATGCACCTGTCGCATAATCTCGGTTTCCGCTGATTTCAAGTCCCTTGGTCACATTGGAGCTTTGGATCATGCGGGCGTCGGATACAGACCCGTAAAAATCGTTGTCCTTGATGGTCACCTGCACGGTGATTGCCGGAGCACTATTACAGCGGAAGAAATATCGCGCTTGGCCCTTATTTCCCGTAATTGTTATCCGTTTGTTCGGAGAAGCCGTATTAGGATTGTAAGAATTAATGAAATAAATTTCGCTATAATACTCGTTCTCTGTAATCCAGATATCTTCAACGATATCCGAGCCCGTAGAGGAGCTATTCGGCTCCAAGTCTATGGTGGCAACATAAGGAAAGGAATCCTTGATCACATTGCCTTCGATCCACACTTTTCGGCCGGAGACGACAGCGACTGCACATCTTCTTGGATTGCTGAGTACGTTGTCGCTTATATGCACATTCTCGCTGGGAGCAATATAATCGGAACCAATATAGACACAGTCACCGTAAGGTGCAAGTAAGACATTGTTATGAATAAATACATTAACGGAATTGGCGATCCTGACAAGATGCGACTGCTCGTCGGCCGTGCCGGTCGTGTAGCCGCCATTCAAGTACAGACCCGTGACATGGAGTCCACCGCCCTGGTAATTATGAATTAGCAGCATGCGTTTCTGCTCAGACCCATTGGAACCGTCCATACGGATTTCAGGCATGCCTATTCCAATTATGGAAGCCGTCAGCGATACAGAACCACTCAGTTTATAGAAGTTCGTCGTCTTGGGGACAATCATCGGCTTACCGGTAGCTGCAGCAGAACGGAAGGCATCCGTATCATCCGTAGTTCCGTCTCCGACAGCGTTGTAGTCAAGAACATTGACCCAACCCGGGTCGCAAGTTTCCAGTAGTGCTAACCTTTGCTGCTCGTACACATTCTCGGTCACAGAACTGCCTGCCGCTGCTGCCGGCGTTCCTAGTAAACTCATCACCATTCCTCCGGCTGCTGCCGTTAAACCTGCCGTTCCTAGTACGGCAAGCAAGCTTCTTCGAGTCAGCTTACGGGTTTGGCCGGTTTCTTCCTCTTGCACGGGTAATTCCAACTGGCGCTGAGTATCGATCTCTTGAAGTTTGACATCATGGAGCTCTGAATCCTTCATCATAATCCCTCCTACATGGTAGATATTCGGAAATATGCGGTTCGACTCATAGGTGTACAATACTTCTTACTTCGGCTTACATACTCGTCTTCCCGCTAACCAAATATAGCCTGCGAATCTAACAGCAGACAGGCGGTTAACGCAGCGGACCAGTGAAAATCGCGGATCACGTCAATTTTCCTTCGTATATCGTATTGTTGCAGCGGTGGACCTTTCCGGCTGCAAGCGAGCGGTGAAGTCTTGGCTTCGGCATCGAAATATTCAAAAATGACGCCATACCCCTCATACCAGAACTGCACGGCATCAATTGTTCGCTCCGCCAGTTTGTTGGCTTCCTCCTCTTTCCCCTGCTTGCGCAGACCCGTAATAATCAGATAATTCGTACTGATCCATACTGGCCCACGCCACATATCCGTGGAGTACGTAGGCTCGGAGACAGCGGTGCTGGGAACAGGAAATGGCGTACCAAAGTGCTGCGGATCATGCAGCATCGCGAGCAGACGCTCCGTCCTTGTTTTCTGTAAATCCTCAAGCAGCATCGGCATAAAACCACTTATCGCTTTCACCTTCGACATGCTTCCGTTCATGGCAAGATCATAATAAAATCCGTCTTCTTCGTGCCACAGTTTACTATGTATGCTTGCCGATACGGCAGCTGAACGCCGGGACCATAACAATGAACGCTCATGGTCTCCCAGCTCTTCAGCAATACGCGACATATATGTCATATCAGCAGCTGCATAGGAAGAAAAATCCACAGCGTCCAGCAGCGCCGCCTCATCGAATCGAGGTGAATTATCCATGCCGGATTCACCGGATCGGCAGAGTGGGTTGCCCTCGATCATCCATTCCAGCAGGCCATTTTGATTTTTGTCTCGGTGTGTGAGAATCCATTCCATATAAAGCTCCAAACGGGGCAGTGCATAGGCCAGATCGCTCCATCGCTTCGTATAGAGGAAGTTCTCCCAAACACCCCATGCCAATATGGGAGGCTGTGTAATCGAAGAAACCGTGCCGTCCGCTCTGCTCATATGCGGAATCATCCCATCCTCTAGCTGAGTTTCGAGCACACTCTTGAGAAACATCCAGGAGGTATCGGCATGAATCCTGTTCATAGCGAAGGAATGAAATACCGAATCCCACAGCCACATGGCTTTGTGGGGGACACGGTCGGGAGTCGACCAAATCTGGCCGATTGACGCCTCAGCAGAAAGGGTATTCACTTTCATGACACTTAAGCATTTTTTAAGCAGCCTGGCTCTTTCAGGATCTCGAACTACTGGCAGCCGAGCATAGAGGTTCAGTCGTTCCCTCATCACTTGATGTCGATCTAACAGAAGGGCGTCGACTGCGCGATCAGTCGCTTCGGCTGCATTCGTCCCGAAGGCTAATGTCCAGGATCGTTCATCGGCAGCCAGCAGAAGGGCAATGACATCCCCCTTACCAACATCCTCTGTAATTGTTAATTGTCCTCCGTCGGAGAGAATCTCCGTACGCATTGTCAGCCCGTTTGTGTTCTCAAGCCCGTCGTCCACGAACGCTAGAGCCACGTCTCCATCTTCAGGTAGATGACCGATCAACGTATGCCAAGCTGCATACATCATCATCATCTCTCCCCTATCCGTTTCGGATATGAGCACGTCCCCTGTAGCGATCCGCACCTTACCGAAATCGGCAGTTCGAAGCGTAAGCAGTCGACGCTCTGGTGTATGAATAAGCAGATCATAACCTGCAGACCCTACGGTTGCGACGAATTGCGACCGGGTGTCGGTTTCGCCATCAAGCCCAGAAAATGCAAACAGAGCGCCCTCTCCCCAAATATCGGGCATATTCGTCCAACCAGCTGCTAGTGAATCAGGCCCCATCTCATTTCCCTCCTTTTTCCTTATTCTTAATTCCGGCCTACCAATCCGCAGAACTATATAGCATTTCAGTCATCCCTTTAACCCCGCAGACGCTACACCTTGCACGAATTGCTTCTGGGCAAAGAGAAACACAATCAGAACAGGAAGAAGCGTAATGACGGAACCTGCCATAATGATCGTCGTCTTGTTATCCACCTCATTGCGTAGAAACAGGAGGCCAAGTGGCAGCGTATACAGCTTTTTATCCTGTAAATAAATAAGCGGCTCCAGCGTGCTGTTCCATGAACTGATGAAGGTAAACACGGCTAGGGCCGATAAGGCAGGCTTTGTCAGCGGAACGTATATTTTATAAAAAATGGTCCAAGGATTCGCTCCGTCGACCCAAGCTGCATCATACAGTTCCTTCGGAAGCGTCTTGTAAAACTGGTGCATCAGAAAGATGCCGAAGGCGCCTCCCAGAAAGCTGCGCAGATAAAGCGGATAATACGTATTTAGCATACCTAGTTGTTTCCATATAAAATAAGTAGGAATCATGGTGACTTGCGATGGCAGCATCATCGTGCCCAGCATTGCCAGAAAAATAAGATTGCGTCCTTTAAATTCGAAAAAAGCAAGCCCATAGGCGACGATTGCGCAAGAGGCAACCATGCCGACCATATCAAGCACAGTGATTAATACGCTATTCATCGCGTAACGTACAAAATTAACCTCGACCCAAACCTTATAATAATTGCTCCATTCAATCGGATGTGGCCATAATTTTGGCGGCAACGTTAGTTCATCGCCCGGTTTCATTAAAGATGTAGAGAGCATCTGCAAAAAAGGCACCAGCATGAACAGCATGCCGCCGATCAAGACGATATAAGCGGCCCACTGTAGACCAAGCGATTGTTTACTCATAGTGGACCCACCTCTTCTCCATTTTTTTCTGAAATAACGTGACCAGCAGAATGATTGCAAATAATCCCCATGCCCATGCGGATGCAGCGCCCATCTTCGCGTTCAGGAACGCGTCCCGGTAGATCAGAATATTCGGAACCATATTCCTGTCATGAATGGAGTTTATGTCGCCCTTCTCGCCAAGCATGACCAGAAACACGTCAAACGCGTGAAACGCTGAAATCGTCGAAAGGATCATAACCATATAAACCATCGGGGATACGAGTGGTATCGTAATTTTTGTGAAATATTTCCAACCGTTGGCACCGTCAATCCGGGCGGCTTCCATGATTTCTTTGGAAATGTTTTGCATACCTGCGAGAAGCAGCACCATGGAATATCCGGCACCTTTCCAAATATTCACGATGGCGATTGAACCGATGACCAGCCACCACTTTTCACTACGGACCCAATTTACCCTGTCTAGACCCAAAGAATCCAACATCCAATTCAGAATCCCGAACTCGTTATTGTAAATCCATAGCCAAACCAGCCCCCCTGCAACCCATGGCGTAATGACTGGTAAGAAGTAAATCAGTCGGAAAAACGTTTTTCCACGAATTTGCAGATTCAACATGTAGGCCAACAGCAAGGAGACCAACGTCTGACCCGGTACGAACAGCAGAGCGAAGCAGAACACATTGCGCAGTGCCAGCCAGAACACGTCATTTTTCACCATTAACGACCAATTTCTCAAACCGATCCAATGCGGCGCGTTGAACAAATCCCATTTCGTAAAGGTTAAATAAAACGAGAAGAAGAATGGGAACAGAAAGAAGACGGCCAATTGTATGAGAAAAGGGAGGGTGAAGCAGAAGCCCCACCAGCCTTGTTTGCGCATCGTAACACCTCATTCGACCGGACCTGAAGTCCGTACTTATTTATTCTCGTCCAAAACGGATTGCACTTTTTGCTGGATTTCCTTCGCTCCATCAGTTGGCGCTTTTTTGCCATCGAGGATATCATTCAGGATCGGGGTTGCGGCTGCGCGCCATTGATTCCAGGAAGGATTCTCATCCAATGTGCCTCCAGCCTCCTCGACGCCTTTCGTAAAAGCTTGCTTATTGGCCGGCTTGCTGCTCGACTTCTCGAGAGCTACGAGCGCAGTTTTCTTTACAGGAAGGCTCGCTCCGCTTTCGGAAAGAAACGTCTGTGCTTCGTCGCTCAAATAATATTTGAGGAATGTCCATGCCGCTTCCTTCGCTTCCGGTTTCGCCTTGGAGTAGATCAGCCATTGGTTGACAACTGTAGGGACGAAGCGTTTGCCGTCAAAACCAATGGGAACCTTGACGACATCCCAGTCCAGATCGGGCTTATTCTTATTCAAGTTGACTTGACCAGAATATTGCAGGAAGGTCATCGCCGTTTTTTCACTTTGAAAATAATTCTGATTCGTTTGCATCTCTCGCGTCGGGCTGATTTTATCCTTAAGGATCGTATCGGCCCAACGCGTCAAGCCTTCAACAGTCTTGGGATCACTGAATGTTGCCTTCGTCATGCCCGCATCAAGCGCTGAGCCCCCGGTCGATTTGATCCAAGGAATCCAACCCTGAGCAATAGAGCTTGCCGTCTGGAAACCGTAAATATCCGTTTTCCCGTCACCGTCCGTGTCCTTCGTCAACTTCTTGGCCGCATCGATCATATCCTGGAAAGTCCAGTTGTCAGTAGGGAAAGGAACATTGTTTTGTTGAAAGATTTTCTTGTTATAAACGAGTGCGTTCGGGTTGACGCCATGCGGAATGCCGTAAATTTTACCGTCGGGTGTCTTGGCGGATAGCAGGGATTCGATATAATCCTCCGTCTTTAAGTCCCGCTTAATATAGGGTTCTAGATTTTCAGCAACGCCTCGCGTCCCGTAACCAAGGATAACGGCATTTTCCTGAAACCAGATATCAGGCGCGTTATTGCCCGCGATATTCGTTACAATTTTAGTTGTAAAATCAGCCCATGGCGCTTCTTCGATCTGCAGCTTGATGTTGGGATATTTCGCTTGGAAGCCGTCGATGATTTTTTTACTTGTGATGTCATAGCTGCCTGGCAAGCCGATCTTTAAATTAACTTCTTTTGGAATGTTCGATGTTACGCTAGGGCTAGATGGACTGACCGCAGGGGTATCCGTAGTCGTTTCTGAGGAGCAGGCTGCAGCTGAAAAAGCAATCAAAACTGATGCGGATACAAGTTTGAACATTTTCATACAAAAACCTCCCATTTGAGATTGGACGAATGAATTTGCTAAGAGCTTGCATGTTACACGTGTTCGTAATTGTGCGAACTTAAATGCGTCCCGTAGATTGGCGCACATTCATTTCGCATTTGATCTCAATATCTGCCATGATTTCTTGTCTTTGCCCCTCTTTGCTCCCCATTATCTCTAATGCCAGCACGGCCAGCTTCCCGATAGGAGGACCGATCGTCGTAACTGGAATCTCCATTCTTTCCATTTCCGGAATATCATCATAAACGATCAACGAGTAGTCGTCGGGCATACGAATCTCCCTGTCTCTGAACAGCTTGATCAGTCCGAAGGCGTAAGATTGGTTGTCGACAATAAAGGCCGTCGGTCTATCGGGACTGTCCAGCAGCTCCGCAACACGCTTCTCCGGAAAGGACTCCCCTTCTTTGGCGGAAATCACGTAATGCTCATGGTAATCCAGTCTCTGTTCCAGAATACCTCTAATGAAACCCAACTGTTTCTCGTAGGAGTCCCCGACGAAGGTAATCCTGCGGTGACCATTAGCCGCCAAATAGCATACGGACTCATAAATGGCTCCGCTTCGGTCGACGCTGATCCGGTGTGTCCCCTCTAAGGTGCCGCCTCCCATCAGCAGCATTCGCCCTTGAAAGAGCTCCTTCTGCTTGATGAAAGCCATGTCCGGCTGCCAACCTGGAGGACTCCAGAAGATGATCCGATCGACAAAATGCTCGTTAAATGCACGTAGTCCTCGAGGTGGATCAGCCAGCGAAATCATTACGTCCAGTCCACGCCTAGCGGCTTCCTGCTGAATCTGCAGGCTGAGGTGATGAAAAAATAGCGCTTCTGATTTCGGCCACAGTAAGCCTATGGTCTGTGTCTGTTTGTCAGCCAGTCTTCTTGCCGCCTGATTGGGGATATAGTTCATCTGTTCGGCTATACTGACGATTCTTTGACGAACCGCATGGCTGACCCCCGGAGATCCGTTCAACGCTTTCGATACGGTGGGATGGCTCACTCCTGCTGCACGGGCGATATCCTTAATGGTTACTTTCATGGATTGCTTAGTTCCTTTCAACTTACACATGTCTATGATGATTTAAGTATATTACACGTGTTCGTAATTAGGAATACTTTTCCATAAAAATTTAAAATCTCACTAAACTTCCGATCTCAATCTGTCGACCGGTTCGCATGGAGACATTACCAGCAATCCCCGTCAATATGGATATGGCTCCATCGACATGCGAGGCAGCTCGGTTCAATCTGTCAGGCGCTGGTTCTCCAAATAGATCGTTTAACAGTATCGGATCTCCTCCACCATGCCCTCCGCTTCTTTCCTCTATCTCGACCTCATAAGCCTTCTGGAACATTGGCTGTACGGTTAGCTGCTTGTGGGAAAGTGCGCCCTCATCCTCTTTCTCACCAGCCGAGTTGATATATGATCGTTCCACAACCTTAAGCTCCATACGCCCTTTGCTGCCGTTAAATACAACATTGAACCCTTCCCAAGGTTGGTAAGCATTTAAAGAATAAGTAAGTATTGCCTGGTTCTCGTATCGCACGATGACGCCTAGTGTATCCTCGATACTAATTCCGTCGCCGAACACGCTTTGATCCCGTTGATAGCCGTCAGCGATCTCCGCATCCAGATACAACGCCTTTAAATGATCATTGGAATCCAAATGCAGCGCGAACGGATCGTTTTTAGCCACCTCGCTGCCAAGTGCCCGTTGGTAAAATTGCGTCACACCTCTGCGTTCCGCATTTTCGCGTCCATAATACATTAGACCGCCCATGGCAAATACCGATTGCGGGCGGGTGCCCAGCCAGAAATTAACCAGATCGAAATGATGCGTCGACTTGTGAACGAGCAGCCCTCCACTATTGCGTTTATCCCTATGCCAGCGACGGAAGTAATCGGCACCATGCTCGGTGCTAAGCAACCATTCGAAATGAACGGAATGAACATCGCCAATAACGCCGTCCATAATCAGTTCGCGCACTTTGGTGTTATGGGGTGCATACCGGTAATTGAAGGTGACCCTGAGGCTGCGTCCGGTCCTACTCACTGTATCAAGAATATCCTGGCACTTGTCCTCGTCAACTGTCATCGGCTTCTCGCTTATAACGTCGCAGCCCAGCTCCATAGCTCGGATAATGTACTTATGATGCGTTCTGTCCATGGTAGTTACGATGATGGTGTCGGGCTTCTCCTTCTCAATCATAGTATCGAACTCTTCTGCACCGTAGATGGCAATTTCCGGATGTGCGTACTTTTCTTTGAGCAACCGATTTGCATAAGATAACCTTACAGCGTTAATGTCACAAAAAGCGACGAGCTCGGTACGATCACGGTATCCTTCAGCGAGAGCCCCATAAAAAAATTCGGCGCGGCCGCCTGTACCGACCAGTGCATATTTTTTTTTCATCATAGCCTCTTCCCCTCTTCAGTTGTTAGTACGCTTTCATTGTAACGCAATAAATCATCCCTTTCTGCGGAATATTTGCGATAATGCCCCGCTTTCTTTGCATTTTTTGCGTATTTTTCAAATGATCATGCTATAGTGAGGAAAAAGGAGGGGACAACCTGATGCAGAAGGAAATGTTCATCCATCATATGAAACGGAACGGCTACTACACCATGCAAAAAAACCATTTTCACGACCGATACGAAATTTATTATTTAATCAATGGGGAACGGACCTATTTTATCAAAGACCTGACCTACCGAATCCGTGAGGGTGATCTTGTTTTTATTGATAAATACGAGCTTCACAAGACAGGCGACACAAGTCTGCCGAATCACGAGCGCATTTTGATCAATTTTACCGAAAGCTTTCTGAATCATTTCAGCCAACCGCTTTTATATGAGCCATTCCGGATGAAAATCAGGCTGCTTTCGGTTCCTCCACATGAGCAGGAGTGGGTGCATCGATTACTGTTTGAGATGCTGAAAGAGTCAAACGATTCTCTGCCGGGATACGAAACGGCGCTTCAGTCTCAACTGGCCACACTGCTGATCTGGTGCGCACGCCGGTTGAACCGGGGAAGTGGAGCGGATTTTGAACACGAAAGCCCTGCTCATAAAAAAATTGCCGAAATCGTCGCCGCCATCAACGGCAGATTCGAAGAGCAACTATCTTTGAACGCCATAGCCAAGGAGCATTACATCAGCCCCTATCATCTAAGTCGCATGTTCAAGAAGGTTACCGGATTTTCCTTCGTTGAATATGTTACTAGCATCCGAATCAGTGAAGCGCAGCGACTGCTCAGGGAGACCGACTGGAAGATTACGTTGATCGCCCAACGTGTCGGTTACGAGAACATTAGCCACTTCGGACGCGTCTTTAAGGAACTAGCCAAAACCAACCCACTTGAATACCGGAAATCAGCCATTCGAGAGGGTCATTAAACTTTTTCATTAAATCCTAGAAAAAACAAAAAAGCCGTCGCGTATATCGCGAGGGCTTTAATGATTTCATTTTACTATGCTAAACCATAATCTTTCGCTAATCCACCAAGACCGTCTCTATATCCACTACCTACGGCCGAGAACTTCCACTCACCTGAATTCCGATATAACTCACCAACGACCACTGCAGTTTCAATGGAGAAATCTTCACCCAAGTCGTAACGGATTAGCTCTTGGCCATCCACTTCATTCACAATACGAACGTAAGCATTGGAAACTTGCCCAAAGTTCTGATTCCGTGCTGCAGCTTCATGAATCGTAATTGCAAAAGCAATTTTCTCGATCGTTGCTGGAACCGCCGATAAATTAACATTTATTTGTTCGTCATCACCAGCGCCAGCACCTGTACGATTGTCACCATTATGTACAACAGATCCGTTCTCATTTTGCTTGTTGTTATAAAAAACAAAGTTTTTTTCTTTATCCACTTTACCTGCAGAGTTGGTGCAAAAAACAGAACAATCAAGATCGAAAGCGTTGCCGCCATCGTATTTATTCGTGTCCCAACCAAGTCCTACAAAGATTTTTGTAAGCCCCGGATTTGTTTTTGTAAGATCTACTTTCTGACCTTTAGATAGATTGATTGGCATAGAATGTTTACCCCCACTTTATTATTTTATTGGTAACGTTCAGTTTCTGTAGCTATTGTCATTACTCGACTTAGAACGATTTTTTAGTGCAACTACTTGATGATTTACAGCTGTAACGGCTGACAAGTTCACCCGATGCATTATAAAGCTCCACGTTATCATACGAATTATCATCCCAGATTTCACTCATAGACCATATTTTATAGTAAGAATTAGCAGGGAATCTGGAAACGGTCTCCGCAAAATTGCCACTGACAACAGAAACAGTATCTTCTTCTGGTCCTATACCGTATGCCCCGAGAATATGGGTGTCACTAAACGTATAGGTCTCGCCTCCGAATGTACTTATAATTTTCCATCCTTTCAAGTCAACCTTCTTGTATCCATAATTCGTAATTGCTAATGCTTCCCTAAATTGATCACGTGCTGTAATGACAACATCACCTTTGTTCTGCACTGTATCCTTTACCCCTGAGTCTGACTGTGGAGGGACAGAAGGCACTGGAGTTGGCGTCGGCATTACTGTAGGTACTGGTGTTTTCGGAATTACCGTAGTTGGGTTGTTGTTTCTTGTTACCATGGGATTTGCAATAATCATGTTAAGCAATCCTTCTCGGTTCGATTGGAAATTAAACGTAAGGGATTGTACGCCCGTAACATCTACATCAATTGTCTTTGGATCTTGTCCAGGCTTTATGTCAGTTACGCTCAATAGCTCCTTGGAGTCACCGATGATCTTCAAAGTTCCTGTTGCTGTATTAGAAGGTACACTATCGTCCAGTCCTACCAACCCAGTAAGTTTTGAATAAAATCCTTCCAACTTTATATCCATGCTTCCCCCCGATTTAATGTATGGCGGATAGGGATTGTTATGCATGTAGAGTCCGAAACCTTTGCTATAAGACTGGTTATTAATTGTGAAATACGGGTATGCCGATGAATTATGATTCATCCCCCACTCGTTAACGGCGAGAAACCCTTTAGCTTCATCGCGTGCGACGAAAGGAAAGGTAGTCAAACTTTTCGTATCTGCTGCATTTGTGGATGTTGATGTATTTCCATTAGGAGCAGTCACTGCGCCGAGTGAAATGGTATTCGTGCTTCCATCCCAACCGACTTCATTACCCAAAGCCTCAGTAACCAATCGAAGTGGAACATACGTCGTGTCATTATAGATAAATCCTTGACCTTCTAATTTATTTTTCATTTCACCGTTTATTTTATATTTGAGCTGCTTGTAGTAAACCTCAATTACGGTTCCCTCATTTGTAGCCGAAGAATTTACCGGAGGTAGATCGTTTGTTGATGAACTTGTAGGTAATTTCGTATTCAATGATGAGCTGAGCGCGATCGTATTCGTATTGCCATCCCAACCGACTTCCTTCCCTAGCGCCTCGCTCACCATTCGGAGTGGTACATACGTCGTGTCTTTATAAATAAAGCCTTGTCCTTGTAACGCGCTCCGCATCTCACCGTTAATCTTGTATTTAAGTTGCTTGTAAAATACGATAATATTGTTTCCTCCATTTGATGCACTTACGACACTGCTCGCGAGTAAAGTACTAGCGATAATTCCGATAGAAATTCCTTTAATAGTCGTAAACCTTGATTTCATTGTATGTAACTTCCTTCTTCAGCAATATGTTGTACATTAGTACAGATTATCACAGGAAATAAATAATGGAAATAAGTAATGTAAAGGGAAAATGTATTTTTTGTCGAATATGGTGAGTCGTCATTCATAGAGAAATTAAATTGGGAGGTTATGTTGTTGAGTCGAAAAGTTATTGTAATTCTATTGCTAATGATGTTTGTTATAAGCTCCAATGCTTACGCAGCCGATAGCAAGATCACTGTTTACCTGGATGGAAATGAGTTAACGTTTGATACCCCACCTATTATTACAGATGGAACGACACTTGTACCATTAAGGAAAATTTTTGAAACTTTAGGTTCACAAATTCAATGGGACAACTCTACGCGAACGGTTACTGCAACGAAAGGCGATATTTTAATTACCTATAAAATTGGGGAAAAGAACGGTTACAAGAACGGAAAAGCCGTAACGATGGAAGTACCTGGCGTTATCTCTAATGGGTTTACACTTGTCCCTTTGCGGTTTGTCAGTGAAGCACTTGGTGCCTTAGTAGCTTGGAACGGCGAAACCAAACGAATTGATATCACTCACCAAGAGAACGCTACTGTCGAATTAAAAGCTCCAGAAACCAGCTATATCCCAAGTATCAATCGCTTAAATGGAAACCAAGTAGGTACCGTTTATGTGGATGGAGACTGGATTTATTACACGCATCCCATGGATGAGCGAAAAATCTATAAAATGAAACTAGATGGATCTATGAACACCAAGATTGGCGATGTTGTAAGTTCTAACCACCTTATCGTCGATAAGGATTGGATCTACTTCTCTACGTTTGAAATCATTGGACACCCTAGAGATTACAATCTTTCCCCGGATAATGGCGTCTATAAAATGAAAACAGATGGTTCAGGACTTGTGAAGCTACTTAGCGGCATATCGATTGCAAATATGTCTATTACCGGGGATTCGATTTATTATACGAAACAATTTGATGCATCGAATGTGAATATGGTCAAGACGGATGGTACTGGAAATCAGTTGGCATATAAAAGTGTTTGGAATTATCAAATTTTGGGTGATACCATCTATTACAATCAAGAATCCAGACTACCCGTTGACTTTTATGAAATGAAGCTAGATGGATCGAATAAACGTAAATTAATGAGAAATATTTCATCCAGATACCAAGTCATTAATAATTCTTTATACTATACAGACGGTGCTTACCTTATGGAAAGACTCCTCAATGAACCTGAGAAGGAACCGACGAAGGTCATAGAGCTTAATTCGAATAACCTTGTTGTGGTTAACGAGCAAACGGTGATTTTCCAGAAGAAAAATGATATGAAACTGTATAAAGTAGATTTATTAGCTAAAAATGTTACTCTCTTAAATGAATCAGCTGTACAGACTTTCGATGTAGCAGGTGATTTAATTAAAGTCACTTTCGCTAACCCTGTTACGTTCTCATGGATCAACTGGAAAACCAAGGAAATGATCGAGTTCCGCTAGTTCGAAAGTAAGAAAAAGAAGGATGTTCCTCGACATGAATATGTCGTGGAACATCCTTTTACTTTAGTAACATTAACTCGAAACTAAGCTACCGTCACGATGATGGGTTGATTCTTTGTAATGATTATTGTGTGCTCATGTTGTGCCGTAAAGCCACCACCCGGTAAACATAATGTCCACCCATCCGACTGCTCAACGGCATAGTCAGCCCCCGTTGATAAAAAAGGCTCAATCGTAAGGACTAAACCCTCTTTCAATACACGTTTATCATGTTTGTTATAGAAAGGAAGAATCTCTGTTGGAGACTCATGTAAGGATTTCCCAATACCGTGACTACACAAATTATTAATAACATTATAGCCGCCTTTTCTAGCCTCGCTTTGAATAATCCGTCCGATTTCGTTCAATTTAACTCCATGCTTAAGTGAAGAGATTACTTTCATCATCGTATTGTGTGTGTATTCACATAAACGCAATAAGGATGGATTGTATGGAGTTATCGGAAAAGACTGTCCCGCATCCGCATAATAACCTCCCAATTCTGCCGAAACATCGATGTTTATTAAATCTCCTGGTTGGATAATGCGATTTCCGGGTATTCCGTGAGCCACTTCATTGTTAACGCTAATACATGTATAGCCAGGGAAATTATATGTTGCTTTCGGTGCCGGCACAGCTCCATGCCTTTTCAAAAAACTGCCTCCGATTTCATCAAGTTCCTTTGTTGTTATACCTGCGCGTGTGTGACGTTTCATTTCACTAATCGTCATTGCAACGATTTTACCGATTGCTTTTAGTCCATCGATATCGTTTTGGGATCCTATTGTCATTAAAGCCCCTCCATTTTCCGTATATCATTATTTTACTCATTTTAAGAAGAATACTCCACTATAGACGAAATCTTCAATTCCGAATGAGAAATTGAAGGTATTAGCTGGTCTCGAACGCTTCAGGTACTGGTTTTCTGTGAAATGCTTTCATATCTTGAAGCGGTGGGAGTCCGAAAAGCCGGCGATATTCACGACTGAATTGCGCCGGGCTCTCGTATCCGACCTCCAGCGCGGCGACCGTCGCGTTCGCGGTGCCGTTCAGCATGAGGCGTCTCGCTTCTTGGAGTCGGAGCTGCTTCTGGTATTGCAGGGGAGCCATCGTCGTGACAGCTTTGAATTTATGATGAAGTCCTGAGACACTCATTTTGGACGATCTCGCCACCTCTTCGATTGTGAAGGTTCTGTTGTAATTCTCCTTTATCCATTCAATGGCTCTACTGATCCCCTCATTTTGCTGGTCCATGAAAACCCGCTGAACAAACAAGTGCCCATAATCGCCCGTAAGCAAACGAAATATCATCTCGCGCTTAATCAGCGAAGACAGGAAGCGGATTTCAACCTCGGACTTGTCTCGCAGCTCCAACAGCCGGATGAATAAGAGTTGCAAGTGCTCATCGGATTTTCCTACGTAGGCTCCAGGTCCGAGCTTTTGGTCGAGCGGTTTCACGACGATACCGGTATCCGTCATGACAGAAGCAATCTCTTCCGCCGTTACATCGATTCGCAAGCCGAAATACGGCGTTTGCCGCGAAGCGCCGATGACTTGACCAGAGGCTGGTATATCGATCAACGAAACCAAATAGTCGCCTGCGCTATAATAGATCGTGTCCTGACCTAGATGAAGTTTCTTACCCCCTTGTAGAATCAGGCAAAAAGAGGGGGTAAGAACACCTGGTATAATCGCCGTTGGCCGGTTCCGCCGGACTAGCGAAAAAAAGGGAACTGACGTCTCCGTACGCCCCTCTGTAAGATGAAGGGAATCCACGATATTCACTAATTGATCCAATTTCGACTGCATGGGAATGTCCCTCCAATCTTTCTATCCTCTCCTATTATACGCCTTTCCACGAAGAGCGCAAACCTGTTTATTGAACAATATGGATTATCACTTTGCAGTATTGATCAATTTTTTAGCAGAAATGAGCTACTTCCCGTTGCCGATTCGCGTCATAATAACTGATATAAAGTGAAAGGGAGGTTATCCTCTTGAAAGAACATTCGAAACGAATTATTTTGGCGATGATCGTCGCCTGTCAGCTGATGATGGTGCTCGACGCTTCCGTCTTGGTTACTGCATTACCCGAAATCGGCAGCACACTCCATCTGTCGACGGCCGCTCTAACTTGGGTGCAAAACGCGTATATTTTGGCGTTCGGAGGCTTCTTGTTATTAGGTGCTCGAGCTGGGGACATCCTAGGAAGGAGAAAAACTTTTACCGCGGGGATCGCCTTGTTTTCGTTGGCCTCGATGTTATCCGGCTTGGCGCCGTCCGCTGAACTTTTGCTAGTGGCACGCGCATTGCAAGGAGTGGCAGCAGCAATGGCAACACCTTCTGCACTCGCCTTGTTGTCCGTAAGCTTCTCGGAAGCCCGGGAAAGGTCGAAAGCAATCGCGGTTTACAGCGCCGTATCCGGAGCCGGGGGCAGCGTCGGTTTAATCGTCGGTGGATTGTTGACGGATCTCATCTCTTGGCGCGCCGGGATGTTCCTCAACGTACCAATTGGCGTCGCTCTGCTTCTTATGGTTCCTCGATATATGCAGGAGACGGAGACCAAAGTGGGCCGACTAGATATCATGGGAGCCATGACGTCGGTAATCGGCATGACGGCGCTGGCATTCGGGTTCGTTCAAGCGGCATCTGTCGGATGGAAAGCGCCGGAGGTATGGGGTTCGCTTGCTCTCGGAGGTATCTCGCTATCGGCTTTCGTGGGGATCGAAGCACGGGCGAAAGAGCCGATTACCCCTCTTCGCCTGTTCGCGAACCGAACACGATCCGGAGCCTACTTGGGTAGGCTGTTGCTCTTGTGTGGAAATTATCCAATCTTTTTCTTCGTTCCGCAATTTTTGCAAAAGGTTCTTCATTTCAACTCTTTGCAGGCGGGACTTGCAATCATGCCGTTCACGGCCGTTCAGTTCGGGATGATGTATGCGATGCCTACGCTTTTAGCCCGTTTCGGGAACGCTAAAGTATTAATTGCCGGATTGATAATCGCGATCACCGGAACAAGCTGGCTGAGCCTCATTTCGGCTGAGTCGAGTTTCCTTCCTCATTTGTTTGTCCCTTTGCTCGTCATGGGGTGTGGAGCTGGAATGATTTTCCAGCCATTTACGACACTGGGGTTGTCCGATGTGGATGCCAAAGATGCAGGTGCAGCGTCAGGGCTCGTCAACGTCGCTCATCAGACCGGAGCGTCGCTTGGGCTCGCTGTTCTGATCGCTGTCTTCGAGGCTGCGAACCGGCCAGACGTTCCATCAGATACGTCTTTTGCCCATGCAATCTCCGTCTCACTTGTGGGTTCTGCCGTTTTCCTGACAGCTTCTCTCCTAGCGGTCTTGATCTTGCTGCTGCCAGCGGAGAGGGCGCAACGCGTCGTCGCGGCTGAACCGCGTAACGCGTCTTGAAGCTTTCAATATTCTTTTATTCTTCCATCTGCAAGACGAAATATGAGTATAAGTTTTTTCACCAAAGCGGGCCGCCAATGTGGTTGGCGAGATTTATTTTAGTCATCTTTGCTTTCTAAATTTAAGTACTTCTATAAACAATTCTATTGAACAAAAAGCCACCGTTAAAATCCCAATAAAAGATAACACATAGAGAATGAATCTAACCGTCATATAGGCCAATGGCATGCTATCGAATAGATGTTGTATTGTACTCACTGCAAAAGAATTATTTAAAAAAAGAAGAAAAACACCAGCAAATATTCCGTAAAGTAAATTATGTTTATGATCCATAAAAAGCTCCCTTTTAACAATATGAGTATGAATGACTAGCTTCGTTATTTGGTTTGTTTCTTAAGAAAAGGCAACCAATCCACTAGGGTTGGCTGCCATTTTCGTTTAGCTATTGAACTCTAGTTACGTGCTAAGTTATTAGCACCAACCTCTCTCTGGCCAATCAGACCCATATATCGTTGGAAAAAGGGCAAGCATGATAACGCCACTATAAAATACTTTTAACCCAACAGCTACTGCTTTTTTTCTAAAATTCGTTTCAACGCCATCCTTTAAATCTTGTTTCTGGTTCATTTCAAATTCCTTCATATTATCCCAACCTTTCTATATGTATTTGTAAATTTTACCAAATATATGGATTCATACATATAGTACTAAAGAAGCAATTATATCATCACAATGCTCATGTCTTGCTTCATTGTTGTCCCAGCTTATCATCCTTCAAGCAAGGAAGTTCCAATTGCTTCTCTTCTAGATGAGCATCTAGCTTGTGCCTTCAAAACCGTCGTAGATCCGCCCGCGGATTTCAAAGCTGGCTTTGCCTTGTGTTATCACCATTTGCAGCATTCGTTAATCGAGAATAAATATCATTAATATGCAAATATAAAAGATTTCCCAAAAAAAGAAGCCATCTTTACTTCTAAAACGCTAAAGTTGACTTCTTTTTATTCACGATTATTCTTTAATTGTGGATAAAATATAGCTTGCAACAATTATTATGTTGTATAAGATACGAATCGATTGCGGTAAGAACGAACTAACACATTTCAGTTTTTATTTATGGATAACCTTAAACCACATTGAAGATTGGTCCTTAGGGTCTCCATTGTAATTAATCAAAATCTCTTCACCCGCTTTAATATCTTTATAGGCAGAGAAGTCAATGGTTAAATTATTTATATTCGATATATATCTCGCATTGGGAGTGAAAGAGTGATTGTATAATCCACCGTATCCAAGAGCGATAGCTTTATCCTCTCCCCAACGATAAACATAGTTTTTGAGGATACTTTCCCTCATTTCTTCCCATTCTTTTTTGGTGACAACGATAATCGGGGCTGACTCAATTAAGTCACCTTTTTTAATGTTTTCGGATGCAAAAATTCCTCTTCCATATTTTTCAGTATGTTTCATTTCAATTTTTTTCAGCGTGCTTCCTCCTTTAAGAAAGATCTTTAAGATGCTTTCGAAGATAGCTGTTGCGTTTTTCAATGAAGCGAAGTATGAATTCTGGTTCACTATTGAATAACGCAATGGATTTCTTTTTAAACGGATCTAAAGAAATATAGGATTTTAATTGCGTATGGAGATTTGCCACCATAGGTTCTATTGCTTTAACCGTAAATTTTGTTTCTAAAATTTCTTCCATAATACGACGGTATTGCTGCCGTATTTCCGTTACATCCAATAGTCGTGCAGTGAGTGTATTATAGCCTTCAATCGGAACAGCATAATATTCCATTATTTTTCCATTCCAATTTCGTCCCCAAGTTGCATCATAATCCCAGGGGATCACCTGATATAATTTCGACTCTTCATTTCGAATTATAGAATAGTTGTGAATAAACCCATCGTAGTTTTGGGTACAAACTGCCCCACATAACCATAATAAATAATTTTCGATATCCAGATCCTTTATTATCGCTTCTCCAAATTGTTCTCGGTTAGTTGTATTTATTTTTACAATAAACTTTTCTAAGTCTTGTTTATCCTTATCAGTTCCCATTTTTTGAAAATATCCAGACATGAGGGAAGGTTTTGGATTTCCCTTCGGTGTTAATAAAGAAAAGTTCGCATGGTAGATCGTAGCATAAAAAATAGGACTTGATGGTAATTCTCTTCTTTGTAAAAAAAATTCATCCACCGATTCAAGTTCTAGATATATTCCCTTTATCTCCCCATTCAATTCTAGAAAAACATGCTTACTATTTGGAGCCGTACTCCCAATGCTCTGGAAAAAATCAAAAGAAAGCTTGTTGCGTATTAAAGATGGATCTCGGTATTCAGCATTTAAGTGTATCTCACGCCCCGCAAATTCTTCTTTATATGACCTAAAGTCGATGCTATAGGATTTCTTTTGAAAATTACGGGTATGATCTCCCCGATATGAGATCCCAATCTCATGAGGAATGTTGTCTACAATTAATTTGGCAGGAACAGGATCATCTTTCCAAACATCAGCAATTAGTACCTTAAGATCTTTCGGTTCAATCGTTATACCATAAGTAGGAATAGCAGTATGTTCCATTAAATCATTCCCTTGCCTTTTTTATATCTTATGAAGAAGTAAGTGGTGTTGATAATAAATTGGTCTTTACACTAGAACAAATAATACGCGATTCACATAAAATACAGCACCTTGATTTTCAAGGAATTTTTATGATGGGTGGTCAAGTCAATATGGGAGAAACTCAAATACTAGATTTAATAAAACAAGCTCAAGATACTGGATTAGATGAGTTTTTAGTTCGAAACCCCGTGTCAAATAAAGGAACTGGAGGTACTGGTGGTACTGGTAAAGGTACTGGAGGTACTGGCAAAGGTACTGGAGGTACTGGTAAAGGCACTGGAGGTACTGGCAAAGGTACTGGAGGTACTGGTAAAGGT
>NZ_CAKMMW010000022.1:0-148444 GCF_927798215.1 Paenibacillus allorhizoplanae
CGTTTGGTGATGATGGCGGAAGGGATCCACGCGTTCCCATCTCGAACACGACCGTTAAGCCTTCCAGCGTCGATGGTACTTGAACCGCAGGGTTCTGGGAGAGTAGAACGTTGCCAAGCAGAATACCCCTAGTGGGTATTTTTTTTGCCGCCTTAGGCGAATTAACAAATACATGGGCCCTTAGCTCAGCTGGTTAGAGCGCACCCCTGATAAGGGTGAGGTCGGTGGTTCGAGTCCACTAGGGCCCACCATATTCCTTGGCAGCACGGTTTTATATATAATTATAGATAGACCATTTGGCGGCGTAGCTCAGCTGGCTAGAGCGTACGGTTCATACCCGTAAGGTCGGGGGTTCGAGCCCCTCTGCCGCTACTTATTATTTTGGAGAGATACCCAAGTGGCTATAAGGGGACCCTCTGCTAAGGGGTTAGACTGCGTAAGTGGTGCGAGGGTTCGAATCCCTCTCTCTCCGCCATCTGTATAAACTTAATACGCCGTTGTAGCTCAACTGGTAGAGCAACTGACTTGTAATCAGTAGGTTGGGGGTTCAAGTCCTCTCGACGGCACCACATTACCCAAAAAAGTGTTGAGAAGCTTTGTAGCAACACCGATTGCTTTTTCGGGGGCCGATAAATCTTTTTTACACGGAGGCTTAGTGAAGTGGCTAAACACGGCAGACTGTAAATCTGCTCTCTTCGAGTTCGGTGGTTCGAATCCATCAGCCTCCATCTCCTACATTGGGGATTAGCCAAGCGGTAAGGCAACGGACTTTGACTCCGTCATGCCAAGGTTCAAATCCTTGATCCCCAGTACTTCCCATAAATCATTAGCTCAGCTTGATAGAGCACTCGTTTTACAAGATGGTAACAATGAAGCCTTTGAATAAGGCTTTTTTTTGTTTTTTTCATACAATAGCCATGAACCCTTACGTTAGTGAATGGCGACTAAAGAAGTTCAGGATACGTATTGGAGAAAGTCTTACGAAATAATTGTCACAGAGGGGAAATAATATGTATAAACACATAATTTGGGACTTTGATGGTACTCTATTTGATACATATCCGGTGATGGGGAGAATTTTTAAGGGAGTGCTTGAAGAAGAAGGTATTGCAGAGCCATTAGATGAAATCGTGAAGCATATGAAAGTATCTATGTCTCATGCTTTACAATACTATGAAGAAAAATATCAGATTGATCAGAAATGTATAGGGAAATATCATAAACAAAGAAATGATACGGAAATAAATATATCAAGGCCATTTGAAGGAATTGAAGAAATTTGTAAGTACATTCATGTTTCTAATAGAAAAAATTATTTATATACGCATAGAGGGGAATCAGCAATCCAATTATTGAAAATGTACGGTTTATATGATTATTTTACAGATTTTATAACGTCGCAACAAGGTTTTGAAAGAAAACCGAGCCCTGAAGCTATTACATATCTTATTGAAAAACACCGTATCATTGATACAGAAGCGATAATGATTGGTGATCGAGATTTGGATATATTAGCAGCCAAAAATGCTGGAATAGATGCTTGTCTTTTTACGGATCGTAATGAAAAGCATAGTAGTTCTGATTTTATGATAAATAAGATTCAACAGTTATATTCGATTATTTAACATTATTAAACTTGAATCAAGCCTATACTTTTCACCTTATGCAAATTAGTTGTTTGGATCCTACTATTAAGGACTTGGACAACACTGTTTCTCTAGACCCACACCTGTTATGTCGAGTATGATTGTCTTCGACGTGGATAGTGAGGTGGAAAAAATAGAAAATTTATATGAGGACATCAAGCAAGGTGAAAAAGGTGCTTGGTTAAGTATTATTGCTTATATATGCTTATCGGCTTTGAAATTAACCATAGGTTACATAACCAATTCCGAAGCGCTTTCTGCGGATGGTTTAAATAACGCTACAGACATTATTGCATCAATTGCTGTTCTAGTTGGGTTGAAAATATCCCGAAAACCACCTGATAAAGACCACAGATATGGTCATTATCGAGCTGAGACGGTAGCCGCTTTAATCGCTTCTTTTATTATGTTTGCGGTAGGAATTCAGGTTCTCTTTCAAGCATTTATTAAGTTTCGTTCTCCAAGTATCGAGTCTCCCGATATGGTTGCCGCATGGACGGCAGTTTTTTGTGCGATTGTCATGTACGTTGTATATGTATACAATGTTCGTCTGGCAAGGAAAATAAATAGTAATGCCATGATGGCAGCAGCACAAGATAATCGATCGGATGCGTTTGTTAGTATCGGTGCCTTTATTGGTATTGTTGGTTCTCAATTTGGTCTACCTTGGCTGGATACATTAACAGCTTTACTTGTCGGAGTTATTATTTGTAAAACAGCGTGGGATATTTTCCGAGATTCTACTCATGCTCTCACGGATGGGTTTGATGATGCTGAGCTTCAAACCATTAAACAAACCATTCGTGACGTCCCCGGGGTGGAGAAGGTCATTGATATCAAAGCACGTATCCATGGAAACAATAAACTAGTCGATGTGACCATTGGTGTAGACCATGAGCTTAACGTAAGCGAAAGCCATGACATTACCGAACATATTGAAAATCGAATTCATGAACTTCATAACATATCGTATGTGCATATTCACATAGAGCCTATTGAGGTATCAAGTAGTCAAGAAAAATAATCAGAGTGACTAATCTCACATACACGGCCTTTTCTTCGACCTATAATGAAATCATAAAGGACGAAGGAGATGGTTGAAATGATGAAATGGGTAAGGGAAAATAATTACGCTGCAATACTTCTGACAATCATTCGTTTATATGTTGGTTGGGAATGGATGATAGCTGGATGGCACAAAATCACAGGTGACAAAGCTTTCGACGCTGCAGGTTATCTGAAAGGGGCCATCGCTAAACCTGTTCTAGAAAGTGGTACGACGGATCTGGTTTATGCGAATTATGTGGCTTTTTTGAAAACCGTCGCACTTCCGCATGTCGGATGGTTTAATGTTCTCGTTCCATGGGGTGAACTCTTAGTTGGTGTGGGGTTACTGCTCGGTGCGTTGACAACGACAGCGATGTTCTTCGGCTTACTGATGAACTTCATGTATATGTTTGCCGGCACGGTTAGCTCGAATCCATGGTTAGTGCTCCTCGGATTCATTATTTTAGCAGCTGGGGCGAATGCCGGGAAATTTGGTGTGGATCATTTGATTCTTCCGTACCTGCACAGATGGTTTGATAAGTTATTAGAGGTATGTCATTTAAAGACGAAACTCAGATGAGCTCTGCTTCTGCTTCCATGTTAAATCGTTGATAAACCTATTCCTTTCTCCAGTTATTGAGAGGGGAATAGGTTTTTTTGTGTTTATTGCAGTGTGACATTTTTCACTATGCGGCACTATCCCTAGCTAAATGTGCTTCCGTCTGGGTCGTCGGGTGCGATATGCCCTTCTTATCCAGCTCAGCTGCTCAATTGTTATTGCAAAGTAAGCAGGATGGATTTGAGGCCGTTGTCCCCTTGGTGGCAGGTAGATGGCATTGACTTGAGGATTGTTTCTCAGATAAAGACGATGAGGACTACGAGACCATGAAGCACATGGATATGCAGTGAAAGTAACGAATTGTTCATGATTCCGATTGGTGATCGTGATAAAAGTCACTGTATACGAAGTGTTATTTTCTTAAAATAAGTGCAAGACGTTTACATAGTAGGGGGTGATTGGTATGAATAGTCATCACAAGCATACACACGCATCTGAGCGAACAGAGCATAAGCCAGAGCCTTCCTTGCGGGGTACATTTGCCTCGGTGTTGGTCGTAGGACTCTTCTTAGTAATCAGTTGGGTCGCGGTATTTCTTCTTTTTATATCTAGACAGTAAAGGGGATTAGAACATGCATATCCATAAACTCGAAAAAGTCTGGTTAACCATTGGGATCGTCATGTTGATTGTCTTTCTAGGCGTGTTAGGGGTGTCTGCATTCGCTATGGGAGCCAAGCCGCCAAGTGCGCACCATCATCAGATTGATCCTTCTAAGGTGTCGGAAACTGCGCCTTTCGATAAGCCAGGACTTCATCCAATCGGCAACAATGCCTATGAGGCGGTCATGACTGCATTTACGTTCGGTTATGCACCGGACAAAATGGAGGTCCCAGTGGGGGCAACAATTAATTTTGTCGTGACAAGTCAAGATGTGGTACATGGCTTTGCTATTCCGGGTACGAACGTTAATATGATGATTGTTCCGGGCGAAGTTAGTCATGTTAGTCACACGTTTACGAAGCCAGGTGAATACCTGATCCTGTGCAATGAATATTGCGGTGGTGCACATGAGTATATGAAAACAACGATTATAGTTAAATAGCCCAGGTGCCAAGAAAGGTGGAAGACATCATGAGAAGTGAAGCTATCGGGAAAGTGACTCCTAAATTTGATCTTAAGGATGGCAAATTGGTTGTCGCCCATGTCCTTGTGGCATTCATCGCGCTGCTTATCGGTGGAATTGCAGGACTTCTGCAGACAATGGTGAAAAGCGGGACAATCAAATTACCCTATAACATCGGCTATTACGAGCTGCTGACAGCTCACGGAGTATTGATGGCCATCGTGTTTACAACGTATTTTATCATCGGCTTTATTTATTCTGGTATCTCCTATACGCTTGGCGGCAAACTGCTTCCGGTGGTTCACCGCATGGGGTGGGCTGGATTTACCCTCATGACTGTGGGGACCGCACTTGGCGTTGCGATGGTGTTAACGGGGAAGGCAAGTGTTCTATACACGTTCTATGCGCCAATGAAGGCGTCCCCTTATTTTTATATCGGATTAGCCTTGCTTGTGGTAGGGAGCTGGATAAGTGGTTGGGGGATTTTCTATCAATATAAATATTGGAAAAGGACGCATGAAGGCAAGCTGTCTCCATTATTCGCTTTTATGTCAGTTGTGACTTTTCTGATGTGGCAAATCGCAACCATCGGGGTTGCGGCTGAGGTGTTGATTCAGCTAATCCCTTGGTCTTTCGGTTGGGTGGAAACGATTAATGTGATGCTCAGTCGCACGTTGTTCTGGTACTTCGGCCATCCGTTGGTGTATTTCTGGCTAATGCCCGCGTATATGTGTTGGTATGTGATCATTCCCAAGATCATCGGCGGCAAAATTTACAGCGATGCGCTCGCGAGACTTTCCTTTATTCTTTTATTACTATTCTCGATCCCGGTAGGCTTTCACCATCAATTAATGGAGCCAGGCATCAGCTCTTTTTGGAAATACTTGCAGGTTATCTTGACCTTTATGGTGGTTGTTCCATCGCTGATGACGGCATTTTCATTATTTGCAACCTTTGAACTGAACGGTCGTGCGCTTGGGGCAAAAGGGCTATTTGGCTGGGTGAAAAAGCTGCCTTGGAAGGATGTGCGATTCTTCGCACCTTTCATGGGGATGCTCATTTTCATTCCTGCTGGTGCAGGCGGACTGATTAATGCAAGTAATCAAATGAATGCGGTTGTGCATAACACATTATGGGTAACCGGACATTTTCACCTGACGGTGGCGACGAGTGTGGCACTTACGTTCTTCGGGATTACCTATTGGTTACTGCCAGCTGTTACTGGGCGTGTGTTGACGCCCCGCATGCATACATTAGGGATTATTCAAACGATCATCTGGTGTGTGGGTATGTTCCTCATGTCAGGTGCTATGCATATAGTCGGATTGTTCGGCGCACCAAGGCGGACCGCTTTCACAGACTATGAAGGAAGTGCAGCAGCGGGATGGGTGCCGTATTACGTGTTCATGGCAATTGGTGGAACAGTGTTATTTCTCGGTGTCCTGCTTATGGTCTATAATGTCATTGCTTTGTTGTGTGCCCCGAAAGGTGAGACGGAGTATCCAATTGCTGAAGCGATGGAATCAGCCGAGGCAACGCCAGCCTATTTGGATCGTTGGCGGATATGGATCGCGGTATCGATTCTTTTAATCTTGTTTGCGTACACGATTCCGCTGATGGATATGATTGTGAATCCGGCACCTGGTTCGAAAGGGTTTATTACTTGGTAGGGAATAGGGGAAGGCCATCAGAAGGCAGCAAAGGACTTACAAGATGGTTACAAACATCTAGGCCAAGGATTAGCAATGAAGATATTAAAGGATGTGTCTCCTTTTTTGTAAAGGAGGCATGTCCTTTATTAGTTCTATTATAGTCCTGTGACATATGTCACAGAGAACATGATGAAATAGGAGTACATTTTAATTATAGGATGAGGAGTTGATGATAAATGATCACTTGCGAACAGTGTGGTAAGACGAATGGGTCAAGAAAGATAGGCAACAGTTGGGTCTGCGGGGATTGCAAAATAGGTGAAGTCAAAACGATTCTTCTGAACAAAGCGGGCAAGGTTACGATGGTTAAAGAGAAGATAGTTGGCTATGCATGCGATGAAGAATCATTGTCCAGAGATCATAAAGTTGAATAAAAGATTCATTAGAAATGAGACGCATGCACGAATTAGATTTTGTCGAAACGAAGGTGCTCATTCATGAAGTTGAGTTTAGTCAAAAAAATTGTAGTTGGTATTGTTATTGTTTCTATCGTCACCTATGGCTGCAGTGCGCTATTTATTTTCTACTTGAAAGACATAATTGCGCCAAGTATGGCAGATTGGCTATACCTCTCTATCATTATGCTGCTCGGCATTTTTTGGACAGGATTATTGGGTTGGTTTGGCGCCACCTGGTTTACCAAACCACTTCTCCGATTGACAGATGCCGCAAACGAAGCAGCTACCGGTAACTTACAAGTGGAAATTCCATTTTACCATTCGAATGATGAAATACGCTTACTTAGTGGATCCTTTGAGAAAATGATCGGGAATTTGCGGCAAATGATTACGGATATATCTGCTAGTGTTTCGTTTACGGATAGTCATGCCGGCGTATTACGAAGTGGTATGGAACAGGCAGCCAAACAGATTGAACTGACAGCCGGCGCTGTAGAAATGATATCGAACGGTGCATCGGAGCAAGCAGCATCTACGCAAGGAACGTTGACTGCGGTCGTGCAGATTAAACAAGCGGCAGATGAAATCGGTGCCAAAGCAGGAGATTCGCAGACCATTTCGCGAGAAACGTTGAAAACCATTAAGGAGAGCGAGGTTATCGTACGTTCACTCGTACAAGGTCTGCTGAACTTAGCTAATTCCAATCTGGAATCTATTGGCGTCGTCAGGCAGTTACACGATAATGCGAAGGAAATCGGACATATAACCCGAGTTGTTGGCGATATTGCAGAACAAACGCACTTGCTTGCCTTAAATGCTTCCATTGAAGCAGCAAGAGCAGGGGAGCATGGTGCAGGTTTCATGGTCGTAGCTGGAGAAATTCGCAAACTGGCTGAACAAAGCGCCAGGGCGGTGAAGGATATCGACCAGTTGACCACACGAATTGAATTGGATGTAGCGGGAGTAGTAGAGAAAATAACCGATCAAGAACAACTCGCAAGCCGTGAAGTTGGCAAGGGTGAGGAAGGAAAGAAGGCACTGAATCAAATTAACAAGGCCGTCTTGGAAACCGCACAAACGGTTGAGAATATTGTAGATTGTGTGACGGATCAGATCCAGAAGATTGGAAGTGCCCTAATCAAAACGAACGAAGTAGCGGTGATTGCAACTCAGATTTCAATGGAGACGAAACATGTATCCATGTCTGTACAAGAACAAATGGCTGTTATGGAAGAACTATCTTCATCTTCGGAAATGTTGCGATGTCAGGCGGATCAGTTGAAATCCAAAATTAATGTTTTTCAAATATAAAGCTATCATTTACTCCGAAGTACGGACTTTCACCCTGCGTTGAAAGATTGAATATAAGAAAAAGGATCTCCTAGTCAGGAGATCCTTTTTTACTTTGCGGTTAGTTCATCTTGACTGGGTTTAATAGCGAATAAAGCAAGAAGCACAGCAACTACACATGTACCCGAAATACTATAGAACATTAGTTGCGGTGAAAATTTTACAAGGACTGAGGCCAGAGGGGGGCCAGTTGCAACGCCAATGAATCGCATAGAGCTATAGATGGAAGTTATTGTACCACGCTCCGCTTTATCAATTCCTTCTGTTATTAGAGAATCTAAGCAAGGTAGAGTGACCCCAATTCCAATGCCAGCAAGACTAATTAAGGCAATTAACCAATACAAGGATTGAACCATACCCGAAACAACAAGTGAGGCAGAGACTATTGCTACTCCACCAAAAGTAATCCACTTCATTAAGTTCTTGTTTTCACCAATTCTTTTGCCTGTAAAGAATGAAGCAAGGCATAAAGCAGCCGAAGGGATGGCTATCACACATCCTTTCCATATGCCTTTAATATGGTATTTGTCCTCTAGTGTGTCTGATAAATAAAACAGTGTTCCAAAAATAACAAACATACAAATGCAACCAATAGCAAAAACAGCAGATAACCAACGGCCATTGTTCACAAATATTTGTTTGAGATTTTGAATAAAGTCTCTAAATGTAACACGTATGGCGGTTTCATTCTTTTTAGGAGGAGCCTTAACAAGAAAGGCAACTAATCCAGTAGAAAGGATACATAGTACTGGGATGGTAAGAAAGGGTAGAAACCAAACAATGAAAGCCAATGCAGAACCTACTATCGGACTTAGCACTTTTCCTAAAGTATTAGCTGTTTCTACTATCCCAAGGCTTTTACTAACTTCACTTTCACTTTTATAAATATCACCGACCAGTGGCAGAACAATTGGGAAAGCTCCTGCGGCTCCCACCCCTTGTAACGCTCGACCTAGCATAATGACCACATATGGATGCTCTAGCCACCAAGCTCCTAATCCGGAAATTAAACCACCTATTCCTGTAATGAGTAAACTGGGGACAATAATGATCTTTCTGCCAAAACGATCCGATAAATACCCGGCAATCGGTATAAGTATGATGGCAACTGCAGAGTAAACCGTAATTAATAAGCTCACTTGAAACGATGTTATTTGTAATTTGTTACGAATCGCCGGTAAAACGGGAATAAGCATGGAATTCCCCAACGTCATAATCAAAGGAATGGAAGCAATCGAGATGAGGCCCCATTTATTTTCTTTCAATAGTCTGTGCCAAGCCTATTTGCTGCCATCTCAATCCAACACGTGTTCATTCTTTCACTCATAAATTAACCTCCTCAGCGTACAACTCTTGGATGTAGTAAGGCAGACTGATGGTTTCGCTGCCAGCGAAGCTCCCTTTTCACAATGAAATGACATGATTATCATACCCATGTAATTCTTTACAATTCATGGATGTATTTTTTAGGTTCAGGTACTAGTGAGTTGTGAGGCTGTCTGGCCTTAAACCATTGATAGAAAAAGATAATAATAATAAAAATGTCAATGGCATCCCCGCCATAGTACATAAGCTTAGCCCCGTTTTCCGCTTGAATTGCTGAAATACCGTGAGGGGGGTCCACATAAATGGTTTTAGATAATATGCCATGTGCGGCCATGGTTAATACGAAAACAATACCACGGTAGACGTGGCTAGCTCGATGAGGTGGTTTGTCGATATAAATCATTGAGGTTGTGAATAGGTAACCTGCAGCAAATAAATGTAGATGAACAATAAAATGTAAAAATGAAAAATGGCACATATTCGAATATAAGTTGGTTGTGTATAGGATACATAGTCCACCGATGTTTAATGTTGAAGCTACTGAAGGATCGCAAAATATACGAATCGGCATGCTTTTAAGTATCCGTGAGACCTTCCGAGCAGTTTGTAAGGGGAGGGTCCTTAAGATGAGAGTTACAGGCGCTGCAAGCGCTATGAAAAGGGGAGCCATCATCCCAAGAAGTAAATGGCCTGTCATGTGCGCCGTGAAATTGATATGCGAAAGATTGGCTATAGGGCCAACAACAGAAAACGCAATACATAGTAAACCTAGTAACCAGTAGATATTTCGTGAGAAGGGCCATTGTCTATAAGTGCGACTGGATATGACTGCAGCGTAGAGATAAAGTAAGCATATAACTGAAAATAGGAGTAGGAGGATAAAGTCAGAATTAGCGCTAGTACCATGAGCAAAATGATGGTCATTTGTCATCCGAAGGTTTCCTCTCGACAGGGGCATTAGTTCGGGAATGAAGGGTTAACATGATTCCGACGAATAGCATGATTATAGCGCTGATATTCCATGTGGTATCGTAGATGATGACATCCGGGACATAACGGATTTGGTGAAGTCGCATGATTTTATGTTGGATGGTCCCATCATATAGTTGGAAAAAGCCAGCACCTAGTAAAATGCCACCAACCCACCTTTTTAGGTAGAGTGCTTTTCGACGTCGAAGATCTGCAAACATAAATAGCGAGCCTACGGTCACAAACCAACTAAAAGCGTGGAACAAACCATCGGAAATCAAACCAATTTGGGTCGTGGATTTGTCGTAGAAATGATGCCAATGTAAAAGTTGATGAAACACTGTTTCATCAATAAAGCCGACGAGACCAAGGCCAAATAGTATTCCCGACCATAGATTGCGATTAGCGGTTTCCACTTTTCATAACTCCTTTTCACATTTCTCGGCTACATATCTCACTTCTAATTTGCCCAGTTTATGGAATTGTAACCCAATCACATAACCACGTAAAAGGATAGTAAAGCACTAAATATGTTGTTACGAAAATAAAACAGCCAGCAATTCGATGGAAGCTGAATTGCGTGGCTGTTTAGGAATCTCTTTTTATTTTCTAATGTTGAAGCCGATAAAAGCTTTTGTGTTGAAATCAAACACGGCGGTTAACGGTCCAAGCAGCTCATCTTGATCTGTGTTGTAAGTAACCGTCACGACATTGCCGTGCGCAGCCTGCACGTCTGCAAGCAATTTCTTCTGCTCATCGGTGGAAGGCAATACGCCTACTTCGTTAGAGGAAACGATTTGAACAGCTGCTTCGTCTTGCTTCGTTGTAATATGGGAAGCTTGCTCTTTCACTTGCGTCCATGCCAAGTTGCGGTATTCCTGCGCTGCCTCTGGGGACATTTTCGGCGTGCCGATTACAGGTGATTGAGTCTGAACGACGAGAAGGAACACAGGGCTTTGCGGAGGTAAGCTTTTCGTTTCAATGGGACCGTAGTAGGCTTTTACTTTCGTGCCAGCTTTCAGGTCTTCCCATTTCACGGACTCGCCTTGTGATGTCATAACGCGAGTTTCTTTGCCGCCATTAAGTACCAAATTGTCTAATTGAACTTGCCAACCATCATCAGTATGCTTCACTTCTTTGATTGTATCTTCTTTAACCAAACGGTCTGCATGAACGTTAATGTTTACAGCTTGCGCTTGTCCCGGAAAGCTCATCAGCATCGCTGGACCGAACTCGGCATCGATTTGAGTGCCGGCTTTAAGATCGGCAGCAGTTAGCGTTTTACCTTCTAGGTTCTTGATGGTAGTCGACTTGTCTACGGTTAAAATAACCCATGTGCTGCCGAGCAGCTCGATACGTGTATTACCGTCATCCTTCGTCTGTACGCTTACGATTACACCGGATGCAGGCATCAGGGCAGCTTCTTCAGCTTCGTCAAGCTCGATCTCTTTGTTCGCTTCATCGTAATTTACCGTGTAGCCAAGCTGAGTCGCAGCGTCACGTACGGGAAGGTACGCTTTGCCATCAATATAGACAGGCGTTAGCTTACTGTCTTGTCCATTTACAACAATTTTTACATCCTTTTGTAAGTAACCTGTAACCTTTTCTACGAAATCCTCAGCTCCGACTGCAGCTGTTGTGCCAAGTATCCCAACCAAACTTAATATGACAGTTAATTTCTTCTTCATCTGATAAATCTCCTTCCAATATTTGAAATGTAGCGTCAATCATGTTGACAATCCATCAGACGGAGGTTGATAGGAATAGGTTGCAGTTGTCCAAAAAATTATGTTGTTAAATATGGACTGCACACTACTTTACACGGTTAATTTGTATAACCCAACATTGTGTAATATGTGATAAAATCGACTTCATAGAAACATTGTAGGAGGAATGACATCGTGCGTTATGGAGCCATTGAAGCAGGGGGAACTAAGTTCGTTTGTGGTATTGGGAATGAAGAAGGTATCATTGAGGATCGGATTAGTTTTCCAACAGAACATCCTGAGCAGACAATGCAGAAGGTAATTGACTATTTTGCAGATAAAAATGTGACAGCGATTGGCATCGGATCATTTGGTCCCATCAATGTCGATCCAAGCAGCCCCTTATATGGCTACATCACAACGACGCCTAAGCCAGGCTGGGCCAACTATGATGTTTTGGGGAAATTGAGAGAATCTTTCAATGTCCCTTTCGGTTGGGACACGGATGTGAACGCCGCTGCCTTCGGAGAAGCTAAATGGGGGGCTGCACAAGGTCTTGATAGTTGTGTCTACTATACGGTCGGTACTGGAATCGGCGTAGGCGTGTATATGGAGGGCCGCTTGGTCCACGGTCTTGTTCATCCTGAAGGTGGTCATGTCATGATCAGACCGGCCTCGGATGATAGCTTTCAAGGGACATGCCCCTATCATGGTGATTGCTTAGAGGGAATGGCAGCGGGCCCTGCCATCGAGCAGCGCTGGGGAGTGAAAGGCAGTGAGTTGCCCGTAGACCATCCCACATGGGATTTAGAGGCGTACTACCTAGCACAGTCCATTAGCTCCACGATATTAATGATGTCACCGAAGAAGATTATTCTAGGTGGCGGTGTGATGCAGCAAGCTCATTTATTTCCATTGATTCATACGCATGTTCAGAAGATTTTGAATGGTTACATCCGAACTGAATCTTTATTAGAGAATATACATAGCTACATTGTGCCTCCTGGTTTAGGAACGAACTCAGGCTTGAGAGGATCTCTTGCTCTGGGCGTAGAAGCCAAACGTAATCAGCAGTAATGTTCGCAAGCTCACAACAATCCCCCAAGCTTGATGCTTGGGGGATTGTTGTGATTTCCAGTTAGTTGGCGTACAGGAATTTAAAATGACAGGTACGATAGTACCTTAGTCAGCGAACAGATGAAATGGTTTCGTACATGGGCCGCTTGTTTAAGTGGCTTCGATACAGTGTAATTCCTTGGGATTTCCACGCTAGGAGGTCATCTAGTTGAGACGAGGGGACAGCAAGATTACTCAACTTATCTCGTTCGAAAGGTGTCGTACCCGTATAGTTGCGTGCAAGCGTCAAGTGCGGGTGAAAGGCCCTTTCTTCCGGGGTAAAGCCAAGTGGTGTAAGTGCGCGAGTTACCTGTTGCTGTAAGCTATGAAGTCCTGTTAGGTCGCCGCCGACACCGGCCCATAGAACAGAAGGGTGGGTAGGACGACCAAATAAGCCGAGGGATTCAACACGCAGCCAGAGAGGATTAGTTAGGGCCGATATTTCCTGTAGTGTATGAGTTATGAGAGGGACACGTTCTGACCATGTATCTCCGAGAAACTGCAGCGTAATATGCAGATCCTCATGATGGACCCATTTGCGAAACGGTAGATGTGGTTTGATTTCATCCATCCAATCATGAACTGCAAGCTTTATTTCTGACGGGACGGGCACAGCAACAAATAAACGCACTTGATTGATTGGATTCATAATAGCCTCCATTATTCACTAAAAAGGCAGCTCTTCCCACAGTCGTGTAGAGAGGAGCAGCCCGCAGAAATTAAACCTGATTTTTTGGAATACCATGTAAACTAGGGACGTAATCATCTCCATCGTTGTTAGTATGAGACGGTTGCCCCCATTTTATGCCAATGTGTCCAATTTATAAACTGGACAATCTAAGCACGGAAGGATAACCCCAACTCCTATACCAGCAATGGGAAACCCTTTTTCATTGTATTAATTGAAAATGAATCAATCATAAAATTAACAAACAAACATACCGTTGGAGTAGGAATAGGGAGGTGTGTTTTGTTATGATTCAACAAGCATTGTTCGAACATCGTTTTTGGCTTCAAATATTGGGAGACCACGCTAGGTTTATCTTTAACGCCTTACCGCCGAGAGAGACACAACAAATTGAAAAGGCCAATGAATTTATCAATGTATTCGATCAGCTCCTGCATGTGGCAAGACAACCTGATGCTCCTTCAAGAATCAATGACTTGAATAAACACGCTTATGAATTAACCGTAAACCTACGGGTATTTAAACTAAGCTTGTTAGACCAGATGTTAGTAGGGAAAATAAAAATTGGGCTTGTACCAACCTTTATTAATCATATGGTCAATGAGCTTGAAGAATATTTGAAAATTCTTGTTTCACTCTTAGAGGGAAAACCAGTACCCATTTATTCTCCTCTTCACCATGATTTACTCTGGTTGCCAGATGCTAGCGGACATGCGGTTTCCATTGCCATGGAGTTAGATGCCGTCGAAAAACGATTAATAAAAAAGAGTGAACAGTTCGAGCAGCATTTCAATGCCTTTTATTTAAAGGCGATTGAATTATCCGGATATACACGTACAATGAGAACAACCTTCCCAGCATTGACCAGATTCCATAACGATGTGAATATGGAGATGTCTATATTTATGGCTTTCTTACTGGAACTTGAAACCATAGATATAAGTGCAGAACTGCTTAGCCGATTAAACCCGCTTGTACCAGATCATATGTACCGAGAAGAATGTTATTATTTATTAAAACTTTCACAAAGCGGAGCTTCTGTTACTGTGCCGGAATGCGATCCAACCAAACCAAGAGTTGAAGCGGAATAACTTAGATTTTAGAAAATAAATAATTTAGTTAAATGATGTGAATAAGGTTAGAAAATATCCTCATAATATAGCTGGAAGTCGATCTTTGGAAAAGGAGGATAAAAACGATGACATCAAATAGAGGACAGCAAGGAGCTCATGGCACTGGACAAATTGTTGAGCAACTGAACAATCAAGCAGAAGCCGCGGAGCAAATGCAAGGAAGTAACAAGGTTGATCAGGAAATTAATGCAGCAGCCAACGAACATAGTTCGGAGCTAGATGAAATATTTAATAATGATAATAACTAGCAAAAACTCCTTCAAAATTAATAGGCTTACTCCTGCATAAGTCATTTATACGAAAGTGAAAGCTCGAGGGAAAGCATCCCCCGGGCTTTTATGTGATTTCTGGGAATAAATTTTATCTTCATTACCCATAATAATGGCACAACTTAGAGAATTTTTGGTTTAAAGAATTGAAGGAAGTAAGGAGCACTGTAAATGAAAAAAATAATGATCCCCAGTTCTATTGTTTGTTTGAGTATAGCAACTGCCATTTCGTTTCCTGTTTACTTCGCGCTTAAAGGACGATGAAAAGACGAATCGTAACTAGAGTTTAAAACAACACCAAAAGGCTGCCGTAAATGATCGGCAGCTTTTCTCATGCTCATTCCCCAACTACATCGATAATAACCATCCTGTACATAAAGAATCTCAAGCAGCTACGATCCCTCTTTTTAAAATAATAGTTGCAATAGCATCCTATCCAGCATATGATGAAATTAGTTGCAATAGCATCCTACATAAAGGAGGGAAAGTAATATGAGTCACCAATGGAGTCCTAATAACGATGGTATACCAACTGAATCACATGGCCAATACATCTCAGCGATTTATCGCCATATGCAGATAGCGATCTCAGCCGAGTTGGCACCATATCGTATCGGAAGCGGGCAATATATTTTTCTAATGGCGATCGCGTTTGGGCAGCCCATTACGCAGAAAGCGCTGAGCGAAAAGCTGCTCATTGATAAGACAACAACCGCGAAAGCCATTTCCAAGCTAGAAGCAGAAGGTTATGTACGGAGGGAAGTCGATACCTCTGACAACCGTTATCAGTTGTTATATTTGACGGAAGCGGGACGTGATGTGGTACCTAAGGTACAGGAAGCTCTGGCTCGTGTGAAAAATAAAACTAGAAAAGGCATGACTGATGAAGAGTATGACAAGATGGTAAGCCTGCTGAAAATCGTACTTAACAATTTGACCGATTAGTAGCAGACGCAGGGTTGATCGGAAACGAGCAAATAGCTGTGAGGAGGATGTAGATGATGAAAGCTATTCCCTTTATCGTTGTGGAAAACTGTAAGGATGAAATCAAGTACTATCAGAGTATTTTTGGCGGCGAGGTTACGATTTTACGCAAGCAAGGAGAAGAAGTGCTAAACGCGGACCTACATGTCGAGGGGGCCATCCTTAAGTTTGCCGATACACTAGCGGCAAAGCCAATCATGAAAGGTGATTACGTGAGAGTGTTCGTGACGATTGAGAGAGAGGAAGCGTTTCGAACCATCTACGGAGAGCTTGCGACAGGTGGGTCAATTAACGTGGACATGTATGAAGCGCCATTCAACGGACTGCTTGCCATCGTTACGGATCGAAATGGCGTGTGCTGGGTGTTGTCCTATTATCGATAGAATGAGAAGAAAGGAACCGGCCAGCTGACCGGTTCCTTTCTCATTATAGTTCCAAAACCTTCACACCATAAGGAGCTATCTCCAGCTCCCCCATACGAACCCGTTCACCTTCCAACAAGTCTTCCAGCTCCTTCAGCAGATTAGCTTTGACTGGTTTGTCGGTGTAGTTCAGGATAAAGGCAAACCGGCGATCCCGTTTCACGCGGATGGCAACCTCCACCTCAGACGGCAGTTCCGCCCAACCTGCGGTAGCAGGCTGCAGCCCAAGGCGGCGGATCAACCCATCCGCTACCTCGCGGCTGAACGCGGCCCCGAAATAATAGGCTTCACCGCTGCCATATGGGTTGCGGGTAAGCGCCGGTTTGCCTGTATAGTAGTCGCCATCATACAGGGCTAGTGTCTCTACGCTGCCGCTCTCTGGCAGGAGAATGTCGTTGAACAGACGTGCAGGCGTACTGGCGTCGTCTCCACCATCGATCCAGCGCAAGTTCGGTGTCGCCGCTTCTTTCAGGACGAGCGTAAAGTCTTCCACAGTTATGCCGCACAGTTCTGCGATGAGACCCGGGAATGGCGTCATTCGGCAATGCCCGCGTTGGTCTTTATAACCGGATCGGGCTCCAAAAATAAGCTTGCCTCCTGCAGCTGCATACTGCTTAAGCAGCTCGGCCGTTTCTTCTGACATGATGGCAGGATGAGGGTAGATGAGCACCTTGTAACGAGCTAGGTCATCTAGGGTAGTCTTATTTTGCACATACAAATAATCGTAAGGGATATGGCTGAACTGCAGGGCTTTCCCCCAGTTGTATTCACTCTCTCTTGTTAGCGGCCCATGATATTGGTCAAGTTCCCCATCCCACTCATTGTCATAATCGTGCAGAATAGCCACTTCCGCTGTGAAACGAGATCCGGCAATAACCTCTCCGATTTTCCCCAATTCTTGGCTAATTGTTGCTACTTCAGCAACCCTTCGGTTAGGACGGTTATGGTAATCGTTGATCCCATGCCAATAAATTTCGGTGCCAAATGTTGCCGTTCGCCATCTGAAAAACAGGACCATATCCGCCCCGTGAGCAACTGATTGATAGGTCCATAATCGCATTTGGCCTGGTTTGGGTGCTGATTGTCCCATTGTGTTCACCCAACCGCCAGGGCCTGACTGCTGCTCCATAATGCAGAAAGTGGGTGAGATCGAACGAACCTTGGTGAGTTGGTTGGAATTGCTGCGATCCATGAGTGGATTCTCGCGCTCGGCATCGTTCCAAATGGTTGAGAAGTTCGGATACGAGTCGAAAGAAAAGAAGTCCAACAGTTCATCCGTCATGGCATGGCTATCCAAATGGCCAAACATGCCGTTGGTGGTGACCCACTGTGTTGGGGCAAGCAGTCGCAAGATGTCTGCCTGTAAACGGGCGAAGGATATGGTGTTATCCGAGATAAATCGCTTTTCATCCAGCGCTTGATGTGGGTTAACGGATTTGGAAGGCGCCGGGCGAGGCAAATGAACTTGCTCCCAGTCCGAGTAGCTCTGATTCCAGAAGACGGTTCCCCAAGCCTCATTTAATGCGTCTAAGGTACCATATTTCTCCTGTACCCACTTCCGAAATGCGGCATGATCTGCTTCGGCATAGAAGACGTTCACCTCACAGTTAAGCTCGTTATCAATCTGCCAGCCTACGACCCCTGGATTGTTGGCATAATGCCGCGCCATAGCCTCAGTAATTTTCGCACAGTATTCGCGGTAAATGGGGCTGCTGTAATTGTAGTGACGTCTCAGTCCGTGCTGATACTGCACGCCATCAAAGTTAGCATTCAGAATCTCTGGGTATTTGTAGGTCATCCAAGCAGGCGGTGTTGCTGTGGGAGTGCCGAGAATGACCTGTAGTCCATGCTCGTGAGCAAGATCAATTGCGCGGTCGAACAGATCAAAGGCGAATACCCCTTCCTCTGGTTCAAAGAAATTCCATGCAAACTCACCCATTCGCACGATGGTAAAGCCGATTTCTCGCATTCTCCTATAGTCGTCCGCCCACATAGCCTCAGGCCACTGCTCAGGGTAGTAGCATACGCCTAGATCAAATTTCTCACCCGGAATGGTCTTTTCCATGAATAATAACATCCCCGTTTCTATGGATATAGTAATTTTTTGTTATTCAAAATCCTTATGTACTTATTATATTTCTTTATATTATTATGTATATAACATCATTTTGCTGCATGTATTAGATTTTTGCGCTTTGGAGGGTATATGAGAATTCACTATGTATTACCGGAGCCCATGTACAAACACTACACGGTTTATCCGGATATGATTGGTCAATATGCGGATTTCCCCGAGCATCAGGAATGGCGGTTTAAGGGGCAGTTGCAACAAGCCAATTTGCATATTGTATTAAGTGGTAAAGGCTATGTCAAAGCGAATGGGAAGGAGTATTCCCTGGAAGCAGGGCAAGGGTTCTATTACGGGGCGGGCCTTGAGCAGGAGTATCGAACGGATCCGAATGATCCGTGGCAAGTATTCTGGGTACACCTTGCAGGAGAGGGACTCGACAGGCTGTTGAATGATCAAGGCACTTCAGCTGTGTGGCTGTTTACGTACAGGGATGTACCTAAGCTCAAACAATTGACCGGGGACTTACTGGCGCTGGCATCTCCGTATGATCGGAACGAGGTACAATTGGCTGTAAAACTCTATGAACTGCTGGCTGAGCTTGCCTTACGTGCGGAGACGCACGGAACAGTAACGATACTGGATAAGCGCGCACGGATGAGAGAGGTTGCGGAATATATTCGTACGCACTGCACGAAACCGCTAACTCTCCTGCAGATGGCTGAGCAGGCAGGTTTCAGTACCTTTTATTTTAGTCGAATGTTTCACGAAGTAATGGGGCGGACTCCGGTCGTGTGGCTGTTCGAATGTCGTCTTGTTGTAGCTAAACAACTGCTCATGTCTACCGAATGGACGATTAAGCAAGTGGCAGAGCATGTCGGATTTTCCCAGAGCAGCTATTTTATTGCGCGCTTCCGAGAGCATATCGGAATGACGCCACAGGAGTATCGGCGGCTGTACAGCAACTAAAAACGCGTAAAAAACCTTCAAGTAATTGAAGGTTTTTACATGTTATTGCGAGCCATTGCCTCTACAGCGTGACTCTTTTGAAATTCGGAAAAGGCTTCTCAGCCTCAGGAAGTGACGAGAGGCTTACCATTTCGGCAACTTTCATCATGTTCTCCCAAAGCGGCCATACTTTCGGGGAGCTATGCGCTTTGTGCATAGATTCCTCTGATAACCACTCAAATATTTCAATTAGCGTTCCATCTACAGATTGAAGTGTCACTGGCGGGAATTCGGTGATAAGCCCTTCTTCGCGAAGCATAGGGATGTGCCCTTTAACAATCTCGGCTAGTTCAGCTTCTTTCCCAGGATGGGGGCGATACATCGCCATAGTAATCATGCTTGAAGTGGACATTTGATTCCTCCATTTTAAAGTCATAGGTTCCATTTATTGGAGTTAGTATATCAGATTGATTTCATCGTTTCCAATGGTGTTCGAATTGACGTGATCGTCTTAGCAGCCGACGCCACAGAGCTTTATCTCCTAAAGAGCACTAATAAGTAGCAAAGTATGGGATAATCAACGTCACTCCTATATGTATGCGCTTTCATCAACTACCAAAGTCAAATAAGCAAAAATAAAAGGCGAATCTACGTTTTACATTCGATAAAGAACGGCGTAAGATTCATTACGACAAGTTGATTTTTGTGAGAAAACCTCTATCGAAGCCACTCGAAGATGAGCGACCGCGTATAGAGGTAGGTTTTATCGCCAATAAGAAAGCTATTTTCGGGAACCGAAAACTTATACTTTCTTATGTGGTAATAAGAAACCACTTAATTCCCAGTAGGGGAAACGGGGGAACCAATCGAAGCCGTTTAAGCAATACTTGGCTTCATGGGGTGAATCCTAATGCTCGCAAGCATTAGGTAGGACGCTCTCAAGTCCGAATCCGACAGCTAACCTCGTAGGTGCATTGAGAGAGAACCGTACACTCGCCTTCTTATGTAAAGAAGTCCGAGAGTAGAGATTCTCTACTCTTAGGGCTTCTTTTTGCATGCCGTCAACCCAAAATGTTACATAATTGTTATAAGGAGGCAATACCATGCATGCTATTGAAATCAACAATCTGACCAAAACCTATGGGAACGCAAGAGGGATTACCGATGTTAGTTTTTCAATCGAAGAAGGGGAGATCTTTGGGTTTATTGGGCCGAATGGAGCAGGGAAATCAACGACGATTCGAACGCTGCTGTCACTGATTTTTCCAACTAGCGGCAGTGCCAAAATTTTCGGGAAAGACTGCATCCAGTTTGCGCCAGAAATTAAGAAAGAGATCGGGTATTTACCGTCCGAGGTGTTCTATTATGACAACATGAAGGTGATCGACCTACTCAAGTATTCGGCCAGCTTTTACAAGAAGGATTGCACCAAGAGAATCAAAGAACTTGCTGAAATCATGGATCTAGACGTTACGAAGAAAATTGATGATCTATCTCTGGGGAACAAAAAGAAGGTGGGCATCGTTCAAGGGTTGCTGCATGATCCTAAGCTCATTATTCTGGATGAACCTACAAGTGGACTGGACCCGCTCATGCAGCAGAGGTTTTTCGAATTGCTCGAACAACAGAATCAAAGAGGAGCTACGATTCTTTTTTCCTCTCATATATTGAGTGAAGTTCAAAGATTATGTGATCGAGTCGCTATTATTAAGGAAGGCAGGATTGTAACGGTTGAGAAAATCAGCACGTTAAAAGAAAACAACTTCAAGCGATTTAAAGTGGATACGGCACAAGCGCTTGATCCTAACTTTTTCAAAATGACCGGGGTCAATAACATTGATGTCCATGGCCAGACGACGAGCTTCTTATTTAAAGGCAACATTAATCAAGTCATGCGAAAGATTGCTGAAATCGAAATTGATAATCTGTGGATCGAAGAGCCTGATTTAGAGGAGATCTTTATGCACTACTATGAGAAGGAGGCTTAGAGGGGGATGAATATATACCTTCATGAATTGAGAGCTTATCGGAAATCCACGATGACGTGGACGTGCTCCTTAATTGCGGTCATCGTTTTATTCCTATCCCTTTTTCCTTCGGTTTCTAAGGATTTTGCTGAGTTTTCTTCCATATTAGAAGGGTATCCAGAAGGGGTCAGGAAAGCGCTTGGTATTCAAATCGAAACGTTTGGTACCCTACTCGGGTTCTATATGTACATCTTTATGTACATTACGCTTTGCGGAGCCATTCAAGCTATGGTTCTGGGAACGTCCATACTCTCGAAAGAAATGCGTGAGAAAACAGCAGACTTTCTACTTACAAAGCCCGTAACACGTACGAAAATAGTAACTTCCAAGCTATTAGCGGCTGTTACTTCCTTAGTTATTACCTGCGTAATCTATATCGCTGCAGCTTATCTAATGGCGCTTCAAGTAAAAACGGTCGATTTTGATGTGAGCACATTTCTATTAATTTCCTTCACTTTGCTGTTTATCCAGCTGATGTTTCTTGCTATCGGATTCATCATTTCGGTCGTATTTTCTAAAATCAAAGCAGTTTTATCCGTTAGTCTGGGTACGGTGTTTGCCTTTTTCGTTATCGGAATGATCGTTGCCGTAGATGGGGAGGGGGTCAAACGCTATTTCTCACCATTTAAATACTTTAGTGGAAAATACATGCTTGAACATGCCAGCTATGAAGCCTCTTATGTCAATGCAGCCCTCGCAATTATCGTTGTTTCGATTGCGGCCAGCTACATTATTTACACGAAAAAGGATGTTCATGCCGTATAAAAGCGGGTGAGAGGAGGGAATAGCACGTGAATATTTTTTGGCGTGAACTGAAAACGTATCGGAAATCGATGATTTTTTGGAGTCTAGGACTCATTTTTCTAATCGCAAGCGGCATGAACAAGTATCAAGCAACAGCAGCGAACGGACAGATGAATGATCTTATGGCGGAAATGCCAAAGTCACTCCAAGTGATTATGGGTGGCGGCGCGTTAGATTTATCGAAGGCTAGCGGTTATTTTGGCATCTTGGTCCTATATTTCTTGTTAATGGCAACGATCCATGCGGCCATGCTGGGCGCCAATATCATCGCGAAGGAAGAGCGGGATAAGACGGCAGAGTTTTTATTCGTAAAGCCTTTATCCAGGCATCAAATCATCACGTGGAAGCTACTAAGCGCTTTAGTTAACATTGTTATTTTTAACCTCGTGTCATGGATTTCGAGCATGTTGGTTGTTGGGGCATATAGCAAAGGCGAGGCGGTCAACGGTGATATCTCCATCGTCATGCTGGGTATGTTTATTTTGCAGCTGCTCTTTCTAGTCATCGGAACATCCATTGCAGCCGTTTATCGAAATTCCAAAAAAGCAGCCTCGCTGTCTACGGGCATCATGCTCATTACGTTTATCTTATCCATTGCCATTGATTTTAACGATAAACTGGCATTCTTGAAATATGTAACCCCGTTTAAATTTTATGAGGCGAAGAATTTGATGTATGGCGGTGGATTCGATGCCGTGTTTGTCATCATTTCGGTAGTTATCATTGCCTTACTGACGGTTGTTACGTATGTTTCCTTTCAAAAACGAGATTTGCACGTCTAAAGACTAGAAAGACCTTTCACCCTATCCATAGCTGGATGCGGGCAAAAGGTCTTTCTCATTTAATGGGATTAATAATAAAATAATAGCTTATTTCTTCAAATCCAAACGCACATCGCGACCATCGTCTTGTACGGATAACTCTTTACCAGCAGCCTTCAGGGAATTGACGTGATTGACCCAAGCGTCTAGCATGATGGCGCCATCTTTCCAATCCTTCACTTCGCCGAATACCGTAAAGCCATCGCCACTGCCTGTAGCCATGAAATCATTGGTTGTCACTTTGAACGTACGTTCTGTATTAAACTTGCCATCCACGTAGATCGGAGTGCCATCTACTAAAGTAATTTTGGAATATTTCTCACCAAGTGGCTTTGTGTTATCCCATTCTACCTTCAAACCTGAGAATTGAATGGCAGGAAGACTTGTATACTTGTCTGTAACTTCGAGCGCTTTTTTAATTTGTGCAGCAGTCATCGTACCCGTTACATTGTAATTGCCAAAAGGGAGTACTTCAAACATTTCGCTATAGGTTAGCTCACCTTTGTCAATATCCGTGCGAATACCGCCAATATTCGTGAAAGCAATATCGGATTTCTCAGAAGCGCGCATCGCATCTGTAATGCTGTTGCCTAACTGTGTTGCACCGTCGCGGTCAGCCCCGCCATTAGCAGCAAAACGGAAAGATTTACGATTAAGCTGCTCTGCAACTACGACTTCTACTTCGCCGGATTTGCCTGAGATTTTGGCTTTATAGTCTTCAACCGTTTGGTGAATTTTCGGGTCAGCCGTCGTTAAGTTCGTATAGGTCTCGAGCAAGCTTGCATTGGAGGAAACGACTTGCTTTGTAGTTTTGTTTACGAACAGTTGAATGTGTCCAACTGCATATAGCCAACTTTGAGCTTCAACGACAGGAATGCCATTCACAATACCGGCAACGCGCATGTGGGAGTGACCACCAACAATCGCATCCAAGGTGCCATTCCCAGTACCTTTTGCAAGATCAGCAAGCTCACTAATAATTTCAGCGGATTTTTGATTTTGCTCACCTGGCAGGTGGGAGGTAACCATGATGATATCGACGCCTTTCGCGCGAAGCTCATCTGACAATTCTTTCGCCAAAGGAACTGGATTTACAAAGGAAAGGCCTTCGATGTTCGTTGATTTCGTTGTTGTTTTCGTTTGAGGCGTTGCGAACCCGATGATTCCGATTTTCAGGCCATCTTTTTCAATAATGACATAAGGCTGTGTCCAGTCGACTCGTTTGCCGGTTTGATCATCAATAATATTAGCCCCGAGAATAGGGAATTTAGCCTTCTTAATATTGTCGATCAGAACGTCACGGCCGAAGTCGAACTCATGATTTCCGATTGCCGCAGCATCATATTGCACTTGCGCCATTGTATCCATCACGGATTGACCATTCGTAGTATTGGAAATTAGTGTACCTTGCCAAGCGTCGCCGCCGTCAACAACGACTGTTCCTTTGGGATTGACAGCACGGAAATCGGACACGATCCCGCCGAATGTTTCGATCCCGCCTTGACCTTGATTACGCTTTTTATCGAAGCCGACTTCGATTTTACCGTGAATATCGTTCGTTGTTAAAATATCAACCACTTTAAATAGAATAGGCTTAAGCGCCTTAGCTACTTCATCACGCGTTACTTCAGCAGTAGGGTTGAAGTTACCATCGAGAGTAGGAGTGAAAATTCCGCTAATGACGGCATAAGCGACATAAGGGCGGGAATCTTTGGCGATAGAAGTGGAGTCTTTGAAGTAATTCAACACATTCTCGTTTACTTGTGGCAGTTGGCCGCCAGTAACGACTTTCACGATTAACTCGGCAAGCTCTTGACGCGTCACGGCAGCATTCGGATGAAACGTACCATCAGCGAAACCGCTAATTAGCTTAGCTGCAACGGCATTCGCAACCGCTTGTTTTTGCCAAGTCGCAAGGTCCGTGAACGTAACCGTACTAGGATCAGCACTTTGCAGCTTGGCTGCACGGTTAATCATTGTTACCACTTCAGCGCGAGTAGCGGTATTGGCACCACGATAGTCTGTATCTCCGTAGCCCTCTACAATGCCATTATCAATGGCAAGACGCATATCTGTTTTCATTGAAACAGGTGAAGTCGGTGTGGTTGTTTCGGCAAATGCTAGGTTGCTAGCGAAAGAACCAGTGAGAACGGTTACAAGCGCAAGCGCAGTAAGGCGAGTAGTGAATGTTTTTTTCATGTGTTAAAAATTCCTCCTACTAATTAATAGAACATTGGTTAATAAACCCGTCTTTTAGTATAAAGGAAATGCTAGATTTTGAGAAGTAAAGAAATTATTAACTATTTAGTCTCTGAATTCCTTCGGTATAAGCGATGCTGAAATCGTGGAATACTGATTCTTAAAGGGGAGGATTTTATGCATGTGGACTGGATTTGGAAAGCGATCGTCATTATCACTGTTGGTTCATTGCTCCTCCGACTTACCGGTCGTACATCAATTGGCAAATTAACAATGCTTGACGTGCTGTTAATGCTGATTCTGGGTCCGTTATTCATTCGACCTGTTGAGGATGCAAACATGTGGAAGACCTTCGGCACTGCCATCGTTCTTATATTGACCGTATGGTTGATTAGAACTTTGCTGGTACGTTATGCGTCTCTTCGTGCTTTATGGATCGGCAAACCAATACCGATTATTGTGAACGGAAAAGTGGAGCTTAGTGCAATGAAATCGCTGAATCTTACCGATGAAGGGCTTAATGCGCAGCTGCGCACCGCCGGGATCAACGATCGCGATGATGTGGAATGCGCAACGATTGAGTCCAGCGGTCAGCTGACGATTCGGTTAAAACCACATAAAGTTCCTGCGACGAAGCAGGATATTGAACAGCTGAAACAGCTCATCGAGTCTCGGTTACCCAAATAGATGCACATGAACTGCCGCACAGAATTATCAACCCATAAGACCAAGAGCAAAGGAGCTAAGCGCAAACACGCATTAGCTCCTTTGCGATGCCGTTAAACTTCCTGCGCCGCTAAGCTCATTTCCACGCACATAAGGATAAATGCGCCAGCGCCGTGCAAATCGTTCTCGCTTGTAGGACGCGCGATGTAGTGGGCGTAGTCACCGATTCCTGTACCGATACAGATCTGGCCAATGACTACATGACCGTTCTCATCAAACTTTAGCGTATCAATAACCCCTTGATAGCCCTTCCACGCATAGGTCAAATATTTAGGATCCAAATAACCGAATCGCACGGCTTTGGCAATAGCATGCACATACAAAGCGGTGCAGGAGTTTTCCAGCCAATTATCCGCCATGTCACCCTTATCCACAACTTGATACCATAAACCTGTGGCAGCATCTTGATAGGGGATCAAAGCGATGAGCAGGTCTTGAAGGATTCCCGTTAACTCAGCTTTATCTTTGTGGTCCGCAGGAAGGTATTCGAACATTTCCAGTAACGCAACGGGATACCAGCCGATCGCCCGTCCCCAGAATTCCGGAGCCAAGCCTGTTACAGGATCAGCCCAAGCAGCAGCTTTAGTTTCATCCCACCCGTGGTACAGCAGGCCGGTGTCAGGGTCCTTGGTATGCTTTTCCATGAGAATAGCTTGATAGGTCATCATGTCAAAATACTCGGCTTCATCGAAGGTTTTACCGAACTGCGTAGCAATGGGCCCCGCCATATATAAGCCGTCTAGCCACATTTGATTCGGATAACGCTCCTTATGCCAGAATCCGCCGGATGGATTGGTTTTCCATGCTTTTAATAGGGGAACCAATGTGTGTAAGGCTTTCTTATACCGTTCATCGCCAGTTTTCTCATATAGATTAAAGAGCAACACGCCAGGCTGGATATCATCCAGCTCTTCTGGATTGTACTTCTTGATGCTGCCATCAGGGAGAATCTGGCTGTCCACCCATCGTTTGATATACGTGTAGTATTTATCGTCGTTAGTTTCCCGCCTGCACTTCTCCATACCGGAAAGAAAGACGCCTTGATGATAGTGGAAACGGTCCGGGGGAAGCTGTTCGGGTTCAAATTTGGCCATTAACGCTTCGCACGCTTTTTCCGCCCATTGGATGGGAGTCAGTGCTTCTTGTGTGGTGTTAGTGATTTGGATGTTGTTTTCGGAAGTTTGCATCTTCGTTTATTCCTCCTTCAATCTACTAAGCTTATCTTAGCAGAGGAAAATGTACATTTTTTGCGGAAATACGTAATTTCTTCTTATATCTTGCAGGATATGAGGAGAGGCGTATAATAAATGGTTAAACGGAGTGAAAGGTGAGTAGAACATGGAAGATTTTCAATTCGATAACGGAAAAGGTTCCTTCTCCGTATCTTATCGTAAAGCATTAAGTCACAATATGCCGGTTAACCATTTTCACAGTACCTACGAAATCTTCTATTTGATGTCCGGCAAACGGACGTTTTTTATAAAGGACAGGACGATGATTATCGAAGAAGGGGATGTCGTCATCATCTCCCCGAATATCCTTCATCGGACCACCAATACGGAAATGCCGAAGCATGAGCGGCTCATTGTGAATATTCATGAGAGCCAGATGGCCTCTGTGAATGATGCCTACCGGGACATCTTCCAGCCCCTTTTTGAGCATGCCTACTTAATCATAAAATGTCCGCTGCAAGACAAGCTTGCTATCGAGTCGGTTGCTCAAAGCATCATGCAGGAGATGCAGGAAAAGAAACCTGGCTTCGAGATGTTTGCGCAGACGTTGGTGTTGCAGCTGCTCATTATTTGCTGTCGTCATGTTAAGCAGAACGCGATAGAGCCATTGGATACACCAAGCCCTATGTATGAAAGAATCTTAGAGGTTGTTCGTTATATGAACACCCATTACATGCAGGATCTGCCGCTGCATCTGTTGGCGGAGAAATTTTATGTAAGTCCCTATTATCTAAGCCGATTTTTCAAAGAAGCGACGGGGTTTACATTCGTGGAATATTTGAATAGTGTCAGGATTAAGGAAGCGAAAAAGCTCTTGGAGCAAACTTCGCTGAAAGTAAGTCTGATTGCCAGAAAGGTTGGCTTCGGCAGTGTAACGCATTTTGGCAGAGTGTTCAAATTGGTGACAGGACATGCCCCGTTGTATTATAGGAAGGACAAATAGGAGATGATCTGTGATAAGAGGTAGGGCTAAGCCTGCCTCTTATTTTCTTGTTTGGTTACTGCCATCGCAGGTTTCCCGGCTACTTACTTATGATCTAAATTTTTCATAGATGAAATAGCATTAAGAATAAGCTTGGCGTAAGCTTCAGCTCCCTTAGTTGTTAAGTGGACACCATCACTGACAAACCAATCCAGCTTATTTTCACTATATGAATACCAGTCGACGAGTTTAACATTCGCATGCCCTCTACTTACACTTGCCAAAGTACCATTTACTACATACTCCCATTTTTTGGGTACACGTGTATTAATGAGAATAATCTTGCGGTAATCTCCAATCGTTTCGAGCAGAATATCAAGCTGTTCCGAGGTAAAAGGTCCATTCGTACCGAGGTGAATGACGACAATTGGACCTAATGTGTTATCGGCTTTGAATTGCTTGATCATGTCAGGAGCTTGCGACAGTTGCCGACTGACTTTCCCGTCTACAGTAATCCCTGGAATCATTTTCTCTAAAACCGGAGCAGCGCCCAGCATGACGGAATCCCCGATAGCTGTAACGCTTTGGGTTAACAGAACAGGGTTATTTGCGCCAGAGGCGTTAACTGGGGCAGGGCTTGTCGATGCATTTGAATTCTCAGCTTTAGGCGATACCGTTGGGGCAGGGCTGGTTAGTATAGCTGGATTCTCAGTTTTAGGTACCGTCGGGACGGGGCTTGTCCGTGCAGGTGCATTTTCAGCTGTAGGTGATGCTGTCGGTGTAGGACTTGTTGTAGCAAGCGAATTTTTACCTATAGGTGTAGATGTCGTGACAGGGCTTGTCAAACCTGGCAATTGATTAACGTCAGGAGATGTAGTCAGGACATCGCTCGTTAATTCGCGTGATTGACTCGCAGGCGAGGCAGTCCCAGCTAATCTCGTCAAACTTTGTGAAGAGAATATGCTCAAATTCATAATGTTGGAAACGCAGATCAGCATAAGTATGACAAGCGGTACGGTTCTAACTAAAAACTTAAATGGAGTTTGCGTTGTCATCCCATTCAACCGAAGTTTGACGATTTTGGACCAAATGCTCCAATCACCAGTTCGAAAAGGGGTTTCAATAAAGGAGTAGGACCAAGCAGCTAATCCGATACTGAGCGCGAGCTGAATCATTAGGAGAAAGTAGCTGGTATCCGTAATAGGGCTAGTCGGATTCGTTATGACGATCACAGGATAATGCCAAAGGTAAATGGAGTAAGACCGTTTACCGATCCAACGTAGAGCCTTCCAACCGAGAATTTTGCTAACCAAGCTAGTTGGACTTGCTGCCGCTGCAATAACGAAAGATGATACGAAGGAAAGGAGGAGCATACCACCTGTGTACAGCGATGGATCGTATTCTCCGGTTCGAATAAACATGTAGATGACAACCAATAGTCCAATTACACCCGTCATATCTATCCACAAACGATGTTTGCGTAAATTAGGGTCAATAAGTTTACTACTTGGCCATATAAAAGCAAGGGATGCACCGATCAAGAGTCCGAACGCCCTTGTGTCCGTTCCGTAATATACCCGGCTGGGGTCCGTGCCAGGATCATATAAAAGCATCATCGCGATGAAAGAAAGGATGGCTCCAGCGAGTGTAAGTAAAACAAACTTACCGCGTGTTGGGCTAAAGAAACGACTCAAGCCAATGACAAGCAGCGGCCATATCAAATAAAATTGCTCTTCAATGGCAAGCGACCACAGATGCCCTAGAGGCGAAGGAGGTCCGAAGCTCTCGAAGTAAGAGATGTGGTGAAAAATGTTGTACCAGTTGCTTGTATATGTTAAAGCCGACCAAATATCCCCCTGTATGGAAAATAACCTCGGGATATTCGTAACTGCTAGATAGACGGCAACAGCAATTATCATGGCCACCATTGCAGGAAGTAATCTGCGGATGCGACGAATCCAAAACCTTTTTAGATCTATACGTTGTTTATTCTTGCGCTCTTCAATCAGCATATCCGTAATCAGGTAACCGGAGAGTACAAAAAATACACTTACTCCTAAGAATCCCCCTGAGGCAAATCCCCAGTTGAGATGATAGCTAATTACAGCAAGAACCGCGAGCGCCCTGATCCCATCCAATCCAGGCATATAAAGCCGATGATTTTGTGTGATTTCCTTCATGTTGATAAATCCCCCAATGTGTCAATTCCTGAAAACAATACTTCTTAGACTGTGTTCTACTTCTAGCAGTTCAAAAAGAAACAAAGTTTTTTTCTTTTAGTTGGAGTCGGATGATCTAAACATGAAATTGAAGATATACGATAGCTGCATATCGTCGTTATCATGATCAGAGAAGATCCATCCGGAGGATTCCTTCATTAGGAAGTTAGGAGTGTGTAAGATAAGACGGCTTTCCATTTTCGGATGTAAGGAGCCATCTTTTTTTGTGTATATACGTTGAGACATTACCGCTAGTTATTACGTTCCTTTTCTTGCAGAAGCATTTTATTAAAGGGATTGCGGAAGGAGCTGTTAAGGGGTAGAGCTATTTTTCAAAATCTATCGTGAAGGGAGTGAATGGCTGAAATAGATCTGAAAAAAGAACAAAAACTGAAGTGAATCGAGCAAAGACAATACGGCAAGAAACCGTTTACAATAAGCTTGTAAAACAAATTTATGAGCGGGGGTATTAGAAATGAAAAAGAATTTCGTCGTTAGTATATCGGCATTAATGGCCATGTCCTTGACGTTAGCGGCTTGCGGAAACAGTACAGCCAGTCCATCGCCGAGCATAGCTTCCACGGGCGAGAAGCAATCCGCAGCTCCAACGACTGCGAGTAGTGAAGCTCCAAAGAATGCGAATAACGATTCTTACACGTTGCGGGTATCCAGCTGGTTCTTGGATGACACGACGCAATCAACGAATTTCAAACAAGCAGCAGAAAAGAAGTTTCGTGAAAAATACCCGAATGTGAAGGTGCAATGGGATACGTTAATTGGGGAGAAATATATGGACAAATTGAAGGCGGATCTTACCGCAGGCAGTGCGGCGGATGTCATCTTCAGTCAGAACGTCGCGCAATTCGGAAAAGCCGGATATTTGGCTGATTTGTCTAACGAACCATGGGCGGCGAATGTCCTGGATGCTACTAAGCCGTTGGAGTCCTTCGATGGCAAGCTGTACGGCGCAGCAGCAACGGTTTCGGTGAACGGTGTATTTTATAACAAGAAGATATTTAGCGATGCCAGCTTGCAGCCACCCAAAACGTGGGATGATTTCATCGCTATTAACGAAAAGCTGAAAGCCAAAAAAGTGACACCAATTATTGCCGGATTCAAAGACGCGTGGACGATTGGATTGACACTTGGCGTGATCGCCGATTCCATGATCGAAGTGGCTAACCCGAACTATTTATTCGATATTTATAATGGCAAGGCTAAGCTTACTGGCCCAGAAATGATAGCTACGACAGATGCGTTCCTGCAATTGGCTAAGGGCGGTTACTTCAATAAGGACGCCCTATCCTTGGATTGGCCGGGCAGCTTGGCTGCTTTTGAGCAAGGGAAAGCGGCCATGATTATTCAAGGCAACTGGGTACCGGGGATGATGGACGGTGACGTGAAGGACAAAGGTATGCCGAAGCAAGAAGTTGGTTTCTTCGCAATGCCGAATAAAGAGGGGAAATCAGCGCTTTCAGCGGGACCTGACCACAGCATTTCGGTCAATGCCAAAACGCAGCATATGCAAGCGGCGAAAGATTTTGTTGCCATGGTTTTAAGCCAGGACGTTCTATCCGTGCACATCAAAGACGTTGCTTTCCCTGGCATTAAAAATATTAAAGGGGATTTCGCCAATCCAGCCATGACGGACGTGATGAATGCAATGAACACCAGCGCTTCCGTAATCGGCGTGAACAGCAGCAATTTCCTAGCTAGCTCAGCTTGGACAGGGATTCAAAACGGGGTGCTGAAAGTCATCGGCGGTGGGGATATCGGTGATACACTCGCAGTTGCTCAACAGAACTATGATAAAGATAAAGGAACAATCGTTATTCCTAAGCAATAAGAACGCTAAGTAAAAACTCTAAGGATAGCCAGTTGTGGCCTCAGCTGAAGCTGGCTGTCTAATCAGGGGAGAATCGTATGAACAATGAACGCAAGCTGTTTCGCTTTGGGCTGTTGTTAACGTTGCCAGCGACCTTCATATTTTTACTTTTTAATTATTATCCGTTTGTTAGCTCTCTGTACTATTCCTTTACGCAATGGGACGGGATTAACAAACCTATTTTCATCGGTCTGAAAAATTATACCGACTTATTTCACGATCAGGCGATGCTCCATGGTGGGCTTCATACGCTGTACATCGTGATCTTCGGGATTATCATCTCTAATCCGCTTTCCTTGCTTCTGGCTTTGCTTTTAGACAAACCGTTTCGGACAAAATCGATCCTGCGAACCGCCTTTTATTTGCCCGTTATTATTAGCTTGGTCGTCGTGTCGATCGTGTGGAACTTCTTATTGAAATACGACGGTGTCATGAATGCAGTACAAACTGGGCTGGGATTGGGTGCGTACACGCAAGATTGGCTGGGGAGTATTCATTATGCGCTTGGGATGATCATTATGATTTCCGTATGGCAGGGTACCGGTTTTGGAGCTATTATTTACTTGGCAGGGCTGCAGTCCATTCCCAAGGAAATCTTGGAGGCCTCGCAGATAGATGGTGCCAGCGGCTGGCGTAAGGTCATTTATATCATTATCCCGCTGATCATGCCGGTGGTGACGATTTGTACGTTTTTCGGTCTTGTTGGCTCTTTAAAAATGTTCGATTTACCGTTTGTACTCACAAACGGGGGGCCAGGGGATGCGACGCTGACGATCGCACAAGCAATTTATAATTTTGCTTTCGTCAATCAAACGTATGGCTATTCAACGGCAGCAGGTATTGTCTTCATGATCATTTGCCTGATCGTGACAACGCTACAATTGCGAATTACCCGGAAAATGGAGGTGGAACTATGACACAATCCTCCCTTACAGCAAGGCGCAAGCCTGTTTTTTTTGTGCTAGAAGTAATTCTGCTAGTCATGGCTCTGCTCTATCTTTTTCCGGTTATCTACTTATTCGCAGCGAGTATGAAGAAGAGTGCGGAGTTCTACGAACCGCTTAAACTCCCACATTGGTATTTCGGCAATTACGCCAAAGTATTCGAGCAGACCCATCTGTTTCAGGCTCTGGGCAACACCCTCTATATTTGTTTGGTGACGCTCGCTATCAATATTCTCGTCTCGTCGATGGCGGGTTATATTATTGGAAGAAACCAACATCGTTATTTTCAATTGTTATTCTATGTGTTCCTATCCGGCATGATTATTCCGATTCAGACGAGCATGGTTCCTTTATTCAAATTACAGCAAATTCTTCATATGCAAAGCTCGCTCACGTACTTGTGCCTGCTGTATGTCGCGGGCGGAATCCCTTATGGGACGATGGTTTATACCGGATTTATCAAATCGGTTCCGAGGGAACTGGAAGAGTCGGCTTCGATCGACGGGGCAGGACGATTCCGAACCTTTTGGTTGATTATTTTTCCACTGTTGTTGCCGGCTACGGGCACGATACTCGTAACGACCGTATTTTGGTATTGGAATGATTTCATTAGTCCATTGTTATACTTGGATATTAACCATACACCAACTTTGATTACGCTGATCTTTAAATTTAAAGTCGACCGTGGTGTGGATTGGGGACCGATTTTCTCCATTTGCGTATTGGCGACTTTACCCTTAATCGTATTGTTCTTGTTTACGCAGAAATATCTCATTAAAGGCTTTGTTGCAGGTGCCGTGAAAGGGTAAACTGACGAAGCCTCCTACATTCATATCGGAGAAGGAGAATTTTTATGAAACAAACCGAGGTAGCTGTTTACTATTTTCCCAATTATCACCCCGATCCACTAAGCGAGCAATGGCATGGTCAAGGTTGGACGGAGTGGGAATTGGTTAAAGCGGCAAGACCACGATTCCAAGGGCACGATCAACCCAAAATTCCAATGTGGGGTTATGAGGATGAATCAGATCCAGCGATTATGGCCAAAAAAATTCAAGCGGCTGCCGATCATGGCATCTCTTCGTTTATATTCGACTGGTACTGGTATGAGAATGGTCCCTTCCTACACGGTGCGTTGGAGCGCGGGTTCCTAAATGCAGTGAATAGCCAGGAATTGAAATTTTCGCTGATGTGGGCAAACCATGATTGGTATGATATTCAGCCTGCACCGCGCAACTTCCGCAATAATTTGGCGGCAAGCGGGAAAGTGACGGAGGAGCAGTTCATCGCGGCAACCGATTACATGATTACGCATTATTTTCATCAACCGAATTATTGGCGGGTGGATGGCGGGTTGTATTTTTCCATCTATGAGTTAATGAACCTAATTGAAGGATTGGGCGGAAGTTACGAGGAGACGAAGCGTGTTTTAGTGGATTTCCGTACTCGTGTACGTAATGCTGGGCTTGGTGAACTGCATCTGAATGCGATCGTCTGGGGGGTGCAGAACCTGCCTGGCGAGAAAGCCATTGAAGATGTGAACAAAGTGCTGGAGGATCTTGGTTTTGACAGCATCACCTCGTATGTCTGGATTCATCACAACGCTATTCCACACTTTCCGATGTCGGACTATTCCTTGTATCGCGAATTATCGATGAAAGATTTTGAACGGTTTACGAATGAATACGAGCTTCCGTACTTTCCAAACGTTTCGATGGGGTGGGATTCCAGCCCGCGTACGGTTCAGACAGATGTGTACGATTGTGTTGGTTATCCTTACACACCTATCTTGGTGGGCAATACACCGCAGCAGTTCGAGAAGGCACTTTGGGAAGCGAAAACCTTCCTGGATAAAGGTGTTACCAGGCCTAGTATTTTAACGATTAATTCATGGAATGAATGGACAGAGGGAAGCTATCTGGAACCAGACACCCGTTATGGGATGAAATACTTGGAAGCGATTCGCGATGTATTTGGTGTTAAACGCATGGAAGGATCTCAAACTGAGGTTGGATAATATTATCCTATTCCTCGCTAGGAGGGAGAACCTATGAGTAACATAAGGCAAGTCGATTTTCTAAATTTGGCCCCCTATGTCAGGTATGTGCATGAGTTTGAGCATAAGGAGCTTTATGCTGCCAAGGTGCCTCCACGCATTATTTATGATTACGAAATGATTTTCATGATTGGAGGCTCAGGGAACTACCGAATTAACGATCGTTCCTTTGTGCTGAATGCGGGGGATCTGTGCATCATCCCCCCTTTCGTGCAAAATTCCTTCTTTGTATCGCAAGGACAATACTGCAATTACATCGCTGTGCACTTTGATCTCGTCTACATGGGGCACAATTATGATTTTTCACCTGAGGATGTTTATGTGAATCTAGATTATCAGAATATGGATAGCATTCCTTGGGAAGAAGAGTTAACCCACCGGCCTCATGTTGTGCTCAATGAAATTTCATTCCCTGATCATATGCAGCCAAGCGATCCTATTTTCATAGCCAATACATTAAAAGATCTGCATGCCGCCTTCGTATCGAAGCAGTATGGCTATCACTTAAGGCTGCGGATTCTGCTTCTGCAATTGTTGGAGGCCGTAGTGAAGGATATTGCGACGAACGACGGGGTCGGCAAACGGCATAAGTATCGCGAGACGATCGCAGGGGCCATTCAGATTATGAAAAATCAATACAAGGATCCGCCGGATTATCGGCAGATGGCCAGTGATTTCGGTTTATCGCTGAATTATTTCCGTACGCTTTTCAAGGAGGCGACGGGTAAAGCTCCGCTAGAATATTTGATTCAAATCCGCATGGATAAAGCGAAGGAACTGCTAACGACCACCAACTATTCAGTTGGAGAAATCAGTGTCATGGTGGGGTATGACAACATTCATCATTTTAGCAAATTATTTAAAAAGATCGAGGGCATTTCACCAAAGCATTACTTGGAGTCCTTGACGGGACGCAAAGGAGTGTCAACTACGCGGAATTCAACGAATTCGACGTAGAGGTAATGGACATCTGCTGAAGATGTTTCTAATACGCCCTCGCAAGTCGAAAAAATCGACTTACGCGCCGCCAGCGGGGATCTGCCTTGTACAGGTGTTACCTTATTCGCTTGTCCCCATAAAAGTCCTACAAACTAAAGTTTCGTTCGCTGTATAAGCGAACGTAAGAGTCGTAATTGCAAGAGAAGAGACCAACCTCAAGTAGTGACAAACTACTTAAGGTTGGCCTCTTCTTTTTGAACCAGAAGGAGTGCTGGTAGTTAACGTAATAAACTAACACTCTCACAAACAATTTCTAATAGTAATCTAATAGTCTTCATTTACTATACAGATATAGGCAAAGTAACTCATCCTTATAACTAGAACGGAGATGGATACGATGGAATCCAAACTTCAGCAGAAAATTGACAGCTTGCGATTCGAAATGATCAATCAAGCTGCGATCAATGGTAGCCTAACACATGAGAAAGTCGTATCCGTTAGTCAGTTGTTAGATAGATACATTGTGCTATACCAGAAGCTTATCCTCAAAAAAGCAAAATTAAAATTAATTAGTTAACTATGGCATTCATAACGATGAGCTACTCATTTTGTGGATCTGGAGCGGGTTGTTCTTCGGCTACAGCGACTTCATCATTCGCTTCTTCATTCACTTCTTCATTCACTTCATTCGTCTCTTCACTTACTTCTACCTCAGAGCTGCCGCTTTCTGTCTCGCTAGGAGCTTCATGCTCACCCGCAAGTTGTTGAAGCGCTTCTAATCTGCTGCTCAAGCTCTTAATTCTTTCATCAGCTTGGTTGCTAGCGCCAGATAGTTGCTGTGCATGGCGGAGCAAAGATTGTACTCTTTTAATTTCGGCTGTATGTGCCATCGTTATGTTGCCTCCCCATAGTCTCGTTCATTTTATCAAACACCAAGGAAAACTATCATCCAAAGAAAAGTGTATACTTTTCTATCTTGTACTACAAGAGAAATTAGCATGGCTACCCATGGTATCAACGAGCGAGGATTGAAGAACACTTTTTCTGTCCAAAATAGGAGTAAAACTGTTTCAGACAGATGAGTGGTGACGATGAAGGATATAACCTTTAAAGCTTTGGCCATAACGAATGAAATCGATTTGAACAAAATTGCCGCCTATTGCGGGATACCCAAAAAATTCACATGGGAACAGCCTTTAAGTTTAAGAGGTGACATTCTCTCTAAGATTCTCCATAAGGATATAGCTGGCTTACAACAAGTGTTTGTGTTTTCTTTCGGAAGCGTTGTCTTTGTTAATCACGTAGACAAGGGAGAAATAGCTAGCTTCTTGAAGTTTATTCAGACATTTGAACCAGATATCGATCTTCAACATGCAGAGAAATACACCGAAAATTACAGTCTGCACACCGAGCAAATCGATAAGATGGAATTGACTGACAAGTATGTCGTTGTCACTGAATTTGAGCCCTATTACCCGGAGTTAATCTCGACAGTCCTTGCAAAATCAGTTGCACTTGAAAAGATTGAGGAACAGCTTGGGAAAATTCATGATAGTCTCGAAATAATGATCGATAGACTTGAAAAAGGGAAGCTTCGTGTAGGCAACAAAGAATTGGCAAGAACGACAGCTCAAATTGTTCGTCATGAATATAACACCCTTGCGTATATCATGATATTGGATAAACCTGATTTGACTTGGTCAAACAGCTCTGCGGGCCATTTTTACGATGAGATGATCGAATTTTTTGAGTTGAGCGATCGGTTCACCATTCTTAAAAGCAAAACGGACATTTTGTATCACATTTTGGAAGGTTTTTCAAACATTAGTCACTCCATCCGAGGCCTGTTCGTTGAATGGATTGTTGTGATTCTTATTGTTATTGAAGTGGTATTAACGATCTTGCAAATCTTAGGTTGGATTCCCTCACATTAACCAAAAAGCGGCCCCTTCTAGGAGGAGGTCGCTTTTTTGCTTTTTCCTATTTTTGTAACAATTCAATAGGAAAAAGGATAGGCTTTGATATATAATAAAAAAAGACCGTACGGTTCGGTTTTTTTAATTAAAAGCTCCTCTTTTGAAAGGATGAAGGTATGTCCACTAGTAAAAAAGCTTACTTATTCATGTTATTAATTACTTTTCTATTTATCGTGTATGTCTTGTACGCCAACTTTGTTCATGATCCGCAAGCAACCGCATTTCTGGGCCATAAAGAAGCGCTTAAACGAGCTTTACATACGGAAGTTTGGCTGAAAGTGATGAATGTACACGTCATTTTCGCATGTATGGCTATGCTATCGGGGGCTGCTAATTTCTCTACAGTTATCCTAAAAAAGTATCGTAAATTCCACCGTATGAACGGGTATTTCTACTTGATCTCCGTGGTCATCGTTGACGTCACTTCCGGATATATGGCGCCATATGCGACAGGTGGGAAAGCCAGCAGCATGGGGTTTAACTTGATGAATATTGTGTGGCTGGTTATGACCATCGTCGCAATCGTAAAGATCAAGAAAAAACAGGTCAATCCACATCGCAAGTGGATGACGAGGAGTTATGCTTTCGTGTTTACGAATCTCACGATTCATACCATAACTGCGCTGCTCCACGATGGGATTGGTCTTGCATATATAACCAGCTACACCATAGCCGTGTACGGATCGATTATCTGTCTCATGCTGGCTGCTGAGATCGTTATTCGAACTGTTTTTAGAAAACCTAGCACGACAATAATCTGAAGGAGGGACTATTATGCACGTTCAAGTCGTATTATTTGATGGATACGATCTCATGGACGCGTTAGCTCCATACGAAGTTTTCGCTGCAGCGGCGATGTATGCGGGTGGAGCCATGACGGTGGAACTAGTGTCAGCTGAAGGGAAACGCTCAGTACCGAGCGGCATGAAAGGACCTGCGATCGAAGCACAAGCCGCATTAGATCCGAGCCGCTCAGGTATTATTCTTGTTCCGGGAGGTTCAGGCAAGCCAGAGGGAGATTCCGAAGATGCTGTTCCTAGCATTCTGAGGTTGGCCATGGAGTCTGATTTAACATCGTTGATGAAACGAGCTTTGGAGAATGAGCATATCACGGTTGCGACGGTGTGCGGAGGTTCATTGGTGCTTGCCATGGGGGACTTGTTGGAGGGGCGTTATGCGGTCACGAATCATTTGGGGATGTCTGCCTTAGGAGCCACAGGTGCAATTCCGATTGAAGCCAGAGTCGTTGAGGATGGACATCGGTTGGTAAGCGGGGGAGGTGTGACATCAGGACTTGATGTAGCCCTGTACTTGGTGGAGCGTGAAGTAGGGCCCCAAATCGCATCTGCTGTAGAGAAATTATTTGAGTATGAACGGCGGGGGACGGTGTGGCGTGCACAAGGCATGGTGCCGATTAACTTCGCAGCGAGTTCAGATGCATCCAGCGAAGATCTGCTAATCCCTTTCGTTGCTGAGACTACCAATGGAGATTCGACGATAGAAGGCACGTGGCAAACGACGATCGCAACGCCTATTGGTAAAATGTCCGTCATGCTGCATATTTCCATGAAGGACGGATCCATTCGGGGGACAGCAACACAAGGTGATGAGGTTGATGAACTCCTTAATCCTACCTGGGATGGTCGTCAAATGACATGGATGCAGAAGGTGAAGAAGCCGATGAGACTGAATTTGAAGTTCGAGGTAACGGTGCAAGGTGACGTTATGAGTGGAACTGCCAAAGCAGGGATGCTGCCATCATCGAAGGTTACGGGCAGACGAGTGCACTGAACAAGCGCAGAGAAAACGGCTGCTAATGAGCCTTGTAGGTCATGAGCAGCCGTTCAATATGTTGCATAGCATAAGCGACATGACGGTTGTCACGCGTTAGCCTGCTGGCCATGATGGCACCTTCAATGCTTGAAAAAATAAAAGAAGCCACAGATTCTAACTCGATCTCCGGTTGAAATTCTCCGGTACTCACCCCTTGAGCCAGTAAGGATTGAATGAATCCCAACATTTGCGTGTAAGCCCCTACAGCATGATCTCGAAGAACAGGAAATGAGTGGTCGCTTTCGACCGCTGTATTTAAGAAGGGGCATCCACCTTGAATCGGAGGGTTATGGACGGTATCCCGGTACACATCGCACATGGCTATAATTTTACCGATCGCCGTGTCCTGAAGTTCGATGGCAGCGGAGAAATGCTGCCATAAGACTTGTCCAGCGTATTGGAAAGCTTCAATCGCAATGTCGTCTTTGCTGGTGAAAGTGCGATAGATCGCTCCTTTAGTTAAGCCAGTCGCGTCCATAATATCTTGCATCGTCGTGCCTGTGTACCCTTTATCATTAAATAGAACAGCCGATTTCTCAATGATGCGGAGTTTCGTTTGTTCACCTTTGCGCATGGGGATAATTCCTCTCTAACCAATCTGACCATTTTAGCTCAATTATAACACATCGCAACGCACCTGATTACCCTTTCGCCGTTCCCACAGTGACACCCCACATTCTTCCAAAAAAACGGTTGCAAACGATCCAAATCCGATGTAAGATACAAATAAGCAAAAAGCAAACGCTTACAATCAATTGTATTAAACCGGTTTAACAAAGCGGAATAGGAAAGTTAACATCTTAGGAAGAGTACCCGCATAGCTTGTATAAAGCGCTTACATTTCATTAAAACGGTTTAACTACATACAGGTCAAAAAAATTTATAATCTTATTAAACCGGTTTAAGGATATTCTGCCTTGGAGGTGAAAGGTACCGATTTCCAATTTAAGCGATAAGGCCATAAGGATGAACAAGTTTAACATTATGGAGGGGATTGGCTTGAAAAGAAGTGGTTTGTTTATTGGGATGATGTTGGTATTTGCAGTTGTTTTTGCGGCATGTGAGAGTGAGAGTGAACCAAAAGCAAGCTCGGCAGTGAAAGAAACAACAGGTCCAGTTGCATCAGCGGCTACAAAGATAAGCGGATTCAAGGAAGCCCCGATGTTAGCTAAGCTTGTTACTGCAGGATCGCTTAAGCCAGTCACAGATCGGTTGCCTGTTAAGGAAGATATTATGGTCGAAAAGGTAACGGATGAGATCGGTAAGTACGGCGGAGACTGGAAAATGCCTTGGGCAGGACCCAATGATCGCTGGACGGTTGGTGCACCAACCGAGGAGTCGCTCTTCCGTTTTAATAAGGATGGAAGTACAGTTGAGCCTAACGTTGCCAAAAGCTTTGAAGTGAATAAAGACTCAACGGAATTCACGATCCATTTGAGAAAAGGAATGAAATGGTCAGATGGTATGCCTTTTACTGCAGATGATGTCCTGTTCTATTGGGAACATATGCTAACGAAAGAAACATTCGGTAAAAAGATTTATGATGCTTACTACTCCATCGATCCTGTATCCGGAGAAAAGGCATTGGCAACAGTGACGAAAGTGGATGATTATACGTTTAAAATTACTCATAAATATCCTAGCGTGCTATTTCTAGAGCGTGTTGCCATTGATAACAAATGGTTCTTTGCACCGGCACATTTCCAAAAAACGATCTTACCTGAGTTTGTAGGTGATGCGAAGGCGCTTGAAATTGCGAAGCAATGGGGTTTTGCCGATGTGAAATCTTTCTTGGTAGCAACAGGCTATTACGATTGGATTAATCCTCAGATCCCAAACTTAAGACCTTGGGTAGCTAAAAACGATCCGAATAGTGATCAATTTATTATGGAGCGTAATCCTTACTATTGGAAAGTGGATAGCGAAGGCAATCAACTGCCTTATATGGACCGTCTCGTAGCAACCAAAGTGCAGGATCCAGCACAAAGAGTTCTTGGCGCATTAGCTGGCGATTATAATCTGCTTGATTTTGATTTTAAAGATTTTACTGTATTGAAAGAAAATGAGAAGAAAGCAGCGTTCACTGTCACGCCTTGGACGCAAGCAGCATGGTCGAGTGCGGGTCTTCAATTCAATCAGACTATAGGTGATCCTAATCTGCGTAAGCTTTTCCAAGACATTAAATTTAGAGAAGCTGTTTCTGTTGCGGTCGACCGCAAAGAAATTTCAGAAATTGTAACTAACGGCTTAGGAGCTCCTCAACAAGCTTCCGTTCCGGAAGGCTTGGTTGGCTATCAAAAGGGCTGGGCCGATCAATGGAGTAAATTTGATCCGGCACGAGCGAATCAACTTCTGGATGAAATCGGTTTGACGAAACGTGATAAAAACAATTTCCGTTTGAACGCTGACGGATCTGATCTAACGATTACGGTTATTGAGAACACAACGAATACAGCAACTTTCTTGGAATTAGTCAAAAAATATTATGAAAAAGTGGGTATCAAGGTAGATATCAAGGTTGTAGATGCCGGTACGCATAATGATCTCAAATACGCGAATAAGATCCCAGCAACGACAGAAAATATTTCGCTCGTCAATGTAGCGTTTAGACCGGATACACTTGTACCGCTGCGCGTATTGACACCATGGCTTGGAAATTATGGCTTGTACACTTCATCCAATGGGAAAGACGGCGTTAAGCCGGAAGGCGACATTGCGTTGATTTTGGATTACTGGAATAAAGTTAAATCCTCGACAACGAAGGAAGATATTACGAAGTGGAGCAATGAAATCATTAAACTCAATCAAAAGAATCAATGGCTGATTGGTTATGCAGGTCCAACACCTAAGCTGATTGTTGCATCTAACAAGATCGGTAACGTGCCTAAGAATTTAATTTATGCGGATGAATTCCGCAGTTTAGGCCATGGACATCCGTCTCAATTCTTTATTAAACAATAGATCATTGTTAACGAGATACTGGGGAAAGTTAATTTCCCCAGTATACGTTTCAAGAGGAACATCGAATTAACCGGAGAGGACAGGATCTAGATGCTCCAATATATTTTAAGAAGAATCATTATGGTCATACCCGTCGTTTTTGTTATATCCGTAATCGTCTTCTATATCATTCAGTTACCTCCTGGTGACTATGTTTCATCGTATGCGGCGAAGATGTCTGCAGCGGGTGAAGTCATGACACAAGCAGATATTGCTGAAATGAGAGCTGCCTTAAAATTGGATCAACATTGGTTTATTCAATATCTGGATTGGATGAAAAACATTTTCACCGATTTTAACTTTGGCTATTCATTTAGCTATAACAAGCCTGTATTGAGCGTGATATCGCAATTTATGGCGTTAACCCTAATCGTTTCTCTGGCGACGATGGTATTTACGTACGCGGTGGCCATTCCGATCGGGATTTACTGTGCTGTAAAGCAATATTCCATCGGTGATTACATTTTCTCAGCATTTGGTTTCCTTGGCATGGCTACACCTCACTTTTTAATGGCGATCATTCTCATGTATCTGTCCTACGTGTATTTTGGTGATCCATTGTTAGGTTTGTTTTCGAGTGAATACGCAAGTGCGGCATGGTCGATGGGCAAAATTCTTGACTTGCTGAAACATATGATTATCCCTGTTATTGTCATTGGTTTAGCGAATACAGCAGAACTCATTCGAGTTATGAGAGGGCAAATGCTGGACGAATTGAATAAGCCGAATGTGGTGACGGCACGGTCCAAAGGCTTATCAGAAACGAAAATATTACTGAAATACCCGACGCGCGCTGCGCTCAACCCGATCGTAAGTACCCTTGGATGGTCCTTAACGTCCATTTTTACAGGTTCAACGATTACAGCGATTGTTCTGAATTTGCCGATTCAAGGTCCAGTCATGTACAACGCATTATTAGCTCAGGATATGTATCTGGCAGGCACGTGGTTATTATTTATGGCCGTGTTAACGGTTGTGGGAACATTAATTTCGGATATCTTGTTGGCATGGCTTGATCCCAAAATTCGCACGGCATTCAGAGGTGTGTGACCTATGAAACCAATAACATCAATAGGAAATCAAATATCGACCAGATTCAAGCGTCCTAAGAACAACGATGTCTACTACAGCTCACAGTGGCGTCTTATCTATCGCAGGTTGAAAAAACATAAATTAGCTCGTGTCAGTTTAATTATTTTAGGCTTATTCTACTTAGCTGCGATCTTTGCTCAGTTCATTGCGCCTTATGGATTACAAAGCTACGACAGTAAATATGTCAATGCGCCCCCTACGAAATTGAGCTTCAAGGATGCGGAAGGCCATTTTCATATGAGACCATTTGTCAATGAACTCAAATCAGGCAGAGATCCTGTTACACTGCGGAAAATGTTTGTGCAGGACGAGAGTGTTCGTCATCCGCTGCGTTTCTTGGTAAAAGGGGAAAGCTACAAATTTCTAGGCTTGGTTCCAACGAAAACTCACCTATTTGGTGTAGATGAGCCCGGTCGTATCTTTCTTTTTGGTACAGATGGCATGGGCAGAGACTTATTGTCGCGTGTTGTTCTGGGCAGTCAAATTTCATTAAGTATCCCGCTCATTGGCGTGTTTATAAGCTTCGTCTTAGGCTTGTTTATCGGAGGCATATCCGGTTATTTCGGTGGATGGATTGACTCCGTTATTCAGCGGTTCATTGAAATCATTCGTTCCTTTCCAACGCTTCCTTTATGGATGGCCTTATCAGCTGCCATACCAGCCCGCGTTCCCGTCGTGACCATGTATCTGTATATCGTCATCATCTTTGCATTCATCGGTTGGACGGATTTAGCCCGGGTTGCGAGAGGAAAGTTTATATCATTAAAGAATGAAGAATATGTTTTAGCAGCTAAAATAGCAGGTGTTAGCGACGCTAAAATTATCATAAAGCATCTTTTGCCTGGATTTATCTCCTATTTGGTTGTGGCGACGACACTTGCCATCCCAGGTATGATTCTGGGGGAGACAGCGATGAGCTTTCTAGGACTTGGCATACGATCTCCTGCGACCAGCTGGGGTGTACTCCTTCAGGAAGCACAGCAAATTGAGAACATTGCTTTGTATCCATGGAAGCTAATTCCGCTCGGATTTGTCATTGTTACCGTATTAACGTTTAACTTTCTAGGCGACGGTTTGCGTGATGCAGCCGATCCATACAAGAAATAAACTAAGGTAAGGCGGGGAATGTCATGACATTAAAAGCTGTTATTGATTCACAATCCGAACTACCCTTACTGTCCGTGCAAGACCTCAAGATTCGTATTCAGATGGATAATGGGGAAATGAGGGCCGTAGATGGCGTTGATTTTGATATAAAAAAAGGGAAAACACTTGGACTGGTTGGCGAGTCTGGCTGTGGGAAAAGCTTAACCAGCAGAGCTATTATCAGCATTAATCCGAAAGAGTGCGAAACTTCCGGTAAGATTGTGTATCACTCCACGTCGGAGAAGGAGTTACATGAATTAAATTTGTTATCGCTTGATACAAAGGGTAAACAAATTCGATCCATTCGCGGCCGGAAAATTGCGATGATTTTTCAAGAGCCGATGACGGCATTTTCACCGATGTATACGATTGGCAATCAGATCATGGAATCGATCCTCATCCACCGTACCAAGGATAAAAAAGAAGCGAAAAAAATTGCGCTTGAAATGTTAAGCAAAGTGGGCATTTCGGATGAAGTGAAAAGATTTGACCAGTACCCGCATGAATTCTCGGGTGGTATGCGTCAGCGGGCGATGATCTCCATGGCCTTATCCTGTAATCCGGAATTGTTAATCGCCGATGAGCCCACGACTGCGCTCGATGTAACGATTCAAGCCCAAGTGATGGAGCTGATGAAGGGACTTCAAAAAGAGTTTGGCATGGCGATCTTGCTTGTCACGCATGATTTAGGCATCATTGCTGAGATGTGCGATGAAGTAGCTGTTATGTATTTAGGGAAGATTGTTGAGCAATCGACGGTAGGCGAAATTTTCAAAAATCCCAAACACCCCTATACCAAAGGCTTGCTCAATTCCATGCCTAAGTTAGCTGGCAACCGAAATAAACGGTTAGAATCGATTGAAGGTACCGTTCCGATGCCGATCGATATGCCTCCGATGTGCGGTTTCTATGACCGATGCAAAGATCGGATTGAAGGGGTATGCAACAAACAAGCGGTTCCCAAAACGCGGATATCCGATAACCATATGGTTAGATGTTTCCTTTACACGAAGGAAGGTGAGGAGCGTACCTATGTCTAAACCTATTTTGAAAGTAAACCATCTAATCAAAAACTTTGAAGTAAAAGACAAAAACAAACTGTTTGCTAGGCCTTCATCCGTTCGTGTGTTGAACGATGTTTCTTTCGAACTCATGGAGGGAGAAACGCTAAGTATCGTCGGTGAATCAGGCTGTGGGAAAACAACGCTAGGCCGCTGTATCGTGAGGGGAATGAATGCTTCCTCAGGGGAAGTGATCTACCATACGGAAGGCGAGGAGCAAGTTGATTTTCTAGGCCTTCGCGGGAAGGAATTCAAGAAATTCAGAAAAGATATTCAGATGATCTTTCAGGATCCGTATTCCTCACTAAGCCCGAGAATGAGTGTGTATGACATTATTTCGGAGCCGCTGCTTGCCAACTTTAAGCTAACGAAAGCAGAACTGGATGAAAAAGTGACCTTAATCGCTGAGAAAACGGGATTGAATGTCAGCTACCTGAAGCGTTATCCGCATGCCTTCTCCGGAGGGCAAAGACAGCGTATTGCCATTGCGCGGGCACTCATTTCCAACCCTAGACTCATCGTCTGCGATGAAGCGGTGTCAGCGTTGGATGTTTCCATTAAAGCGCAAATTATTAATCTGTTGAAGGATCTGCAGAAGCAGCTTCAGATTACATATATTTTCATCTCGCATGATTTATCTATCGTTCAAAATATTTCTGACCGTGTAGCGGTCATGCACTTGGGGCGGATTGTCGAGTTAGCACCTGTGGATTCACTATTTCAATCACCTAAGCATCCCTACACAGAGGCGCTTCTATCGGCCGTACCTGAGCCTGACCCGGATTATAAGAAGGAACGTATCATTCTAGAAGGTGAAGTACCGAATCCGGCCAATCCTCCGAGCGGGTGTCATTTCCATCCTAGGTGCATGTATAAGACCGACAAATGTGTGAAAGAAGAACCGAAGCTGCAGGATCTAGGCAACAAACATTACGCAGCTTGTCATTATGCTGATCAATTAAACTTAAGAGGTGTCGTACATGAGTAAACCAACAACGAAAGATCATATGCCGATTGATCCCAATGCAAAGAAGCTGATTGTTTTCCTGGACTGCGGAGATACCATCATTGATGAAGGAACCGAAATTAGAGATGAGCATGATATTGTGATTAAAGCTGATCTGATTCCTGGGGCTGATGTGATGGTGAGGACACTTGCTGAACGTGGCTATATCCTGGCTCTTGTAGCTGACGGGAGAGCGCAATCGTTCAAAAATATGCTAACGGATCATGGCTTGTATGATTATTTTACCACGATGATTTATTCCGAAACGATTAAGGACTCGAAACCAAGTCCTCGTATGTTTAAAGCCGCGATGGGCGCGTTAGAACTCACGGAGCAGGACTGTTCAAGAATCGTCATGGTGGGTAACAATCTAAGCCGAGACGTGAAAGGTGCTAATCAAATGGGGATTACGAGCATCTTCTTGAGTTGGACGTCAAGATACCCGAAGGTGCATGAAGACGAAAGTCAAAGACCTGCCTATACCATTAGCAATCCGGTAGATTTAATTGACTTGGTTGAGAAGCTTAATGCACAATTGGAATAAACGGATATTGTAACGAAGGGATGTTTACCCGAACATGGCAAAAATTGATGATGTTGCAAGGCTAGCGAAAGTCTCAAAAGGGACAGTTTCCAATGTCTTTAGCCAAAAAAGACCGACAAGCAACGAAGTCAGAGAGCGTGTGATGAGTGTTTCTAGACAATTAAATTATGTCCCTAATCATACTGCGCGAAGCTTGGTTACCAAGAAAACAATGGCCATTGGCTTAACCATACCGCACGGCAGCTTCTTCTTTAGCGCCTTTCATACGCAGTTTATTAACGGGGTCATTCTGGAAGCAGCTTATTATGGGTACAGGGTCCTGTTGGATATCATTCCTGTTCATGAGGTGAAAACGCCATTTTTGACGAGTTATCCGATCGATGGTGCTGTTGTGATGAGGCCTACGGCCAATGATGAACGGATCAACCTCATGCATATGGGACAGATCCCTTTTGTGACGGTAGGTCATGTGATGAATGAAAACATAGAGCATTCTACAAGCGTAGATAACGATAATGTACAGATGATGTCCAATATTTGCGAGTATTTAGTTGGTAAAGGCCATAAAGATATTATGTTTCTGAATGCGAATGAGCATATGACCGTTTCTATTGACCGAAAAGCTAGCTTCATTCAAGCGATGAAGGATCGTGGGCTAGACGTGGAGGAGCACATGATTCACCATAAGCCTGAGCTGAACTCCAGTGAATATATGGATTATGGGTATGAAGAGACGATCGATATTCTCGGTAAGCAAAAGAAAAAAGTGACCGCGATTATTGCGGACGATGATCGTACCGCATTCAGTGTTCTTAATGCCATTAAGGATTTAAATCTTAGTGTACCTGGGGATGTCTCATTATTTGTGATATGCGGTGATAACTCGATGATGGTGCAATCGAACCCGTCTTTGACGAGCATGGATTTGCAGCCATCTGAATTAGGTGCCCAATCTGTCCGATTGTTAATGCATCAATTAGGCGTGCTGCAAGGTGAATATGATGAAAATATCATTGTTGAAGGCAAAATTATAGAGCGAAATTCAGTCTCGACGATTGGTCACGAGGAAGATCGCAAATAAGGGAGCGAACATGATGAGTAATAAACAATGGAACGTAGGCATTATTGGCCTTGGCGGTATCGGCGATTACCATATGAACAATCTTGCGAAAATTAGCAATACAAACGTTGCCGCCATCTGTGATGTGAATGCGAAAGCGGTGGAACAGGCCGGCGAGCGTCTGAATTTGCCAGCTGAGAAGCGATACACGGATTATCGAGCCATCATAGCCGACCCTGACATCGATTTCATCATTTCAGGCGTATCTAATAAGTTCCATTGTGACATCTTGAAAGTGGCGATTGCATGCGGTAAACCGATATTTTCGGAGAAGCCTTTTACCCGAACCATGGAGGAGGCGGATGACTTAATACGGTTGTATGAAGCAAATCCGATACCATGCATGATCGGCTTCTCGTATCGGTATAGACCTTGCTTCCAATACGTGAAGCAGCTCGTTACGGACGGTGCTTTAGGCCGGATCCGGCATATCGCTGCGCATTATTTACAAGAGGAAAACGCGCCAATGTTTAACAAAGAGTACACATGGCGATTTAATAAAGCCATGGCGGGATCCGGCATATTAGCGGATATAGGCTCGCATATGGTGGATGCGGCACGCTTTTTTGTAGGCGAATTTACGCAGGTGTCAGGTATGATGACCACGTTCACGGATCGCCGATTGGATAAGCGAACAGGGGAATACGCCGAAGTTGATGTGGATGATTTTACTAGCTTCCAGTGTGTATTAGAGGGCGGCGTGATGGGGTCGTTCTATACCCATAAGAATGCAATTGGCACGGGGAATCAATTCAACGTTACTTTGTTTGGCGACCTGGGGACGGTCCGAATGTCAGTCGAAAAGCCAAATGAAGTTCATTTGACGCTCAGATCGGGTGAAAATCTACAACTGACCGAATCTGTCATTCACTTGGATGAGAAATCAATGAAGCCGATGCTACAGGACTTTGTAGATTATTTGGAGCAAAAGAACTCTTCTTCGCTCCCGACAATAATCGATGGATACCGTAACCAACAAGTGCTGCAAGCCATCATAGATTCAGCGCAAGACGGCGTAACGAGGAGCTTATCATACCATTCGCATGTGAAAAGGGAGGAGCTTGTATGATCCGAGTAACGATATGGAATGAATTTCTTCAGGAGCAAAGAAAAGAAGAGGTAGCTCGGATCTATCCCAAAGGTATGCACGGAGCTATTGCTGATGGAATTCGTCAGGATGGATTTGAAATAAGTTGTGCAACTTTCAATGAGCCTGAACATGGGTTAACTCAAGAAAAGCTGGATCAGACGGATGTCCTTATTTATTGGGGACACGTTGAGCATAAGGGCTTTCAAGATATCGTCGTTGATCGTATATGTAAACGTGTACATGAGGGTATGGGGCTGGTTGTGCTTCACTCAGGTCATCATTCCAAATTGTTCCGCAAACTGATGGGCACTTCCTGCGATCTGCTATGGAGAGAAGCGGATGAAAAAGAGCGACTGTGGGTCATGGATCCATCACATCCAATCGTAGAGGGAATTGGACCTTATATCGATTTGGAAGAGGAAGAAATGTACGGAGAGCATTTCGATATCCCTACACCAGAGGAATTAATCCTCGTTAGTTGGTTTCAAGGGGGAGAGGTGTTCCGCAGCGGATGCACGTATCGTCGCGGCCAAGGGAAAATCTTTTATTTCCGTCCAGGTCACGAGACGTATCCTACTTATCACAACAAAGATGTGCAGCGCGTCATTGCCAATGCTGTGAAGTGGACAGCCCCAATTAAAAGGGAAAAGACGTTTTACGGGCATCATATGCCGCTTGAGGAGATCAAGAAGTAGTGAGCTTATTTGCAGATATAGCTTCTTTCATGGTGAAAGAAGCTGTTTGGCTTGCGAATTCAGTCGCATTCAAGGGCATGGAACTCGCAACTATGATTCTAGGTTGAGGTGAAAGATGATGAAGACCTATCCGTTACTAACTGCACATACGGGATGTATGGGCACACCTGATAATAGTTTGCTTTCTATAGAAACGGCATTTCATAGCGGCGCAGATATTGTGGAAGAAGATATATTAATAACCGCTGACGGGGTCCTGGTGCTTTCTCACGACGACAGCGTTTGCTCCGTGGACGGGACGGCATATAAGATTTCCCGCATGAGCTATGCTGAGTTAAGTAAGCTGGAAATCAAAGCCCATAACGGGTCACCTGGGGAGACGATTCGGATCTTATCCTTGGAGTCGGTTCTACCTATCTTGAAGGCTTCAGGTAAGATTATGAATCTGGATTTGAAATCAGATGCCTGTATAGAACCTGTTTCCCGATTCGTAGAACAAAACGAGTTAATCGAGCAGGTCATTCTTAGCGGGTGTGAGACTTTGCGGGCACAAGCTGTTGACCGTACGAATCCACGATTACGCAAGTTGCTGAACGTGGATACGTCCTTATTTCTAACGCTAAATGAGAGGGAAGCAGTTCGCATTAGCTGCGAGCAAGCGTTAAGCGCGAATTGCTTTGGTCTCAACGTGAACTATCGAATTGTTGGGCCAGAACTCCTTCAAGCAGCAGCCCTTCACGAGCTGGATGTCTACATCTGGACAGTTAATACCGAAGATGAGATGAAGCATTTTATGGAGATGGGCGTTGAGTCGATTACGTCTCGAAATATTTCGGCTTTGGTGCAAGTAAGGGAGGGAGCTAAAAGATGAATTCGAAGCGAACAGCTCATATCATTTCCCATACCCATTGGGATCGAGAATGGTATTTACCTTATGAGAAACATCATGTGCGTCTCGTCAAACTGGTGGATGAGCTGCTGAATAAACTGGACCAAGATCCGAATTATCGCAGTTTTTTCTTGGACGGACAAACGATTATTCTTGAAGATTATCTGCAGGTCAGACCCGATCAGCAAGAGCGATTATCCCGTTTGATTCGGGCCGGCCGGATTTTGATTGGTCCCTGGTATATCCTGCAGGATGCATTCTTGACAAGTGGCGAGGCCAACGTAAGGAATATGCAGATTGGTCACCAAGATGCGATGAAATATGGACCTGTTTCGAAAATTGGCTACTTTCCCGATACCTTTGGTTTGGTAGGTCAGACGCCGCAACTGATGCGGCAGTTTGGGATTACGAATGTGTTTTTTGGGCGAGGCGTTAAGCCAACAGGCTTTAACAATACCGTGTCAGATGGCGATTACGAATCTTCGTTTTCGGAATTGACTTGGGAAGGGCCGGATGGATCACAGGTACTCGGCATTTTGTTTGCCAATTGGTATAACAATGGATGGGAAATCCCTGTTGATCGTGAACAAGCGAGAGTCTACTGGGACCAGAAGCTGGCAGATGCAGAGAAATACGCGTCGATGGGTGAATTGCTCTTCATGAATGGCTGTGACCATCAGCCAATTCAACTGGATTTGCCAGAAGCACTTCAAGTGGCGCGCGAGCTTTATCCAGATACAGCCTTTATTCATTCTAATTTTATTGATTATTTGCAAGCTGCCGAGCGTTCCTTGCATCGTGAGCTTTCCATTATAAAAGGCGAGCTTCGCAGCCAACGTACGGACGGTTGGAATACGCTTGTGAATACTGCTTCTGCTCGTGTTTATTTGAAGCAAATGAACCAAGTAGGGCAAGCGATGTTGGAGAAAGTGGCGGAGCCTTTGGCCGCTTTGGCACATGTCCTTGGAACGCAGGAGAAATATCCCCATCATCTGTTCACCTATGCCTGGAAAACACTGATGCAAAATCATCCGCATGACAGCATATGTGGGTGCTCCGTAGACGAAGTGCACCGAGAAATGGTGACGCGCTTTGAGAAAAGTCGACACGTGGCAGAGGCCATCATTGACGAAAGCAAACGAGCCATTGCCGACATGATTGACACATCGGGTTTTGCCAACATGGGAGAAGAGGCGCTGCCCTTCATTGTGATGAACACATCTGGTTGGGAACGCAGCGGTGTAGTGAGCATCGAGCTTGATGCCTTGCGTTTGTACTTCCGTGACGGTTACACGCCTGAAGACGCAAGCCGTATCATTCAAGCGTTGGATCTTTCTGGCAGAATACTCGTGGATGAATATGGGAATGCCATCCCTTGTGCCTTCCAAGATCTCGGGCAACAATTCGGTTACGATCTGCCAGATGACAAGTTCCGTCAACCATATTTGTGCCGCAAAGTGAAGCTTACCTTTGAAGCGGAGAATGTTCCTGCATTAGGGCTGAAAGCTTATGCCTGGGTGAAACGTGCAACGAAAATTGCAACCTCTTCGTTGCTAGTTGGAGACCGCGTGCTGGAAAATGAGTCGCTCAAGATCGAAGTCGGCGCGAACGGTTCATTCAACTTAACTGACAAGACGAACGGCCGTGTCTATCGGGATTTAGGCATCTATGAGAATTCAGGGGACATCGGCAATGAATATATGTATAAACAGCCGGATGGTGAAACGCCTCGAACGACCCATGGGGTGGCTGCGCAAATCCGAGTGTTAGAAGATACGCCGTATCAAGCATCCATGGAAATTGTACACGATTGGGAAGTGCCTGCATCAGCAGACGCTATGCTAGAGGCGGAACAGCGCAGCTTAAGCTACTTTGGTACGCGAAAAGCACAGCGCTCAACCCGCATGCTACCTATGCAGATTCGCACGTTTATCAGCTTGAGCCGCAGGGGTCAGGGGGTAGACATTACAGCTACCTTCAACAACCAAGCGAAGGACCATCGTTTACGGATGCTCTTCCCAACGGATGTGAACACGCAAGTTCACCGCGTTGACACGATGTTTGAAGTCCCGCAGAGAGACAATGAGCCTGCTGCCGAATGGCAGAACCCAAGCAATACACAGCATCAGCAAGCATTCGTTGATCTCAGTGAGGACGGGGCAGGCTTGGTCGTCGCCAATGTAGGCCTGAACGAATACGAGATTTTGCGTGACGGCCGCAATACGGTTGCGATAACACTGCTTCGTGCTGTTGGTGAGCTTGGTGACTGGGGCTTGTTCCCAACGCCAGAAGCACAATGTTTGGGGGAACACACCATCCGAATGGCGGTTATCCCACATAACGGGGATGGTATTCAGTCGGGCGCTTATGCGGAGGCTTATCAGTTCCAAATTCCATGGACATCCTGCCAGACAGATAACCACCCTGGAAGGATTTCACCTTCGTTTGCCCCATTCCAGTGGGAAGGCAGGGATCTGGCATTCTCCTCTATGAAAATGAAGGAAGGATCGGATGAGCTCCTGCTGCGTTGGTACAACATGAGCACCCAAAAGGCTAGCTTGCAGCTAAGTTCTCAACTTTCGTATAACGAGTTCTACAGGAGTTCCATTAGGGAAGAGCTCGGCCCGCGGATCGAAGCTGAATCTAATGATCAAATTCATTGGTCGGTTGGCCCATGTGAAATTGTGACGATCGGGATTCATCGATAATTTATAGATATCGGAGGAGAGAACAGTGAGGCAACTAGAGAAGATATATGTTGTTTTTAAAACTCATGTAGACTTGGGTTTCACGGACTTAGCCAGCAACGTCATCTCCCAATATAGAGAAGAAATGATGAACGACGTTCTAGCTGTTTGTGAAGACACGAGGAAGGATGGACCAGACCATCACTATGTGTGGACACTGCCTGCCTGGATGCTGAAGGAATGTTTGGATACGCCGGATGCGGGGAGAAAGGACCGAATGGAAGCCTTGATTACGAACGGACAACTGCGTTGGCATGGGCTTCCGTTTACGACACATACGGAGTTTTGCGGAACTGAAGAATACATTAGAGGGTTATACATCTCGGAAAAGCTTCGTGATCAATATGGACACACAGTCATTTCTGCCAAAATGACGGACGTCCCCGGTCATACCTGGATGCTGCCTACCCTATTGAAAAATGCAGGCATTGAATTTCTGCATTTAGGCGTAAATGCGTGTTCTTCACCGGTTGATTTACCGCGGTTATTTCATTGGGAAGGTCCGGATGGCAGCAGAGTCTTAACCTATTATTCCAAGGGGGCCTATGGCACAGACCTGACGCCGCCAGAGGACTGGCCATATCCCATTTGGATAGCGCTGCTGCAAACGCAAGACAACTATGGTCCACAGGATGGCTCTGTGGTGCAAGACTTGTTGGATGAGATTGCGAGTAAGTATCCGAATACCGAGGTGAAAATCGGGACTATGGACGATTTTGCACGCGATTTTGCGGCCAGAGATTATCAGGATATCCCTGTAATTCGCAAGGATTTAGCCGATACATGGATTCATGGGATTGGCACCTATCCAGAAGAAGTGTCCCGTGTACGGAGGATGCGCTCGGATATTGCAACACGAGAAAGCTTATCAACGCTCGAGCAGCTGTCAGGTAAAGGTGATAATGATCACAGGCATGCCATAGCGGAGGCTTATGAACACACGCTGCTATTCGGGGAGCATACGTGGGGAATCGATATTAAATCGAATTTGTTGCCTGGCCGTAACAGCCAGCGCGCTTTTGGGAAAGCTGCGATTCAGAAAGACCGCGCGATGTTTCCGGACTCCTATCTTAAGACGGAGGCTTCTTGGGCCGAACAGACAAATTACGTAGATCAAGCTGAGAAAGCTTTAAGTGAAGTTCAACCTTTTACAGCGATAGATTCGAATATCATTGGTGTGTATAACCCGCTTGCGTGGGAACGACAGCATGTGAAGATCAAGCTTGAGCATCGGAAGCACGGTACACTGACAGATAGAGAAACGAGGGAATCCTATTTCGTTAATGAAACTGGCGAGGCCGATATTGGTGAATTGCCACCAATGGGGTATCGAACTTTTGAATATGCGGAAAGTACGGTTGACGCTCATTCATCTGCCATCGCAGTGAAAGACGCGGAGAACGCAATTTTGGAAAACGATGCGATACGCATCGTGGTTAACATGCATACAGGCTGTATAACGAGCTTTTATGATAAGCAGAATCAGAAGGAATGGGCCCTAAACGGAAGGTTCGCGCAATACGAATACGATGTTTACGGGAAAGAAGATATCCTGAATTTTGTGAAAACATACAGCTATGATCTCATGGATTGGTATGTGAACGATTTTGGTAAGCCAGGTTACCCTAGAATTGATCATAAGCGGTATGGGCTTCATCTTGCAGATGTTAAGATCTCGAATGGCGATAGCTGGGGCAACGTTGAAATTAGTTTCACGACGCCTAACGAAAGTTACGAGGAGTTTGGAAATGGTGAAGAAATTGGCGTATCGATCCGTATGGAAGCAAGTCAGCCATATGCCGATATGCGAGTGACTGTGCGTCGTAAAGCATCTACTGCGTATGCTGAGAGCGGGCATTTCACATTTGCCTTGAACGCGGATCAGCCGAACTATCGGTTTCAGAAATTAGGCAGCGTTGTCAATCCGCTTGAAGATATTGAGAAAGGTGCGAATTCACGGCTTCACTGCGCTAGTCAATGGGTTGATGTGCAGGATGAACAAGTGGGATTAACGATCATTCCCTTCGATACACCGCTATTTTCCATTGGTGAAAAGGGGATTTACCAATATGCCAAAGAAGTGTATGTACCTGAGCAGCCAAACCTTCATTTCAACTTATTTAACAATCAATGGGGAACGAACTTTCCGCAATGGATCAGCGGTAGTTTCCAATATGCCTTTCGGATTGTACCTCACGCGGGAGATTGGAAAGCAGGACGCGTTCAGCAGCTAGCCGCCGAAGCCTGCATGCCGCCTCAGGTGACAGCAGGTTGGAAGCCAGAAGGACTAGCCGGGTATCGCTTCCTGAAAGAAAGCGTAGAAGGGATCCATGTGTTATCCTTCAAAAAAGCGGAGCAAGGCGACGCCTACGTCATACGATTCCAAAATCTGCTCGATATGCACTTGGCAGTGAAGTTTCCATTTACGGAGTCTCTTGCCGATGTGAAGGAATGTGATCTGGTCGAACGTACGAAGGAAACGAACGTAGAATTTGGTAGAGATCTTTTTGCTGTGACAATGAATCCTTTTGAAATTAAAACGATGAAGCTTTGGTTTGCTTGAAGCGGATCACAAATAAACAGACAGCTGGCATGCAGCTGTCTGTTTATTTACGATGAAGCCAAATATCGCAGCGTGCTTCTAATGAAGCACAGATGTTGCCAGCAACGCCATCATGATACGCACAACCCGGAGGGGGAAATTGGATGCTCGAATGAGAGATGTACCCTATCTGTTGCGGCAATTGTACGTGGGATACCGCAATTGTACCTATCCATGTCGGAGAAACATCCCTACAATGAGCATAAAGAAAGCGTAACCATTATGGGGGAATTACACTTATGAATGACATGAAGCTATGGTTTAATCGTCCAGCCTCGAACTGGTCGCAAGGATTGCCTATCGGGAATGGAAGATTGGGGGCGATGATCTACGGCGGTGTGGAACATGAAACCTGGAGTTTAACAGAACTGACCTATTGGTCAGGGAAGTCGGAAGCAATTCCAGGTCAATCCAACACGAGAGAAGATCTAGATCACATGCGGGAGTATTTTTTTTCCGGGGATTATAAGCGGGGAGATGAGTTGGCGAAGCAGTCTTTACAGCCTAAGAAAGGCAACTTCGGCACGAATGTATCGATGTGCGATGTGCAACTAGCATTTGACGATAATGGCAATGAGTTGGTTCGAGAGCTAGATCTTCAGAGTGCTAGCACGCGAACAGTTTACACATCCAGCGGGCATAAACGAACAAGAGAGGTCTGGGCTTCACATCCAGATGGAGTCATCGCCTCGCGTATATCTAGCGAACAGTCTGGCGCCATTTCACTCACGCTGCGTATTGTCGGAAGAACAGATCGGTTCACTGCAACAATAATCGATAAGGATACGTTAGTTTTTGTGGGGCAAGCGACGGAAAGCATGCATAGTGACGGGGACTGCGGTGTATGCTGCCATGGGGTGTTGAAAGTCATCGCAGTTGGTGGCAGCGTGTCCGCAGATGCTGGTCAAATCAGGATAGATAAAGCAGATGACGTGGTCATCTATTTGGCAGCGAATACCGATTACGGCAGAAGCAATGACGCGTGGATGTCAACGTCGGTGCACCAAATTGAGAATGCGATTGCCAAAGGGTATGAGCAATTGAAAGAGGACCACGTGGCGGATTATCGTCGTTTGTACGACAGAGTTAACCTAGATTTAGGCGTAACTAGTCAATCTATTCTACCAACGGATGAACGCATACAGCTGTTCCTCCAGGGTCAGGATGATGATCCGCACTTATTTGCCCTATTTTATCAATATGGTCGCTATCTGACGATTGCTGGGGCCAGGTCTGACTCTCCGCTGCCGCTTAATCTGCAAGGAATATGGAATGACGGGGAAGCCAATCGTATGCAATGGAGCTGCGACTATCATCTGGATATCAACACACAAATGAATTATTTCCCAACAGAAGTGAGCAATTTGGCGGAATGCCATCTCCCCTTAATGCGATTCATTGAGCAACTAGCGGAGAGTGGGAAATCGGCAGCGAAGCATTTCTATGGCTGTGAGGGATGGGTTGCCCATGTATTTACCAACGCTTGGGGATTCGCGTCACCCGGATGGGAAACATCGTGGGGGCTGAACGTCACGGGAGGCTTATGGATTGCCACGCATCTTCGTGAGCACTATGACTTCGGTCTCGATCAGGCGTTTCTGGCAGAGACAGCGTATCCTGTGCTGAAAGAAGCTGCAGCCTTTTTCCTCGACTATATGACGGTTCACCCGAAGTATGGCTGGCTAGTGACCGGTCCGTCGAATTCGCCTGAGAACAGTTTCTATGTGAATGAACCAATCAGAGGGGAATATCAATTATCCATGGGCTCCACGCTGGACCAGGTGCTGGTTCGCGATTTGTTCGTATTTTGCCTAGAAGCATCGGAATTGCTGCAAGTGGATGTAGAGCTTCAACAGAAGCTGAAACAAGCCATCACTTTGTTGCCGCCGTTGATGATTGGACAAAGAGGACAATTACAGGAGTGGCTGGAGGATTATGAAGAAGCACAGCCTGACCATCGCCACTTTGCCCATCTATTCAGCTTATACCCCGGTAATCAGATAACACCTGAAGGTACACCAGAGCTCAGCTCTGCGGCAGAGGTGAGCTTGGTCAATCGCATGAATCGTGAAATGTTAGAGGACATTGAGTTTACGGTAGCTTTGTTTGCAGCGAATTTCGCCAGATTACATGATGGCGAGAATGCCTACAAGCATCTCATGCATTTAATCGGTCAGCTGTGCTTTGACAATTTATTAACCTTCTCCAAGGCAGGGATCGCTGGAGCTGAAACGAATATATTTGTAATAGACGGTAATTTCGGCGGTACAGCGGCTATTGCTGAAATGCTGTTGCAAAGTCATGCAGGGGGCATTCACCTGCTGCCAGCACTTCCAGCCAAGTGGCAGACCGGCAAGGTCACGGGCTTGCGAGCAAAAGGGAATGCGGAGGTGGATGTAACTTGGGCCAATGGTGAATTGGTCGAGGCGACTATACGCTCATTCTCGGCAGTTCGTATGTTTCTGCGTTATCGAGATCGCAAGATCGAGATCTCTCTGGAGCCCAACTGCACGTACCACATCGACGGTAGTTTGAACATGAAACGAATCTAAATACCAAGTAGACCAAGGCAGCTACAGTCGGAATAAGCGTAGTTGCCTTTCCTTTTGTCTATCCAGAAAAAGACATGGTATAATAAAATACACTTTAGATAGCGCTTACATAAATGGGGGGGGATAAGGTTCATGCCGAAGTTTTCACGGTTATTCCGTAAATTTCTGATCTCCTATATTGTGATCTTGGTTATTCCGAGCATTGCCGGATATATGTCATATCGTACGGCGATTGCGGTGACGCAATCCGTATCTATTGAGAATAACGTGACACAACTTCGGAAGAGTCAAGATATTTTGGAGCGAAGGATGGCTGAGGTAGAAGGTTTCACAAGGCAATTGGCTCTGAATCAAGAGCTGAGTGTACTTATGAATGAGAAGGGAATGGATGAGAGGGTCAATCTGTATGGCATTTGGAAAGTAAATAATGATATTAAAGCATTTAGCCAAACGAATGATTTCTTACAGCAATTTTTTATCTATTTAAATAATTACAATGTGCTCTTAACGCCTGCTTCTTCTTATTTCCAACCTGAACGCTATTATCAGTCCTTCCATTATAAAGATCTACCCGCAGATGAATGGAAACGAACGTTACTAGAGCAAACGCACAATAGGGAAATCATACCACTGAAACCCTTTATCACGAACGGTGTGGAATCCTCTGTGATTACGTATATACAGTCACTCCCGTTAGACAGCTTTAGTGGTACCGCACGGGCTACAGTCGTTGTTCTCATAGATGAGAAAGTTATCTCTAGCGTCTTATCGGATCTGAAGGATCAATACGGTGGGTGGTCTCACATTAGTGATGCGCAAGGGCATACCATAAGCTTACTTGGCATAAATGAATCGGACGTGGCTAAGCTAGCCTCAGATAATAGTTTTGATCAATCGAAAGCGAGTCAATTCTATAACGATGATTTGGTCATTACGATTCGTTCCAAAACCACAGGTTGGGTATATCGAGCGGGGATCCCTAGACATGTATTAATGGAGAATGCGAATAAAATCAAATACATTACGTGGTCTGTGACAAGTGCAGCTCTTGTGGTGGGATTGTTGGTGGGATTGTGGCAAGCTTACCGAAATAGTTCCCCGATGCATAGGCTGCTAAATGTGATGAAAGAGCAGTTTGGCAAAGATGCTGCTGTGGGACGCAATGAGTATGACTTTCTGCAGGGCAATATCTCGAACATGATTTCTAACAATAAGCGGCTCGAAAATGAATTGAACCGGCAGCTCCCCTTAATCCGGGATGCCTTTTTGAAAAGGCTTATCGCCGGCGAATTTCGCTCGTTGGAGGAGATAGCAGCCGCCGCCGAGCAGGCCAATACAGGGTTACAAGCGGATACGGGTTACACAGGTATTTTGCAAATCAAAGGGTACTCCGGCATGGATAACGTCGACATTCTGAACGAGTTAAGTGCGGCTCGATTGATTATGAAACAGACATTGCACGATCTTGGGTGGCTTGTCCATATGACGGATCTTGGTGCAGATCGGGTTGTGGTCATCTTTGAAGGGATTGCGTCTGGTGAAGACACCGAGACAGCGAATAAAGAGGTTGAGCGAATTCTGAATGAGCTTGCCGATTTTTTATTTATGGAATATAAAATTACAATCATCGCAGCGATGGGCAATCCATTTGCCACGGTGATGGAGGTCAGCCACACCTACGAGCAGGCTTCTCAGGCGTTAGAGTATGCCCTGCACATGAATCGCAAAGGTGTCTTGTGGTTCTCCAATGCCCGGTTGGAAAGTGACACCTATTATTATCCGCTGGACATTGAACTGCGTTTGATTAGCACGATTAGAGCTGGGGATCTTGATGAAGCCAGACGAATACTGGACGCGATCATTGCCCAAAACATTGAAAATCGTGAACTGTCCATCGAAATGAAGCATCAGCTTGTCGGAGAGCTGAAAGGCACTTTCCTGAAATTGCTTTATCAGAAAACTTTCCAGGAGTCTGATATTTTCGAGTTGGTTAAAAATCGTGTTGCTGACATTCAGGCCAATGAAGAAATTGAATCGATTCGGCAAGATATCGATGGCATTATGGCATCCCTATGCGGGTTAATTGCCAATAAAAAGAACGATCATCACAATAAAACCGTGGAGCAGGTGATGGTGTACATCGCTGAGATGTACAGTGATCCTGATCTTAATTTATACCGCGTGGCAGAAAAGATGGAACGTCCGGAGAAATATATCTCCAACCTGTTCAAAGAGGTAACAGGGAAGAATTTATCGGATCATCTGGAACAGGTGAGAATGGATCAAGCTGCCAATTTGTTAAAAGGGGACACGTACACGGTAGACGAAATTGCTGCGCGTGTCGGGTACAACAGCTCGCATTCTTTCCGCAGAGCATTCAAGCGAGTGCTCGGTGTTTCGCCAAGTTCGTATCGGCAGTCTACAACGGAATAATAATAGAGAAGCTAAGCGACTTAATGCGCTTAGCTTTTTTGCTTTTGGCTTTGGCGGCCTTCTTCGGCCGGCAGCAGTAAGTTAGTCGGAAAAACCGACTAACTCGGTCAGTAAAGCGCCCTAGATTACTCCCAGGTCCCCACACCTCATCTCTACTAGCCCCCAGCTCGCCCAGCTCCCCAGCACCCGCAGCACCCCAGCTCGCACAACTTCCCCAGCTCCCCTCAACTCCACCGTATCCCGCCTCGCATCACTCCCCCCAGCCCCCATTAGTCCGAAATAATCGGACTACGGCTCCTTTTTCTCATGCTAACCCTCGTTTTAATTCGGAAATATCGGACTATCGCAGCTTCCAGCGAAATTGGATGATCCAATGACAGATGTACCCTCCATTTACCGCCAATTGTACGTGGAATAGCGCAATTGTACCTATCTAATAGGGGGATAGATCCCCTAGAATAAGGCTCAAGAAAGCGCAAACATTTACGAGACAGATGATCTTAGGGGGTTTTGTTTTGGACAAAGGACTAGTCACCAGTCAAAGATCGCTGATCAAAAGCAGTCGACTTGGTATCATGGAGGCAGCGACTCGAAGCTTCAAGAAACATTGGCAGTTGTATCTGCTCATCATTCCACCCGTGTTGTATTTCCTTATATTCAAGTATTACCCGATATTGAACGCGGTGCTTGCTTTTAAGGACTACAATGTCACGAAAGGCATCTGGGGAAGCCCCTGGGTTGGGTTTAAGAACTTTCAGTTGTTTTTTGAAAATCCGCTGTTTTGGACATTGATGAAGAACACGATTTTTATCAGTGGATACCTGTTAATTGTTGGTTTCCCGATTCCCATATTATTGGCGTTGGCGATCAATGAGGTGCGCAATCAGCGCTTCAAGAAACTCGTCCAACTCGTTTCCTTTGCACCTTATTTCATTTCTACCGTTGTCATGGTGTCCATTATTATGCTCTTTCTGGCGCCTCGACTCGGCTTTGTGAATGTGGTGATGAATCATTTTGGGATGGATTCAATTAATTTTCTCGGAGAGCCTGGCATGTTCCGCTCGATCTATGTGTGGTCAGACATTTGGCAGACGGCGGGTTATTATTCGGTCATTTTCTTAGCTGCCTTAGCAGGCGTAGACCCTTCCCTCTATGAAGCGGCCAAAGTAGACGGTGCATCGCGCTTTCAGAAAATTATTCACGTTGATTTGCCGGGTATTTTGCCCACAATTGTGGTCGTCCTCATCTTGAATGTAGGTAATGTGATGGCGATTGGCTTCGAGAAGGTCTATTTATTACAAAATCCACTGAATACAGTGAATTCCGAGATTATCGCGACCTATGTGTACAAAGTGGGACTGCTGAATGCGAATTACAGCTTCGCCACGGCAGTCGGATTATTCAATTCGGTGATTAATTTGATCCTGCTTATTGTTGTAAATAGCATGGCTAAGAAATTCTCGAATCATAGTATTTGGTAAAAAGGAGTGCAGCTATGTCTACGATCAAAGTAAGGGTGAAAGATTCACTAGGAGATAAAATTTTCTTAATTGCCGTCTACGTACTTCTCAGTCTCCTACTCATTGTTGTGTTATATCCGCTTATTTACGTGATCAGCAGTTCATTCAGCAGTCCTGCGGCTGTCACGTCCGGCAAAGTATGGCTGTGGCCCGTTGAGTTATCGCTGAAAGGGTACAATACCTTGATTCATAATCAGAAAGTCGTAATTGGTTATGGGAATTCACTTTTTTATACAGGTGTAGGAACCATTATTAGTGTGGTACTTACGATTATGATCGCATATCCACTTTCTCGGAAAACGTTCTTCGGCAAAAATGTGCTCATGATGTTAATCACGTTTACGATGCTGTTCAGCGGTGGATTAATTCCAACGTACTTGGTCGTCAAGCAGATGGGACTGATTGATACGAGATGGGCGCTGCTCATTCCGAACGCGATTTGGGTGTGGCAGGTCATCATCACGAGATCCTTTTTTCAATCCGCGATTCCAGATGAACTGTTTGATGCAAGTGAAATTGACGGCTGCAGTGACTTCAGATTTCTGAGAAGCGTTGTCGTGCCGTTATCAAAACCGATTATCGCCGTTCTTATCCTGATTTATGCTGTCGGTCAATGGAACGCGTATTTCGATGCTTTGATTTATCTCAAATCCGCTAGTTTGTTCCCGCTGCAGTTGATTTTGCGCAGTATTATCATTCTCAATAACAGCTCAAATGCCACAGATGCCTTGAAGCAAGTGGAACGGCAGCAGCTTGCAGAAGCGTTGAAATATTCCCTCATTGTCGTAACAACACTGCCCGTGTTGGTTATTTATCCGTTTGTCCAGCGGTTCTTCGTGCAAGGCATGTTAGTGGGCTCTGTAAAAGGGTAAGACGCGGACCTATCCCGTGGATTCCATGGAAAGGGGTGATTCATTTCAGGTAATACTGGCAGTGGATCTTAGATCGGGGTTATACTAATTGCATGATAAAAGGGAGCGATACATGTGAAAAAGGGTCTTGTAAGCGCACTAATGGTAATTATGATGGCTAGTTTATTTCTTGCCGCATGCTCGAAGGATGATACAGCAACTGTATCTCCGGCAGCAACGGGAGCAACGACGAGTGGTCCTGTCGCGATCAGCATGTTTGCTCAACAGGATACAGCGATTGACTTGAAAACGAACAAATTCACAAAATTCATGGAAGACAAATTCAATGCAAAATTTAATTTTGAAATTATCCCGTTTGATGGTGCCAAAGAGAAGAGACAGATTTCACTGGCAAGCGGTGATTATCCAGATTCCTATATGTTGACCGCCTGGATCGATCAGTTTTCACAAGCGGATATACTTAAATACGGGAAGCAGGGTATTCTAATTCCCCTAAATGATTTGATCGATCAATATGCTCCGAATATCAAAGCGGCGATGGCTAAGGACGCAACACTGAAGAGCTTTAGTACGGCGCCGGATGGCAAAATTTATGGATTAGGTTCTTATACGCAGTGCTTCCACTGCTCCTATCCGAATAAAATGTGGATCAATACCAAATGGTTATCCAAAATGAATCTTGAGATGCCGAAAACGACCGATGACTTCAAGAAAGTACTTCAAGCCTTCAAGAAGGGTGATCCCAACGGTAATGGCAAAGCAGACGAAGTTCCATTAAGTGGATCGACGGAAGATTTTGGGGTGCATATCATTCCGTTTCTTATGAATGGTTTCATTTATGATGATGACCGCAATTACCTGACGATGGCGAATGGCAAAGTCGATACAGCAGCGAATAAGCCCCAGTGGAAAGAAGGCCTCGCGTATATTAAATCTTTGTATGACGAAGGACTCATTGATCCAGGGGCATTTACGCAAAATGCGGAAGCGTTCAAGAAAATTGGTGAGAACGCAGGGACGCAAATTCTTGGAGTAGGCGCAGGCATGCATCCCGCTATTTTCGTAAACATTGATAAAGGGAACAAAAACTCGGCCGATTACAACCCAGTACCTCCACTTACGGGGCCAAACGGTTCCCTAGCTACGCATGATGGTGGCGGATTGACACCAGGGGCGAAATTCGTCATTACGAACAAAGCTACGAAAGAAGAACAAATCACGTTAATTAAAATGGTTGATTACATGTTTACGTTTGAAGGTCAAACGAATGCAGCATCAGGCATGGAAGGGATCGACTGGAGAAAGCCGAAAGAAGGCGAGGTCGCTCTCGGTAAAGGTGTGAAACCGCTCATGGCGTCCATTCCAGCCGTAGAAGGAGAAGCACCTCATAATGCAGGCTGGAGCGGCATGGGCCACTTCTACCAACCAAGTGAATACAGAGACAGCATTGTTCAAGGAACAGATGTGTATGATTCAGCAAACTACGAGCGCAGATTGTACAATGCAACACTGTTATACCAAGGTCACGAACCAAAAGAGATTTATCCGGTCTGGGCGGTATGGGTTGATCCTGCACAAACAGATGAAGCAAGCATTCTTCAAACGAACCTCAAAAATTATATCGATCAAAATGCGTTGCAATTCATTACAGGAAATAAAGATTTGACGAAGGATTGGGATGCTTATGTGAAAGGACTGGATAATTTGAAAGTTGGACGTTATCTGGAAATTTTGCAAAAAGCGTATGACACTTCTTCCTATAAAAAATAAGACAGTTAAAAATCGAGTGCTTTATGTTCATACATAGAGCACTTGATTTTTTTATTCGTAAAGGAGACGTAGAATATGACGAGTACAAGGGCCAACCATTGGCTGAATCATCGTGGAGGGCTGTCGCACATAAAGGAGAAATTGCTTCGCAATGAACCGATCACCGTCGCTTTTATTGGCGGTTCAATTACTGAAGGTGCAGGGGCATCGGATTCGACAACCTCGAGTTGGCGTGCTTTAACCGAGCGCTACTTGAAGCAACGTTACACCACAGACAAGGTGATGTGCATCAATGCGGGTGTTGGTGGAACGACATCTACATTGGGAGCTCATCGCTTGCAGGCGCACGTTTTGACTCACGGTGAGATTGATTTGCTATTCGTTGAGTTTAGTGTGAACGATGGTGAGGATCGCGACGAATCCATCAGGGGAATGGAAGGGATCGTACGACAATGCCGACGGCAATCGCCTCGTACGGATATCTGTTATATCTACACGGCAGCGGATAAAAATTTGACGGACCACATGCCATTCAACATAGCTATACATGAAGAGGTGGCATCTTATTATGACATTCCTTCTGTTAACTTTGCCGCTAGGGTATACACGCTGATCCAGTCGAAGCAAGTGACCTGGGATGCGCTTGCATCTGATCGTGTACATCCCAATGATGAGGGGCATGCGCTGTATGCTGCTTTCGTGCGGGAGTACCTGGGTGTAGCCTTAGATGTGAGGGGGGTTACGGATACATACACGGAAACGGCAGGTGTTAACCGACAGGATACGTTACTACTACCCCCGCCTCTGGAGCCCAACAATTACGAATATGCTGCCATGTTAGAGGTGGATTTCGCAGATCGTTTGGAAGGTTTTGAATGGAGGCAGTTGTCGTCAGAGCCGCTTATGAACTGGCGATATGACACACGACATCTGTACACAGATACCCGTGAGGCATCACTTTCTTTCACTGTGCATGGGCAGGGTGCTGGCGTTTTGCTGCTATGCGGGCCAGACTCGGGGATTTTCGAGTACGCGATAGACAATGAGCCGTATCGTCCAATTTCTTTGTTTGATGATTGGTGTTTGAACGCATATCGACCGATTATGGCCATGTTTCCTATTCATGCGGAGCGGCATAGCAGACGCATTACAATTCGTCCTACTGGGAAGAAAGATGAACGCAGCATGGGCACGAGTCTTCGTATTTTGAAATTGTTAAGTAATTAGAGCAGGGCATTGATTCAGGGAACCGCGCTGGTTTCTGGACACATAGATGGATTTTATGCATGAAAAAGAATAGAAACTAAGAATCAACCAGCTGTAAAATAAAATTTGAACTTAGATGCCCTTGCCATGTAAGATAGAGCACATAACAACAAGAAGAAAGGTGCCTCTATGTGGACGTATACCGTAAATTTAGTTCGTGATTTATCACCTAACGTGAAGCGGTTCATTGCGACGGAAAGCTTGTTTGGTATCGGGGTCGGGATCTCTAGTCTCATCCTTAACTTGCATTTATTAGACCTCGGTTTCTCCAAAGGGGACATCGGCAAGATAACATCACTCGGGGCACTCACGATTGGGTTGGCCAGCTTGCCGGCAGGGTTCATCGTGAAGCTTATCGGGCGCAAAACGATGCTCGTCATCGGTATGCTCTTGGCATTCCTTGCACTTGTGCTCTTTGGTATCGGGACCAGTATTGTCGCGGTAACCGTCGCACAGCTTGTGTATTCGCTTGGTGTTACAGCCATTGTAAATTCGGAAATCCAATTGATTTTCCAATATTGCCGCACGAGAAAAGAAGAAACAAGTGCCTATTCGCTCTTGTTCGCGATATTTACGTTATTTACCGGACTCGGCACGTGGCTTGGCGGTTACCTGCCCGAATGGCTGCCCGGACATACAACGATGTACCAATATGCCTTCTTCGTGGCTGGCGGATGCTTAGGCCTCTCGGGCATATTGCGGGGACTACTGCTGCCGTCTAATTATACAAAGGCCCAAGGTAACGTCACCGCAGCAGAAGAGAAGAATGGCAGCGAAGTAACGAAGTCTTCGGCGCGGCCGAAGAAACGACACGCGATGTATTTCCTGCTGCTGCTTTCCCTGTTGATTTTCAACTCTGGTTTTACGTTCGGACTGCTTAGCCCGTTCTTGAATGTCATTCTGAAATTCCGATTCCAGATGGAGGATGGGAATATCTCCGGGGTGCTGGCGTTGTCCGGATTTTTCTTCTTTATCGGCTCCATCATCATGCCTTACGTCGTAGAGAGATGGGGCAGCCGCAGAACCTTCGTGTTCCTGTTTCTGTATAACATCGCTGTCGTCGCACTGATGGCGCTCGTCATGCCAACCGCCGTATTCGCTATTCTGCTGCTTATTCGCGGCACGGGCTTCACCATGCTGAACAACTTAATGGACAGCGAATGCATGTCAGCAGTGGCGGAGGAAGACCGCAACCTGTTCGCAGGCATGCGGACCGTTTCCCGCAGCATCGGGAATACGATTGCTTCCTACTGGGCGGGCTACATCTTAGCGGGCAATCATTATTCAATGCCTTTCTTGCTTACCGCGGTAGCTTTGCTAGCCGGGTTTGCCATATACGCTTGGTTCGTCCAAGGGAAGCTGGATCGGAGACTGCAGAGCCAAACTTGATAAAGCTTTGAATGTAAACAAAAGAAGCTCAACCATTTAATTATGGTGAGCTCTTTTGTATGTCCGCAAGTGCCAGCTTGTGGACTTTCTTTTTTGAGAGAAACGAACAGGAAAACCTGCTATCATGAAGGTAATATCGAACTTGAATGAGAGAAGTATGAGGGGAAGTAAAACCATGCTGGCAAACAAAATGTTTCAAAAACTAGGCTTACACATGAGCCCGGCAACTAAGCATAACTTGTATAGTGATTTTGGTGCAGCCTGTTTATTTAGTCTCTTTAATGTGGTCTTTAATCAGTTTTACATCGCACTTGCCATTAGACAAGGGGCTACGAATCTGGAAGTCGGGATTTTGGCAGCCGCTCCGGCGATTGGACTGTTGTTCTCGCCGATTTGGGCAGGGAGAATCGAACAATCGAATCCCAAACCTTTTGTCATCATCCCGAATGTAATTGGCAGAGCGCTATTGTTGCTTCCGGCATTTTTTGGAGCTCCAAGCGTCTATGTTGTGACGGCAATCATTTTTTATTTTTTAATGGGCATACAAGCACCGGCTTATCCTGCGCTAATTACACGTATGTATCAGCCTGAATTACGTGGCCGACTAATGGGCTACGTTCGAGTTGCCATGGGAGCTATTATGATTCCACTTGCTTACTTAGTCGGCTCGTGGACGGATAAGTCAGGACCGAGTGGATCGCTGATTACTGCGGCTATAACAGGTGTTATATCCATTCTTTCCCTATCCCGTGTTAAGGAGATTGCTTTACCAACGAAGGTATCGGCACGCAAATCTTCATTTAAGGAACAGCTTAAGCTTGTGAGAAATCACCGGGAGCTGGTTGTATTTTTTGCAGCAACAACATTGACGGGCTTTGGCAACATATTGGCGAGTCCCCTATATCAGATTATCCAAGTCAGAGAGTTGCAGTTGAACAACATTGAAATTGCGCTTGCGCGGATTTCCTATTATGTGTGTTTATTAGTAGCATATTTCGTTGTTGGTTGGGTAATTGATCGATTTTCTGCGAAGCAAACGTTGGTCTATGGATTGGCGGCGTTCGCGATTGTTCCTTTACTTTATGGGATTTTCGGAAATTATCCGGCTGTGATCATTGGTAGCGGAATCCAGGGAATAGGCGATGCCATCTGGGATATTGGTATTCTTGCCTATATTTTTCGTGTTGTACCTGGAAGAGAGGCCGTCGTTTTCGGCCTGCACTTAATGTTGTTTGGTATTCGCGGCTCTATCGCTCCATTACTAAGCACTGGTCTATCCGATTACTTGCCGATTTCAGGGTTGTTAATTGGGGCCGCCATTTGCGGGTGTATAGGAACCATTATTTTTTTGCTGCAAAAAGATAACAAAGAAATGACGGAATCGGTGCCTCGTTACGGTTGATTCAATAAAGCAGCAAGTTGGCTTTTCGCTGCTAGTGTAGGAAAAACTGAGTGAGAAGGAGGGCCGCTAACCGTGATTTCTTATCTAAAAAGGGCTTACGAAGCATGGATCGACTATCCTCGAAGAGAGGGAGAGGTCATTCGGGGACAATACCAGATCGAACATTTTCTAGGTATGGGAAGCTATGGGTTAACTTACTTATGTCTAGATAAGCATTCCGGTCGTGAGGTCGTCGCGAAGCAAGCCAAACCGAGTAAAGGGCAACTGGGTCAAGACCTATTGCATCGCGAAATGGCGATTATGAGTCAGTTAGAACATCCTTCTATTCCAAAATGCTACACATCTTTCGAAGAATCGAAACGATTGTATATGATAACCGAGTATATCAAAGGTCGGACCGTGGAGGATTTGATTTTTGAACGGGGAGCACAATTTGCGGAAAAGGACGCTTTAATTCTCATACGCCGCTTGCTGGATATCGTTCGCTTTATTCATGAGCGGAGCATCGTGCATTTGGATATTCGGATTCCGAATGTCATCTTAGATGGGGACCGTATGAGCTTGATTGATTTCGGTTTAGCTGCTCGTTTAGGAGAGCCGGCGAGGTTAACGTTAGATGCCGATGAGGAGCTAATCCGTAGAAGGACCGTAGACGTAACTTCAGATCTGTACGCCATCGGCCACTTCTTATTGTTTATGTTGTATTCGACTTTTGAGTCGAAGGAAGAGCAGGAGGAGGCAGCAAGAGGCTGGGATGAGGAATTGCCGATTTCTACGCATACGAAGCTCATCATCAGGAAATTATTGCAAATCGACTCGCCATATAGGAGTGCGCAAGCTTGTATCGATGAACTGGACACGGTATTAGCTTAAAAAGAAAGAAGCCACTTTCGCGGCTTTGGGTTAGCTGGAGCTTCCACCTCTATGTTTGTAAAAACGCTGTCCTTGATGATGATGTCCGTAACCTCCACGATCACTAGAAGAATAACGTCGTGTAACATGTACGCTATAATTGGAACTGCTATGTCGATAGTGACGGCCTCTCTTGGAATGGAGAAGAGACCCCAATAATTTACGTAGTAAATATTTGATCACCTTACATTCCTCCTTTCGCGGTTTACTCCTTATTACGGCAAGAGGTAGGGATGGTTTCAGCTAACCATCGACTTGGGCGTGCAAGCGCTCAAGAATACGCCGCTTACGATACAGCATTTTCGCAGCTTCGCCTACATCCTTCAGCGTACCGCGATTGATCCAAGCGCCGAAGAGAATGCCCGCGATCGGAACGAGCTGGAACAGCTTCTTCCATCCCCAATTATCGCGGTACGTGGCGAATACCTCGCGCCAGCCCTGAAGCTGCGAGATCATCTGCACACTCTCCTTATCCACAGTGGCATAGTTTCCCAGCTCTTCGAGAATCGCTTTTTTGCCTACGATGTCGGAGGATGAGAATTGCAGAACCTTGATCGTGAAGATCCGTTCTTGCTTGTCCTTGGGATCATAGCCATAGCAGATGGCAATTTCCTGAATGGTTTTCAAGGACAGTCCCAGGATGGCTGGAATATCAATGGCGAGTGTTAGGATACCGCCAATACCCGTCGTTGCGCCTTGCAAGGTAGCAATTTTCGAACGACTTTGGACAATTTCATCAGCGGTTACATCCAAAACCTGAAGGGGTAAAGTAGTACCTACCTTTTCGATCGTAATCCCCTCAGTAAGCTCATTTCGCTTACCTCTGCTACGCTCAAACACTTCCTCAACATGTCGCAAGGTTCCCTTTTCAGAAATCAAATACCGCCCGCCTGCTTGCAAATAATTGCCGAGCTCGTCCAAGGCTTCCCCTATTTTTTTATTCAAAAACTTCGGTGTTAATCGGTCCAGCACTTGGAAGGGCAACCGTCCAAGCTTTTCCCAGAACCAAAGATCTTTCTGATCAGCTTCCCAGGCTTCGATCTCATGAAGGGCCTGCCGCAGCTCATTCGTGGTTTCCGGATGGTGATTGCGTTCAAGATCATTCATGCTGTGCACAACTCCTTTCTACATCGTATACGTATGTAATCGCATTTGGATGCAGGCATATACGTAATAAGTACCCACTGACAGGACACTTGAAGAAAGTGTTCAATCAATGGGTACTTCTAGGGTTACTCTTTTACGGCTCCAATAACCATGCCTTTGACAAAAAAGCGCTGAAGGAACGGGTAGACGATCAGAATCGGAATCATTGCGATGAAGATTTGTGCTGCTTTTACACTCCGATTGGACAGTAGTTCTAAATCTTCAAAATCAATACCGGTTTTACTGAGGTCGCGTGCGACGACGATGGTTTGCAGCAGCGTGGCTAGCGGCCACTGTTCGGGAGATCTCATATATAACATGCCATCAAACCAATTGTTCCAATGACCTACCAGTGTGAATAAGGAGAGGGTGGCAAGAGCAGGCATGGATATCGGTAAGTAAACGGAGAAGAAAATTCGGAAGGATGTTGCTCCGTCCATCGTAGCCGCCTCATCCAATTCTTTCGGTATCGCACGGAAAAAATTCATCATAAGAATGATATTCCAGACATTGAGCAGATGCGGCAGAATGTAAACCCAGAACGAACCAACCAATCCGATCTTTTGTATCAGTAGGTAGTGGGGGATAAGTCCAGCATCGAAAATCATAATGATCAGGAAGAACCATACGTAAAAGTTGCGTGGCTTGAACTCGATATTGCTTCGGGACAAAGGAAAGGCAGCGAGAACGGTTACCATCATGGCCATTACTGTACCAATTAGGCTGCGCCATACCGAGATTTGAATGGCATGTAGGAAGTTATCATTTTGAAAGGTTTTCACATAGCTGTCTAGATTGAAATCGATCGGGAACAACGTGACGAGATTGGATTCGGCGGCTGTTTTTCCACTAAGAGAAACGGCAAAGATATGCAGCATAGGCAAAATACAAAGAATGGAGACAAGGATCAAAAGCGTTACATTCAAATAGTAAAACACTTTATAGGATGGATTTTTATAATACATAGCCTGTTCCTCCGCTGTTCGTCATTTTAAAATACACGGTAATTCGTCCATTTGTGCGAAATGTAGTATCCGGCGCTGATCAGGATGAACCCGACGGCCGATTTGAATAAGCCCACTGTGGCGGCTAAGCTGTATTGCCCGCCTTGGAAGTTACGGAATACAAAGGTATCAATAATATCTCCCTTTTGAAGGACAAGTGGATTAATCAGGTTGTAGATTTGATCGAAGTTGGCATTCAGCATGTTCCCAAGGGACAGTGTGAACACGACAACCATGATAGGAAGCAGGGAAGGGAGCGTAATATGAATGGTTTGCTGCCATCTACCAGCGCCATCGATTTCGGCAGCTTCATACAGATCTGGATTAATGCCGGATAATGCGGCAAGAAAGACGATCGCGGAGAAGCCGAATTCCTTCCATAAATCACTCACAATGACGGTAAAGCGGAACCAATTCGCTTCGCCCAGAAACATAATGGGCTGTATATGAAAAGCTGCAACTAACCGGTTTAAAACACCGTCTAGTGAAAGCACGTCCAACAAGATACCCCCTAATATGACCCATGACATGAAATGGGGCAGGTACACCATGGTTTGAATGGAGCGTTTCAACTTCATATTTCGGAGTTCATTGATTAGTAAGGCAAAGGTGACTGGGACAGCCAATCCAAATAATATTTTCAAAACAGAGATAATTAACGTGTTCCAAATGACTTGAACGGAGCCCTTCATCGTAAATATAAGTTGGAAATTATCCCAACCAACCCATCTAGATCCAGAGATGCCAAGCCATGGCTTAAAGTCCTGAAACGCCATGATGATCCCTGGCATAGGGGCATATTTAAAGATGAGAGCAACTAATACTGCAGGCAGCAGCATGAGATGAAGCCTCCATGTTTTGCGAAGCGGATGATTTCGTTTCTCTCTTACTCTTGCCGTTACGGGTGACGATGATGTTATAATGACGGTATCTTTCATACATTATTTTCCTCCTCGACTTGCGTCTTCTGTAACTTCATCTTAGGATGGAAGCGTTTTTTTGTATAGAATACATATTAAAGGTGACTGTCAATATCTTAAGGAGGTTGTGCAATGAAGCGGCACTGGCCTATATTCCTGAAAATCAACGGTGTCATCCTCATTCTATTAATTCCCATTGTCATTCTATTTGCGTATTTCAGCAGGACCAGCTTTCAGGTCATCGATTCACAGATTACGGCCTACAACGAAAGCCAGCTGCAGTTTTTGAAAAACCAGATTGAGGTTGGTGCCGAACGTCTGTCCCTTTCCTCCAGTGTTTTAGCGCGTGACTCCTCTATTTTGAAGCTTCAGACGAGTATTCTGACGAAGGACTACTACGGAATGATTGACTTTCAAACACAAGTAAAAGAAAAACTCTTTCTTCAGAGCTTCTCCAGCAACTGGACCAATGATTTATCCATCTATTTACCCGATACCCAAAGAAGAATATCGACAAATCCGAATGATCGATACGATCAAAGTGTCCTTGAAACGGCTGACAACGGGAAGTGGCACTTCCATCCAGGTGGCTCTAACGAAACGCCGTACTATCAACTATTTATCTGGGATCCGTACTTTTCCAAAAGCAATCCACAGACGGTAAGTGCGATTTATGAGGTGCGTTTCGGACTAGATAATATTAGGAAAATGCTGCGCTCATACAAACGAGATAGTCCGGGTTACTCCTTTTTATTGACAAGCACGGGCAAGGTGTTCTCGGTTTCTGACTCAAGTGATGCCGACTTAGAAAATTTGGGGAAAAGACTTCTTGGGGAGGGCTTAAACGAAGGCGGGCATCGGAGCATACAGCTGGAGGAACAGAAGGCCTATTTAAGTTATACACATCTGCCAAGTATCGATGCTTATTTAATTGATTATGTCCCTTTAAACACGTTTCACGCGCCGATTATCAAGAGTAGAAATTTGTTTTATATCAGCATGTTCGTACTGGTTCTTCTTGGATTTGCAACTTCTTATCTTTTGTATCTTCATGTGCAAAAACCGATTTCTTTTATCATGAAAGGACTCAAGCATATGGAGATGGGGGACTATTCGTTCCGCATTAATAAGCGGTTTCATAATGAATTTGATTACATGATGCTGCGATTTAATGATATGGGGGATGAAATCCAACATTTGATCACCAACGTATACGAGGAACAAAATCGTTCCCGCCTGGCAACGCTAAAACAGCTCCAATCGCAGATCAATCCACATTTTCTGTACAATTGTCTGTCTTTCATTGCGGGTTGTGCCAAAGCTGGCTATACCGACACCATTAAACAGATGACGTATCATTTAGGGGATTATTATCGCTATACCACAAGGGTTGAGAATCAGATGCCTTTATTAAAAGAGGAAGTTGATTTGGTTAATCACTACTTGAATATTTATTCGTTAAGGCTGGAACGTCTTGATTATCAGATTGATATTCCTGCGGATATGCTGAATGAACCTGTGATGAGGCTTATTCTCCAACCGGTTGTAGAAAATGCGATTGTACATGGCATAGAACCCAAACCAGGACGAGGAACCATCTTGGTCTCGGGTCGTCGTGAGTCCGACTGGCATGTTCTTGTTGTCGAAGATAGCGGTGTGGGGATGACAGAACTGGAAATAGAGGACTATGTACAGAGTCTGGAGCGTCCAATGGATGAACATACAGGCTGCGGACTATGGAACGTCAATCAACGATTAGTACAACGATTCGGTCCAGATGCAGGTGTTATGATTGCAGCTTCGAATCGGTTGTCAGGTCTCAGTGTAGCACTTCGATGGAAATAAGAATAAAGGTAGGGAGGCTTGGAACCCATGATTCAACTTCTGCTAGTTGATGATGAACCTATGTTATTAAAGAGTATGGTTGAAAATGATTGGAGAAGTATCGGTGTGGAATACGTCTTTCAGGCAGCCTCGGGGCTGGAAGCTGTTGAAGTTCTAAAGAAAACACCGATTGATATCGTCGTAACGGATATTCGGATGCCGGGCATGAATGGGCTGCAATTATGCAAACATCTACAGGATCACTTTCCCCGTACCAAATGCATTTTACTTTCGGGTTATGGTGAATTCGAGTACGCGCGTCAGGCAATCATGTACGGCACGGTGAATTATTTGTTGAAGCCGATTAAGGACGAAGAGTTGATGGATGAGGTGTCTCGTGTGAAGACGCTCTTCGATCAGGAATGGGAGCATGTAGGCTCCTTGGAAAGGGCCCGTCAGACACTTCATGTTCACCTGCCATTATTAAGATCTAATTTATTAAATAACTTGTTGACGGGAAACACCCTGTCATCCTCCGCATTAGCTGAACGAATGAAAGAGTACCAGCTTCCGTTTAAACCCGGAATAAACTGTTCGTTTATCCTAGTAAGAATGGATGGTGGGTTTGGAGATGCGATGGAGCATGACGATTTGTTGTTTGAATACGCCGTCCATAATATCGCTTGCGAAATTTTAGAGCCCGATTATAACGTCTGGTACTGTAAAGATACATTCGGGTATTTATGCTTTTTGCTGCAGGACAAAGGCATGGAGGGATCTCTCAAATCAAGAGGCGATAACGTGCTAGAGAAATCGGCCTATGAGCTGCAGTTGAAAGTCTCGGCCTTTTTGAAGGGGCAAGTATCCGTCTTGATCAGTTATGAGGGAGTATTTCCAGATGAACTCGCGCTGCATTATCGCAAATCTTTGAATGAATTTCGCAAGGTTCCCCGAAGTGATAAGGAAATCCTGATCATGTCCGGGATGCCTCGCGTGCAATCAAGGTCGTTGCAATCCTTATATAGTCCGCCAAGTATCCAGCAGTTATTAGAGGCTGGGCGCTGGGCAGATGTCCGGACGAAATTAAGTGATGTTTTTGAAGAGATGAGCTCCAAAAAAATGGATACCGAAGAAAACATGATGGAAGTTATTTATACCTTGATGAATGCATTTCTGTATATTGCGCACCTCCAAGGCAAAACACTGATGGAAGTAACAGGGTTGGAGACGGACGTGTCGTCAGATCCGCGATCTTTTAATAGAGCGGACCAAGTCATGGAGTGGGCAGTAGGGGTACTGGAAAGCATGGAATCTGGCAGCATCCGTGAATTCAAGGACAGCAAAAATCAGCTAATTTCGAAAATTCATCGTTTTATCGAGACGCATATTGCACAAGATGTTTCGCTGCAAACGATCGCAGACCATGTGACCCTGCATCCAGTATATTTATCATCCATGTATAAACAGGAAATGAAAGAAAATATCAGTGATTTCATCATGCGGTATAGGATGGAAAAGGCAGCCGTTATGCTGGGTTCAACAGATATTAAAATCTATGAGCTAGCAAGCCAAATGGGCTTCCAAAACCCGCCTTATTTTAGCAAACTATTTAAAAATTACTACGGGGTCACACCACAAGAATACAGGGATCGGCATATCACCCAATCTTAACAATTTCATACACCATCTTAAAACTTTATCACTTACCCCGCTGAAAGCGCTGTATTAATATAAAGGTGCAACGCAATACAGCGTAAAGGGAGGATCTTGATAGAAAATGGGTAAACAACGATATCTGCTTGCTCTTGCAGTGATTATGGTGTTCTCTCTCGTAACCGCTTGTTCTCAAAGCACAAACTCGGGCGAAAAGGATGCGGGAAATTCGCCAACATCCGCTGCACAGAAGGGTGCTTCTGCCGATGCCATCCAAAAGGGAACATACAAATTCGAAACACCAGTGACCATCACGACAGTCAAAGCCACGGACGCCACCATGAAGTTCAAGAACGGTGAGACCATGGAAAACAATGTTCACACGAAGTGGGCACACGATCAACTAGGTGTCGATCTGAAAGTGTTGTGGCAAGTACCCGGCGAACAATTCAATACGAAATTGAGATTAATGCTGACAGCAAACGAATCGTTGCCTGATGTTCTGACAACACAGGATATGACGTTATTGGACGAATTGATTCAATCCGGCAAGTATAGAGATATCACAGCAGATTTCGAGAAATATGCATCGCCCAAAATGAAACAAATCTACAACGCGAACCCATTGAATTGGAGCCAAGTCACCTACGGTGGTAAAAAAATGGCCCTCCCGAACTTTGCTACTGCGGGGAATGACAACCCTGTGATGTGGGTCAGACAGGATTGGTTGGATAAACTCGGCATCAAGGCTCCTAAGACTTTTGAAGAGTTGGAAGCTGTCATGCAAGCTTTCTTGGACAAAAAGCCAGGCGGATCTGACAACGTTATCCCACTCGGAGCAAGTTTAGGTTCCGGCGGATCTTCGCCGAATCCGTTCACGAGCTGGCTTGGAGAGACGTCGTGGGTGTTCGGGGCTTTAGGCACGGTACCTTATCAGTGGTTGGAGAAGGATGGGAAATTGGTCCATGGATCGACGCTTCCGGCGATGAAAGACGGTTTAGCGAAGCTTAGGGATTGGTATAATAAAGGCTATCTTTCGAAAGAAGCCGGCCTTCATGACGAGAATAAATTAGCTGAATTGATCGCTCAAGGTCGCGTAGGAATTGTAGTGGCTCCTTCGTGGATGTCCGGTTGGCCAAATACGGATATGCAGAAGAATGTCGCGGGGTCTATCATGAAGCCGTATCCGCTGCCAACGTTGAATGGCAAAATAGAAGCACGTGACACGACCTACTTAAGGGGCGGCTTATTGGTTAAAAAAGATTTCGAACATGTCGATGCGCTATTCCTATACTTGAATCGGATATTTAGTGCTGTAAACCCTGAAGAGGGCAGTGAGTTTGTGAATGGGTGGGCGAAGGATTACGATTATACAATCAAAGCGGATGGGACCTACTCCGTGACCGAAGGGGATATTCCGGGGGGCAAAGTCAGTCCGGCTAAATATTTGCTAATCGAACCGAAAGATCCATTTATCGGAATGAAGCTGCGAGCAGACGTAAGCAGAGGGAAAACACCGGTAACGCCGAGTGAGAAGAAAATTGCCGTTAGCGGTCAGGATGGTCTCAAGGCAGCAGAGATTGTCGATGATGGCTGGAAAGCCGGTATCTATATTCCACAAGCGTACACGGGTGCGAATACGCCGGCAATGCAGTCCAAAGGTGGTATTCTCGTCAAATTAGAGGGGGATACATTTATCAATATTATTTATGGTAAAAAGCCTGTTACGGAATTCGATAACTTCGTAAAAGAGTGGAAGAGCCTTGGCGGCGATGATATGACCAAAGAAGTAAATGACTGGTACTCGAAAATGAAGAAATAGGATGAAGGGGCCCGCTGGAGATCAGCGGGCTTCTTGACGCCAGAATTGATATGGTTTGGGTTTTGGCCAAGCAAATAACTGGATTTCCTCCCGTTATTTCAGGCCATTCTCGCCAAACGGGACATTTTGAGCAAAATTAGATGTAGAAAATCCAGTTAAACTCCCCAAAGGCTAGTTTTCCTCGGAAATAGATGTAGGGAATCCAGTTAATCTCCAAAAGCGCCTCTTAAGCTACCCAGCCTGGGAACGCAAAGACGATTATTAGATGCAAATCTTAACAAATTCCTAGGTCATCTTAAAACTTTATCTCTACCTCGAATGTAAGCGCTGTAATAAGATGAAGTAGGGGTGATCATGGTGAAGTTTACGAAGAGGATAGTCGTAGCAATGACGGTTCTCCCGATTGTCGGAGCCATCGTCTTTTATGCTACAGTCGGGGCTGATTCGGGCCAGACTTCTATTGCGATGGTGAATGGCAGCATGATCACAACGCAAGAATTCAAGAGCGAGTTGAATAAGCAAAGAGCTTCGGTCATCGACTATTTCTATCGGTCAAAAGGTGTGGCATACGGAAAGAATTTCTGGGAAACAGACTATAGTGGCGAGAATCCGGAAGAGACAGCCAAAAAGAGAGCCTTAGATGAAATTATCAGATTCAAGATTGAGCTGGAACTTGCCGCACAACACGGTTTGATACAAGGGACCTCCTATGACGATTTGCTTCATGAAATGGATAAAGAGAATAAGCGAAGGCTTGCCGCCGTAAAAGCACGCGAGCCTATTTACGGCCCCGTCCAATTGGATGAAAGCACGTTTATGAACGAGTACATAAGCAAACTGCGGACGCAATTGAAGGAAACGCTGTCCGAGGATGAACTGAACGTGACCGAAGAGGATCTAAAGCGGCATTATGAACTGCTCAAGGATACGTTCTTCACTCTGGAGGACAGGATTAGATTTCAAAAAATCTCCGTTTCTTATAAGGAAGATGCTCAGAGCAACACGAGTAATCCAAAGAAGCAATCCATCAAGAAACGAATGGACGCCATAAAACGTCTCTTGGATCAAGGAGAAGAGATGGATCAAGCGATAAGCGAACTGCAAGGCGAGAATGATGCTTTTATGCTCCAATTTACTGAGGAGAACTTGAGTAAAGATACCGCCAGCACCTATTTCAAGTCTCAGGCAGTTCTCTATTCCGTACTTACAGATAACTTGGGAGTTAATCAGGTCAGCTCTGTCTTGGATGAGACGATGCAGGGCGAGTATGTTCTTGTAAAGGTAGTGAGTCGAGAAAAAAGTGGCTATAAAAGCTATGACGAGAGTAAACGTAATGTGTGGAAAAATTATGTGGACACCGCATATGGTGATTATTTGGATAAGCTCACTCGTGAAGCTAAGGTTGATATCGATGAAAGCACTTATAAAAATATTCATGTGCATTAAACGTTTTTAACATCATTCTTGGAAGCGGTTTCTCCACCTCGAGGGGAGTCACCGTTTTTTAAGATAAACATTAACCGTACTATTCTCATGCGATTAGTGTGGTTAAACATGACTATAAGGAGGATAAGTGATGAAGAAAACGAAAGGGTCCAGGTTGTTAAGTTTGCTTCTGGGAATCGTTGTCTTGGTAGCAAGCTTCTTACCAATGGCCGCACCATCAACGGTTTATGCAACAGGCTCCGTTTATTATGTGGATTCGATAGGCGGCGATGATGCGAACGCTGGAACAGCTTCCGGATCAGCTTGGCAATCGCTGAGTAAAGTCAACAGTACGGTCTTTCAGCCTGGCGACGCCATCATGTTCAAAGCAGACGGTGTATGGACGGGTACGCTTTCCCCCCAAGGTTCGGGCACAGAGGGAAATCCCATTACCATTGACATGTATGGTACCGGTCGTAAGCCATTGATCGCCGGGGCTGGCGCTGCGGCAGCTGTCTATTTTAACAATCAGGAGCAGTGGGAAGTCCGTAATCTGGAAATTACCAATGATGCGGCAACGAAGGCGGTACGCAGAGGCATACATGTGGACGGCACCAGTGGTGGCTACAGTAATCCTAGAGTTTTTAAGCATTTTCTTTTTGAAAATTTAGAGATCCATCATGTGAAGGGAGATACCGCCACCGATTATGCCCACAATGGCGGTATTATCGTCTGGGGAACGAACTGGGATTATCACGTATCCGATGTTGTGGTGAATAACAGCAAGATTTATTCGGTAGATAGCGTGGGTATTTACATTTATGGCGCACAAAAGAGATATTCCGCTGACTCGAAAGTAACCAACAACGTCATTTACGATGTGGGTGCAGATGGAGCATTCATCTTGGATACGACGAATGCATTGATAGAAAACAATATCGTACATGACACGCATGTAAGAGCTAGCGGATATCATGTTCCGCTTTGGGTCTTTTCAGCTAAGGATGCGTTGATTCAGAACAATGAAGTTTACAATACAGCGCCGGGCGGAGATGCTATGGCATATGATGCGGATTACAAGAGCGACGGAACCATTATTCAATATAACTATAGCCATAACAATGCAGGCGGCGCCTTCTTGGTTGTCAATGATGGTACGGTTGCGAGCAACGCTAATACCAATACGACAATCCGCTATAACATTAGCCAGAATGACAGCGGTGCCGTGTTCAATTTTAGCGGAACACCAGATACTACCCATATCTATAACAACACGGTATATTTGCCCAGATATTCGAACGCTAAAGTGGTGGATTATTTAAACTGGGGCGGTTATGCCAAAAATACGTACTTCACTAACAATATCATCACGAATCTCGGAACCGGCGGCTACAATTTTGCCGGCAGTACGAATAATGTGTTTGATCACAATCTGTTTTATGGCAACCATCCGGCCAACGAACCGACGGATGCGAATAAGATTACGGTGGATCCGATGCTTGCCTCTCCCGGTTCGGGCGGTATAGGTAAAGATACGGTTGTCGGATACCAGCTTCTTTCTACATCTCCGGCTATTGGAGCGGGTAAATTGATGACGAACAACGGGGGCAAGGACTACTTCGGCAATCCGGTGTCGGCCGTGCAAGCGCCGAATATGGGTGCTTACCAAGGTCCAGGACTGGATCCCAATAATCTCCCTCCGCTCCCACCTCCGCCTGTGGAGGAAAATTTGTTGAAGAATTCGGGATTTGAAACAGGTGATTTCACTAATTGGCCGACTCATTATAATGGGGCAACCATTGAGAGCAACAATGCCCTTACCGGTACTTACGCAGCCAAGCTTACAGGGAATACGGCTGGTGTTGAGCAGACCATCAGTGGATTGTATCCGAATACGATCTACAAATTGTACGGAAATGGCAAGAGCGCAGGCGGAGGTGATGCCGTATTTGGCGTCAAAAATTATGGCGGCAGCTCCAAAGATGTGCATATGAGTGCTACCAGTTATACGAGGAAAGAGCTTACGTTTACGACGGGCAGTACCAACACCAGCGCTACGATATATTTATATAAAAGCGGCGGCAGCGGAGACGTTTACTTCGACGACTTGGAATTAATCCAGTACAGCGCATCGCCGGGCGGACCTGCTGAACCTGATCCCGTATATACGGAAGGTTCTGATGATGAGTTCAATGAGGCGGTGCTCCATTCACAATGGCACTGGACCCGAGAGAACCCGGCGAAGTGGTCGCTGAGCACGAACCCGGGGTATATGAGAATTGTCAGTGAAAACGGAGATATCGCGGGCGGAAGTGCCGATGCGAAGAACATCCTCCTCACGGGTGCGCCTGAAGGAAACTGGGCTATGGATACGAAGCTCGAGGGCCAGCCGAATTCGCAGTGGTCGCAGGGCGGATTGGTCGTCTATGTCAATGACGACACCTATATCCGGATGACCCGGTTGTATGGGAGCGGCAATCAATTACAATTTGACGTAAAGGTTGGTGGAGTACGTACGCATATGGAGGTACCTGATACGATCGGATCGACGGTATCTTATCTTCGAATTGTTAAGTATGGAGATAAGTATGCCGGATACTATTCGGTAGACGGTGTCGCTTATACCCAGATAGGTAACACAGTAATTGCTAATCTTGATGATCCCAAAATCGGTCTTATTGTGTGTGGGGGAACAGGACTTACTGCGGATTTTGACTATTTCCACATTGCAACTAGTGGCATAACAGAACCGCCACCTCCACCGCCGCCTGTACCTGTCGCGGTGTCTGGCGTCACGCTTAATAAATCCGCATTGAGTCTGAAAGTTGGTGGGACAGCAACAGTATCAGCAGTCGTATCTCCTTCTAATGCTGCCAACAAAGCAGTGACATGGAGCTCGAACAATCCCGCCGTAGCGCAGGTGGATGCGGGTGGAAACATCACTGCTGTTAGTGAGGGGACAGCGTCGGTTACGGTGACGACAGTAGACGGCTCCAAAACGGCCGTTTGTTTCGTAGAGGTTGTTTCTGCGAGCAATTTGCTGAACAACCCGGGATTTGAGACGGGAGATTTTACCAATTGGCCATCGAATTTTAACCAGGCAGGCATTGTGAATACGAACACCCATACAGGAACGTACGCTGCCAAGTTGGCAACCGCATATGGGGGGATCGAACAGATCGTGACTGGACTTACACCCAATACAACGTATACACTTTCTGCATGGGCCATGGGAATCAATGGTGAATTCGGCGTAAGAGATTTCGGAAGTTACAAACGTCAGGTCTATATTAACTCGACGGCTTATACGAGAAATGAGATTACGTTTACCACAGGCAGTACTAACACAAGCGCGACCATTCTCATGTACAAACGTGCTGCGGCAGGCGAGGCGTACTTTGACGACTTTGAACTTGTTCAGCAAAGCGCGCCAACTACGCCGCCACCTGTCTCGGTAACCGGGGTGTCGCTAGACCATACCGGTTTGAGTTTGAAAATCGGCGCAATGGCTACCTTGTTAGCCACGGTCGCACCATCCAATGCCGCTAATAAAGCGGTAACCTGGAGTTCGAATAATCCCTCCGTGGCAACTGTGGATGCGAATGGCATCGTAACTGCCGTTGGTGAGGGAACCGCTTCAATAACTGTGACAACAGTTGACGGAACCAAAACGGCCGTTTGTTTCGTGGAGGTTGTGCCTATAATTAATTTGCTGAACAACCCGGGATTTGAGACAGGAGATTTCACGAACTGGCCATCGCATTTTAACCAATCAGCCATCGTGAATACGAACGCCCGTACAGGGACGTACGCCGCCAAGTTGGCAACTGCCTACGGGGGGATCGAACAAATCGTAACGGGACTAGCGCCAAACACAACCTATACAATCTCTGCATGGGCCAAGGCAGTGGGGGGAGGCGCTGCACAGTTTGGAGTAAGGAATTTCGGTAGTTATCAACGTCAGGTTTATGTGAATGCTGCGGATTATACAAGGAAAGAATACACATTCACTACAGGAAGTACGAATACAAGTGCGACAATATTTATGTACAAACATGTCGTGGATGGCGAAGTTTACTTCGATGACTTGGAGCTTGTTCAGGTCAGTCCTTGAGCAGCATCACGGCATGAAACGGTTAACAGGGATATAGCGGATGTAGGTGAAATAAGTGAGTAAGCCAAAGAGGTTGGTTCTTGTACATTCCCATGTACGAGTGACCAGCTTCTTTTTTCATGCCAAAGTTATTTTCTCATAGCATTCCAAAAAATCTTAGATATTGTGCATGCGCAGCTTCCGATATACTGAGTATCAGAACCGGTTCGAACGATCAGTAATCAGCATATAACGGGAGGGTCATCCGATGAAAAAAATATCGACGATGCTTGTATCTGTAGGTTTGGCAGCTTCCATGGCACTCACAGGTTGTGCAAGCCAAAATGCAAGCGATACCAAAGCGTCCGCAACACCAGTCGTCAAGCAAGAAAAAGTGAAGATTAGAATGGCGTACTGGAACAAAGAAGACAGCGTGAAATCACTGCTAGATCTGATTAAGCAAAAGCTTCCGAATATTGAACTCGAGTACCAATTTATCGATAATAAGCAGTTTGATAATATCGTAGCTACCCAGTTAGCTGCACAATCGGGTCCGGACATCATTTCGGTGAGTCCTCCAACCAGTGCCAAGTATGCGAAATTGGGGTATTTGGCAGATCTGACCTCACTTGGGGATCGCTACAATGATGCAGGCAAGAACGTGTATACAACAGACGGCAAACTATATGCGCTGCCTGGGATCAGCTGGTTTGAGGGGATTTTCTATAACAAAGAGATTTTTGACAAATTGGGTTTGAAGCCGCCTACCACGTTTGATGAAGAGTTGAAATTACACGAGTCATTGAAGAAAAGTGGTGTGAAGCCACAAGCTATGGGGGCGAAGTCCTGGGAGCCGATGATGAAGTCTTCGATGGGACTTGTGATGAATGACTTCTTGTCCAAAGCAGAGAACAAAACGTTCGATGTGCAATACGGCTTAGGACAAAAAACACTCGAAGGCAGCTGGAACGGCGCCCTGGAGAAATGGACGGAGCTCATCAAGCAAGGCTACATCACACAGGATATGCTTGGTGTCGACTATGATCAAGCGCTGGATGAATTCGCGACGGGCAAGGCTGCGATGTGGGAGTCTGGACCATGGGCGATGGAAGCCATTAAGAAAAAGAATCCGAACATCAAAGTTGATATGTTCCCGTTCTATGGCTCCACACCAGGAGCAGGCTGGTTAATTGGAGGTCCAGGTGTAGGCTTTGCAGCCAACAGCAAATCGAAGAACGCGGATGCTGTGAAGCAAGTACTCGATCTGATCTCGACGCCGGAAGGACAGAAGGCTTTCTGGAACGATAACAAAGGCGGCAGCAGCTACTTGAAAGGTGTTGAATTCGAGATGCCTAGCGAGTACGAGAGTGTGAAAGCAACCTTTAAAGCGGGTAACGTTTATGCGCCGTGGAACAATTGGGGTGACAACGCACAGTCCATTATCGAGGATTATGGTAAACATTTTCAAGAGCTGCTTGGTGGCAAAAGTGACGTTAGCCAAACACTTAAAGCGACAGATAAGAAGACTGCTGAATTAATGAAGAAGTAAAAACAAGGTAATTTCATACCGAAACCTACGGCGGTCCATTGGCAACACCAAGTGGCTGCCGTAAGTTTTCTAGAGAGGTTGATGGCTGTGCGACTGAAGCTGCTGCGAAGAGAACTGAACTATGGCATGCTGATCCTGCCTGCGCTTGTGTTCTATCTCGTGTTTGCTGTATATCCGTTTCTATCCATGTTCTATTATAGCGTGACGGATTACTCGATTTCCAAAATGACTAACTTAAGTTTCGTAGGGTTCAAAAATTACGAGAGTATATTTCATAATGATTTGTTGCTTGCAGGTTTTAAAAATTCACTCATTTATGCCCTATTAATGACGGTATTTCAAACGGCTTTTGGCCTTGTGCTGGCTGTTTTTCTAGATCGTAAGCTGTTCACGCGTAATGTCCTGCGATCCGTATTTTTCCTTCCTGCTGTGTTTAGCCCGCTGATCATAGGATTTCTATGGAATTATTTGATGTCGACGTCAGATTTCGGCCTGATCAACAATGGTTTGACTGCACTAGGTTTAGCAAAAATTAATTTCCTCGGCGATGCCGATCTAGCGCTCTACTCGGTAGTTGTCACGCAGTTGTGGCAGTGGACGGGGTGGGCCATGGTTATTTTTTTGGCCAATCTGCAAAGTATTCCGAAGGATTTGTATGAAGCTGCTGATATCGACGGTGCCTCATCGTGGATGCAGTTCTGGAAGGTGACACTGCCTCTTATGCAGCCATCTGTTAATGTCGTAGCCGTTACAGCTATGATTGGTGGACTTAAAGTATTCGATATCATTCTTGCCCTCACAGATGGAGGTCCAGGGAATGCGACTCAGACGATTATGACGGCTTATATCAAGACGTCTTTCAATGAAGGCTTTTATAGTAAGGGAGCTGCATCAGGTGTTGTATTCTTCCTTGTTGTTATGTTCATCACGACAGTCATGATGCGCGTACTTGGGAAATGGGGGAAACAAATTCAATGAATATGAAGCTTTCCTCCCGTGAGCGAGCCGTTAATGGTTCTTTCGAAGCGCTGTTAATTGTCATTGCTGCTTTATTCTTCATCCCCGTGTATTATCTGATCGTTACGACCTTCAAAACACCAGATGAAGCAACGTTCAGTCCGCTGTCTTTACCCCGTCATTTTAACGTAGATAATTATATCTTAGCTTGGAAAACGATGAGATTCCCGCGCGTATTTCTCAATACGCTCATTGTGACGGGCGTATCTGTTATCGGAATTATTTTGCTTTCCTCGATGGCGGCGTACGCTTTAGCAAGGAGAGCGCATGCGCTAAATAAGTTTATTTTCTACGTATATCTAGCAGGTATGATGGTTCCGTTTCAAATGGGACTGGTTAGTCTATATAAGCTAATTAACAGCCTAGGGCTGATGGATAACCTCTTGGCCGTCATTGTGGTAAACATTGGGAACGGCTGTGTCATTGCAATATTTTTGTTTCACAGCTTTATCAGCACTTCTGTGCCGCTGGAGCTAGAGGAAGCTGCTTTTATCGATGGGTGTTCGGTGCAAGCGACGTTTTGGCGAATTGCTTTTCCACTGCTAACGCCGGTGATTGCGACTGTTGCGATTGTCACAACGTTGAATGTGTGGAACGATTTTATGAACCCGCTGCTGTTCCTGCAATCGCGAGAAAATAACGTTATTCTACTGGAAGTGTTTCGGAATATCGGGCAGTTTTCGGTGGATTGGACTAGCTTGTTCCCGATGCTGCTCTTAGGAGTGGCGCCACTCCTTGTGTTCTATCTGCTGATGCAGAAGTACATGATCAAGGGTGTTGCGGCCGGAGCGCTGAAGGGATAGCAAGGAAGATTGGGAGCTGTTTGCCGTTTGCCTTATGTACGCTGTTGATCCTGTTTGATAAAATGGAAGCAGGGGGGATTTCACATGTTCCGCATACTAATCGCAGATGATGACAAGATTGAGCGGGAAGGGATCAAGTTCCTGATGGCCAAGTACGATTTCCCATTTGACATGCTGGAGGCGAAACACGGCAGGGCTGCCTTGGAATTACTTCAAGTAAATGACGTGGATGTGCTTCTCACGGATATCAAAATGCCCTTCATGGACGGGCTTCAACTGGCGCGGGAAGCTAGAGCGCTGAAGCCACAGCTCAAAATACTGATTCTCAGCGGGCATGGGGAATTTGACTATGCGAAAACGGCGATCTCCTTACAGGTATCGAACTACTTGCTTAAGCCTATTGAGCCGGAAGAATTTCGTGCGGTCATAGCCTTTGTCGTTCAGCAACTGCAAGAGGAAGAGTCAGCCAAGCGGCAACAGGAGGATTGGCAGAAGGTTTACGAAGCGGGACTCGTCTACCAGCAAGAGCAGCGGCTGCGTAATTTAATCCAAGACAGCGCTGCTGATGATCCAGAAGCAGACTCCCGTAAACGAGCGATAGAGGATGTATTGCGCATCATTGAGAAGGAATACGAGAAGGATTTGAGCTTGGATTATTTGTCCAAAAGTGTTCATTTATCCGCCAGCTATCTCAGCCATACGTTCAAAAAAGCGACAGGCGTTAGTGTCGTTAAATATATTACGCAATATCGAATGGAGAAGGCCAAGCATCTGCTTGATCAAAGCAATTATAAGATTAATGACGTTTATAAAATGGTCGGGTTCTCGGATATGTCTTATTTCGGCCTAACATTCAAACAGAGCTTCGGCATCACACCTAAGCAATACAGGGAAAAGGTGCGTCTGCCGTGAAACATCTTCTTGCCTATTTTCGCAACAGTACGGTCAGGAAGAAGCTCATAATTACGTATCTCGTCGTGATTATTATTCCGATTCTCGCTTTGGGAATCTACGCGTATCAATCGTCCAAAGGTTATCTGAAAAAACAGCTTATGATTGGCATGAACCACACGGTTAGCCAGACTGCTCTTAATTTGGACCAGAAGATGGAGAAATCAGGTAATTTCATTTCTTTCATGGTGTTTAACCCTATTGTGAAAAAGGTGACAGGCTCCGAGCTGCCGGATATTCTCAGTTATACCAAAGAGCTTAACGACAACATCGAGCCGACGATTTGGTATTATATCAACATCAATCGGGAGATGAAAGACGTTCTCTTTTACTCGGATTATACGGGTCGACAGATCGGCAACTTCATCTATCCCAGCGAGGCTGTCCGAAATACCGCGTGGTATGAAGATGCAAAGAAAGTGAGTAAGACGCAGTGGTACTATGATCAGCAGCAACAGGTGCTTTTCGCTACGCATAACATTCAGAAGAGTGATAATACCACGTTTGCTGGCGTTTTGTACGTGAAGATCGATTACGATAAAATGTTCGAGAAGCTCGACCAGGTCTACGATGGTGAGTACGGTATCCTGATTACAGACAGTAAGCAGCAGGTGATTTATGCAGGGGAAGCAGCCTCCTCCTTAAGCGAAAAAGCGATAGGGGATATTGCAGCTCAAGCTGAGGGGCAGTTCCGTATGCAGGGCAAAGAATATTTGATGACGCGCAGCTCGTTAATGAATTCAGGTTGGACCTTCACGTATTTTATGCCGACGACGAGCATGATTGTGGATACGAAGGATATTTTGAAAGCGACGGCTTCCATCATCTTGATTTGTATGTTGGTTCTAATATGCATCATTTGGTTGTTCTCGCGAACCTTGGTGAGGCCGATTCATGCATTGAAAAAGAAGATCAGCATCGTGGAGAATGGCAACTTCGATGTGCCGATAGTCGCTAATGCGACAGATGAAATTGGGCAATTGACCCAGAGCTTCGCCGACATGGTGAAGAAGGTTCAAGACTCGATTCAGGAGACTGTCCAAGCACGTATGCTGGAAAAAGAAGCAGAGCTGAAGGCGCTCCAGGCACAGATTTCACCGCATTTCTTGTACAATACCTTGTCCATTATTAACTGGAAGGCCGTTCAACGGGATGCCATGGACATCAGCGTAGTAGCCAATGCGTTGTCTAAATTCTATCGGACGAGCTTGAACAAAGGCAATCACCTCATTCGCATTCGGGATGAAATCGGCAATATCCAAGCTTATTTGGCGATACAGCTCATCATGCATGACGATGAATTCGAAGTCATCTATGAGATCGATGAAGCGGCCTATGATTGTGAGACCGTTAATTTCATTTTGCAGCCGATTGTCGAGAATGCGATTATTCATGGACTGGATGAGAAGGAAGAGGGAAGCAAGCTGCTTCGCATTGGTGTTGAATTTGTCGGGGATGAGATCCATTTTACCGTGCAGGATAATGGAAAAGGCATGGAAGCTGCGGTGCAGGATCGCTTGCTGCATGCGGAAGGCGGCGGGTATGGGCTGCGCAATGTGCAAGAGCGAATTCGGCTGTATTTTGGCGGGGATTATGGTCTTACAATAGAGAGTAAGCTGGGTATCGGTACGACCGTGCGTGTTGTGATTCCGATGAAGCGATAGTGAAACTAGAGAGACAGCAGCAGGGAGATGTGGCCTTCCTGCTGTTTTTTTATGCTTCCGCGGAGGACGGCGAGTGAAAAAGCGCCCCGCAGCCCGCGTAAGTCGAAAAAATCGACTTAACGCGAGGTCATCGCACGCTGCCTTTTCTAACCAAAATAGACCGAATTATCGTAGGATTCCAAAGAATCTTAGATATTTTGACTGAAAAGAATCACTATATAATGATGACGTAAGCGGTTACTAGAAACACAAAACGTATGAGGAGGGCAATTGGCAAGGAAGACGCTGTATTCTAATTTAAACGAGAAAGGATTGAGAAAATGATGAAAGCGAAAATGATGAGCTTGTGTATGATGTTTGTTCTGCTCTTAGCGTCTCTACTGCCCATTCATGTATCTGCTGCTGATTACCCTGCTAACCCCATTACCAAAACAGGTTACACGCTTGATTTCCAGGAAGAGTTTGATGGAACGACTTTGGATACGAATAAATGGCTTCCGTACTATCTTCCCCATTGGGCAACGCCGACTGATCGGGAATTGGGTGCGAAGGCGCGGTACACGATTGCCAACGGGGTATTGCAAGAACGTATTGATGCAGATACACCTGCATGGAACCCAACTTATGATTCTACGGTGAAAATATCGAGCATACAGACGTATGAGAAGGATAATTGGCATAAATTCAACGGATCTATGCCGAATAATCATCATGAAGCTGATTTTAACGGATATAGCACGATGTACGGCTATTTTGAAATGAGAGCCAAAAATGCGAATGTCGGCGGTGGCGGACATCAGGCCTGGTGGATGGTTGGCACACAGGATACTAGCAGCGCTTCGGCCAATCCTGAAATTGATATCGTCGAGACCTTCTTTTCAAAACCAAACACGTGGCGAATCGCTGGATACGGCTGGGGGGATCCTAATTTTCTGAGTAACTGGACGTTATATGAAGATCCGGTTCCAAGCGGCGATCAGTCTTCCGAGTATCATATTTATGGGATGGAGTGGACGCCTACTCAGCTTAATTTCTATTATGACAATCAACTATACAAAACGATTAATGATGCGCCTAACATGCCGATGGGGATGATTTTGGGGATCTATACCGATGCGGGTTCAGGTGTGCATAATAACGTGTGGCCAAAAACGTGGAGTGTAGATTATGTCCGTGTTTGGAAGAAGAATGGCGGCTATCCGACTCCGTATTATCGCATCAAAAATCATCAAACTGGCCTATATATGCATACGAATAATCTCACGGGGAACGTAGAATACGGCAATGTACCAGCTACAGATTATAGCTCACAATGGTCCAAAGAAACAACGGAGGGCTATACGCGATATAAAAACAGATCGACTGGCCAATACATGCATGTGGAGAATTTGAACGGAAATGTTCAGTATGGCACTGTGCCAGCAACGTATTGGAGCTCACAATGGACAGAAGAAGCTGTTTCGGGCTATACCCGAATTAAAAATCGGTGGAAAGGCACCTACATGCACACCGAGGATAATACGGGTTTCGTGCAGTATGGAACTGTTCCCACAACATATTGGACCAGTCAATGGACCTTTGAACCTGCCAGCTAATTACGATAAGAAAGGCATCTAAGTTGCAAAAACCAGCCAAACCCTATTCAAGGGTTTGGCTGGTTTAATGTACTCTTTATGTGTTAAACAATTTCTCAATAGCCTCACGCTGCGCGGGTTTAATATTGACTCTGGCGCGAATACTTTTGGCTAGTGCTTCAGCTTCTTCAATGGTCTGACTTTTGCCTAATGTAATCAAAGTACCCACCGCGACAGCACCCGTTCTGCCGCCGCCACCAGCACAGTGAAATCCAACTTTTTTACCGTTGTGATAAGCTTCAACCACGTGATCAATCGCTTGTTGAAACAATTGGTCTTGGGGTCCCGTTGCATTGTCTCCTAAAGGGACTTGAATCCATTGGACATCGCCATCGGGATAAGCGCATTGTGTAGCTTCGCCTCGCAAATCCACAATGACTTCAATGCCTTCATTTTTAATCATATCCTCAACGTCTGAAGCTCCTCCAAAATAAATCCGATCCTCCACTAAAGCTTGATAATTTTTATGTTTATTGACCTCATTCATGTTGAACATCTCCTTAAGAGTGATTTATGTAGCTTCTGTGGGAAGCTAAGTGATGAAATAGATCTTGTCATTATATACGCATTCACATAGAGGTTGAAAGTTTAGGAATTGAAAACGATAAAGCCGAGTGAAGAGGCTGCATAACCATTCAACTATTTACAAATAATACCTGTGTTTACCGAATGAGGAGGGTATGAATGCAATGAATGAAGGCTTTAGAAGCAAACGAGGAATTGTCCTCTCGATCACCCTATTAATCGCCCTGATCGCATCAGGATGCACGCAGAATAAAACGGTCAAAGTCGGCATCGAGGAGAATTTCCGCCCCTATACGTATACAGAGGGTAGCGAGAAGAAGGGCTTTGAGGTGGATTTATGGCAAGCACTCGCTAAAAAGTCGAAGCTAACCTATGAGTTGGTTCCTATGGAAATGGGCGAATTGAATAAAGGGTTGAAGTCTGGTGCTATTGATTTGGCTATTGCGGGGAAGACAATTACGGATGCACGCAGTAATGATCTTGAGTATTCTGATCCTTATTTTCAAACAAACTTAGTGATTCTGACTGCTTCAGAGAACTCTACTATTAAAGGGAAAGATGACTTGGTCCAAAAAGCGATAGCAACCGAAAATGGATCACCGGGGTTTTACTATGCGAGTGAAATTCAAGGCGCGAAAATCCACGGCTTTTCAAAAATCTCCGATGCCTATGAGGAGTTAAAAAGTCATAAAGCAGACGCAGTTATCGTGGAGGAGCGCAATGCCCAGGATTATATTAAAAACACAGCACAAGGGTCAGTGAAAATAGCCGGAGAACCATTCCAAAAAGAAAGTCTGGCTATCCTTGCTAAAAAGAAAAACAAGTACATCGGAAAAATTAACGAAGCGCTCCAATCTGTATCCAAAGACGGGACCTACGAAGACTTGTATACCAAGTGGTTCACAGGTAAACCGAAAATGATGCCGAATAAAATTAAAAAAGAAGTGGAACACGACTTGCAACATGAGGCATGATAAATGATTGAATAGGAGCTGTCCGTTAAGTAGATCTTTCTACTTAAGGATAGCTTTTTTCATTGTCAGCCTTATTGCTTAGCAGACGTTGACTTTGCTGAGGGGGATAAATGCATGTAAAATATAATTTGTCCCACCTTAGAAGAGTGAAGGGAGTACTTACACATGAATAATCGCAACTGGGCTGGCAATTATACGTACAGAGCCGCCAATTATTATGTTCCCGCAAATGTAGAAGAAATACAAGCGTTGGTGGCAAGCAGTCAACAAATCAAGGTGCTTGGCACACGACATTCGTTCAATGGCATCGCCGATTGTACGGAAAGCTTGATTTCGCTTCAGAACCTGAATCGGGTGATATCGCTTGATCGAACGAACCATCGGGTAACGGTTGAAGCAGGCATTCGCTATGGTGAGTTAGGCGAGTATCTCCACGCGAATGGGTATGCGCTGCACAATCTCGCTTCTTTACCTCATATTACAGTTGCAGGCGCATGCGCCACCGCAACACATGGTTCTGGTGATCGCCATGGCAATTTGGCGACAGCTGTTTATGCCATGGAAGTGGTCATAGCGGATGGAACTATCGCGATGTTCTCCCGTGAGCATGAGAATGGTCATCTTGCTGGTGCAGCTGTTGGACTTGGTGGATTAGGTGTCGTCACGAAAATCACCTTGGACGTAGTCCCATCCTTTCAGATGTATCAGCATGTGTACGACAATGTGCCATTAGCGCAGCTTGAAGCGCACTTCGATGACATTTTCTCCAGTGGTTATAGTGTCAGCCTTTTCACAAACTGGCAGGAATCTTCGTTCAATCAACTGTGGAAGAAGCAGGTAATCAAGGATTCATCCTCCGCCGCTGTGCAGGTGGAACCTGAATTGTTCGGAGCCAAGCTCGCTGATGCACATCGTCATCCCGTGCCAGGCCACACCTCCGAGAATTGCAGTGAACAGATGGGAATACCAGGACCTTGGCATGAACGAATGGCGCACTTCCGGATGGATTTCACGCCAAGTGCAGGGGAAGAATTGCAGAGCGAATACTACGTGCCCCGTCAACATGCATATGCGGCACTGTGTGCGCTCGACAGTATCAAAGAGCTCATATCGCCCCTGCTTTATGTTTCTGAGGTACGTACAATTGCGGAAGATGATTTGTGGATGAGTCCCTGCTATAAGCAGGAGATGGTGGCTTTTCATTTTACATGGAAACCGAATTGGGAAGCTGTTAAGCAAGTACTGCCTATCATTGAACAGCATCTCGAGCCTTTCGAGGTTCGACCGCATTGGGGCAAGCTGTTTACGATGTCGCCGGACCGAGTACAGTCGCGGTTTGAGAAGCTGCCTGAGTTTCAGCAACTGCTTCGCCAATGTGATCCGCAGGGGAAATTCCGCAATGATTTCTTGAAAACATACATCTTGGGAGACTAATGATGCAAAGAATCGGATGCTTCCATGCCCATTATTCGAATATTGAACATATTGACAACGCCCTGCGCAGTTTGAATGTGGAGCTCATTCATTATGTTGATCCTGGTCTGGATCGGATCAAGCAGGATGCGGATTTCACGACCGAAATGGCTCAAAAAAAAGTGCTCGACACACTGAATTGGATAGCCCAAAGTCACGTAGACGCAATTTTAATAACCTGCACTTTTTTTACAGCCATATACGATGGCAATGTTCATCCTTTTCCAATTCCGATCATCAAAATTGATGATCCACTGTTCGAAGAGATCTGTCAGCTGGATCAGCCTGCGATGATTGCATTCACGAATCCGAGCACCGTACAAGGAACGATGAATCAGTTATCCCTTTATGCCGCTAAGAAAGGAATAGCATTAGAAGCAGTGCCTGTCCTTCTGGCGAATACTTTTGATCTGATTATGCAGGGTAAGAAGAGTGCATACATCGAAGCTGTCACACAAGGATTGATCGATGTGATCGAGGAAAACCCAACGAAGCGTGTGGTTGCTGCCCAGCTTTCGATGGTTCCAGCTGCTCAGGCTGCTGAGAAGCAAACGAAGCGCGTTGTAGGCAATCAACTCGTTTCATTAGCCTCTTATCTCAAAGAGGTTTTAGCCATATAAGCTGGCCCGAGTCAAACAAAAATCCCCGATCCTAATAGGATTCGGGGATTTTTGGCTTACTTACGGTATGGCTACTGTATTCTTTTCTTTCAGCGTACTAATCTCGTTCGCTTTAATGAATCCGTTCGAAACGGTATACAGGGTGTCGCCGATATAGAGAACGCGCTGGACCTGTTTGTCACCGGCATAGAAATGCTGCCCGGCTTTACTCAGATCTTCCTGCGAGAGATGGGTGATGCCGCCGCGGAACTGGAACCCTTTTTCCAGATCAAGATTGTAAACGTACGCCCCTTGGAAAGCAAAGCTTCCGTATGCGCTAGCCGAATTTTTCGAATTGCTGGCCGCCGGGTCGAGTTTCATCACCGAAACAGGGAAGGAAAGGAGATTTTTCTCCTTGGAAAAGAGTAAAGCACGATGATTGTACAGCAATTCAGAATCCGTTCCCCGATCCCCAATCAGCTCCGTAAATTTCTCCTTCGGATTATTCACATCGGATACATCGAACAAAGCTACTTTCATGCCTTGATAATAGGCGATGGATTGTGAGCCTGCCGCGTTTTTGTTCTCGACTTCAACGGTATCCTTGCCGAAGCCAATGATATGGTTTTCATCATAAGGATGCAGATAATTGCTGTAGCCTGGGATCTTTAATGCCCCTAACAATTTCGGCTGATCAGGTTGCTTTAAGTCTAAGACGAATAGCGGGTCCGTGTTTTTAAAAGTAACCATATAAGCGCGGTCGCCCATGAAACGGGTAGAATAGATGCGCTCGCCAGGCGCTATGTTTAAGATCTTACCTTCCTCTTTCAGGTTCGCGTCAAGGATGTAGACGTGGTTTTTCGATGTGCCCTCATCTGTCCGCCAGACTTCTCCTGTGGTTGTAGCAAGACGGAGGTGACCGTTATGCTCATCCATCGCGAATTGATTGAGTAGATGACCAGGCACTTTGCCGGTGTTTTTATATACAGCCTTCCCATTGTTCAGCCCAAATTGATAAAGAATCGTGTCTTGCTGTTGATCTTCATAGGTTGTGGCAGCCACGTATAAGTTATCTTCCGAAGCGTACACGTTCTGTCCCGAGCCAAGGTAAGAGGTGACATTCATCGTCTGAGTAAGATCGTTAAGATTAAGACCTCCGACGAGCACATAGCCCGGCTCGAGAGCTTTCGGCAAATAGTAGATTTGATCTAACGGAATCGAGGTGAAAGAATCACCTGCCGAGGAATCTCGGTAAGCTGGGGCTAGTTCTTTTTTGGCGTCATCCGTATTCGCCATTTCCCGATAGTTATAGTAATTGACATATTTATTGGCGATAAAATAAAGCGATGTCCCGATTTTACGGGAAGAAATATAGTTGCCCTCAAGTTCAACTTCTTTAACTAACTTCAGGTTACTCCGATCCGCGAGATCGTAAACCATGACCTTCGTTGTAGCCTGCGATCGGATAGGTGAAATCATTCTCTTGTCTAAAATGCCGATACTGCTGCTGCTGGCGGCCTCATTATATGGCACGGGTTTGAGGTTTTGATAGGATTGCCCCAACACGATCAGATGTGTATCGTCCACATAGATTTCACTCGGTTGGAACTGCGTGTTTGAGGTGTTGGCCGCTTTGGGGAAATCAAGAATGCTCAGCACTTTCATCTGATCTGCGGGATACGCTTGGGTGACGACGATCCGCTGCTTATTCACGGTATAGATGTACGTTCCATCTGACTTGACGACATCCGATTCATCCACACCTTGCACTTGCACATTCGTTCCAGAGTACTCGGGTGACACGGGTTTGGCCGAGTCTTGGACCGCGACACCAGCACTGCCGGCGGCCGGTGGCGCTGAGGATGTAGTGGAAGAGTCAGAGATAGCTGATTTTGCTATGGCAGCATATGCACGCATCCCGTTGCTTTCATTCTGCGTTAACAGGGTAACTAAATGGTCATAGGTACCCACAACCGGCAAACTGTCCGTTTGCTTGGTGATGTTAACGGAACTAGTTGCTGAATCCCAGCGAACCACATGATTGACGCTCTCCATAAAGAAACGCAGTGGGACGTAGAGGGAGTCACTTACGATTTGAGTACTACCGTTCATGGTGGTTGCTTTCCCGTTAACGTTGGCATAGTCCGCATTTAGGGGCAGCTTCAGCTCGTACCCATTGCGTGTAACGACAGCTGCTCGTTCTGCTTCATTCCAGGTTACTTCCATGTCTAAAGCGGTTGCAAGATCGCGAACTGGCGCCATCAAAATCCCTTTCATCATACGTGGCTGCTGCGAAAAAGCGATCGGTTGGCCCTCAAGCTTGACGATCGTTTCCTGACCAGCATTCGTAGAGACAGGTGTAAAAGCAGATGTTAAGAGGATTGCGGTCATTAGGAGGCCTGCGGCCAAAACCTTTTTCTTCATCTAGCTCATCCTTTGCTTCGTTATTGTAGGTTTCCATTATTTTTATCTGTATCCACTAAACGGATGGCATTAAAGATTTGTTGCATGCTGTTGGAAATATTTCTCTGGAAACTGGCTAGGGTAGTTAGCGATGAAATAGCAAGATAGCCCTCATTTGTTATATGATTGGTATATGGAAAATAAAGAGAAAATGAGTCGTCGTTCTTTTTTGAAAAAGGGACTGCTGTTAGGCGGTAGTCTATTATCTGTCCCCCCGTTAAGTTACGGGTATGCCACGTGGGTTGAGCCCCGTTGGTTGCAAGTTGAGAGCATTTCATTGGCTTTTCCTACACTGCCGGAGGCATTCAAGGGATTGCGGGTTGTGCAATTCAGTGATCTACACTTTGGATTTCATTTGGATATCAAGAAATTAACCAAGGTCGTCGAGGTCATTCAAGCTGAGAAACCAGACATCGTGTGCTTCACCGGTGATCTCGTCGATTATGAGATTGGTGGGCAAGGTCAAGAAATACGGGATGTTTTGAAGACAATTACGGCTACATATGGCTGCTATGCAGTGCTAGGCAATCACGATTATTATGGCGATGTTGAAGAAGTGGCAGATGTGCTAGATGGTGGTGGGTTTCGCTGCCTGCGTAATCGGGGACTACGGATTCAGAAAGGCAGCCAATCCATATGGATCGCTGGCGTAGAGGACATGTGGGAGGGTGTTCCTAATCTTAAAGCGGCGCTGCAGTCAGCGAAAAAAGAAGAATGGGTACTCCTGTTATCCCATGCACCGGATTATGCGGATGTTGTTGCGGCAGCTGGAGGCGTCCATTTGCAGCTATCGGGGCATTCCCACGGTGGTCAAGTAAGACTCCCGATCATTGGGCCACTAGCTTCCGTGCCGTATGGCGTCAAATATCCTTCAGGACTCTATCAGGTAGGGAACAATCCATCCCTTACCCTTTACACGAATCGAGGGATTGGGGTGTCGGTTCGTCCCATTCGGTTCTTGTGTCGGCCTGAGATTACGGTGTTGACGTTGGTTTAGAGAGTTATTTATTTGCTAGTGACGATGTGCGCAGCTAGATCGCACTATGCCATGTGTATCGAAATAAAGGGAGAACCTACATTTAATTTCGTGAGAATTCCCGATTTTATAGGAATAACTGTAAAACCTACATTTAATTTCAAACGATTGCATCAGAAACAGTAGTAACTCAAAAATTAGCTGCATATTTTCCAGTTAAACAAAAAATGCCAGCTAAAATCGGAAAAATAGCAGTAGATTTTCCAGTTATTTAAAGAAGGTCGTGAACTCATGCCAAGTGCTAGCTTACATACGCTTCTCGCATATCTCTTATTCCCACCGACGAAGTTAAACAGACAGAAGCTAGCGCGCCAGCTAGCAGGCAAAACGGTCCTAATAACTGGTGCCAGTTCCGGAATCGGAGAACAACTAGCTTATCTGCTATCCGAGATGCGGGTTCATCTGATCTTGGTAGCCAGACGAGAGGCGAAGCTCCAGGCAATGAAGAGTGAAATCGAAGTGAAAGCAGCAGCCCGCGTAAGTGTGTTCCCTGCGGATCTTCGAGATCCGAAAGAGATGGAGGGATTGCTAACCTTTCTCCATCAACTGCCAGATGGGCTCGATATCGTCATCAGCAATGCGGGGCATTCGATCAAGCGTTCTATTCGGGAGTCGTTGGACCGTTATCACGACTTCACGCGTACGATGGCGATTAATTATTTCGCGCCCGTTCAACTATTGCTCTCTACCATACCGCTCCTTGAGCAAAATCAAGGACATATCATTAACATTTCGACGGTCAATGTGATGCTTATTCCTATGCCCCATTGGGCGGCGTATCAGGCATCAAAGTCAGCTTTTGACACGTGGTTTCGGTCCGCCGCACCTGAACTGAATAGGATGGGGATTGCCACGACCTCGATCTATCTCCCGCTTGTAAGAACGCCTATGATTCTACCAACGGCAGCGTATCGCAAAGCACCGGCCATGTCCCCAACTCATGTCGCCAAGATGATCGGTAAGGCCATCTATACCAGAAGGCAAACGTTCAAACCGTGGTGGTTGATTTTCGGGGGGCTAGTTTCCTTATTTTTTAGAACAATGCCTAGATTATCAAGGAAAAAGGGTAATGGCCATGAGGATGTTTAAACTGATCTATGTGTTGTATCAAATAAGACTGCTCTCGCTGGTCGCTATGTTCCGGTTAGCCTCCGCCATCTACGCATCGGGCACCAATCTGATGGCTCTGTTGCAATTTGCAGCAAGAACCTATGGTGACAAAATCGCGTTAGCGGATGAGCAGGAAACCTTGACGTATAGTCAATTGTTTGCACAATCCAAACAGCTTTCGGCCCATTTAGAGAAGGAATACCGACTTACTGGCGGTAAGAGAGTGGGTTTCTTGTGCAAAAACCACGCATCTCTAGTGAAAGCCGTCTATGCGGTTTCTTTTACAGGGGCGGACATCTATCTAATGAATGCGGAAATGAGTAAGGATCAATTGCAGGGGATCCTGGCGAGGAAAGATTTTCACCTTGTGGTCTATGACGACGAACTAAGTGCTTTGCTTGAGCAAACAACGTACATGAATGCCAAATTGCCCAGCTATCATCCTACCTCATCTGCGATCAATAACTTACCTATTACATCGGATTCTGAAAAGCAAAAGCAACGCCGAACGTCCTCCGGGAAATTAGTGCTGCTGACAGGAGGAACAACAGGCAAAGCCAAAGAAGCGGCGCATCAACCATCGCTATTCAATTATTTGAATCCTTTCTCGGCATTCCTGACCCGTTTGCAAATCCTCAACAAGCATACAGCCTATATTGCGACGCCTATTTATCATGGTTATGGTGTAGCCGTGTTGCTGCTTTTCTGCGCATTGGGCAAAAAAGTAGTCATTCAACGCGGATTTGATGCAGAGAGAGCCTGTCGATTGATTCGGGAGCATCAGGTTGATATCGTAACGGTAGTTCCCTTAATGGTTCATAAAATGTTAAAAACGAACGCAGACGATCTGAAATCCCTGTCTTGTATAGCTTCAGGCGGAGCTGAGCTCAATCCGAAACTGGTCCAAGAGACGCAAAGTCAATTGGGAGAAGTTCTGTACAATCTGTACGGCACGTCGGAAGCGGGTTTGAATATCATTGCAGTTCCGCAGGATTTGACCTACTCCGCACACACGATTGGCAGAAAGATTAACGGTGTTCAATTAAAAGTCATGGATGATCAGAAAGTAGAAGCTCCCATTGGCAGCGTAGGTCAAATTTGTATTCGAAACAATTGGTCGATGCGAAACAAGGCAAGTGCATGGATCGAGACCGGCGATTTGGGCTATCGGGATGAGAAGGGGTATTACTTTTTGCGTGGGAGAGTAGATAGTATGATTGTTTCTGCGGGGGAGAATGTGTTTCCGTTCGAAGTGGAACAAATCTTGCTCACTCACCCCTTCATCGAGGATGCAGCCGTCTTGGGGATAGCGGATGAGCTTTTTGGACAGCGATTGAAAGCGTGGATCCAGTTAGTACCTGGTACGGAAATGACGAAAGATGAACTCCTAGATTGGTTGCGCGTTAGATTGGCACGATTTCAGTTGCCCAAGGAGATCAGCTTCGTCGAGCATTTGCCCTATACACCTTTAGGGAAGTTGGATAAAAAGGCGTTGATATAAGAAATGACCACCACAGGATTTCGTTGTGATGGTCATTTTTTTTAGAGGAACGGTCTGAACGGAGAACAAGGTCTAGATTCCACAAGGAAAATGGCTAAGAGATCAAACAGAACTAACGGAAGGAGAAATGGCAGGAATGAGATATGTGCTTTCTTTCCATTACGTGTTTGTTTCAAATAGACCTTGTGGCCGTCGACTTTCACAATCGTGCCACGGTAAGTGCCGTGTGTCGTTTTTATCGTTACTTCTCGATTGAGGTACTTTTTACAAATCAAATAAGAATCGGATCGCGTCAAGGGAATACCCCCTTTCTAGCTTTATTAATCTAGTATATGCCCGTCCCATAGAACAAGTGTGTGTGTTTAGAAATTCAGCATACTTTAATAAGGTTCATTATCAATATGTGGTATTATTTGTTATACAAACACTCCGAAGGGAAAGATGAAGGTGGATACCAGTCTTTATGTAAGTATCGGTGTCAAGCTTACAGTCGCTTTAATAGGTCTTTTGATCATGACTAGGCTGCTGGGAAAAAAAGAGATCTCTCAATTGACCGCCTTTGATTTCGTTTCCTCTTTAATGCTCAGTGAACTAGTCGGCAATACGATTTATGATGATAACATTCATCTTAGCCATCTACTATTTGCTCTGATTATCTGGACGCTTCTAGCGCTAGGTTTGGAAAAGTTTATCGCACGGTTCCCCAGACTTTCCCGCTATGCCGCGGGAACACCAGATCTGATTATCCGGGCAGGTGTGATTGATTTCAATGCAATGAAGCGCAACAATCTCGATTTCGCCCAATTGGGCATGCTGCTTCGGGAAAATAATATTTTCTCGCTGCGCGAAGTGGCCTATGCCTTGTTCGAGACGAACGGCAGCATCAGCGTGCTGCTCCAGAAGGACCCGGAAAAGATCAGCGGTAATGCAGAAGACCATCAAGGCACCGTCAGCCTTCCGGCCTACATCATTGAAAACGGCAGCATCAATGAAGATACATTGAAGCGCCTCGGGCGGGACAGGAGTTGGGTGGAGCAGCTTTTGCAGCTTAGCGGAATTACGCATCATGAGCGTGTGCTTTTCGCGGAATGGTCGGATTCGAGTGGTCTGTATTATCAGCTAAAGGAAACAAATAAAGCGTAGTCCGATAAGTTCAGCATACTGAAACGAAAGGAGGAGCAGCAATTGCGTCTAATCTTAGAAAATATCGTTAAGCGATATGAGGATAAACAGGTACTTCAGGGAGCCGGATTCACCTTTGAGACAGGGAAGATATATGGGCTGCTAGGGCGCAACGGAGCAGGCAAAACGACGTTGTTCGACTGCCTGAGCGGAGAGAAGGACATGAATAGCGGACAGGTAATGTTGGAGGAGAATGGCCACACGCGGAAGCTAAGCGAGCAGGATGTTGGTTATGTATATTCGTTGCCGATTCTGCCCGAGTTTCTGACGGGCTATGAGTTTGTGAAGTTTTTTATGGATATTAATCGGGGCAAGCTGCAGATGGAGCAGACGATTGACGATTATTTTGACATGATGAGCATGACAACGGAGGATCGCCATCGACTGATTAAAGGCTACTCGCACGGAATGAAGAATAAGCTGCAGATGTTGCTATTTCTCATAACGAAGCCGCCGATCATTCTACTCGATGAGCCGCTCACCTCCTTCGATGTCATTGTTGCACTGGAGATGAAGAATATGTTAAGGGAAATGAAGAGTGATCATATTCTAATTTTCTCCACGCATATTTTGCAATTGGCTTCTGATTTGTGTGATGAGCTGATTGTGTTGAACAAAGGGAAATTGTCTGCCGTGCCGTCCGAGCTGCTGCACAGCGCAGAATTCGAGCAAGCGGTCATTAATTTGCTTAAGGATGAATCCCATGATGAGAACGCTTAGTACGCTGCTGGCTATTCGTACATCCATTAGGGTAAACCTACTCATTTATTACATTCAGAAGCTGCCGTTAATCGGCAAGCTAGTAAAGAACAGCTTCTACGCTAATTTGAATTTCAAAAAAGCTATTTCTGTTATTGTGCTGCTGTTCAACCAGTTATGGGGAGTAATGCTTCGATTTGTGTATCTAGGGATACTGATATATTTTCCTGTGATCGCAGTAGGAAAGGGATTGTCAGAAGCAGATCAGCTGCAGCAATTTATACATGTTTTCACCATTATCAGCTTTGTGGCGGCAGCCGTCAGCAGCGCGAGTATACTTGAACCAAAACGGGAGAAATACATAGCAGTTAAGCTGATGCGATTGTCTCCAACGAGATATATGTTGGCTTCGCTAGGATATCGCTACGTGACTTTTTTGGTGTATCTACTACCTGCGATGATTCTGTTCGGCACACGCTTGGGAGCAACCGTCTTTGAAGCAATTCTGTTATCTATATTGATCACATTATGGCGAATTCTAGCGGAGTATGTGCATCTTAAGATTTTTGAGAAAACCAGCATTGTATTGATTAAACAAGCCGCCCTCGTCTGGAGCGTCCTTATTGTTGGATATGCCGCTGCCTATTTGCCGCTTCTGCTGGGCAAGGTTCTGTCTACAGAATCGTTTCTTATGAGTTTGCCTGTCTGTATCGTTATTACAGCTGGAGGGCTGTTCGCATCCATTAAGCTGTCACGCTATTCCGGTTACCGAGGAGTTGTTGATGCCGCAAGCAAAAGGGATGATCCTCTGCTGGATATAGGCCGTATGATGACGGATGCGCAGATGAAGAGCGTAAAGTCAAAGGATAGCGACTATACCGTGAAGCTGAACCAGCAGGATAAGCTTGAGACAAAGGAAGGCTATGCGTATCTGAACGCAATTTTCTTTCTCAGACATCGCAGCCTGATTAGCAGCCCTGTTAATAAACGATTAGCTATCATCGGCGCTTTCGGAGTGGCGGGAGTGATCTTCATGGTCCTATTCCGCGGTCAGTTGAAGGACCAGCAATGGAGTTTGGAAATGATCTTCCCCTTCTTGCTTCTGATCATGTATTTCATGTCCGTTGGAGAGAAAATTTGCAAAGCAATGTTTTACAACTGTGATCTAAGTTTGATGCGGTACGGCTTCTATCGCAGCGCAGCCTATAGCCATTTCCTGATTCGCATTAGAAGAGTGATGAGCTTAAACATGGTGATTGCCGCCTCTCTTGGGGTGTCACTAACAGCTATTAACGTAGCAATAGGAGGGGAGTGGCTGAGCAGAGAACTGCTTATGCTTTGGGTCTGTGTTCTATCATTGTCGGCTTTTTTTACCGTGCATCATTTGTTTATGTATTATATTTTCCAACCGTATTCGACAGAGCTAAATTTGAAAAACCCACTGCATCTCATCGTGAACATGGTTGTGTCATCCTCGTGCGGTATTAGTATTATTTTGAGAATACCGGTAGTACCATTCACTGTTACTATATTTGCTATGACGCTGATTTACTTGGCTGTTGCCCTTGTTCTTGTGCAGAAGTACGGGGAGAGAACGTTTCGGGTGAAGTAATCTGGCTGCGGTAGTTTGTCAGCAAGTAAAGGCACCCCAATGGGGTGCCTTTACTTTTCATGCGTTTTCGGCCCATGGTTGCCGAATCGACACGACTGTCTCCCCGGTTCTAATAGCCTGTTCAATCAGCATGCCGATATAGTGGTCCTGAGAAGCTTCCGGAAGACCATAAAATCCGGGACCACCCTCGGCATAAATCGCCATTTTCTTCAAACAGACTGCAATAGCAATTTCATCGTCATATAATCTAGCAGGCATGAAGGGGTTTTCATATACCCATTGTTCTCCCGCCATAATTCCTTTAAGGAAATAACCTTCCGCGTTCTCATACTCACCTTTATTGATACGTTTTAATTCCATTTGAATCTGTGTACAGAAAGGATCTTGTATGCTAATCCGATTATCGAAAATTTCTCCCCGTTCCCCCCTAATACATAAATGGTTTGAACGGGTCCATGAACGATGTTGATCCTTGGTGAAATCGTAAATCCCCAGCTTTCCACCAAAATCCAACCATGCTATATCTCTCTCTGACTTAATTAATTTATCTTCTGTAGGCGGACCACCTCGGTTCGGACCAGCGACCCAATCGGATTCAAATCTCATTCCCTTAATACTGACTTCTTCAAAGCGCACTCCTAACATTTTCCGCATTAAGCTTACTGCATGATAGAACTGAGTTATGGATACTGTCACTTGATTCACATTGCCTAATTGTCCTGACGTAATAATCTTATGTCGAGCTTCTTGTATAGGATGAAATTGGTATTGCTCAGCGATTTGAATTCGCGCGCCTTGACGGGTAAGCTTGTTGTGCAACTGCAGCAAACCATCCAGATCAGGTGCAGGAGGTGTTTCTGTAAGTACAGGAATTCCTCGTTCCGCCAGCTGCAGCATATAATCGATAGCGGCCGATGCGTTGATAGATAGGACAACAAAGTCCGGTTGTTCATTCTCCAAGAGCTGATCCAGTGTCCGATAAGTAGTCACTTTCCATAAGTCTTCCATAGCCCTTCCCTTGGATTCGTCACGAATTACCATTCCACTAATACAAAATTGTTCTGGAAGAGCCTGTGCAATTCTTAGGAAATACTGTGCGCGAAAGCCTCCACCGCCTATAATGCTGAATGTTATTGGTTTCCCCATCCATTACACCGCCTTCTTCAGTCGTAGCTTCGTTGTAGCAAATATAAATTTCATAGTCAAGCTTTAGAATCTATTAATCATATTAATTGCCTTCTTTCACAAATTGTTCGATCCTGTTTTTAATGGAATCACGAACTTCATGGAATTTAGCAGTAATTTCTTCTTCCGTCCCAGTCGCTTTTGCAGGATCGTCAAATCCCCAATGCCATCTTACTGCCTTATCATTTCGAACAACGGGGCAGTTGTCGTTAGCATGACCGCACAAAGTAATGATGTAATCCGCTTGAGCCAACATTACTGGATCAATCACATCAGAGGTATGGTTCGAAATGTCGATACCAGCTTCTTTCATCGTTGCTACTGCACGTGGGTTTAATCCGTGAGCTTCTAAACCGGCACTTTTCACTTCATATTTGTCTCCGCCTAAAGCTTTTAAATAGCCATCAGCGATTTGGCTGCGGCATGAGTTTCCTGTGCAAAGAAAATAAACGAAAGGTTTTTTGTTTTCCATGGTTTTAGTTCTCCTTTTTTTGTATGGGATTATGCAATAATGTGAAGCCATAAATAAAGTCCTGTAAGTGTAATCAAGAGAGTAGGGACAGTAAGGATGACACCTGTTTTAAAATAATTGCCCCATGTGATTGTTACACCTTTGGTAGACAAAACATGTAACCATAATAGTGTTGCAAGTGACCCGATCGGTGTAATCTTAGGTCCAAGATCACTTCCTACAACGTTGGCGTAAACCAATGCTTCTCTAATAATCCCATCTGTGTTCGTACCTTTGATGGCTAGAGCATCAATCATAACAGTCGGCATGTTATTCATGATGGAGGACAGTATAGCAGATAAGAAGCCCATTCCCACTGTCGCAATAAACAATCCTTGTCCTGCTATGTTCTCAACCAACTTTCCTAGGGCATCGGTGAGACCGACGTTTTTAAGACCATACACCACGACATACATCCCGATTGAGAATATAACGACAGCCCAAGGAGCATCTTTGATCACTCGTGTAGTTTCGATTACCTTACTAGATCTAGCCATCAAAATGAAGATCAGTGCCACGAATCCTGCGATGATGGAAACAGGGATTTTAATAAATCCACTAATCACATAAGCGACGAGAAGGATGCCAAGAATAACCCACGACATTCGGAATAGCCGATGATCTTTGATGGCATCTGAAGGCTGCTTTAATTCCTTCATATCGTAATTCGTTGGTATGTCCTTTCTGAAGTAAACGAACAAGACACCCAAACTTGCCGCCAATGAAAATAGGCTTGGTACGATCATGCGGCTTGCATAGGTGACAAAATCGATACCGAAGAAGTCCGCCGATACGATGTTGACTAAGTTGCTGACGACGAAAGGCAATGAAGTGGTATCCGCAATAAAACCACTCGCCATGATGAACGGTAAAATCATATGATCTGGAAGTTTTAACGCTCGAACCATTGCTAATACAATCGGAGTTAGAATTAATGCGGCACCGTCATTGGCGAAAAATGCGGCTACTGCCGCGCCTAACAAAATGACATACACAAACATGAGTCTTCCATTGCCTTTCGCAATTCGCGCCATATGCAAGGCTGCCCATTCAAAAAAACCGATTTTGTCTAAGATTAAGGAAATGAGAATGATGGCAACAAAGGCGAGTGTAGCATTCCAAACAATAGAGGTAACCGTCATTACGTCGCTAAAAGACACAACTTGGAAGAGAAGAGCAAGGATTGCGCCGCCAGAAGATGACCATCCAATGTTGAGGCCCTTAGGCTGCCAAATTACAAAAGTTAATGTAAGCAGAAAAATAAGTACCGCTACGTAAGTCATGGTTTCCTCCTAATCGCAGCAATTTAGATCTTTACATGATACTGCGTTTACGTTTTCTTTTTGCGATGGCAGGTACTGAAAAAACTCGTGCAAAAAGGGTTTGTCCTCAATGTTTAACGAATAAAAAACCCATTGGCCCTTTTTCGCTTCCTTTACTAAACCACCGGCTTTGAGCTTTCGCATATGCTGGCTCACATTGGGCTGACTAGTTTGTATGAGTTCAACAATCTCATATACGCATAGCTCACGTTCTTTGAGCAGGGAGAGAATAGTGAGTCTCATTTTGTCCCCAAGAAGCTTACATACATCAGATAACTTTTCAATTTCAGGCAAAATAACTCACTCCTTTACTATTCGTAATCATTTTCTCGACTCAGTTTTCACCGTAAATCATTATATAATTACTTAGTTATATAATAAAAGTTAAGGTTTTGTAAATTGCTAACTGAAATAGATGTTAAATAGATCAAAATAAATTGATTTATATCTTGAATCTTATAATTTTGATGTGTTAAGATATATTCATCAAATAAATTTGATTTAGGGAGGTGTTAAGAGGTGATTAAAGAACTTCCTATTTTTTCGAAGGATGAGAATCAAGTTGATTTTTCGAAATACGAGCTCCAGTTTAAAGCGTTAGCAGATCAGAAACGGTTGCAAATTATGTATGAGCTTACTCAAAAGGGAAGTGTCTGCGTTTGTGATTTAGTTGATATTGTAAACATGCCACAGTCAAAGTTATCGTATCATTTGAAGATATTACTTGATGCTAATCTGATTACGAAAGAGACCAAGGGTACTTGGAGTTATTATGAATTAAACCACGTAGAGGTTAACCGGTTACTCTCACCAGAATTATGCTGTATCTTCCGAAAAAGCGAAAATCAATCAAGCGAATGTTGCTCGTAACCCACACAGGTGGGTTTTTAAATGACCTATTAATCAAAATTTCTTGATATAACAAAGGAGAGATGATCCATGAGTCAGGTTCAAAATGATGAGGTACGTCAACATGTTCGCAATCGCTATAAACAGATTGCAATCGAGAGTATTCCTAGTTCAGCTTGTTGCTCATCCACTGCGCCAGCAACAAGCTGCTGTAGCACACCCGATGAGGTTTCCTCAAAATTAGGCTACTCAAATGAAGAGCTTAATGTTGTTCCAAGTGGTGCGAATCTTGGGTTAGGTTGCGGAAATCCTCAAGCAATTGCCTCACTAAAATTGGGAGAAGTTGTTCTTGATTTAGGTAGCGGCGCGGGATTCGATGTGTTTTTGGCATCTAAACAAGTTGGAGAACCGGGTAAAGTTTATGGAGTTGATATGACGCCAGAGATGATTAGTCGTGCACGTCAAAATGCACAGAAGCATGGATATGAAAATGTAGAGTTTCGTCTCGGTGAAATTGAGCATTTGCCGATACTGAATGATTCGATTGACGCTATTATTTCAAACTGTGTTATTAATTTGTCACCGGATAAGCAGCAAGTTTTTAATGAAGCTTATCGTGTATTAAAACAAGGCGGTCGTTTGGCGATTTCGGATGTAGTAGTGACTTCTGAACTTCCGGCAGAGTTAAAAAGTGATCTTAATTCACTAGCTGGCTGCGTTTCAGGTGCATCTACCATTGATGAAGTCATGGTATTCCTGCAAAGAAGCGGATTTCAAAACGTTGTTGTTGAACCAAAAGATGATTCTCGAGAATTTATTAAGGATTGGATGCCAGGCGCAAACGTAGAAAACTATATTCAATCGGCAATAATCAAAGCAATTAAATAACGCAGAATTATAGTTGGGGCTTGCTTCGCGCAGCTCCTTTTTTGTGTATTAAAGTAACGGAAGTTTAATGTAACTTTATCAAGTGATAGAATGAACTTAAACACGTTGCAATTCCTTGCAATGTAACTGCTTAATCGGAGGATTCAGATGTTATCTCATTTCAATGACCATAGTCTTTTTGTTCGTGCATTTGAGAAATCTTCAATTGGAATGGCTTTGATATCTTATGACGGAAGTTTTTTACAGATGAATCCATCTTTATGCAAAATGCTAGGGTATAGCGAAGGTGAATTACTAAATCTCGGTTTGACATCTGTCAGCCATCCTGAAGATTTAGAAGCGGATCTAGAAATATGCCGTAAATTGGTACAGGGTGAAATAGATGGCTATCACATAGAAAAAAGATATATTCATAAATCTGGGAGCCTATTGTGGGGGCTTTTAAATGTTACTGCAGAAAGGAACGAACAGGGAATTGAGGGTAATGACCTATTCATTTGCCAAATTGTAGATATAACAGAACAAAAAGAGAAGGAAGAAGAGTTCAAGAAGATTGAGGAACTGCACAATCTTATTTCTGAACATTCACAGGACGTTATTTTGCGTTTAACGCCAGACGGAATTATCTCATATGCCTCACCAGCTATCCGCCAACAGCTCGGATATGATCCAGATGAACTTATCGGAAAATATGCCTATGACTATTGGCATCAAGATGATAGGAACGGCGGCTGGTTACAGCAAGGTAATTCCGATCATTCAGATAGCAGAATATTTATATATCGTCTTCGGCATAAAAACGGTCATTATATTTGGCAAGAATCACACTCTAAAAAAATAAGAAATGCTGCTGGAGATGTTCAACATGTTATCAGTATGGGTCGTGATATTACAGAACGGATACATTCCGAAGAATTAATCCGCAGATCAGAGAAACTTTCATTAGTTGGCGAACTTGCAGCTGGGATCGCCCATGAAATTAGAAATCCTTTGACCAGTTTACGAGGATTTATGCAAATGTATGTGAAAGAGGATATAGATGGTAGAAAGAAATTACGTAATGAAGTCATGTTATCAGAAATTGATCGCATCAATGAAATTGTAAGTGAGCTTTTAGTGTTAGCTAAACCTTCAAATGAGGCATATGAGTTAAGGGATATGGTACAAATATTAAATAACGTTACAAGATTATTTGAAGGACAAGCAAATCTATATAACGTTCAAATAAAGCTAGAGTTAGATGACAATTTATCATCCATTCAGTGTCAACGCAGCATTAATCAAGTATTTATCAACGTGTTAAAGAATGCCATTGAATCCATGCCTAAAGGTGGAGAAGTGACAATACAAGCCAAGCAAATGAACGATAGCATATATATTCGAATTAAAGATAACGGGTATGGAATCCCGCAAGAGGAAATAACCAAGATTGGAAATCCTTTTTTTACTACAAAAGAAACAGGAACAGGGTTAGGATTAATGGTTTCAATGAGAATCATCCAAAATCATAATGGGACTATGCGAATCGAAAGTGAAGTAGGGAAAGGGACGATGGTAGAAGTTGTTTTGCCAGTCGTTACATAGCGATATGCTATTCCATGATGCGGTCATTCCAGCGAGTGATAGCTAATGCGGTTAAAGGTTATATCCTTTTTCCACTGAAATGGCTTGCGTCATTTTGCTCTTCTGGAAGGAGACAATCGCTGCAAGGAAAGCTATAAGTAATGCAACACTTGCGACCCACGGATTGTACAAGACCGTTGAATTTAATGTCGCAGCCATACCTCCCACGCTCGCACCGCTCGCAAGACCTATCTGCGTCACGGAAATGTTCAGACTTATGATGAGATTAGACGATTGCGGAGCCTTCGCGATAAAGTAGCTTTGCGTAGCCGGTCCCATAATGAACATCGATATGATCCACATGGATAAAAGGGCAATAGCAAGCGGGAACAAGTGGATAGCGAGAGGCAGCAGCAAAAGCGTAACAACATGAAAGATCATGCTAATGACCATGACCGGCACGCTTCCCCATTTGTCAACAGCGGAGCCGCCAATGCGGGAGCCGATTGCGCCGGCAATTCCGAATGAAAGCATGATGATCCCGATATCGGAAGCGCTCCTATGGAGAATTGTATCCAAAAATGAAGATAAATACGTGAACAGGATGGAGTTACCAGCTTCTCTGAACAGGACGAGAAGCAAAGCGGTCAGAATAACCGGATTCGCAAGTATGGTGAATTGCCGGCTGAACGAAACAGGAGCGTCTCCTTTGATTTCCGGTAGCATGAGCATCATGCCGATCATGATGATGAAGCTGCCAGCGGCTAGGAAGAGGAATATCATTTGCCAACTGAATATATGGGTCAGTGCAATTCCAATGGGTACCCCAAGAATCATAGCACTGCTGAAGCCGAGAATGATCGTGCCCATTGTGCTGCCGATTTTTTCAGGCGGGACCATTTTGGCTGCGGCGCTGAATGCGGCTACAAGCAAGACACCGGAGCTCATTCCCAGTATCATTCTGGATACGATCAGCAGTGTGAAACTGGAGCTGACGAATGAGACGAGATTGCCTACTATGAAAACAAACATGGCGAGAAGAAGCAGCTTCTTTCTTCCCATTCGTGCCGTCAGTGACACGATGACTGGCGTTCCAATAGCGAACGCGAGCGAATAGACGGTAATGAGCTGTCCGGCAAGAGCGACGGAGACATGTAATTGATCAGCTAACACATTCAGAATGCCAGCAATGACCAATTCAGAAGTAGCGGTGAAGAAAACAGCTATGGTTAGCATGTAAATGACTTTTCGATGCATAGAAATCATTCCCTTTCTCTCTTGTGTTCCAGCCTCAGGGGAGATAGCCCAAGAAGCTGTAGTGATTGTCTAAACACTTGGCCGCGTCCGGTGGAGTGAGTAATTCGATTATATTCGAGTTACTTTAATAAAGTAAGAACGCAAAGTATTTGGACGTAATCCAACTACCTGGATCAACTTACTTTAAGTAAGTTGATGTTTGTTTATCCATGACAAAAAAACCGCTAAGCAGTTATCCACTAAGCGGTTGATTTTATGCTGTTCTATTAAGATCTTCAGTCAGTAGGTTCCTGGGCTTGCATCGTATTCCCCCACTTCTGGACCCATTTGTCCATTTCCTTCAAAGCCAATTGAAAATCGGTGCCCTTCTCCGTCAACGAATACTCAACGTTTACCGGGATAGTAGGATAGACCTTGCGGTGCACGAGACCGTTTTTTTCCAAGTGTCTGAGAGTATCGGTGAGGGATTGGGTCTTGACGATGGAGAGGTTCCGCTGAAGCTGATTAAACCTCTGTGGTCCGTTAAGCAGTTCTTCAAGAACAAGGAAGGCCCATTTGGCGCCAAGAATCTGCAGTACCTCACAGATACTGGAACCGGCTTTCTCCTTGGAATTATTGTTATGACTGGCTTGTTCGTCCATCGGAATACTCCTCCTATAACAATATCCAATTATTATTTTGTATTATCTCTTTTCAACAAATCTCAATAGCGTATCCACTTGGGGAGTCACATATCCCTTGCCTAAAACCATCACACCGGAAAGGATTGTAAGGTAGCTTGCGATCAATTCCTCCAGATCCCCATCCGTGACTTCCCCTCTTTGTTGTCCTTCCTCAAATAAAGGCAGTAAACGTTTGACGTAAACATCTACCGGGTACTTTTGAATCAGCTGGCTGACTTCTTCAGGAACCTCTTCAAAATTCCGTGCCCGATGGAGCAGCATAAAATATGGAGCTCCGCTCTCATCGAGCATGCCTTGTGTTAGGATTTTAATTTTTTCGATCGGAGATCCCGTCAATTGGCTCAAATTGTCCATTTCTTGCATCGAAGCTTCGATTGCTTCGCGGACCAGGGAGGTGAAAAGTTCTTCCTTCGTTTTAAAATAATGGTAGAATAGCCCATGGCTCACACCTGCTTCTGCGGTTATCATGCTGATTTTCGTGCCTGGAAGGCCGCGCTGGGCAAAAATTTTGACTGCAGCCGATGTAATCTGCTGTTTGCGTTCTTCGTAAATTTTATGAAGTTGGTCTTCCTTTAAACGCGGCATCTATTCAATCTCCTTCGGAAATAAGAAAAAAGTTGGTAAGCAGGTTCACTATCTGGTCAGGCCCACCGTCATTCTCTGGACCAAAATGGTCCAGTTTGTTCACGGTTTCCAATGTCGACATTGCAATCGTTCGGTTTAATTCCTTCATCATTTCTTTCGTAGAGTCTGAGCTCTTGCCCCCTTGAATCAACAACATATCAGCATGGATACTGTTGTAATTCAGATAAGAAGAAGAGAGCCGCTGCACCTCACGGTGCTCAAGTAAATTTTGCGGAAGTAATTGGGCGGTTTTACTCCAATGGTTTCCGCGTACCATGAGCCTCAAGATGAGTTTTGCATACCAATAGGGGAGCCGGGTTAAAGGGGTATGGCCCATCCCTCTTACGAAATGTGCAAATGCCCCAAGTCGATCATTCTTGAGCATCGCTTGCTCGTAACGCAGCATCCAAGCGTCGTCCATCGGATTAATCAGCACGCCAGGTTCATACAAAGCTACTTTGGTGATTGAAGCGTCCATTCTAGCCAGCTCTAGAGAGACAAGCCCACCATAACTATGTCCAATCAAATAATCGGCGCCTGTCGCTTCTCGAATGGCTTGAACATCTTCACATTCTTTATTCATAGCATACTCTAGACCTTGAGGACCACTCAAGCCCCTGCCTCTTCGATCCATGAGGTGAACGGTAAAACAGTGAGAGAGAGCAATGGCTAAGCGTGTATAATCATTCGAATCCCTTAATGCCCCATGAACAAGTATGATCCCAGGACCTTTGCCGATCGATTTGTATCCAATCCGTGTTCGGTCACTCGACAGGATCTCGCACTGGTGAAACAGGCTTCGTTTATTTGAAAAATCTTTTGAGGTTGGCATATTTGATGACCTCCTTTTGATTGACTGTGTCAGTCAATTAAAATATATTACATGAAGCCATTGTCTGTCAATGGCTTCTCTGGAGGAGGACATGCGTTAGATCTCTTTTATTTCTAAAGATCAAGCCTTAGGGGAGCATGCGAGATGTTACGGAGGATTGACTTATGCAATGGCTGATTATAGATTAGAACGATCATTTGATCTAATGTGAACGGAAGTAAGCAGAACATGTTCAACGTTGCATCTGATCATCGACCGGGAGTTGAATATCGAGCTTCGGCTCATCGAACAAGGCGGCTCATCTGGCGTATTATAAGTAGCGGCCGATCCTAGTGGATCAGTCTCTTTTTTTAATACATTAGAAAGTAGTATAAGTTTTCTAGTTCCCGAAAATCGTAATCTATGTGATTAAAAATGTATTCACTCCACCTATTCTCACTATCCCCTTGGCTCAGAAGCACATGTTATAGCACGATCGTCAGGGAATTGTAACCAAAAGGTTACGGACATGAGAGCCGTTATTTGATGAGGATAGCAGGGATTCGAAATTCTAACGGACTCCACGGTTGTTATTCGGTCCATTGCAATACCTTTTGGCACACAAATTAGACAATAATGCCTCTGGTGTCCTTTATAAATCAAAAATGCCCCATTTCAGACAAATAAAGGCTGTCATGTCCGTTAGAAATATCAACAGCGGACGTCCCATATTCCATATCAGAATAGATGAAGAAGGGGGCGTGAACGAGGCTCACTGTCCGATTGACCTAAGTAAACGTGAAGAGATCATTAAACTTCAAAAGCAATGGGTAGAAGTGACAAAAAATGAAGTTCTGGCAGCCGCAACGGTAGCTCAAAAAATGAAGAGTGATATATTCGGATTTGGCGGGGAGTTAAGTCGTAGTAAAAAGAAAGTATGGAAGGACATCAAAGGGAATTGGCCTGAAATGTTTGCTGAAGGAAAAATTGAGGTTCAGGTAGATGCATTTATTCGGCGAACAGGGATGAGAAGCAAATCTGAATTTTAGAAAGAGTAAGTCGAGTTGTTTAAGTTTAGTTGGAATTACGAAGGGGATTTGCTTTACTTCGACGTTTCATGGCCGTTACTAGCGGAGGAAGAATCGGGCTTATCAACAGCATAGTAATAAACACATATTCTCCCGTTGTTGCCACAGAAAACGATTCTTTAAGAACATTAATCGCTTCATAAAACTTCAATCCTGTAAGCACATCCGTTAAAATGAAATTTGAATGTTCGCTTTGCGTCTGCGGGTTAACATCAGAGCTAAATATGTACCATAGAGCAAATAACAGATATTCAGCACAGAAACAACAAACACTTTATTCTCAGTTATTGTTGTATTCGTCAACTGGGCCATTGCGTCAAACATAAAATGAAAAATGATTAACGGGAGAATGCGAGCCGTCATTTCAATTAGCAAGGCTAAAATGAGTCCGATGAGAAATGCATTTATGATCTGAAGTAAAATCGACAACCAGTCCCGACCATTTAGAGCATTGGCCATATGGAGGATACCAAAAAAAATGGAAGAAAACAGGATGTAAAACAGAGAACCTTTATCCTTCAACCTTTCCCAAATGATCCCTCGGAAGATAGACTCTTCGGTATACCCTACCACAAGTGAGAATAGGACAATAAGGACAACCTTGCCTAAAGACAGTTCGAAGTTTAATCCACCAATCACAGGTTGAACGAAAACAATGATACAGAGCGGAACATAGTATAGCGCCGCTTTATTGTCCCCTCCTGCCAGCCGCTTAAAGCCGAAAATGGCCATCGTCCTGTCTTTCTTTCGCATATACAGGGTAACAGCCATCGCCATGATGATGAATGCGCACCCTTGGGCAACCATTATGCCTGTATCTCCCAAGCTTTGCACGGTAGCTACAGCTGATGCTACAGAAATCAATAGGGTCAGCACAATGCCGAGGAAGATCGAGAATAGAATTGGCCTACCTTTGGAAGGTAGATCAGACTTTATAACCATGCCACGTAAATGGATAAAAATGGAATATACAATCAACAAAGGCATGCACTTTTTCTATCCATCCCTGCAGAAAATGACAACGAAATAACAGTTGATGATTACTTTACGCTTGTTTAGTCAGTCTCTTCGGCTCTGAAACTAAGAACCAACAGAATGAATATCGACGGAAACATCGTACGCTCTTTAAGATGAGGATGTCGATGCACGACGGACTGCACATGGAAAAGGATAGGTGAAACCATGAATTATCAATTGAATGACTTTGCATTTGATTTGCGAGCCAGTGTGGCTCCAGCTAATCACTTATGGGTATGTAGCGGATATAGTACTGTTGCTCCAATAGCAGGTACGGTGACTGGCGTCAGCGGTTTATTCTCTCCACCGTTTGGCGCACAAGATATGGAAGTACTGCTTGATTTAATGGCAGACGGACATCGTATTAGCGATACAGGTAACAAGGGGAAAGGGGATTGCGGTCTATTGTATTCAGGTGCTGAATGGCGGCCGGACCGAATCGAACGGACAGGAACGTACCACTACTTCGTGGAAGAACGCCTGATTTCACTCTCCGTACGAAGCTCACTTGTTCCGCTTGCGGATCGTGCTGGATTTGTCTTAACGGTAAGAGTTATTAACCGCACAGACCGCAGTATCGAGCTGGACATCCTTCCGAGAGTTACGCCAGGCCGTCCTGGCATCCAATCCCTGAACGATTGGGATTTCGGCCATCCTTCTATGGGCGCGGAGGTGCACGAAGTCGAAGCTGGCATATGGGAGAACGATGATGTAAGGGTTACTTTTTTACAAGAGGCAAGGGAACCTGCGCTTATTGTACCTGGGCAAGAGGCGGTGTACCGTTTGGCTATCCTGCTGACGAAGGCTCAAGAATCCGTATGCTTGGATGAAAATTTAACGGCATGTGAACGGCGTGCATACGAGGTCTGGGAGGACCGAATTCAGCGTTACTGCGGGTCTATTCCCAAGTTGACCAGCGACATTCCCGGTCTTGAAGATTACTACAGACGTTCGCTTGTCAGCGGTCTGATCTGTCTATGGGAGCATCCTGAATTTGCCATGCAGCCTTTCCCAGTTGTAGCCGGGATGGAAGGCGCCGGAATTTGCTGTTATCCGTGGGATACCGGAGGTTATGCAGCTCGGATGCTAGGACTGATGCTGGGCAGTAATAAAGTGATCGAGCTGGCGCACATGATGGCGCGAAGCGGTATTGAGCGGCATTCGAGATTCGCTCCTAGCGGTCTAGGGAAGGATGTTCCGTATTCGTACAGCCTATGGTCCTTCTTCAATTTGGTCTGTTGCAATGTAACACAGTATGGTGAAGGTTTGGAACTATACGATTTAATGAGAAATTTGCTGCTTCACGATGAAGAACGGCTGCCGGCCTGGGGCGAATTGCTGGATTACGGCAAGCAGCACAATCTGCTCGAAATGAGGAGCGCCGCTCATGAGCATGTCGTATCCAGCCCGAACGCCGAAAGAGCATGGTGTTATGATCGTTTGGCCGACATGGCAGAACGTCTTGGACATGCCGAATGCGAAACATGGCGAGATAAGGCCAGCCGTATCCGTGCGGCGATTCGGGATCACTTATGGGATCCAGAAAACGGATGGTTTCTTTGCATGTACCCGAACGGGCACGTAGAGCGGGTGTACACGATTCAAGCATTCGATACATTAAGAATGGGGGTTTGCAATGCGGATATGACCAAGGCTTTACTGACGCATTTGAATGACGGAGCTTTTCTTGGGCCTTACGGTGTAAGCAGTATATCTGCCGAAGATACGCTGCATTATGAATTGAATGACCCTGACTGGTCTGGCGGAGGCAGCTATACCGGTGAGAGCCCGACACTCGCGCTTACGTTGTGGGAACAGGGGCAGCCCGCGTTAGCTTGGGATGTCCTGAAGCGATTGTTCTGGATGGGCAAGCATTTGCCTTATTTCCCACAGGAGCACTATAGCGACCGACCTGCCGTTCCGAGCCATAAGCGCGGCAACATCATAGCTGGTCTCACAGGCACCGAAGCACTGGTGTTTGGCATGGCGGGCATCAAACCGAAGTTGGATGGAACGCTAGAAATATGTCCGCAGCCACCGCATGAAGGAAGTGTCTCGATTTCTGGATATCGTTATCGCGACCAACAGATTGACGTCCACATGAAGCCGGACCATTGCACGATTGTACGTAATGGAGAGCCCGTATATAGCGGTGTTCCTTGCGCATTTAGCTTACCAAAGGATAGCAGATGACAATGGCAGGGAAGAAAATGAATATCAGTAGGAACAAGCAACGAAATGAATATCGACGGAAACAACATGTGGCAATTAACATGAAGGCAGTGAACGATTGTTGGAGGATGTGACTGACCTATGAATAGAACAACAGTCCAGAGAAAGCGTGTGCTGACGCAGGCGACTTCAGTGGGTACATCGTACAAACCTGGATATCTGAAGCAGCTATGGTTAGATATCAATAAAGAAAAACTGCTGTACTGTATGCTGATTCCAGGCCTTTTATTTTTCGTCTTCTTTAAGTATTTGCCGATGCTGGGTGTGGTCATTGCCTTTCAGGATTATCAACCTTTTGCGGGGATCTTAAAAAGTCATTGGGTCGGCCTGCAGCACTTTCAGCGTTTTTTCACGAATCCGGATTTTTGGAAGCTATTCAGAAATACGCTCGTGCTGGCTGTTTATAATCTGCTCTTTTTCTTTCCGCTGCCTATTATTTTAGCTCTGATGCTGAATGAGGTTCGGAAGGAGTTTTTCAAAAGATTCGTGCAAACCATTATTTATATCCCGCACTTTATATCGTGGGTCGTTGTTGCAGGGTTGACGTACACCTTGTTTACAACGGAGGGCGGTATTGTGAATGAAGCTCTCGCTTACATGGGCGGAGATAAGATTAATTTCTTGTTAAGTAAAGATTGGTTCCGTTCGATGATTACATCGCAAGTTATCTGGAAGGAAACCGGCTGGGGAACGATTATTTTCTTAGCGGCACTTTCAGGAGTCGATCAGCAACTTTATGAAGCTGCACGCATGGATGGAGCTAATCGGTGGCACCAACTTTGGCATATTACGTTACCCGCCATCCAAACGACGATTGTTTTGTTGCTTATTTTAAGACTAGGCAGCTTCTTGGACACTGGCTTCGAGCAAATTTTCCTCATGTTGAATTCCGGAAACCGGGAAGTAGCTGAAGTGTTTGATACGTACGTGTATACGTCCGGTCTAGTGAATGCGCAATTCAGTTACAGTACGGCGGTGGGACTGTTTAAATCTCTCGTAAGCCTGATTCTGGTCGTTTCTGCAAATGCCATGGCAAAGAAATACGGCGAGGAAGGGGTTTATTAGCATGAGAGATCGTACCATAAGCAGCAAAGTCTTCGATGCAGTCAATTATTTGATGCTTTTTATCGTTGCGGTAATTACGGTGCTGCCGTTCATTTATGTTGTATCTGGTTCACTCGTAGCGTCGGAAGAGCTGCTTATCAAAAAAGTTGTGCTATTTCCTACGAAGTTTTCGTTGGATGCTTACAGATTCATTTTTTCCACCAAAATTATTTACACAAGCCTATTCATCACCATATTCATTACCGTTGTCGGAACGCTGATCAATTTGCTGCTTACTACGCTGATGGCCTATCCGTTAGCACGCAAGACATTGCGCGGCCGGGGTAAATTCATGCTGTTAATCGTCATAACGATGCTCTTCAGCGGAGGTATGATCCCCACGTTCCTCGTTGTCAAAAGCTTTGGATTACTGGATACGTACTGGTCCCTATGGATCCCTTCGGCGATCAGCGCGTTCAATCTGATTTTATTGAAAAACTTTTTCCAACAACTGCCTGAGGGTTTGGAAGAATCAGCGAAAATGGATGGCTGCAATGATATGCAGATTTTGTACAAAATCGTTATTCCGTTATCCTTACCGGCTATGGCCACGTTCGCGCTATTTTATGCGGTGGGGCATTGGAATTCCTATTTTACTGCCATTATGTACATCAATGATGCGAAAATGTGGCCCATTCAAGTGTGGCTGCGCCAAATCGTTCTTCTATCGGCAGGTGGTTTTACAGATGCCAGTGCAGCTTCGGAAATAGCAGCTCCGCCTCAGAGCATCAAGTACGCGGTTATCGTCGTAGCGGCTGTTCCGATATTACTCTTGTACCCATTCTTGCAGAAACATTTCGCCAAGGGAGTTTTGTTAGGTTCGGTTAAAGGATAGACGGTCAAGACTGGCAAGATCGTCTTTCTTTCTATACAATAAAATGAAATAACGGAGGGTTTGTATGCGAAAAACAAAGGGTCAATTGAAAACAGGGTTAGCTGTTACTTGCACGACAGTCATGATGGCATCCGTATTAGCGGCTTGCGGAGGTGGGGATCCTGTAAGTGACACTACAAAGAATACCCCTGCTAGTACTAGTACCGCTCAAAAGCAGATCAAATTCAGCATGATGTCTCCTTTCTATGGACAACAGCCGCCGGCAACAGATGATACGAACGCTGCTTTTAAGGCCATTCAGGAGCAGACCAATAGCAAGATGGATATTACGTTCGTCCCTGGTGCGTCCTATAATGATAAGCTGAATGTGACGATCGCCTCAGGCAATCTCCCACAAGCGATGGTCGTCTTAGACACCAAGAATTCGGCGATTATCAATGCTGTTCGTTCCGGCGCTTTCTGGGAAATCGGGCCGTATCTCAAAGATTTTCCGAAAATCAGTAAGTATTGGAATGAGAAAATCGCTAACAATATCTCCGTAGATGGTAAAATATATGGGCTATACCGTGACCGTCCTTTTGCCAGAAAAGGTATCATCTTCCGCCAAGACTGGCTCGATAACCTTGGGTTGCAGCAGCCCAAAACAGTAGATGACCTCTATAACGTTGCGAAAGCATTCACATTGAATGACCCGGATAAGAACGGTAAGAATGATACCTACGGTCTGACTTTGACTGATGATAATTTGATCACCGATGCGAGTCTTGTCCTTGTTACTGCGTTAGGCGGCTTTAATCAGTGGGGCGTGCAGGACGGCAAGGTGATACCTGATTTTATGACCAAAGAATATATGGATTCGCTCAAGCTGCTCAAAAAAATGTATGACGAGAAGCTGATTAATCAGGACTTCGGCGCCATCAAAGGAACTAAGTTGCATGAAAACATCAACTCAGGCAAAGCCGGTATCTATCTTGCAAGCATTGATGATGCACCTAATAAACATGCTGATCTGTACAAATTGAATCCGAAGGCCAAGATGGATTTCGTCATTGGGCTGCAAGGGCCGAAGGGAGTTAAACTGCCTGCGAATTCAGGCTATTCGGGCGTGTTCATGTTTCCTAAATCCAGTGTGAAGACAGAAGCGGAACTGAAGGATATTTTAACTTACTTCGAGAAAAATCTGCAGGACGATGTATTGAAAACGTTTGCGTGGGGTGTGGAAGGCGTTCATTATAAAACAGAGAACGGTAATCCTGTGTTCACCAATGAGCAGTTGTACAAAGACCAAGTTGGTGACTTAGGGCAGCTTCGTATCGCACCTTCAACTTTGGCGTGGCCGACAGAACCCGATATGGGGAAAAAAGTGAAAAAGCTTTATGAAGAAGGAATGCCGAATGCTGTGCCAAGTGTCATTGAGCCGTTTCTTTCCCCGACGAAAACTCAACTGGGCTCGGAGCTCGATAAGCTGATCAACGATGCTCGTGTTCGTTTCATCATGGGTGAGGTTGATGAGGCAGGCTTTAATAAGGTCAAGGATGAGTGGAGCAAAAAAGGCGGCGATAAAATCATCGAGGAATTTACAGCCGAGTATAAAAAAGCTCAACAAAAATAATAGTTTTGCAAAGCGGCGCTTCTTCCCTGTCTATAATCGGAAAGAAGCGCCGCAATTATTGACATTTTCGTGGAATTGCTGATAAAAGTAAAGAACCGATGAAGTTATGGTTAGTACAAGAACAGCGGGGGCTTGTTTATGAAATTACGTGCGTCTACCTTTTTATCCAAGCTCATATGGTTTACACTGCTGCTCGCGACGATTCCTGTCATGGTATTGGGGGCTTTTTCCTATTATCAAGCTTCAGATGCGGTGCAAACTAAGGTCAATGAGAGCAATCAGCAAATGCTGAAACAGACCGAATCACAAATTGAACAGTTGCTGAGGCTGATTGATTACTCGGCTATTCAATATATGAATCAACCGGTAGTTATCGACGCTCTTAAGGGAGAATTGGCTGGTACGGACGGATACGTTCAGAAAGTGAAGAGTCTGCTCGAATCGATGAGTAAGCTGCAAAGCAATGAGCTCGGGACGATGGGCATGGAACTCATAAGCATAGCGGGCAAATGGTCCATTAACGATACGGGTTTGTCCATGCTGGAAACGAAGGCTATGGCAAGTTATGCGGGATGGGTGAATGATCCAAGAACGTCATTTTGGTCCACAAGTTCTACCGGAATGAAACTCATTAAGAAAATCCCAGCGTATTCCCCTAACCCATCGGGGCTGCTGATCATGTCGATTCCGATTTATGATGTCAATAGTTTAATTAACAAGGATACCGCTATGGGCAACGTTCTGCTGCTGGACGATCAAGAAGTTGTCTTCGCCGGCAATGCCGCTAATCTGATTGGCAAACCGTTTCAAGAACTAGCGATCGGGAATGAACCCATACCTGCTGCGGAGCAAGGCTTCTACACAACCCGTTCGGAACGGGAGCGTGTCGGGATCAGTTATCGGAAGTCCGATTATAACGGTTGGATGTATGTATCAGTGGTGTCCATTGATGAGCTAAACAAGGAGTCGCAGGGCATAGGGTGGTTCACCCTGTATATTTGTCTTGGTATCTTATTGTTAGCTCTACTGATTTCTTATCTAGGTTCAAGGAAGATGTATAAACCGATTCGGAAGTTGTATGAAGTCGTGCGCAATTCTCCTGAAACCGTCGGCACCGAAGGGGCCATGGATGAATTCGAATTTATCAATGAGCGTTTTCGAGGGTTGATGCAAAGGGAGTCAAGTCTATTACAAGAGGTTATGGGACAGTCCCATCAAATGAGGGAATATTTTGTTTTCAAGCTTTTTCAGAGCGACATGGCGAGAACCGAGGCTCAGGATAAGCTGGAAGCCTTCGGTCATCCGACGGAATGGAACAGCATGTGTGTGATGACAATCCAGATTGATACATTATCCAATACGCGTTTTGAAGAGCAGGATCAGGATTTACTGCTTTTTGCTATTAACAATATCGTTTCCGAACTTATTACACCTGAGCAGAGGCTGCCACCCGTCGTTATGGGAGACTCCCAGGTTACTTTGCTTGGAGGCGCGGAAACAGATCCCAAGCTGTTCAAGAATCTTCTCGACATAGCTGCACATCAAATCATGCAGATGATCAAACTTTATCTAGAGTTGAAAGTCAGCATTGGCTTTAGTCATACATTTAACGACATTAAGCAAATTCGTCATGCCTATGGAGAATCGTTGCAAGCTTTGAAGTACCGCATGAACCTGGGGGAAGAATCGATCCTGTTCATTGAGGATGTACAGCCAGAAAAGAGCATGCAGTTGAGTTATCCAGATACCGCAGAGCGGCAGCTGTTGGACGCCTTAAAACTCGCGGATCGAGAGCAGGCTACGAGCTGTCTTCACCAATTCATAACGACGCTTGCTGTCGATGAGCGAACGCATGAAGAATATTTCATGTCCTTCGTCCGTCTTCTGGTGCAAATGCTACAAGCAGTTAAGGATGCAGGCGTGTTGCCTAAACATTTATACTCCGATGAGCAAACCTTATTCATACAACTGTTTCAATTGAAAACAGTGAGTGAGGTGGAACGGTGGTTTCTTGATGTGGTCATGCTTCCGTTTCTAATTCACTTGGAACATAAGCTAGATGCGCAGTATCAGAGCATTTCCAGTCAAATTATTCATATGATAGAGACTGGCTTCGATACCGATCTTTCCCTAGAGGTGTGCGCACGCCGTATGAATTACAGCCCGAATTATTTGACCAAAGTATTCCGCAAGGAAACAGGTGTTAATTTCAGCGATTACTTATCGGAGTATCGGATGAAGATGGCCAAACAATGGCTGTTAGAAACGGATATGAAAATTTCCGAGATCGCGGAGAAGTTGAAGTACAATACGCCTGCCAATTTTATTCGATATTTCCGCAAGTTGGAGGGAACGACGCCAGGTCAGTATCGTGATAGCTTTTTAAAGAAATAAACGGAAAGAGAAGGGCTTGCCTTGCGGCGGCCGATTGGCAGCCCTTTTTGTTCTAACTAGGCAGTTTTACTTAACCTACTACCAGTTAAATTTACCATAAAATATTAATTCACCGTTCCCCGCAGGTAGGTCATATACGCCATATATTGCAATCATAGGAGGGGATTCAATATAAGTTTTTGATAACGTGGAATAAACTTTGATCTCAATTGTATCACCGGCTGCTAAAGCGTCCTCTTTCGTTTCCCAATAACTTATGGCACCGAACTCATTCGTTATATCTTCTCCCAGAAATGTAATACCTTTAAATCCCTTTAGTGATCGATGGACCAAGTAAGTTTTCTCAGCCCATTGCTCTGCGAATGAGATGGGGGTATCAGGTTTTAATCTAAACATACTTAATCTAGCGTACATTAGGAATCTCCACCTTATACAGTCAATATTAAGATTTTATGCTAGATCAGTTCCAAAAGTGTATGTTTAATTATTGAATTTGAGTAACATAATAGACGATCCCAAGTTTGCTGAAGTAACAGGTAGTTTACAGCGTTGACGGGAATATTCTAGCAACAGTATACTTTAAAGTGAGTAAAATATTACCAATTGGAGGGATTTAAAGAATGAATCAGGAAGTTACGGCCTACATAGAAAATCTACCGAAGTGGCAAGCCGATATCAGTTCGACCCTGCGGAACATGGTTCATGAGACGATTTCGGAAGCCGAAGAACGCATTCAGTACAAAAAACCACACTTTCTGAAAAATGGACATTATGCAGCAGTAATTTCGCCTTCCAAAGACGCGATTGCATTTATGATCATGAATGCAAACGGAATTGACTTTCCGAAAGAATTCGATGGGCCTGCTGAACGAAAGTGGATTAAATTAAAGGAAGGAAGCACTCCGGATCTCTTAACTTTGTCCGGGCTTCTGAAGCAAGCCTCAATCACGCTATAAATTCGACCGTAGAAACGGTTAGATGAGAGAGCGAGCATAACACGGGGTATTCTCGTCCTTTCAAGGATGGAGAATACCCCTTTTTTGTCTAAATTGAGAGACAATTGAAAAAGCATGGCCTACTAAGCGGGGTGTCACGATGGGGCAAGTAAGATATCTGGGAGAATTATAACATAAGTCCAAGCCAATATATTAACCAAATCATACACTGTTACTATCTTGAGATTAAGAGGGTGATAGGGATGGGATTTATATTTAACCGGAATGTTAGAGTTACTTTTTTCTCGGGTTTTAACTTTACTGGAAGAAATTTAACATTTAGAAGAGGCGTGGCAGTTTCAAATCTGGGATTATTCGGTTTTAACAATATCATCTCCAGTTTCCGGCTAAGAAATGTTGTATTTCCTAGTCAAGTTACGTTAATACTGTTTTCAGGGCGTAATTTTACAGGGAATTTTCGGATTTTTCGTGGTAGCCAGAACATTGCAGACTTACGAGCGTTCAACTTTAACAATGTAACCTCGTCGTTTATTCTGGTTGGATTCCGGATAAGTACTACTCAGATACGTAACATTCAACGCACAGGCACAATGCCAAGCGACATTTCCGTATTATAGGCTAAAAGGACGCTGAAAAGCGCCCTTTTTTTTCTTGAGGTTTTTCTTGAATGAAGTGTAGGTTAGACTGAAAATAGACGCAAAGAGTATGAAATCAATCAACCGATGACCGCTTAGAATGGTAGAATTGATTATCGTTAGTTATGAAATGAGGGTTTGTATTGCATTTTGAATGGAGTACAGCAATTTTTCAACTGATATCAGTCGCAATCGTTATTTTAATTGTTTTATTGATTTTCAAATTAGTCAGAAAAAATAAATCACAATAACAATGTTAGATTAAACTCAGGGGTGCACTTTCATTTCTCTTTGTTCAGGAAGAGTTGCGCTGCGAGCGATAATGAACTGGGCGCTGTAATAGGTTGTCATGATCAAGAGATCCGCATAGGAAATTGGGGAGACGAACAGGTTCCAGGACAGGATAGAATCCGAAATCAAGAACAGAAAACTGCCGACAATCGCCCCTCGATTACTAGTCATAATCGCAGACCAGCCCATTAGCGAGATAACGACAATGTAAAATAGCACAGGTACCACAAGACCAGCGTTATTTTGCTCCATGAGCGAGATTACTAACTCTCTGCCCATTATGAAGGAATAAATGGCGATAGGTACGATCGAAGAGAAGCGCAACCAAGAGAAACGCCATTGGACGAGAAAACCTGCGGTGTAAAACAAATGACCGATTAGGAAAGCAGCAAGCCCAAGAACGAACCAATACATAATTAGTCCATCGCCAAGCATGCCGAAGAATAAACCGGTTAACATCAACCCATGTACGCATTTTTTGGCTGAAGGCATATGCGAGTATGCATAATACAAAATCAGCCACATCGGAATTAATTTGAAAAAGAATTTGAATGCTTGAGGTTCAGGTCGAATTTCAAAAATATAAAGCGCGCTCGTAAGCAGTATAGCAATCGGTAACCACCGTTTCATCGTAAAGATCTCTCTTTCATGTAGAAATAACCATTCAAATAGAAATAGTATATGGGTATTTTTTATGTTTGTAAACGCTTTATTTTCATATATGTACTGGGATTTATTCCAATGGGCACAACACTTGCGGGTAGAGTAGGAACTCCCTTATAATTTAAGTCTATAAGGGAGGCGGTAAATATGGCAAATCATTTTGCCGGAATAAGAAGCGACTCATGCAGAGCCTTTCATTAGGGCGATCTTTGCATGGGGTGATTCGTTTATGGTGATCGCCCGAGAAAAATCGTTTCTAATTATGGGGCTTTGCAGCTTATTTTATTTTCAATAAAAATAAGGGGCTGAAAGCTATGAGTCAACCATTCATTAGAAACCATCAATACAACGAGATTAAGAAGCTGATCGGTCAGTTACAAAGTGCCTGTAACTCCGTCTCCAATTTGAAAGTGGTCGAAGCGGTTCGCAATGATACAGAAGTCAAGATAAGCGAATTGTTTGCGGATGTAACCGACCTGCAAAAACAATGGCTTGTGAACCTGAAACAGCTACAAACCACTGCGGACTTTCAGCGATATCTGCATGCCTTGGAGCCTTATTTAGCAGAGGAATATGCGCATGTGACGGACAATCAAATTAAGAAACTTTTCCCTAAGAACAAGAAATTGAAAATACCCGATCTTACAGGTATCACTTATAGATTCGCGACATACCTGGGCTGGACCGATATTGCAACGAATAAATTATTCATTGTTTATGATCTGAACGGGAAGCTAATCGGCATTGAAGGGAAGTACACGCCGACTAATAAGAATGGCGTTTGCTTTGTGTGCAATCGGCATACTGAGGTCGCGCTATTCACTGCTGTGACCAAGTGGAAACCGGAAGGTGCATCGCCCGATTATTACAGGGCCATAGGTAATTATTTGTGCGTGAATAGCGAGGTTTGCAACAAGAACATAACGGATGTCGCAGTATTGGAGAAATTCATTCATGGTGTGTATGTCGGTCCGTAACGGCCGCGAAGCATGGTTATTATGCCTGTTATTCATAAGACGATATCAGCAAATAAAGACAAAACCACTCCTGCCAAGGGAGTGGTTTCTTTAGGAGAGATATTCAACCGTTATGTCGGCAAACAGCTAATGAGGCAAACCGCCTGTGCACTCAAACATATCGGCGTGCATAAGACAGCGAAGATGCCGCATGCAGCCTTGCAAGAATTTGCAATACGATAACATCTTGCATTGCATTCGGGATCAGCGGTCGCACCTTTGCCTCTCCGCGGAGCTAGCTTTTTTAATACTCGCTCAAGCTTAGCAAATAGTCGTTTAAGGGCAAGTTGGAGCGATTTATCGATACTGATCTTTAATGTTGTGCCGTCTTTGAATCTTATTTTTTTGGTATGCGTACAAGAGCAACCACATTGACAACCGCTTTCAAGTCTAACGGGAATGATTGCTTTCTTATTAATGAATCCTCTAGCAGTGATATTGTTGCTCTTATCTTGGAGAATAATGTTGGCACTGGAGACACCGTTCACTTGTTTACCAAAGGAAGCAGTGAGTCTGCTGCTTGTACGATTCAGAGATTGTATTTTGAATGTTACTAAGTTACCTGCATTCTGCGTGATATTTAGGAAGATGTCGGAGACACCTCTACTGGCGTTTAAAACCAATTCGATATTAGCGCTTAAGATGCCTTCTTGCTTGGATTTTATGCTTGCTGTTGCAAAAAGGGTGGTTGTTCCGTTGACTGTCCGTAGCAGTCCGGGCATAGCTATCACTCCCTCAATTCGATTGGTCTGTTCTCTCACAATATATGTGGAACCAAAAGACTCGGTGTGGGTGAATAGCTAGAAAGCCTAGCCACGTATAGCAATAGGATCAGACTTCCAAGGAAAGCAAGAACCTCCAATACGCTAACATACATACACTGTCATAAGTTGGAATACATTACATTAATCAGCGGTGTTGAGGAGGGGTAGCGTTGAGATATACAGTGCAATATATACCTCTAAGTAAGATTAAGCAGGAAAGTACCAATATGAAGACCTCGCCACGTAAGAAGGAGTTAAAAAAAGTGGCACAGGACCTTATGCAATTACTAATTGTGCAAAAAAGTAAGAAAGATGGTGGCTATATTATCCAAGATGGACACCATCATTTCGCATTCCTCAAAAAGCACACAAATAAAAATCAGGCTGTGTGTCTCGTAGATGAAAGCAAACTTTCAGCTAACTTTGGAAATCTTGTTAATCGGTTTCGAAAACGACAACTGCCTTATGAAGTTCCCTACCTAAAACCAAACCGGTTTGAAATCAACAGTTGGACGATTATTCGTAAATTTTTAAAGCAAGAACCACGTTTCCGAACGCTATCACGAAGACAGCAATTAAAGGTCATTCGGCTTGGTATTCAATATAGGAAAACAACGGTGCAATCTATGCAAGCCAAAGTAGAAGACATGTTAAAAAGACGCTAGCTGATTCAAACCCGCAGAAAAGAGTAAATATTTGTTACATGATTGAAATCTTATTTTCATCTGGTATTAATCATTCAGGATTATAATAAAAGACGACCCCCTTTTAAAATATAAATCTTTAGACCCGCAGCCCGTTGCTGTGGGTCTCTTTTTTTGCTTTTAAACGAACGGGCAGCATTATTCTAAGGTTTGAGAGAATTACCAAACTTATTAAGTAGATAATGCGGGGGCGATTTTACTGGAGATTCAAGCTGTTTTTATTGATCGTGATGGAATACTAGGCGGGAACGGTCACTTCATTCATCCTCGAGACTTTGAGTTATTTTTCCTCTATCTTCTTCTTCTCCATAATAAATTTTACCAAAATCTGGATACTTTCCTTTTCCAGCAAAATCACGGTAATTATAACCTACTTTCATCGGCCTTTTCACACTTCCGCCGCTTTTATAGACACCTGTAGCAAACTTAGTTTTTTCCATTTTAATAACCGTATACTCAAGCCTACCTTTTGCAAAATTGTGGCCATCATCATGACCACTTGATGCTTCCACTACTTCTTTTTTAGTTCCTTCAAAAACTCATCTTGCGTTTCATTCGTATTTTTTCCACCGACATGTTGAAGTGTAAAATTATTAAACGAGTTGCTAGCGGAATGGGAAGCGTTACTTTTAGACTGCTGTTGAAACATATGTATATCACCCAAAACAAATGGCATTATACTCTATAACCCACCGATAATTCCATAATATAACAATGAATACTAAGTAGTATTTTTATCGTTATTGATTGAACTAACGGGCAGTATTGTTCAATCACCTATCGAATAATTCACAAATGATAAATTTGCGAAAATCATATTAATAAGAGGTGATTGTTTGTCTCTCAATGAATTAATAATCGATGACATATTCAAAATTACGGCTACGTTCTAACTTGTGTTATTAATAATCCGAATGCTACCATTAAAATCGGAAATACATTCAGAAATAAAGGAAATGCTACTCAAGAAATTCAAATCAAAGGTATAGAAATGATAAATTATGGGAGCAATTTTAAGAACAGACGCCCAGACATAATTGGAATATTAGTGGAAATATCTGATGAAGAGGCTTTAGAAATTAAAGGGAAAACATTCATAGTGCTGAACTAACACAGAACTATAGTTGAATAACAAAAGGTCAGTTTGTTTCATCAGACTGACCTTTTGTTAATACGTTTATTCTTCTTTATATATTCTAAGATTATGAGTATGGAATTGGAATTATCTTTTACTAAGAAATTGACAATTTGCCTCACGTACCGTTCTCCAATAGTGCTTAATACAATTTCTTCATCATGAGATTGAATTATTACATTCTTACCTGTAAATGATTTCATATTTAAGAAATGATGTAATTGATATCAGATCATAATAATTCATGGAAGCCTAAACGACGAGATTTCGAACTTTCGAGCTGTCGGAGAAAAAGTCGTAATGTCTATTCGTCATTGGATATTGGCTAAACCTGAATGATAATCGGCAACCGTGGGTCTTCTTTTCGTTTGCGTGTATAGAAATTTGCCAACAGATTCTTTAATAGCTTGCTTGTGACATCTACTAAGGTATTTCCGTTCGGAACTTTGCGGTCTTGACGAGCTTCAGCATTGATAAAGTCCACGACATCCCAGTTATTCACAATAAATATCAATCATTATCTCATTTATTGTCCGTTATTCAAAAAATGTAATCCTTTTCTTAAAGTGTTAATTGAGAAAAAAGGCTGTATTTAATATAATGTCAACGACTGTATTCTATAATTGTTATGTGCTGTATAATGCTTTAACTTGATAATGTTCAGGTCATAGGGGGGATTAGATGAAGAAGAAATACTGGCTGCAGCGTTTGCTTTTATCCTATCTGCCTTTATTTGGTACTTTTATGATCACGTTGATTATCATATTCTTTCTTGCGTCGGCTGAAGCTTCAAAGAAACAGACGATCCGTGCCAATCAATTGTTCACAGAGCAGGCATCACAGACGGTTGAATACACCCTACGTGCTATCGATCAATTTGTTACTGGCGATCTAAGCACGAAGGAAATATGGGAGCCTTTTTTTAAAAAAAATGGTTCCAATAAATACTTGGGGGAATTTGAGGTTTCACAAAAGCTGACTCAGATGAAGACTTCGTATCCGTGGATTGACTCGTTATATTTGGTTCGTCTGGGGGATCAAACTGTTCTGGGAAATCAGGCGATGTCTCCGCTTAGTGATTATATGGACAGAGAGTTTGTTCAACAGGTTCAAAATAATCCAAGCAAGATGAGCTATTGGACCGATCCAAGGCTGTGGAACAGCTTCAATCAAGAACCACGAATGGTTCTCTCGCTTGTTCGGCAGTATCCGCTTCTCTCCGGAGAGCTTGGCATGATGGTGGTGAATGTTAGAGTCGATTCGATTCGTGAAGATTTGACACGTATGGCAGGCTCCGGAGTGAGCTTTCTCGGCCTCTATGGCCGTAATGGACAGGCCATTACGGGAACAGATAATAACAAGAATGATTCAATTGATAACCAAGGTACGAGCAAGCTGTTATCTACAGTCAAATCCAACTATACAGGCTGGGAAATGCGAAGTGGACTTTATGGCAATGGCTTTGGAGAATATCTAGCTTCCCTCTCTTATAATTGGATAGCGTTAATTTTAGTGGCATTTATGGCTGGGATTGCAATGATTGTATATGTTTCCCGTAGAATGTATAAGCCGATTGAGACGATTATTAAAAGAATTCATGATTCATCACCCGAAAAAAGCCATATATGGGCGTTACCCTTGAAAGCTAATGAATTTAATATCATTGAAACGGCTTTCGAAGATCTAATCAAGCAGTCCAACGAGGATTCCTTTTATCGAAAACGGCACTTCTTCTATCAGATAACCGAGGGTAACCGTTCCATCGGTATAGAAGAATGGGAACACGAAACGCTTAAATTTGGGTTAAATCATAAGTTTGAAATCATGTGTACCGGAATCGCAGAAATTGACCGGTATACGGATTTTTGCAAAGAATACAACATAAGGGATCAAGGCTTATTTCGATTTGCGGTTGCCAACGTAATCGGGGAGCTGGCTCAAAACATGAACTTGACAATTTGGACGGAATGGATTTCGAATCAGCGAATAGGGTTCATTATTTATGGTCCGGGGAAGGAGAAGGAATTCGAAACTCGCCTTCAAGCCGTGGGAAACAAGTTCATTGAGTGGATACGGGGCAACCTGCGCTTTACGCTAACGGTAAGCTTTGGCATTGCAGTAGATCAATTGGGGGATATCTACCACTCCTATCAAGAAGCTTTAGAGGGGATGCAGTATAAATCAATACTTGGTAATAATCGCGTCATTACACGCTTCGATATTTCTACGCAGCCTAAAGGCGAAGTCTATGATCAGCTGCCTTCCATTCGTTCCATCGTCAAAGCCTATCGATTGGGTGAAGAAGACTGGAAGTCGCTTTTGGAAAGTGTGTTTGACGAGTGGGGTTCCGGTTATTTTTCTCGGGACGACATTATTGGCTTGGCAAATTATATTTATTACCATTTATATCGTGAAATGGTCGAATTGCCTATTGAGATTCGGAGGCTGTGGGAGGATGAGGCGATGCTCGAGCTGAAGGAAGCCATCGAACGTTTCGAAACGCTCGTAGATTTCCGGGTAGAATTCGTACAGATACTCTCCGACTATTATGAACGGATAAGTCGAATGCGGATGAGCCGCAGCAAGCATCCCATTATTCAGGAGGTGCGTAAATATATAGAAGAGCAATTCGCAGATCCTGACCTCTCTCTTTCTTATATTGGCGATCAGTTTCATATCACAACAAGCTATTTAAGTCGGCAGTTTAAACAAGAGATTGGTGAAAACTTTATTGACTATTTGGCAAGAGTTCGGATAGAAAAGGCGATGCATCTGTTAAAGGAGACGACTATGCCCATTCAGGATATAGCTGTCGCGGTAGGTTATACGTATTATATTTCCTTTAATCGAGTATTTAAAAAATTAACGGGCGTTACACCGGGGGACTATCGAAAATAAGAAGACGGCTTATTGAAAAAAGCTGCAATTTTCATCGTCAATAATAGCTGCTGTCAATGGGACAGCGGCTATTATTTTTTGTAATATCCTGTTTTTTTCTTGCCGAGCATGTGCTACTGCTGCATTTTCTCTATATCAAAATCTGTTATAGCGGTTTTAAAGTGTTAGTTGTCAGTACTCGGCATGAAGAAGTAGTATACAGAGGCCGAGCAAATCAATTTTAAAAATAAGGAGGATGCACCCATGACTGCAAGAAGTCAAGCAATAGAGAAGCCTGGGTGGAGTGATATACCTACGGACAAGAAAGCACTATGGCTTCAGAGAAAAAAGAGATTCAATCAAAATAAACCGCTATTACTAATGTTTATACCGATTGCGGTGTATTTCATACTTTTTAAGTATATTCCCATGTTCGGGCTTGTCATCGCTTTCAAGGATTATAATTTCGCAGATGGGATTTGGGGTAGTCCTTGGGTGGGGCTGGAAAACTACAGTTATCTATTTACGAACCCGCAAATGACGCAAATCATACGTAATACCATTATGCTCAGCGCATTAACCGTGCTGGTAGGATTTCCATTTCCCATCATACTGGCCATATTGTTAAACGAAGTGAGAAAGATGTGGTTTAAGAAATCTGTTCAAACGCTAGTGTATCTTCCCTACTTTCTGAATTGGATTATTGTCGGTGGATTGGTGACAATGATATTTGCTCAGCAAAGCGGTATTGTCAATATACTAATCAAGAAAACAACGGGTGAGGCTTATCCGTTTTTGTTTAAAGAATTCTCATGGATCGCTATATTCGTTGGGTCAAGCATCTGGAAGAACGCAGGATGGTCGGCAATCATCTATCTTGCGGCATTAACAGGTATTGATCCAAGTTTATATGAAGCAGCAAGTATGGACGGTGCAAATAAGTGGAGGAAAATTTGGCATATTACACTACCCGGCATCCGTTCAACGATTGTTCTTATGTTCATCCTATCTATCGGCCATGTGATGGACATAGGGTTCGATCAAGTTTATATTTTGCAAAACCCGGTGGTTAAGAATATTTCCGAGGTAATTAGTACCTGGAATTATAAAGTGGGTCTAGGCAGCGGGGAATACAGCCACGGCGCTGCACTCGGTTTATTCGAATCCATAATCGGATTAACTATGGTACTGACAGCAAACGGCATTGCCAAAAAGTTTAATCAAGGTTTGTGGTAGGAGGCAAAAGGAATGAAGCCCACATGGGGTGAACGCATTTTTCTGAAAGTCAATTATATAGTTTTGTTTCTGGCGGGATTAAGCTGTCTCTTGCCGATCGTTCATATCGCGTCATTGTCTATGAGCAGCGGGCATGCCATCCTTTCGGGGGATGTAGGCTTATGGCCTGTTGAACCAACATGGATTGCTTATAAGAATTTGGTGAATGGAACACCTATCGTTAACTCACTTAAGAATAGTATCATCATAACTGTTGTAGGCACGTCACTGAATATGTTGTTTACCATATTCGCCGCATATCCGCTCTCCAGAAAACACTTTTATGCAAAAAAGTTCTTTACACTCGCTATCGTTTTCACAATGCTGTTCTCTGCCGGACTGATTCCGAATTTTTTACTGGTTAAATCACTTGGGCTTGTCGGCAACTATGGAGCAATATGGATACCAGGACTAATCAGTGTGTATAACTTGCTTGTATTACGGTCATTCTTCGAGAATATACCAGATGAATTGGAGGAAGCGGCGCGTATGGACGGCTGCAGCGAGTGGAGGCTTATTATCCAAATCGTACTTCCATTATCCAAGCCGGTTTTGGCAACGTTAGCTTTGTTCTACGGCGTAAACCACTGGAACTCCTTCTTTAATTTACTGATTTACATTAATGACTCCAATAAATTCAACCTCTCGGTGCTAGTTCAGAATATGGTTCGCAGCCAGTCGATCATTGCGGAGCTGGCCCAGTTAAATTCGGAGGATCTCGCGAAGATTACACCAGAATCAGTTATATCTGCAGGAATTATGGTCATGATTCTGCCAATTATTGCTGTTTACCCATTTTTGCAAAAATATTTCGTCAACGGAGTCATGATTGGAGCTATTAAAGGATAGCGAACAAAGTAATTGGAAGGGAGTGATGCCGGAGATTGGGATGTCAGCCTGATTTAAGGCAGAAATGATTTCAGTAGGCAAGAGAAACCTAAAAAAACAAGGAGGGCTTTCAACAAATGAAATATCTGAATAAAAGTATTATCAGTACTGCCGTAATAGCTGTGACATTAAGTGGTGTGCTGTCCGCCTGCAGTACGAAAAAGGAGGACATCGCGGATAAGTCTGCTGATGCCACGAAAGCGCCAGAGAAGCGCGGAAAGATCACCGCAACGATCTATGATCGCGCCCAAATACCGGCCGAGGAAGGAACCTACACGGATAATCGTTGGACGAAGTGGATTAATCAGAATGGTCCAGTGGATGTAAAGTTTGTTTCCATTCCCAGATTCGAGTCTCAACAGAAGTTAAGCACGTTATTTGCTGCGGCCGATGCGCCAGACCTGATTCTGGAATATGACAACGCTTTCCGTAATCAGCTGTGGAGTCAGAAGCAACTGATGCCTTTAGACGATTTGATTGAAAAGTACAGTACAGAATATAAGAAACTGCTTGCGAAATTCCCTGAATTGAAGAAGCTGGGAAGCAAATCAGACGGTAAGATGTATGACTTTGGTATCGTGAGTAAGCCACAAGTGCTGTCTTCTCTAGTAGTCCGTAAGGACTGGTTGGATAAACTAGGCTTAAAAGTGCCTACTACTGTAGATGAGCTGTATGCTGTTGCAAACGCCTTCGCAAATAATGACCCGGACGGAAACAACAAGAAGGATACATTTGGATTCAATTTTAGCCAATTTAGTCAATATTATATTGACGGAATGTTTGGAAACGAGATGTTCATCATTAAGAACGGCGAGCTGGTTCGTCAATTCGACCGGATCAAACCTGCAACCGAGTTTAAGAAAAAGATGTTCGATAACGGCATCGTAGACAAGGACTTCCTGACAGACAAGAATGGGCAAAAGGCACAGCAGGATTTTGCCAATGGCAAGCTTGGTATTTTCGCAGGATACAAATCCGATGTGAAGAAAAATTATGAAACACTTAAGAAAAACGATCCGAAAGCGGAAATTATTCCAATCGCATTCCCAGCCTCACCATACGGTTCCTTCGGACCTGACATCAGCTCGCCGCTTCAGATGGTGGGTTCCATTAATGCTGGTGCAAAGGACCCGGCTTCTGTGATCCAATATATTGATTTCATGAATAAACCAAGTACAGTGGAGCATTTCGAATACGGCGTTGAGGGTGAACATTATAAGAATGACGCCACTGGCTGCCCGCAACCAATCAGTGCTGATAAGAATAAGAAGGAAAAAGACTATAACAACGATTTCAAGATGCTCATGACCAAATATTACCTAAAGCCTTGTGTGGTAGATGGCGTAGGCATTAATTCCACTAATGCGTTCGATCAGGAATGGATCAAGATTTCGAAGGAAATGGATAAGCTGTATCTGGATCCGAACCATATGAAGGAAGGCTTTACACATCCCAATACAAGACCGTCATTGGATAAGGATCTGAACGCAACGTTTAACGATGGTTATAATCAAATGAACGATTTCATGGTTAAAGCCGTTGTCAGCGGAGATTCGTATACCATCGATCAAGCCTTTAAGGACGTGCAGAATGCATGGGATAAGACGGGCGGCAAGAAGCTCGAGGATTGGTACAAAAACTGGTATAAAGAGAACAAGGATAAATGGGTGTTTAATAGTGATATCTACAAGATGAAGGTAGAATAATCAGCAATGATAACTCGGACTGCATTTAACTTACTTACAAAATAAAATTCGATTAAACTAGCATCAATCTATTTGGAAAAAGCCGAATTGTATTCATTGCCTATCAATTCGGCTCGTTTTTCCTTATAGATAATTTCTGGAGGTGACCTTTATTTATGAGAATAATGTCAAAATTTAAAAGACACGTTTCTATACTGCTGATTGCAGCCCTGATGATACCCTCAATCTCGATTATTGATGGAAGTAAAGCCGCTGCAGATTCACCTATACCGACAGATCATCTTGACCTTTGGTTAAAGGCGGATAGCGGGTTAACCGTTGATGCTAACAACCGAGTATCCATATGGAAGGACGAGTCGGGGAATGGAAATGACCTTTCCGTCGTAGATCCGAACAAAAAGCCGTTACTCGTCCAGGATGCCATTTACGGCAAACCCTCAGTCAGATTTAACGACACAACCTCAGGCACTATACTGAGAAAGCAATTGCCAGCTTCTTATACCGGTGATAGTACAGTAATTATGGTAGTCAAACCATCGGTGGAGGGGGAGGCTGCAAAAGGTATATTCGCTACCAATTATGATACGGGAACCCCAGGCACATTTGCAATTATACTAAACAATTACGTCCCTGGCAGGTTTATCACTTTCGGCACCTATAATAATCCTGAGAGTCTGAACAGCGGGTATGCGGTAAATATAAGCAAAGCAGATCTTACAACGAATTTCTATCGAATAGGCGCGACGTTCGAACCTACTTTTGACACGGCGGCGAACAAGGGAAGAATAACCACCTATGAGAATAATGTTGTGACTCAGCAGCTTGCAACAGGCAATGCGAGAATTTATAAAACGTACACGGATTATGTGCTAGGAAGCAGTTATATAACATCACGTAACATGAAAGCGGAGGTAACAGAGGTCCTGGTTTATCGGAAGGTGCTATCGAGCAGCGAGCGTACAACAATTGACAACTATCTGGTTCAAAAGTATTTTACTCCGCCAGTTGCATCGGTTAATTCAAACTATGTATCAGGAAATGTTCTTGCGGGAACACAGATTGACTTATCTACGGAAACTGCAGGTGCGGCCATTTATTACACGACAGATGGAAGTGATCCAACGACTTCGAATACGAAGAAGTTGTATACCGGGAACAAAGTAACGATAAGCAACAATACGAAGATAAAGACTTACGCCGTGAAAGCGGGTATGAATGATAGCCTTGTAGCAACTTTTGACTATAAATTGGCGGTTGTCCCGCCGGTTGCTGCAAATGTCCAATCGGGAGCTCTATTTCCGGGGTCAACCATTACGTTGTCATCCAACTTAACAATTTCAGGAATTGCCGGTTTGCAAGCGGTTTCATCCAATGTTTACTATACAACGGATGGAAGCGATCCAAGGACTTCGGCTGCAAGAATGAATTATACACAGCCAATAACAATCAATCAGGGCACCACGATAAGTGCGTATGGAGTCCTGGAAGGAGCAATGGCAAGCAGCCCTGTAACTTTCCAATATACGATGACGGCGCCATCGTCCAATACCATATCGAACCTTCCGGACAGTTTTTATAATCGGCCAGGTCTGGAGAACATGCCTAGAATCGATTATAGCTCGATGACGGTAGCGAATGTAAAAGACTTCGGGGCTATCGGTGACGGCATCACTGACGATATGGCTGCCTTCGACCATGCTGTTGATGCGCTTACTGCCTTCGGTGGCGGAGTGTTATACATGCCAGCGGGCACGTATTTTTTCAAACCCTTAGCTGCCTCGGTCGGTCGTATTTTCTGGAATAAGTCCGGTTTGAAGAATATACACTTTGTCGGTGATGGGGAATCAACGGTTATTCGCTTTAAGATGCCGGGCGTTTCTTCGCTGGCTCCAGGGCAATTACCTACACGCTTTATCACGTATGACAAAGCACCCTATGGATGGAGCATCAATGGGGAAAACATCTCCGTTAGGGACTTCGGCACGACGTGGAGTCCAAGGATGGATGTGAGAGGATTCGGCTCTCCTTACAATATGGCCTTAACCGGCAATGGCATCCAAGCGATTAATATGAGTGTGGATCAAGGCGGTATCGGTCTCGTGTTTTGGCAAGGTACGAACAACATATGGGCCGTGGACAATAAAGTCAGAAATACGAATGCAGATAGCATCCATTTCGCTAATAATGTCAATGTCACCGCTGCCTATAACTTCATTGATAACGGGAATGATGATGGACTTGCGATCGTTTCGGATGTTAATCCAGCATATGCCGTATCCCAAAACAACACAATGATCAACAATACGGTGCTGAATGCGAATTGGGGGAGATCAATCAGCGTCGGTGGACTTCAACATCTTATTCAAGGAAATTGGGTGGAAGGCGGATTGCTTGCGGGCATATTTTTGAATGCGTATGGCCAAACCGGAACATCCAACGGTTTCAACTATAAGGATTTCACGGTCAAAGACAACACCATTGTTCGCGCTAATCTGAACAATCGAGCCGACAATAACGTGTCCGGAAATCAATACGGAGGAAGCATCGCCCTAGGTCAAACGGGCACCAACATTTTAGTGGAAGGAAACAAGGTTTACGGTTCAGAAGGTAACGGTATCGTAACGGGGGGGAACGGAGCCTTCAAAGGAAAAGACCTCATCTTCCGAAATAATGAGAGTATCGGTTCAACCAAATATGGCCTTTCTTTCAATAATACCAATTCCCAGATCGAAAACTTGACAATTGCCAATAATAAGCTGCTGTATAATGATCAGGGCAGCGTCAATTTCGGTACGACGCCGATCACTGGAACAACCAGTTACAGTGGAAACGTGGTCACGCAGCCGACGAATCCGGTGAAAGAGGGGTTCACGGTTACGAGTGAACAACCTGCGTATCACAATGTCTTTGAAGGAATCATGCGAGAGCCAAATCAGAGCGAATGGACGGATGTCCCATCGATCCAGCTTCCGGAAACGCAAATCAACGTGAGGGATTATGGCGCGACAGGTAACGGCATCGCAAGCGATCTGTTGGCCTTCCAGGAAGCGATTGCTCATTTGCCGGCAGAAGGCGGGCGCTTGTTTATTCCAGCGGGAACCTATCTCCTTGAACCTGTGGAAGGTCAGGATTCGGTTCCAGACAGCGTTATCAAGCATCATTTGCTTCTCGCAGGCAAAAACAATGTGCATATCATCGGCGAAGGGGATGCTTCTGTTCTTCGCTTAACAAGTGCCGATCACCATGGTGTCCGCTTATTGGGCGTAACGAATGCCTCTGTACAGGATATTGCGATTGAACTTCGCAACCAGCCGTTCCTAAGGCATAATCGTTCGTTAATCGATGTAGCCGGTTCTCAAAATGTAACCATTCAAAACGTGACCCTCCGAAACTCTGGTGGTTCAGGCATTCAAATCGATTCATCCACCGGCGTTTCCGTTAAGAACAACAACATTGATCACGTCAATATGAATGGAATTGCGGTACTTGCCAGCCGACAAGTGTTCGTTGAGGGCAATCACATCACGAATAGTAGGGATAATGCGATAACGGTAAACAAGCTTGGATCTACGGCTCGAGAGCCCCAATATATTCGAATTCTTGGCAACGTGATTGACGGGGTAACGGACCAAAGCGGGATCGGCATTGCCAGCGGAACGCAAGTGAAGGTTGCTAATAATACGATATCAAACACACAAATGGCAGGCATCTTGCTGTATTACACCAGCGAAGCATTCCATGCCAATCGTGTCGAAGTAACAAATAACACGCTCCGCAACACCAATACAGGAGAGCTGACCTATCATTACGGGGCTATTTCCGTTTACAATTCGTTCCGTGGGGACTTCCTGATCTCTGGGAACATCATCGAAAATACGCCATACGCAGGTATTTGGGTAGATAACGCGACATTGCAAAAGCTGCAGGTAGAGTGGAACACCTTCAGCGGAGTCGGAACGAACAACATCCAGATCAGTGCCGCACAGTTGGCCAAAATCGGCATTTATATCAACAATGTGGATGAGACGGCACCGGTGACAACGGCGGCTGTGACGCCATCCGAGGTGGATGGACTGGAAGGGTGGTACGTACATCCCGTCACGGTAAGTCTTAGCGCTACGGATAATTTGTCAGGTGTATTCAAGACGGAGTATAGTCTGGATGGCGGGATTACATGGCTCAACTATGCGGACGCAATCACCATTGATCAAGATGGCCAATATACGTTGAGCTATTGTTCGACTGATATAGCCGGGAACGTGGAAACGTTGAAAACAGTCCATATTCAACTGGCTATGACGGGACCGACAACAACGGCAGTTATGACGCCATCCGGGCCGGATGGTATGAACGGATGGTATACGGTGCCTGTTACGATGACATTGTCGGCCTCCGGGAAAGCGGAATATAGTCTGAATGGCGGGGATACATGGCAGTCCTATAATTCGCCTATCAGCTTGGAGCAAGATGGCGTTCATGTGATAAATTACCGTTCCACTAACGACGCTGGAAAGATCGGGGCCGTCCAAACGGCCACGGTAAACATCGATAAGACGGCTCCGTCAGACGCATCCTTTGCTGCGGACATCACAGCACCGACCAACACCGATGTCATCTTAACGATCAGCTATCCCGATGACGCAGCAGTGAAAGAATTTAAAGTAGGCGCAAGCGGCACTTGGACTGCGTACGGGGCACCAGTGGTTGTTTCAGCTAACGACACGGTGTATGCAAGAGGAATGGATACTGCAGGCAACGTATCCAATGCAACCTATTATGTAATAAGCAATATCGATCATATAGCTCCGGTTAATGCAACATTAGCTGTAGACCATACAGAACCGACGAATACGGGTGTTACCGTCACGATCAGCTATCCTGCTGACGCAGCGGTGAAAGAATACAAAGTCGGTGAAAGCGGCACTTGGACTGCGTATACGGACCCAATCGTTGTTTCAGACAATGACACCGTGTATGCAAGAGGAACGGACGCGGTAGGCAACATATCGAATGTAACCAGCCTTGTAGTAAGCAACATCAATAAGATTGCCCCTGTAACAGTCGCAACGTTAAGCCCGGCTGCGCCTAACGGCAGCAATAGCTGGTATACGACGGATGTTTCGATCAGCTTATCCGTAAGCGCCAATGTATACGGAGGGGCCGTGACAACCGAATACCAAGTGAATGACGGGGCCTGGATTACCTATACTGGCGCCATTCCTGCCTTCAGCGAAGGGACGTATAAGTTCGGTTACCGCAGCAAGGATCAAGCAGGCAATGTAGAAGAGCTCAAAACCGTCGAGTTTAAAGTAGACAAAACGATGCCAGCGCTATCCGTCCAGTTGGATAAGACGTCGATTTGGCCGGCGAATCATCAAATGGTGACGATTAATGCCACGCTGAATTCGAGTGATGCTACATCGGGCGTTGAATCCGTGGTATTAACTTCCATCACGAGCAATGGGCTGGATACTGGTCAAGGTGATATACAGGCTAACACTGGTACAGCTGCCACTTCATTTAGTTTACGCGCTGAAAAAGGGCGTACCTATACGATCACTTACACGGCAACCGACAAGGCGGGCAACAAAAAGGTTACTTCTGTAACAGTCGCAGTACCTCATGATCAATCAGGAAATCATTAAGTAGTAACGGGTATCACCAATCTGCAATTTTAATCAACTTAGAGCCCTCAAAATTGCTCCTAGAAAGCAGGCTTGGAGGGCTCTAACCACTAAAATATTCATATTATGCGAGGTGGGATTAATTATGGGAAAAATTATGGGAATGGGGACTCAAAGTACAAAATTATTGAATTTATTGTTAGTAACGGCGGTTCTATTTGTTATGATGTTTGGTATTTTACCGTATTCAAATGTTGCTCATGCGGCTGAGACAGTAGTCGACAATACTTCGGCGGAGTTGACAGGTACATGGACGACAGCAACAGCGAATGCGAATTACTACGGCGCAAATTATAGCTACAGTAATTCAGGAACGGGTACTGATAAAATAAGGTGGCGTCCAACCATCACAACAGTAGGCGATTATTCGGTTTATGTCAGGCTGCCGAACGGTGGTACGAGCCGCGCGACGAATGCGCCATTTACCATTTATTACAATGGCGGTTCTCAGACCTACTACATAAATGAACAGTCTATATGGGGAGGACAGTGGGTTTTACTGGGTACACACAACTTTGCAGCAGGAACTTCCGGTTACGTAGAGCTTACCGATAATGCCAACGGGACATATGTAATTGCTGATGCAATCAAGTTTACCCAGGATGTTTCGGTGCAATCACCTGGTGCTACGATACCTTGGACGACTTTCGAGGCTGAAGATGGTTCAACCAATGGCACCGTCCTGTCCAGTGTAACGCTCGGCAACCTGGCCTATGAGGCATCGGGAAGAAAAGCTGTAACCCTTGATGCTGTAGGCAAGTACGTCCAAATAACAAGCAACAGATCTGCCGACAGGTTGACTATACGATACAGTATTCCCAAAGACACCAGCGGTACACTTAGCCTCTATATAAACGGTGTTCATAAACAAGACTTGTCCCTGAATTCAGCGCGGACATGGAGAACTCAAACTGCGGTGACCGGAGGGTATTTCAGGTTCTATGACGAGATCATCGTCACCGAAACCATAAGCAGCGGTGACGTGATCAAACTCCAGAAGGACAGTGGAGATACGGTATCCTCCTATACAATAGATTTCTTCGAACTTGAAACAAGACCAGCAGCATTGACCGTGCCCGATGGATCATGGCTTTCCATAACCGACTACGGTGCAACCGGAACTGACACGTCGGATGATTATACGGCCATAACCAATACGATCACCGCTGCAAACAGCGGGAACAAGAAGGTCTGGATTCCGGCAGGTACTTATTATATAAGTGATCAGATTACCGTACCAGCGGGAATCACGATCGCAGGTGCAGGAATGTGGTATTCGGTAATCAACAAAAACATCCCCGCAACTTCAGTTAAAAAAGCGTTCTCATTAGGCGATTCAGATACGATAAAGAACATCAAGATATCTGATATTCAGGGAAATAACAGAATCAACGGGCACGAAGGCATAAGATTGGCCTCCAACTCTACCGTAGACGGTGTATGGCTGGAAAACACCTTTGGGGCAGGTATTATCGGCTTCAGCACTCCGAATGTCGTCATCAAGAACAATCGAGTTAGAGGTACCTTTGCTGATGCGATCCATTTGGCCAGAAACACGCAATTTGCCTTGGCAGAAAACAACACGGTACGGAACGCAGGCGACGATGGAATGGCTATGGTTCCTTATGACGAACTATATAACTACAATAATACTTACAGGTACAACACAGTGGAGAACAACTATTGGGGTCGTGGAATGACTATTATAGGCGGTAACGCAAATACACTTGAATATAATGTAATTAAAGACTCCGCATGGTCCGCAGGTATAATGCTTGGTGTAGAAAACTATCTCAATCAGCCCGTTGATCACAATACGAATTTCCTGGTACAGTACAATGATGTCATTCGGAGCGGACAAACAAACAACAATTCTTATTCAGCGATTTGGGTATACGGGGGGATCGACAAGCCTCTTGCAGGTAATATCCAGTACAATCATGTTATTGATGAAGTGAAACACGGCATCACCTTACAAGGATACGCTGGAAATAGCGTAAATATTAAATATAACACGTTTGAAGCTCCAGGTCCTGGCGGGCTTTATATAATTACGGGCTTGCAACCAGGCTATACACCTGTAGTATTAGATAATATATTAAAGTAAGAGACATATTGCCAATTTCAATTTGAGGTTACAAATTGTGAGGTCATTATCGGATGACGAATTGTTTGGCAAATTGGCTCTCAGATAAGGGTATAAGCGTGGTGGTTATGGTGAACCCGTCCACCACCAAAAGAAACAAGGAGAACCGCGATAATTGCCAATCTAAAAATGATCCTAAAGAATGCGCTTGTTATTGCTGACGTGATCAGCCGAGGTTTCTACTATGAGTACTCACGCCTTGCCATTATCTTTCAAAGATTGCGAACAATTATGAGAGATCGGGAATATTGGGTAACTTTCTGTCTTTAAAGATTGGACCTGCAAGCGCTCTATGGCTACACTTAGGGAGTTTCCTTTTCCGCAGGATGTCGAATCTTTATCAGTGTCAGACGTAATAACAATTTGGAAAGAGCATATGCAGCGAGCCGGTGGCTCTACGGGCATGCATATAGCTAGCACAGCTCATTTCGCAAGTTAAAAGAAGTGTAGGAGATACGACAGCTGCAAAAGAAGCGAAGCAGGATTTGGTGGCGATTATTACAAGAGTTTGAAAGGAATTTTGAAATACTAGATAGGATTGAAAAAGATATAAAAGAGTTGCTAAGCGAAATTCCAATAGCCGATTAGCTTCGCTCTATTAAAGGACTAGGCACAATTTGTACTGCGGCGATTCTTTCTGGGGCTGGTGGCCTAAGCCAACACGCACATGGCCTCAACTATTGCGTAAAGCTGGCCTGAATTTAGCTGAAAGCACGTCAGGGAAACGAAATAAATAAGAATTTAATAAAAGTCGGTATAGGTGTTGACCATACAAAAATAACGGACTATCGTCTAAAACAAGTCGTTGAATCTTATCTAAGCGGCATTAATATTAAACACGAAAGAACGATACTTAAACGGCTGCCGCGAGCAGCCTTTATTTCATTAATGGGATAATAGTTGATAATTATAATACGTCCAATACAGTAAATGGGGAATGAATTTTTCTATCTTAATAGAAAATCAAAAGCGAAAGTTCCAAGGTTTATTTTCTCAGTTATTGTATCGCTTTCATATTTCTTAATTTACATAAAAAATCTTTCTAACCTAGACTAAACTAACGTAGGAACGAGCTTATGAATCTCTGATAGAAACGGGTGAGTTATTGGCTGAGATTATCTGTTTACAATTGTAAAAATAACTAACGAACTTTATTTTCCATATTCTCTACATTACAAGCTGAATAAGTCCCTTGACTAACAAACTTATTTAAATTTTAAACAATCTTAAAAACCGCATAATTAGTGGATATTGACTAACAATCGTGAGTGTTTACTTTTGTAAATATTCACTATTTTTATTTCTGGGGAGTCACTAGCGGCGGTGGGTGGTGGTTGCCACGACAAAGAAGTCAGAATTACTGAGGAAGAATATGGCTCTTTAATTCGGAAATATGGCTCTACAGGTTATGAACCGCTTAAAGATGTTGGGAAAGAAAGAGCGATTGATGTTACATGGAAGCGAGTGGTTAATTAATTGTCTTTTACGACACTTATATAAAGTAGGTTGAATCAGCCGACCATTAAACTAACGTGTAACTATAGAGTGGCGATGGAACCAATCCATCGCCTGTTTTCAATTATGGCGCTCCGCTCAACTATCCGGCAGAATTCATAAGTAGAAAGGAGTCAAAATGAGTAGTACCATTACAGTTCAGGGTATGCTCCCTTCAGAGTTTATAAGTACCTACAGAACAGATTTAGTTTTCAAACAAATCAAAAGATATAAGGATAAAATAAATCAAGAATGGAATGAGGTTATCCAAGATTTTTTGAAATTGGATAATGAAGCTGAGAACTTAATTTATGCTTTTGTCTCATTTGTGGAACAAGATATTGATATTGGCCAAGAATTTAACCATTATTGTTACAGGAATGATCCAAAAGCAATTAAA